>CAVYOT010000022.1:0-72567 GCA_963770115.1 uncultured Actinomycetota bacterium
CCGGCTCTCACGGAACCGTGCTTAACAGTCTCCCGTTACACGGCTCTTGTTGCCCTGGTCACCAGACTCGCGGAACCCAATTGACCCAGAGCCAATGGGAGAAGAATCGGGGCCGTTGGGCCACCGCTCTTTCCCATGCCTCGCGCGCCTTCTTACGCCCTCGCAGCCTTTTGTGTTTCTTGCGTAGCCAACGCATCAAGTAGGCATTGATGCGCGCCAGGAGGGGATACAGCGCCGACCGGTAGAACGCGCCGTAATAGTTCATCCAACCTCGCACCACGGGATTGATCCGCCGTGCCAGGTCCGCTTCGGTGATCTGCGTACGATAGTGCAGCCGCCAGGACCGCACCTGCGCGCTGATCTTCTTCAAGGCGTCCTTGCTGACCGCCGGATTGAAGCCGGTGAACATGTTCCCGTGCTTCGTGCGCACCCCGCGCGGCCGGAACGTGTAGCCGAGGAACGTGAACTCGGTGTGCTCATACGAGCCGCGCCGGTTGCTGTCCTGGCAATAGACGATCCTGGTCTTGTCCGGGTGCAATTCCAGCCCGACCTCTCGCATCCGTTCCCCCAGCGCCGCCAGCACCTGATGGGCCTGGGCCTCGCTGATGCAGTGCACGACCGCATCATCGACATACCGTTCGAACTCGACACCGGGAAACTCCCGGACCATCCAGATATCGAACGCGTAGTGGAGGAACAGATTGGCGAGGACCGGTGAGACCGCGGAACCGTATGAGCAGCGCCGGATTATGCCCAGTGCTGGCCTGTTCTGCCTGGTGAGAGGCGGTCCGGTGGTCGAGCGCTGCGCATAGCACCGGGACTCTGATCATGCGGTTCGGCACGGTGCCGGCCGCGTGATTGGAGGTCGGCTGCGATGGTGACCTTGTCTGCGCTGGTGTCTGATTTGGACGCCGAGCTGGTGCGTCAGGGCTACAAGGGCTCGACGATGGTCTGGTATCGGGGCTGCTGGCGCCGCTTGGAGAGGTTCTTCGCCGCTTGCGGCGTGGAAGAGTTCTCCCGGGATCTGGCGATGGCGTGGGTCGACGAGACCTGCGGCTTCTTCGACAAGGAGCAGGCCGGCACGCTCAAACCAACCGATGTCTACTTGTTCAGGGTCGCCCAGATGCTGGGCGATTACGCGGTCCACGGGGCGGTCCTACGGCGCTACTCCCGCAGCATCAGTAGGCTGGGCGGAGACGGGGTCGACACCGTCGCCCGATTCCAGGCGTGGCTGCGGACCGCCGACCGGGCCGCGTCGACCGTGCGGACGTACACGACGGTGGCCGGGGAGTTCGTCGCGTTCCTGGACACGCGCGGCGGGATGGCTCGTTGTGACGCCGGGGCGGTCGAGGCGTTCGTCGCCACGTTGGCGGGATACCAGTTCAAGACCGTCGAGCAGAAGCTATGCGCGTTGCGGGCGTTCCTCAGATTCGCGTCCGGCGAGGGCCTGGTCGACGCGGCCGTGCTGGACGCGGTCCCAGCGGTGAGGTCCCGCAAGCAGACCAGGGTCCCGTCGGTCTGGGATCTAACCGACGTGACCAAGATCCTGGACGCGGTCGACCGGGGCAACCCGTGCGGGAAGCGCGACTACGCGATCATCCTGCTGGTCACCAGGCTGGGGCTGCGCGGCATCGACATCAAACGGCTGGAATTCTCCGATTTCGACTGGCCGGGCAACCGGCTGTCCCTCAGCCAAGCGAAGACCGGCCACAGAGTGTGGCTGCCGCTGCTGAAGGACGTCGGTTGGGCGGTCATCGACTACGTGCGGTCTGGCCGTCCGGTCAGTGACTGCCCCCAGGTGTTCATCCGCCACACCGCCCCGATCGGCCCGTTCTCCGACCAGGACCATCTGCACCAGATTCTGGTCAAGCACGCCCGGGCGGCCCATGTCCCGGTCAGCGAGAAACGCCGCCACGGCATGCATTCGCTCAGACACTCGCTGGCGACCCGGCTGATGGAGGACGGCACACCGGTCGAGCAGATCGCCGACATCCTCGGTCACCAGTCCGTCGGGTCGACCGGCGTGTATCTGAAATCGTCCCTGGGTCTGCTGGCCAAGTGCGCGCTGGATCCGGACCGGCCCGCAGCGCAGGCGTCACGATGACCTCCGCCATCACGCTGGCCGACGCGATCGCAGCGCTCGTCGCGGAGAAGCGTGCCGTCGGCTACAAGTACGCCGCCGAGGCGCGGGTACTGGCCCGGTTCGAAGCGTTCTGTCGCGTCGAGTTCCCCGGACTGGGCACGGTCTCCCAGGTCTCGGTCGAGGCGTGGGTCGCCTCCGCCCGGCGACGGGGCGTCAGACCGGCGACCCTGCAGACCCTGGCCGCGCCGGTCAGAGAGCTGGCCCGATGGCTGGGGCACCGGGGCGTCCCTGCCTACGTCCTGCCCGCAGGCGTGCTGGCCAGACCCGCCCGCTACGTCCCGTACATCTACACCGACCAGGAACTGGCGGCCCTGTTCGCCCAAACCGACCGATGCCGCCGCTGCTCCCAGGTCCCGTTCCAGCACCTGGTCATGCCGGTGCTGTTCCGCACGATCTACGCCTGCGGCCTGCGGTTGAGCGAGGCCCGCCTGCTGCGTCCGGGCGATGTCGACATCGACGCCGGAGTGCTGCAGGTCCGCGACGCCAAGGGCGGCAAGGATCGGCAGGTTCCCGTCTCCGAGCCGCTGCGGGTCAGGCTCTCCGACTACCACGCCCACCTCGCCGGCCGTTCGGCCTGGGACTGGTTCTTCCCCGGCCGCAACGGCCTGCCGCTGACGGTCGGGAACATCGACAAGAACTTCCGCCGGTTCCTCTGGCGAGCGCGTATCTCCCACGGCGGGCGGGGCCACGGTCCCCGCGTCCACGACCTGCGGCACACCTTCGCGGTCAACAATCTCCGCCTCTGGTTCGCTCAAGGCCAGGACGTCGGTGCGCTGCTGCCGGTCCTGCAAACGTATATGGGTCATTCGTCGCTGCGCGACACCTCCTACTACCTGCGGTTGACCGCCGAGTCCTACCCGGACATCACCGCCCGAGTCCAACAAGCCACCGGCGACGTCGTCCCGCCCGTCACCGCGGAGCCGCGCCATGGCGACTGACTTCGCGGTCTGCCTGCGACGCTTCCTAACCACCTATTTGGCCGGGCTGCGCGGCTGCTCACCCAACACGGTCGCGTCCTACCGCGACGCGTTCAAGCTCCTGATCGCCTTCTTCCGTGACGAGAGATCCATCCCGCCCAGCAAGCTCACCCTCGATGACGTTGACGTCGGCGCCATCGCAGGGTTCCTGGACTGGCTCGAGGTCAGCCGGGACAACAGCGCTTCGACGCGCAACCAACGCCTGGCCGCGATCAGTTCGTTCTGCGCGTGGATGCAGGCCCAGGACCCGGCCCGGATGGCCAGCTACCAGGACATCCTCGCGATCCCTGCCAAGAAACAGATCCGCCCGGATGTGCACCACCTGACCGTCGAGCAGACCCGCCGCCTGCTCGCGCAGCCCGACCGGTCCACCCGCCGGGGCCGCCGCGACGCGACCCTGCTCGCCACGCTCTACGACACCGCCGCCAGGGTCCAAGAAATCGCCGACCTCACCGTCCGCGACATCCGCCTGCAACACCCCGCGATGGCCGCCCTGACCGGAAAGGGCCGCAAAACCCGCCACGTCCCCCTGATGAGCAACACGGCTGCGATCCTGACCTCCTACCTGGCCGAATACCGCCTGGACCGGCCCGGTCATGACGACCAGCCGGTGTTTTTCAACCAGCACGGAACCAAGCTCAGCCGTGGCGGCATCGCGTGGATCATCGGCAAGTACCTGACCAGGACCGACGACCCGCAGCTCACCGACGCCGACGTCAGCCCACACACCCTGCGCCACAGCAAGGCAATGCACCTCTACGAGGCCGGCGTCCCGCTGCCCTACATCCGAGACATCCTCGGCCACGTCGACCTGTCCACCACCGAGATCTACGCGCGCGCCTCCACCGAGGCGAAACGCAAAGCCCTCGAAGCCGCCTACCCCGACATCGCCTCCGACCAGCTGCCGGAATGGAACCAGAACCCCGGACTGCTCGACTGGCTCACCAGCCTTTGACAACCATCACCGGTTATGCGCAGCGCTCGACCACCGGACCGCCTCTCACCAGGCAGAACAGGCCAGCACTGGGCATAATCCGGCGCTGCTCATACGGTTCCTTATGTTCAGCTGAACATAAGGAACCCTGTGGGGTACCCCGATCCCGCTTCTGCAAGGAACCGTCAGGCAGCCGCAACGGCGCAGCCAGCCACCGCTTGACATACAGCAGCACCCACGGCAGGTCGGTGTTGGCCTCTACCGCCCTGACCACCAGGTCCCACGGCACGGTGTCGAAGAACTTGCGGATGTCCAGATCGAGCACCCAGTCCGTTCTCCAACACCGCATCCGGCAGGCGGCGACCGCATCCAACGCGCCGCGTCTCGGGCGGTAGCCGTAGGAGTCGGGATGGAAGATCGGCTCGACCTTCGCCTCCAATACCCTCGCCACCACCGTCTGCGCGACCCGGTCAGCCACTGAAGGCACACCCAGAGTTCGGGTGCCCTGGCCATGCGACTTCGGTATCTCCACCGCGCGCACCGGCGGCGGGAAATACGATCCCGAGGACATCCGATTCCACACCTTAAAGAGATTGTTCTTCAGGTCCTTCTCGAACTCCGCGATCGACACCCCGTCCACACCGGGCGCACCTTTGTTCGCCTTGACTTTCTCCCACGCCTCCCAGACGGCCTGTTTCGAGATATCAAACGGCTTGCCTGGTGCTTTCAACTCGTCCACACGACTCCTCCCGGACGATGTCCGGTTGATCGAACGAACACAGCCACGGACAACCCGGCCCCTTCGCTCCACCCCCATTACAGGGGCTTCACCACTACTACGAGCCGGTCCGCCAGCACACCCCGCATCGGTACTCGATCCCTCACGGTGTCAAACGCTTGGGACACTCCCTTTCGCCCGACCGTTCGAGACGGGACGGCATCGGGGCACGCCTTCTCCTGTTCCACGTAAACGCAGCAGATCGGGCTCGCGTCGTCTATACGCCGGACACCGCCTGGCCAGTAAGCAGACCGCCCGCCAGACTTATCCCGGACCCTTATTCCCGCTCCGGTTCTGATGTCATCTAAGAGGTTTCGACGCGTCTACAACGATTCGCTTGCACTCGCCTTCCCGATCCCCACCTGACGCCTCAACGACGCCTTTTCCTCATCGCTCACCACGACGGTCTTCAGCCAACGCAGCATGAGGCGGTTTGATGCCACCCTCTGCAGAACGGCACCGAAGGGCCAGATCCTTCATCATCCACGCAGCACCGCATCAAGAGCTTGACCTACATCAACCCTCCTTGCGTTCAGGACACACGAATAAGCCTCCGTGGTGGTGGTCGATGATGGGATCGCGACGGGCTCCACGGCGCGAGTGGCCTGTCAGATGGCCCGGGCGCAGGGCGCGGCGCGGGTGGTGTCGGCGGCGCCGGTGTGCGCTCGGGAGTCGGCGATCCGGCTGCAGGGTGAGGTCGACGAAGCCCGATCTGCATCGAGGTGCCCGAGCGGTTCTCCGCCGTGGGCCGGTTCAACGTCGACTTTCAGCAGACGTCAGATGAGGAGGTCGTGGAGCTGCTGCGCCGCGCGGCAGGCGTGGCGGCCAAACCTGCGCCGAGCCGGCGGCCGTGGACCCGCCCGTGTACGACGCGGACGTCGAGGTCGTCGCGGCCGGACAGCCATCGCTGCCGGGCACCTCACGGTGCCGGAGCAGGCTCGGGATGGTGGTCGTGTTCGCCCGACGGCAGCGGCAGTAGCGGCCACAGTCCGGGTCACCGCATCGTCGTGGCGCTGCTGCGGCGAGCCGGACTGGCCCACGCCGTTGCTGGACCTGCTCCGCCCACGGGCGGAGCTGGGCGGCGCCAATGTGTTTGGGACATGCTGGTCGCCTGCCTCGGCGAGGCGCGGGCCGTCTACCCAAGCTCGACATGGGCTGTTGTTCCCATCGCACATGACGCGGACCCCGACCCCGACTGGCTGCTTCCCTGGCGTTCCCGCGTTGGTTGTGCACGGAGGGCATGGCGGGTTGAATCGCTTCATGGGTGACACGACGATCACCAAGGTCGACAGCACGCACTCGCCACGCGGCCCGTTGGGACAAACGTACCTGGCGACCGGTGTCGGCGTGGGGATGCGGTTGTGGCGGGACCGACCCCCGGGGGAGGCAAAGCCTCGCACGCGACGACGGAATGTCATGAGCGGTCTCCCCGGTGCGCGGCGCGGTCGATGTCGGCGACCAGGTGCCTCTGTTCGCCGCGGCCACCCACGATGACCAGCTGATGCTCGGCCAGGTCGATCTCGGGTGAAGACGAATGAGATCCCGATGGTCGCTCCGCTGCTGGACCGGCTCACCATCACCGGGATCGACCTTAGCCGACTCATGCTGACTGCGACCGCGCGGCGCTGCCGGCGCGGCGATGCCGCCGATCTGCGCGATCGGCACGGCATCATCGCGCAGCTCCACACGCTCGGCATGACGATGGTCTCGGTACATCCGTTTCCTGACGCCGCGGGTCGTCATCCCCGCGGGGTGATGCACGGGCGGGGCGGGCTCTGGACGCTGCGCAGGTATTGCGGACGCGCCGCATCCCCGGTGCGCACGACGATGGGAGCGTGAGATGAGCGATCGCCGGACCGACCCCTCCTTGCTGGATCTCAACCGCGGGATGTTGATCGCAGCGGCCGCGCTGTGCGTGATCGGCAGCATCCTGGGACTGATGGGTCTCACGCTGGCCGCCGCGGCCGTTGTCGGGGCCGGGCGGCGCTGGTATCGCCGCGCGGACCTACCGGCCCACCACCTCGCCAGGCTGAAGTGGGAGCAGGCGAAGGCGGCGGCGGGGGCCGGCGCCGGGGCGTGGCGTGTCACGGAGCAGGAGAAGTACTCGCCGCGGTCCGGCGTGGACGCGATGACGTGACCCGTCGGTCGCGACGGTGATGCCGTGCGCCGCCCGGTTTGAGTGCGGCGGTGGGCTTGTCTTCGACGCGATCTGGTTCACCCTGGTCAGCGTGGCGTTGGTGGTGTCGGCCTGCCGCCGCCGTGCCCTGAGGGCTCGAGCGGGCCACATCCTGGAGGCGCCGGCGGCGACGAGTGTTCGTCGTAGGGTTCTGCGGAGCTCGCAGTTCCTGCTCGTCGGCGGAATTCGGCGGAATTCGGTGGGCTCGGCCGGCTCCCGGCCTGACAGGCGACCGGGCACGGGACGGCCGCCTGCTGCTGGACGGGCTGGCGGCCCAGGACCATCTCGTCGTACGGGGAGCGGCGCGTTGTCGGGGTCGCCGAGCCGGTTCGGCTCTGCGACGGTGATCACGTCGGAGAGGCCTTGTTGGATGATCTCCGCGCGGTCCGGGTCCGGTCCTGCGGCGCGGCTGCGGTTGTCGAATGGCCAGACCAGTTGGGTGCTCGTCCTCGGGGCCCGGCCAGCCGGTACGACCGGTGAACCACCGCGCCTGATAGCGGGCGCACCCTTCCGCCGGGTGACCTGCTACTGGGCGGGATCGGTCTCAGGGGCGGCGATCGGGATTGGGGCGATGACCATGGGCATGCTGCGGCTGCCGATGTCCTCGGTCCTGCTCGCCACCCTGTTCCTCGGAAAGTACCGGGCTCACGGTGATCCCGCTCGTGATCGTCGGAGTCGTGGTGTCCTACGTGATCACGCTCCGGCTGCCCGACCCTGGCCCACACGTGTCCGCTTGCGCGCCCGAGCCCGCCCCAGTGGCCGCCCCTGCACCCGCGCGCGCTCCCGCTCCCGCGCCCGCGCCGGAGCCGTCCCCGACGACGACGGGCCTCACGTCATGACGCATCAGAAGAGGGTGAGCTCATGTTGAGCGAAGCGGTGCCGGAGGCGTTCGGGGCGGCGATCTATCCTCCGGGACTGCTGTTCGTGGCGTTCCTGCTTGTCAGTCCGCGGCCCAGGAGACGCGCCCTGATCTTCATCGCGGGCGCGGTGCTCGCGACGCTAGGCTTCGGGTTCGCCCTGGTGTTCATCCTGCAGGGCTCCGGCGTGGAGCGCGGCCCGCACCGCACGGTGCCCGCCTGGATCGATCTCGCCATTGGGGTCCTGCTGCTGGGCTCGGCGGTCTACGTCTGGTTCCGACCACCAAAGGGTCCGAAGGCCGCGAAACAACGCCGCGAGTTCGGCCTGCTCGGGCTGCTGGCGATCGGCCTGCTGATGTACACGCCCTCGCCGCTCTACCTCGCCTCCCTTCATTCGATCGCAAAGGCGAATGCCAGCGTGCAGGTGACCATCCTCAGCGTCCTGTTGGTGGCCGGGATCTACATGCTGGCCATCGAGATCCCGGTCGTCGCCCACGCCGTCGCGCCCGAGCCAACGATCCGGGTGGTCACCGCGGTGAACGGCTGGCTCTCCCGGTACGGGCGCACGATCGTCGTGCTCGCCGCCGGCGCGTTCGGGGTGTACCTGGTGATCTCGGGGATCGTGCACCTCGTCCAAGGACCGGCCCCGACCTGATTCCTCTGTGCCCGGTGACCGCCGGACCGCCGACGAAAGGACGCCACGATGCGCGACGACACGGAACGCACCGTGCTCGAGCAGGACGACCGCGACTGGCCCGACAAGCTCCCGGCGCACCAGGGAGAGCGCCGCGCACTGCCTACACCTGTGTCCGCCCCGACCTCGTCGTCGAGGTCTCCGCCGATCTCGCGCTCGACGGGCTGCGGTGGCCGCCACGTCGTCCCGGATTGTCGCCGCGCAACGGTTCATCGGCGGCGGCGCTGAGCAGGCGACGCCGAACAGTCCCGTGTGGCGGTTGTGCGTGGGTGGGGGATGCGGGGGACAGTGCAAGGGGCAGGTGTTCAGTGGTGCCCCAGATTCCGGTGCCCGTTGCAGCTCCGCCGCGGGCGGCCATACCCGGGGACGTTCCCGCCGGAGGTCAGACGGTGGGCAAGACGTCGCTGTACCGGCCCGTGGCCGGGATCCATCGCGATGACATCGCCCGGCTCAACCTGGCCCTGGCCGGGGTGAGCTGCCCGGCGCAGAAGTGGCAGCTGATCGCCCACGCCGAGCGCGAGCCGGTTGGTCGCGGTCGCCCGGACAGGCGCACGATCGATCAGCTGTGGGCCCTGCCGACAGGCCGCTACCCAGGCCTCGCCCACGTCCTCGTGGGCGCCGCGCGGACCGCCCGCGGACATCCCCACTGCAGCGGGACTGAGTCGAGCATCGGCTGACCACCCCCCGCCCGAGCCACCGCGGTCGCGGCTGCGGCACCACGGTCGGGGCAAGCACCAGGGTCGTCGACGCCAGCGGAGTCCAGTGCCGCCACATCGGCTGCGCGAGCACCGCGGCGATCTCCGGGTCGGCGTCGAGTTCCATCAGCCGGTTCCCGTTCGACCCAGGATGACAGCGGACAGGCTGATACCCGGGACGGCCATCCCGATCCCGATGCCGGTCGCGTCGACGCCCGCCTGGCCCGCCGGCTGCTCTGCGGTGGGCGGAATCGGTGGGCGGAACCGGGACGGCCGGTACGCTGCGGGATGTTGCTCCAGAACCTTGGCGACGCACGTCGGGGATCGAGCCCGGTCGGTCGCCTCACTCGGACTACTGTTTACGGCGGGGTGCGGGACAATGAGTCATGTCGGTTGCTCCCGCTGATTCTGCGTGATGGTGATCGTCCACGGCTGGAGAGGACGGTGCGGTCGAGTTCGATCCGGGCCGGGTTGGCGGCGCGGGCGCGGATCGTGTTGTTGGCCGCCGAGGGGGTTGCCGAATGCGGAGATCGTGCGGCGGACCGGCACCTCGCGCCCGACCGTGGTGAACTGGCGAGCTCGCTACGACGCGGGCGGCATCACCACCCTGCATGATCAGCCGCGTAGCGGCAGGCCGCCGCGCATCGATGCGGTCGACGTGGTGGTGGCCACACTGGCCGACGAGGGCCGCCCGCCCGCGCGTCGGGGCGTGACGCACTGGTCGGCCCGGCTGCCGGCCGGGCCGACTGTCGGAGTTGGGCATCTCGTTCGCCTCGGTGGCCCGGGTCTTGCGCAAGTGGAACCTGCAGCCTTGGCGGGTGCAGACGTTCAAGTTCTCCACCGACCCCGAGCTGGACGCGAAGATCCGCGACATCGTCGGGCTGTATCCGAACCCGCCGGAGAAGGCGGTGGTTCTCTGCATTGATGAGAAGTCGCAGGTTCAGGCGTTGGATCGGACCGCGCCCACCCCGCCGCTGCGGCTGGGGATCCGGGAGGCGCGCTCGTCACGCGGTGCAGCTCGTAGGCGTCCACGTCTGGCCGAAAGGAACCCTGCGCCACGCCGCGTTCGAGTACCTTGGCCGGGTTCTCGATGATCGGCGGATCGATGCTCCGAGTGACCGACGATCGCCTCAGGTAACGGGCCTTTTCGACGTTCTCGTTGGCAATCAGCTGCTTGTCGCCTCCGGCTGCCTGCGCGATGCCCGTCATGCGGGCTCCGGGAAAGCCGCAGGCGGCGAACTCGGCGACCGCCGCCGCGAGGATGGCCGCGCGGCTGACCATCGGGGGCGTCCAGCCACTCGGTGAGGAACTGCCGGCGGGCCCAGGGGCGGGATCCGGTGACGGCTGTTCGCGGTCACCAAGGGCCGTACTCGCTGCTGTTCGCTTCGCGCATCGCGTGGACGTAGCTCGCGCGCTCGTGTGCGGCCTCGTCGGTGCCCGGTGGCACCGACAGGAGGCCGCGCAGCTGGTCGACCGTTGCGAAGTCCTTGCGTACCATCCACTTCGACAGCCCGTCGAGCAGGACGGCCGCATACTCCGGACCGTGTCGCAGCAGCGCCGATGCCGTCATCACGACGTCGGCGCCTGCCAGGAGGTAGCAGGCCACATCGGCCGCACCCTCGACGCCGGTGGTCGCCGCGAGCGAGGCACCCAGGCGCCCGCGCAGGAGCGCGATCCAGGTGCGCGGCAGCCGGGCCTCCGCCTGACTGGAGAGACCCACTGCCGGTACAACGGCGAGGGATTCGGAGTCGATGTCGGGCTGGAGGTGCCGGTTGAACAGCACCAGTGCGTCCGCGCCCGCCTTGTCGAGGCGTAGTGCCATCTCGCCGGGCGAGCTGAAGTGTGGGCTCAGCTTCACCGCCACCGGGACGGTCACGGTTTCCTTGACCCGGGCTACCACGTCGACGTGCCGCTGCTCCACGTCGCGTCCGGAGATGTGCGTTCCGCCGGGGAGGTAGTAGATGTTCAGCTCGATCGCGGCGGCTCCGGCACCCTGCATCGCTGCGGCGTAGTTCGCCCAGCCGCCGGGAGTGACGCCGTTGAGGCTGGCGATGACCGGTACGTCGACGGCGGCCGCCGCGCGCTCAAGCAGGCTCAGGTAGCGGCGCGGGCCGGGTTCCTCCTGTGTGGAGGATGGGAAGTACGACAGCGACTCGGCGAAGCTCTCGGTGCCGGAGTCGACCAGCCGCGCTTGCCGCTCCGCCTCCCTGCGCAGCTGCTCCTCAAAGAGCGAGTAGAGCACGACCGCGCCGACGCCGGCGTCGGCGAGGCGCCGCACCCCGTCCACGGTCCTTGACAGCGGGGACGCCGACGCGACGAGCGGGTTGCGCAAGGCAAGTCCCATGTAATCGGTGGACAGTGTCATCCGCGGTCCTTGCGGGCATCAGGCGGGAACCGGTGTGCGCCGCGGGCCGCCATCTCCTCGTAGACCTGCCAGCGTTGGGCGACGGCCAGCTCGGCCAGGCCGTGCAGGCGCTCGGCCTCGGCCGGGTCGGTGTTCGTGAGCGAGCTGTAACGCAGCTCGCGGTCGGTGTAGCTGGCCAGCGGGATGCGTGGCCGGGTCGAGTCGAGCAGGAAGGGGTTGCCACCCGCAGCGCGCACCATCGGGTCGTAGCGGATCAGTGGCCAGTACCCGCTGGCCACGGCTCGGTACTGCTGATCGAGCCCTTCTCGCATCTCGATGCCATGCGCGATGCAGTGGCTGTAGGCGATCACCAGCGAAGGCCCGTCGTACGCCTCCGCCTCGCGGAAAGCCGCCAGCGTCTGTTGCGGATCGGAACCCATCGCGACCCTGGCGACGTACACGTTGCCGTAGGCGATCACCTGCAGGGCGAGGTCCTTCTTCGCGGTCGTCTTACCGGCGGCGGCGAACTTGGCGACAGCGCCCAGCGGCGTCGCCTTGGACGCCTGTCCGCCGGTGTTGGAGTAGACCTCGGTGTCGAGCACGAGCACGTTCACGTTCCGCCCGGTCGCCAGGACGTGGTCGAGCCCGCCGGACCCGATGTCGTAGGCCCAGCCGTCGCCGCCGACAATCCACACGCTGCGCCGGACGAGGTGATCCACGACGCTGAGCAGATCGGTCACCACGGGGTCAGCCACCCGGTCAAGCCGCCGCATCAGGTCAGCGACCCGTTCGCGTTGCGCCCGGAGCTCCGACTCACGCAGTTGCGGAGCTTCGAGGATGCTGTCCACCAGCTCGGCGCCCACGACGTCGCGAAGCTGCGCGAGCCGCCGCCTTGCCAGGTCGGTCTGCCCGTCGGCGGCGAGCCGGAATCCGAGCCCGAACTCGGCGTTGTCCTCGAACAGGGAGTTCGACCATGCCGGGCCTCGGCCGTCGGCGTCGGTCGTCCACGGCGTGGTGGGCAGGTTCCCGCCGTAGATCGACGAGCAGCCGGTCGCATTGGCGACCATCAACCGGTCACCGAACAGCTGGGAGAGCAACTTGACGTAAGGCGTTTCACCGCAGCCCGCGCAGGCACCGGAGAACTCGAACAGCGGCTCCAGGAACTGGGTGCCGCGCACGGTGCCGAAGTCGACGCGGGACCTGTCGCTCGCAGGCAACGCTTCGAAGAACGCGATGTTGTCGCGCGCGTCGGCAAGCAGTGGTTCGGCAAGGGCGAGATTGATCGCTTTGCCGACCGGATCACCCGGTGTGACGACCGGGCAGGCCTCGACGCACAGTCCGCATCCGGTGCAGTCCTCGACGTAGACCTGCAGCGTGTAACGGCTGTCCGGGAGCCCGGGGGCCACCAGCGGAGCCGACTGGAACGCTTCCGGTGCGTTGAGCAGGTCGGACGGGCCGTAATACCTGGAACGGATCACGCTGTGTGGGCAGACGAAGCTGCAGTTGCCGCATTGGATGCACGTGTCGGGATCCCACGCCGCGACCAGTTCGGAGATGTTGCGCTTCTCGTAAGCCGTCGTGCCGCTCAGGTAGGTGCCGTCCACCGGCAGTGCGCTGACCGGCAGATCGTCGCCACGGCCTGCCATCATCTCGGCGGTCACGGCGCGGACGAACTCCGGCGCGTGCGCGGGTACCGGCGGTGGCATCTCGCGGGTGGCCGTCACGCGGTCGGGCACCTCGATCCGGTGCAGGCCCGCGAGCGCCTGGTCCACCGCCGCGTCGTTGCGTTCGACCACCTCGGCGCCGCGCCTGCCATAGGTCTTCGCGATCGCCTCCTTGATCCGGGTGATGCCCTCCTCCCTCGGCAGCACACCGGAGATCGCGAAGAAGCAGGTCTGCAGCACGATGTTGATCCGCCCGGCAAGGCCGACCGCGCGGGCGATCCGGCCTGCGTCGATCGCCCACACGTCGATGTGCTTGGCGAGGATCTGCTGCTGGACGGGCCGGGGCAGCGCATCCCACACCTTCTCCGGTGCGTGGCGACAGTTGAGCAGCAACGTCGCGCCCGGCGCCGCCCGGCTGAGCACGTCGACCTTGTCCAGCAGCGCGAAGTGGTGGCAGCCGATGAAGCTCGCGTGCTGCACGAGATAGGGCGCATGGATGGCCCTCGGTCCGAACCGCAGGTGTGACACGGTCTGCGAGCCCGACTTCTTCGAGTCGTACACGAAGTATCCCTGGGCGTGCAGCTGCTCCTCGGAACCCAGGATCTTGATCGTGTTCTTGTTCGCCCCGACGGTTCCGTCCGCCCCCAACCCGAAGAAGAGCGCGCGGACCGTGTCGGGCGGCTCGATGTCCAGCCACGGGTCGTAGGTCAGACTGGTCATCGATACGTCGTCGGTGATGCCGACGGTGAACCGCCGCCTCGGTCGCTCGCTTGCGAGCTCGTCGAATATCGCCGTGACCATGCCCGGCGTGAACTCCTTCGACGACAGCCCGTAGCGGCCACCGGACACCCTCGGTAGGACCCGCTCGCCATCCTCGTGCGACTCGGTGAGCGCGGTGAGCACGTCCAGGAACAGCGGCTCGCCGATCGAGCCGGGTTCCTTGGTCCGGTCCAACACCGCGACCCGGCGCACTCCGGCGGGCAGTGCATCGGCCAGCGCCCTGGCCGGGAACGGCCGGTAGAGCCGCACCTGGGCCACGCCGACCCGCTCACCACGTGCGGTGAGCGATGCGACCGTCTCCCGAACAGTCTCCCCGGCCGAGCCCATCACCACCACGACCCGTTCGGCGTCGGGATGTCCGCTGTAGTCCACGATGTGGTGCTTGCGGCCGGTGCGCTCGCCGAGACGGGTCATCGCGTCCTCGACGACGTCCGCAACGCGAGCGTAGAAGGGGTTCACCGTTTCGCGGGCCTGGAAGTAGACGTCGGGGTTCTGCGCCGTGCCGCGGATGAACGGCCGCTCCGGGGACAGCCCCCGTGCGCGATGCGCCCGAACCAGTTCCTCGGGAACCAGCGCGCGCAGGTCATCGTCGGAGAGCATCTCGATCGTGTTCAGCTCGTGCGAGGTGCGGAACCCGTCGAAGAAGTGCACAAAGGGCACGCGTGTCGCCAGCGTGGCGGCCTGGGCCACCAGCGCCATGTCGTGGGCCTCCTGGACCGACGACGAGGCGAGCATCGCGAAGCCGGTCTGCCGCACCGCCATGACGTCCGAGTGGTCGCCGAAGATCGACAGGCCCTGTGTGGCCAGTGACCGGGCGGCGACGTGCAGCACGGCGGAGGTCAGCTCGCCGGCGATCTTGTACATGTTCGGGATCATCAGCAGCAGGCCCTGCGACGACGTGAACGTCGTCGACAGCGACCCGCCCTGCAACGCCCCGTGCAACGCCCCGGCCGCGCCGCCCTCGCTCTGCATCTCCACCACGGCGGGAACGGTGCCCCACACGTTGGGCCGCTGGCCGCTCGACCACTCGTCGGCCAGCTCGGCCATCGGCGAGGACGGCGTGATCGGGTAGATGCAGCAGACCTCGTTGAGGCGGTAGGCGACCGAGACGGCAGCCTCGTTTCCGTCGATCGTCGTGCGCATCAGCCTTGCTCCGGGACCATGTCGATGGAATGCACGGGGCACTGCTCGTAGCACGCACCGCATCCGGTGCAATTGTTGTAGTCGAACTTGTAGCGGTTACCGACACCCAGCTTGATGACGGCGTCCTCCGGACACGCGCCCAAGCAGCCGTCGCACTCGCAGCAATTGCCGCACGACAGGCACCTGCGGGCCTCGTAGGTCGCCTCCGCCTCGGACAGTCCGCCGACGATCTCGCCGAATCCCTCGACCCGGTGCTCGGGCGGCAGCTCAGGCTGCTGCCTGCGTGCGGCATCGCCGAAGAACCACGGGTTGAGCATGTCGAACCCGACCGGAGGGTGCTTCGACGTGTCGGGCGCCGTCGCGCCGCGCAGCCACGCGTCGATGTGACGGGCGGCCTTCTTGCCGTGCCCCACGCCGACCGTCACGGTGCGCTCGGCAGGCACCATGTCGCCGCCCGCGAACACCCCGGGACATCCGGTCATCATCGACGGCGACACCGTCACGGTGCCGCCGCTGTCGAACTCCACCCCTGGCACCGCGCGCAGGAACGTGGTGTCGGACTCCTGTCCCAGAGCCAGGATCACGGTGTCCGCGGCGAGTGTCTCGAAGCGGCCGGTCGGCTGCGGACGGCCCGACCCGTCGAGCTCCATCATCTCCACCTGCAACTGCGGCCCGTCGAAGGCCGTGATCGTCCTCAGCCAGTTGATGCGCACGCCTTCGCGCTCGGCGTCCTCCGCCTCCTCGGCGTGGGCGGGCATCTGTGCCCGAGTGCGGCGGTAGACGATGACCGTTTCGTCCGCACCGAGTCTGCGCGCGACGCGGGCGGCGTCCATGGCGGTGTTGCCGCCGCCGTAGACGGCCACCCGGCGCCCGATCTCCGGTCGCTCGCCCTCCGCGACGCTGTGTAGGAACGACACCGCGTCGACGATCCGTCCGGCGTCCCGGGCGGGGATCTCCACGCGTTTGGACAGATGCGCGCCGACGGCGACGAAGACCGCGTCGAAGCCGCCCTCGTCCCGCTCCGCGGCGAGATCTTCGACGCGGTGGTCGGAGGTGATCCTTACGCCCAGCGCCGCGATCCGGGCCAGCTCGCCCGCGAGGACGTCGCGCGGCAGTCGATAGGCCGGGATGCCGTAGCGCATCATCCCGCCGGGCTCGGCGCCCGCGTCCCGGATCTCGACCTCGTGGCCGAGCCGGGCGAGGTGGTAGCCGGCCGACAGCCCGCTGGGCCCCGACCCGACGACGAGGACACGTTTGCCACTTCGTCCCGGCGGAGGATCGAACTCCCAGCCGCTCTCCAGCGCGAGGTCGCCGAGGAACCGCTCGATCGAGTGGATCGAGACCGGGGTGTCGAGTTCGGCGCGGTTGCAGACGCTCTCGCACGGGTGGTAGCAGACACGACCATGGATCGCAGGCAGCGGGTTGTCGGCAACGAGCGTGCGCCACGCCTCTGCGTGGCGGCCATCTGTGGCCAGTGCGAGCCAGGCCTGGATGTTCTCCCCGGCCGGGCAGCCCGCGTTGCACGGCGGAAGCAGGTCGACGTAGACCGGACGGCGCTCGCGGACCGGCCCGGCGCGAGCGCGCCCATGCAGCAGATCGGGCAGCGCGGTGACGTCCCGTCTCAGGTCGCTCATCCCGCTGGCACCGGCGACCTCGTGGATGTGGATCCAGGAGCCATAGCGGGAGCCTACGCCTGGGCCGAACCTGCGGGGCCGCAATGCGGTCACATCTTGAGCCGGCCCCGGGCGTTCCAGCTGGGCCGGATCCAGCGGCTGGACGCGGCGCGGCGGGCGGACGGCCACACCGGCGCGATGTGCGTAGTCCGACCGAGCACGAGGGAAAGCTGGCGGCCGGGTGCAGAGGTCGGTGCGTGACCCGCCGGGAGTTCAGCGGCCTTCGACGGCGATGTCGGGGAGAGCGGGCCGGTGCAGCCAGGCGGTGAAGAACGCCGAGAGGTCCCTGGTGGCGTACTGCTCGGCCAGTTCAACGAACTGCGCGGTGGTCACCGTCGCGTGGCGGTGCCGCGCCGTCCAGTGCCGCAGCAGCGCGAAGAAGCGCTCGTCGCCGATCCGACCGCGCAGCGCGTGCAGTGTCAGCGCGCCGCGCTTGTAGACCCGTTCGTCGAACATCCGCGCGGGCCCCGGGTCGGCGAGGACGAGGTCGGCAGGCTGCGTGGCCAGCCGCGCGTGCCACTCCCGGGCGTGCGCAGTCGGCGGTCGCGGCCGCCGGACGACTCCGACCACAGCCATTCCGCGTACGTCGCGAAGCCCTCGTTGAGCCAGATGTGGCGCCAGTCGGCGATCGTCGAGGCTGTTGCCGAACCACTGGTGCGCCAGCTCGTGCGCGACGAGCCGCTCGTGGGTGCGTCGCCCGTCGAGATGGTTCGCCCCGAAGATCGACATGCCCTGGGCCTCGATGGGGTCCTCCAGCTCGTCGTCGGTGACGACGACGCTGGTAGTCGGCGAACGGGTACGGGCCCGAAGAGGCCCTCCAGCACCGTCATGATCGCGGGACTGCCTGCCGAGGTCATGCGCGGCGTTCTTGCGCAGCCGGGCCGGGAGCAGCGCGCACCTGTGGCACCGGGCCTGCGGCGACCACGACCTCGTCGTAGCGCCCGATCTGCACGCTGACCAGGTACGTCGCCGTCGGCTCCGCCCGCTCGTACACCCACGTCCTCGTGCCGCCGCGCGGCGCCGCGCGGTCGAGCACACCGGTGGCGGCGACCGTGTAGGGCGCGGCGGTGGTGACGGCGATGCGGTAGGTCGCCTTGTCCGACGGGTGGTCGTTGCAGGGGAACCAGGACGGCGCGCCGATCGGCTGGCTCGCGACGAGCGCGCCGTCGGTCAGCTCGTCCCAGCCGACGTCGCCCCATCGGCTGGGGACCGGTGCGGGGTGGCCCACGTAGCGCGACTTCGACGGTGAACCGGTCCCGCGACCGGCCGAGCCGGTGTGACACGCAGCTTTCCGCCGCTCCGCGTTTGTGACTGCGTGAACCGGCCTGCGCTGCCGTCGACGCGCACCCGCGGCACGCGCGAACGCCGACGAGGTCGAGGCTGAACCGGCACAGCGCGCGCGTCGGCCACCGCGGTGATGCACTGCCCGTCCGGTCGAGCCGGTTGGTCGCCAGCCGGTAGTCGAGTGTCCAGCTCGTAGTGCTCGACCCGGTAGCCACCGTTGCCGTGCGCGGGCAGGTACGGGTCGTCCGACCGGGCTGCGCCCGCTACCGGTCTGCGGCCGTCGCCGGTCGACAGCGGCTCTTCGACTCAGTCGCCACGTCGTGATCGGGTTGCCCAGCCAGCGGCGTCGCCGGCGGGCACGGTGTCGCCGCGCGTGACGAGCGAGCCGGGCCCGACGGTCGTGCGCGCGCCGATGCGCCGCGCCGGGGAGGATGATGCCGTGCGGTCCGAGCGTCGCGCCCGTCGTCGATGCGCACCGTGTCCATGCTCATGATCCGATCATGGAACAGGTGGGTCTGCACGACGCAGCCCCGGTTGACGGTGGCGCCGTCGCCGAGCCGCGACCAGGTCGGACTCGGGCAGCCAGTAGGTCTCCAGCCACACGCCGCGGCCGATGCTCGCGCCCATCGTGCGCAGCCACGTCGGGAGCAGCGGCGTGCCGCTCGACCGGCCCGACCAGCCACGGGACCGCCAGCACCTCGACGAACGTGTCGGCCAGCTCGTTGCGCCACACGAACGAGCTCCACAGCGGATGCTCGACCGGCCGGAACCGGCCGACGAGCAGCCACTTCATCGCCGTCGCGTCAGGCCCGCGGCCGTGACGCCGGCGGCGAGCAGCAGCGGGCCGGCGAGCAGCGCGGCCACCGCGAACCCATCGGCGGCCTGGATCGCCACCAGCTGCCCGCCGACGAGCACGAGCGAGCGCGGCGGAGCACATCACCGGCACGACCCGGCACAGCTCGATCAGCAGCGCGGGCGACTTGCAGTCGGCGCGGCGGGTGGAACGTGCGGCTCGTCGTCGCCCTGCTCGACCGCCCGGCGCAGCGGCATCGGCGGCGATGCCGAGCCACGACGAACCCTTCTTCGACCTTGCGCGGTGCCGCGGAGAGCACGCCGACGAGCCCCCGGTTGGGCACCGACGGCCCGGCGCGGCCATCCCGGAGTTGCCGAGGAACGCCTGCTTGCCGACGCGTGACGGCGCGACGTGCATCCAGCCGCCGGAGAGCTCGTAGGTCGCCGACCATGGTGTCGTCGGCGAGGAACGCGCCGTCCGCGATCGTGGTCATCTTCGGCAGCGCGAGCACGGTCGACGCCTCCACGTCGCGGCCGACCTCCGCGCCGAGCAACCGCAGCCACACCGGCGTGAACAGGCTGGAGTACAGCGGGAACAGGCCCGTCCGGGCCATGTCCATCAGCCGCTCGGTGGTCCAGACCTGCCAGCCGGCGCGGCTGTGCACCGGGTGGAAGCCCTCCGCGCATGCCGATGCCGAGCAGGCGCACGACTGCCACGACGAGCGCCGCGTACGCCGAGCAGGTACACGAGCGTCGCAGCGGGCGACCATGAGCAGGGCTGCCCGTGTCGCGTCCGCCGCGGACGCCGTAGCCTGCGACGCCCGGCCGCGACGATCACCAGCGCAGGCAGCGCCGCGACCGCGGGGAGCAGCGCCGAGCAGCATCGACGTGACGCCGTAGGCGAGCGCCCAGCGCCGCGAGCGCGGCGGCCGCGGCCGACGGCCAGTCGCACGCCGGCTCTCGCCGGACCGCGCGCGCGGGCGAGCCGGCCCAGCGCTGGCCTGCGGGGACGGCGCCGCGCACCGCCGACCCCGGCGCGATCTCGGCGCCCTTGCCGATCCGCGCGCCCGGGCAGCAGCGTGCTGCGCGCGCCGACGGCGGCGCCGGCGCCGATCCGGATCTTGCCGATGTGCACGACGTCGCCGTCGACCCAGTAGCCGCCGAGGTCGACCTCGGGCTCGACGGCCGCGCCGTCGCCGATCTTGAGCAGGCCGGTGACCGGCGGCGCGGAGTGCAGGTCGACGTCCTGGCCGATCTTCGCGCCGAGCGCACGGGCGTAGCAGGTGATCCACGCGGCGCCGGAGATCGCCGGTCGCGCCGGACGCTCGGCGAGGCGCTCGGCCGACCCACAGCCGCAGGTGCACCGAGCCGCCGCGCGGGTAGCTGCCGGGCCGCACGCCGCGCAGCAGCAGCCGGGCGCCGCCCGCGGCGATCCCGATCCGCCCGGCCGGGCTGAACAGCACGAGCCACGCCGCCGCGAGCCACCACCACGGACACGGTGCGGCGCCCAGGGGACCGCGACGGCCGCGACCGTCGAGATCGCCGCGGCGACGCTCGTCCAGCGCAAGCCGACGAGCGTCAGCAGCGGCACCATGAGCAGCGCCTGGCGAGCGCCGCCCGTCGCGGCGTCGGCACGACGTCGCGCGGCCTGGTCGTGGCCGCGCTCGAACGCGTCGAGCACGGGCCGCGAGCGCGCCCAGCTTCGGGTGCTGGTAGACGTCGACGACCGACACCTGCGGGTACCGGGTGCGGATCCGCGCGACGAGCTGCGCCGCGGTGAGGCTGCCGCCGCCGTGGGGAAGAAGTCGGCCTTCGGGTCGGTCGACCGGCACGCCGAGGATCTCCGCACCAGCTCCTCGGCCAGCCAGCCCTCCGTGCGGGTCAGCAGGCCCGCCGCGACGGGGTCGAGCCGTCGCCGCCTGCAGCGTCGACGCAGCGGCCACGGCAGCGCGTCCCGGTCGACCTTGCCCGACGTTCGCGTCGGCAGGTCGTCGACGACCGCGAGCAGCGGCACGAGCGCGGCCGGGCAGCTGCTCGCGCAGGGCGAGCGCCGCGGCGTCGGTGTCCAGCTCGCCGCCCGGCTGGTTCTCCGGCACGACGTACCCGACCAGCACCTGGTTGCCTGCCCGGGTACGTGCGCACGGCCGCCGCCGCACCGCAGACGCCGGGCAGCGCCTGCAGCGCGGCGTCGACCTCGCCCAGCTCGATGCGCCGGCCGCCGAGCTTGACCTGTTCGTCGGCGCGCCCGAGGAACAGCAGCCCGTCTCGGGTCGGCGCGGACGACGTCGCCGCTGCGGTAGGCGCGCTCCCAGCCCAGCGAGGGCAGCGGGGCGTACTTCGTCGGCGTCCTTGTCCGTGTCGAGGTAGCGGGCGAGCCCGACCCCGCCGATCACCAGCTCGCCGGTGCTCGCCCATCGCGACCGGCTCGCCCGCGCCGTCGACGACGGCGAGCTGCCCAGCCGTCGAGCGGCAGCCCGATCCGGACCGGTCCGTCGCCGGTCGAGCTGTGCGGCGCAGGCGACGACGGTGGCCTCGGTCGGCCCGTAGGTGTTCCAGACCTCGCGGCCCTCGACGGCGACCCGCTCGGCCAGCTCGGGCGGGCACGCCTCGCCGCCGAAGATCAGCAGCCGCACGTCCTCCAGCGCGTCCGGTCGGCCACAGCGCGGCGAGCGTCGGGACGGTGGAGACGATCGTGATCCGCTGCGCCACCAGCCACGGCCCGAGGTCGACCCCGGTGCGCACCAGCGGCCCGAGGCGCCGGGCACCAGACAGGCCCCGTGCCGCCACGCGAGCCACATCTCCTCGCAGGAGGCGTCGAACGCGACCGACAGCCCGGCGAGCACGCGGTCACCGGGCCCGATGCGGCTCGTCGGCGAGGAACAGCGCGCGCCTCGGCGTCGACGAACGCCGCGGCGGAGCCGGTGGCGTGACCGCGACGCCCTTCGGGGTGCCGGTCGAGCCGGACGTGAAGATGATCCACGCGTCGTCGTCGTAGCCCGGTGTGCCGCGGCGTGCCGATCGGCGCGCTGTGCGGTGTCAGGCGACCCGTCGTCGCCCAGCACCGCGCACACCCCGGCCTCGCCGAAGACGAGCTCGGCCCGCTCCTCGGGGTCGTCGGCGTCGACGGGAACGTAGGCGGCGCCCGCGGCGAGGACGGCGAGGATCGCGACGTACAGCTCGGCGGTGCCGGAGGAGACCCGGACGCCGACGCGGTCGCCGATCCCGATGCCTGCCTCAGCGAGGCGCCGCCGGACGGCGTCGACCTCCTCGGCCAGCCTGCGATAGGTGAGCACCCGGCCGCCCGCGTCGATCGCGGCCTCGTGGGGGTGCACCGCCGCGGTCTCGGCGAGCACGTCGAGGAGCGTGCGGCGGGCCGCTGCGGGTGCGGCGGGATAGAGCGCGGGGGTGCGGCTGAGCGCGAGGGTCACAGGGCACCGGCCGGGGTCGGTGCGGTTCGGGCACAACGACGGCAGCGTGCAGCGCGGGGGCGCATGTCTCACCTTCCGGGTGAACGCGCTGTGTCGTCAGCCGGGTCGAGGCTGGGTGCGGGACGGTCGGCACCACCCGGGGCACAGCGATCTCGATCCAGGTTAACGGCAGGTGTCCGTGCGGTCTCGGAGACGTGTGAGAGTTCACCCTTTCCAGAACCACGTTCAGACGACGGGGCAGCGCAGAGCGGTCAGCGAACGTGGCTGGATGCGGATCCGGTCCCCGGGCTTCGGCGCGCGGCGACGGCGTTTGCGGGCGAGCAGCGGGTCGGCGGTGTCGGCGACGGTCTCCCAGATCTGTCCGTAGTTGCCGTCGGGGAGGGTGAAGGTCACGTGCTGGTGGTGCGCGTTGATCAGCAGGAGGAACGAGTCGTCGACGATCGGGTTGCCGAGTTGGTCGCGGTCGGGGATGCCGCGACCGTTGAGGTAGATCGCGAGTGACGTGGTCTGGGCGCGGCTCCAGTCGTCGGATGTCATGTGTTGTCCGTCGGGGCGCAGCCAGGCGATGTCGTGGATGTTGGAGCCCACGATCGGGCGGCCCTGGAAGAACCGCTGGCGCCGGAAGATCGGGTGCCGGGCGCGGATCGCGGCGACGAGCGCGACGTACTCGGTGAGGACCTCGTTGTCGCGGGCCCGGTCCCAGTCGACCCACGAGAGCTCGTTGTCCTGGCAGTAGGCGTTGTTGTTGCCTCGCTGGGTGCGGCCGAGCTCGTCGCCGTGGGAGATCATCGGCACGCCCTGGGACAGCAGCAGGGTCGTGAGGATGTTGCGCTTCTGGCGTTCGCGCAGGGCGATGACGTCGTTGTCGTCGGTCGGCCCTTCGACGCCGTGGTTCCACGAACGGTTGTGGTTCTCGCCGTCGCGGTTGTCCTCGCCGTTGTCCTCGTTGTGCTTCTCGTTGTAGGACACGAGGTCGTCGAGGGTGAAGCCGTCGTGTGCGGTGACGAAGTTGATCGATGCGATGGGGCGGCGGTTGTCCGCCTCGTACAGGTCCGACGATCCGGTGAACCGGGCGGCGAACTCGCCGAGGCTGGCGGGCTCGCCTCGCCAGAAATCGCGGACGGTGTCGCGATAGCGGCCGTTCCACTCGGTCCACAGCGGCGGAAAGCCGCCGACCTGGTAGCCACCCTCGCCGAGGTCCCAGGGCTCGGCGATGAGCTTGACCTGGCTGACGACCGGGTCCTGGTTGACGAGGTCGAAGAAGGCGGCGAGCCGGTCGACCGAGTGGAACTCGCGCGCGAGGGAGGAGGCGAGGTCGAAGCGGAACCCGTCGACGTGCATCTCGGTGATCCAGTAGCGCAGCGAGTCCATGATCAGCCGCAGGGTTTCGTGGTTGCGGACGTTCAGGCTGTTCCCGGTGCCGGTCGTGTCGAAGTAGAACTGCGGGTCGCCCTCGACGAGGCGGTAGTAGGCGCTGTTGTCGATGCCGCGGAACGACAGTGTCGGACCGAGGTGGTTGCCTTCCGCGGTGTGGTTGTAGACGACGTCGAGGATCACCTCGATGCCTTCCCGGTGCAGCGCGCGGACCATGGTCCTGAACTCCTGCACCTGCTCGCCGCGGGTGCCGAAGCACGCGTAGCCGTTGTGCGGGGCGAAGAAGCCGATGGTGTTGTAGCCCCAGTAGTTGGAGAGGCCCCGGTCCGCGAGGGTCGAGTCGTGGACGAACTGGTGCACGGGCAGCAGTTCGACCGAGGTCACGCCGAGGTGGCGGAGGTGGTCGATCATCGCGGGGTGGGACAGTCCGGCGTAGGTCCCGCGCACGTCGTCCGGGATGTCGGGGTGGTGCATCGTCGACCCGCGGACGTGGGCCTCGTAGATGACCGTCTCGTTGTAGGGGATCCGCAGCGGCCGGTCGTCCTGCCAGTCGAAGTACGGGTTGGTCACCACCGAGGTCATCGCGTAGGGCGCGGAGTCGGCGTCGTTGAAGGCGCCGGGATCCGCGAAGCGGTAGGAGAACAGCGCCTCGTCCCACCGGTACTGTCCGTCGGTCGCCTTGGCGTACGGGTCGAGGAGCAGCTTCGCCGGATTGCATCGCACCCCCGCCTCCGGTGCGTAGGGACCGTGCACGCGGTACCCGTACCGCGCCCCGGGCCAGACGCGGGGCAGATAGCCGTGCCAGATCAGCCCGTTCCGCTCGGGGAGCACCACGCGCTCCTCGTGGCCGTCGTCGTCGAGGAGGCAGAGCTCAATCCGCTCGGCGACCTCCGAGAAGATCGCGAAGTTGGTGCCGCCACCGTCGAACGTCGCGCCCAGGGGGTAGGGCGAGCCGGGCCAGATGTGCACAGAACCTCCGGGGAGACGACGGCGACGAGCCCAGCGAGCCTAGTGCGGAGGCCACCAACGTTCACCGATCCTCGCGCGCCCAGACGACGACGCGCGGCGTTGCCGCCCTTGCGAAGACGCCCGGTATGAGCTTCGAGCGGTGCCATGCGCGTCGCCGCCTGGATGACGCGATCACCCCGGCAACGTTCGTGGCCACCGCACGGGGACGGGCGTCGCGCGACCGCTCGGTCCACGCGGGACGCAAGGGGTGTGCTGATGGACATGTGCGCGGTCCACGTCCGTCGGGGGACTGCGGCGGCCGGGCCTACGGCGTGGACCGCAGCCATCGGAACCCGTACGGCGGCAGCGGCACGTCGAGCCGTCCGTCGTCGCCGACCCGCACGGCCTCACCCGTGGCCGCCAGTACGTCGTAGAGGTCGCGTTGGGCGAGATCTGCGAGCGTGAGCGCGGCGACGGCCTTCCGCCGGTCGAAGTTGTGCACGGCGACGACCGCGACACCGTCGGCGTCGGTGCGGTGGGCGAGGACCGACGCGGCGTCCGCGCCCGGGTCGAGCACCTGGTAGCGGCCCCAGGCCAGCTCGGGGCAGGCCCGGTAGGAGTCGACGAGGCGCCGGAAGAACGACAGCAGGGAGTTCGGGTCGCGCGTCTGGTCGCGGACGTTGACGTGCTCGGGGGCGAATGCGCCCTCGCACAGCGGCGCCGGGAACGTCGCGGTCGCGGCGGTGGAGAAGCCTGCGCCCGGCTCGGCGGTCCACTGCATGGGAACCCGCACGGCCAGCCGCCCCTCGGCCTCGAGGTTCTCGCCCAGCCCGATCTCCTCGCCGTAGAACAGCACGGGAGTGCCGGGAAGCGCGAACAGGAGGCTGTAGACCATCCGGAGTCGAGCCTGGTCGCCGTCGACCATCGGGGGTAGGCGCCTGCGCAGGCCGCGCCCGTAGAGCTGCATGTCGGGATTCGGGCCGAAGGCGTCGAACACCTCCTGCCGCTGGGCCTCGGACAGTTTGTCCAGCGTCAGCTCGTCGTGGTTGCGCACGAACGTCGCCCAGTGGGCGTCCTTCGGCGGCTGCGGCCGGTCCCGTAGGGCGTCGGCGAGCGGGCCCGCGTCGCCGCGGGCCAACGCCAGGTACATCCGCTGCATGCCGATGAAGTCGAAGCACATCGTCAGCTCGTCGGCGGCCGCGCCGAAGAAGGCCATCGTGTCGGCGTAGGGGAGGTTCACCTCGCCGAGGAGCACCCCCTCGCCGTCGCGCCGGTTGAGGAACGCCCGCAGGTCGGCGAGGTAGTCGTGCGGATCGGGGAGGTCAGCGGCGTCGGCTTGGCCCTGGTTCTCCAGGAGGAACGGCACGGCGTCCACGCGGAAGCCGGAGAGACCCAACTGCATCCAGAACCCGATCACGCGCGCGATCTCGTCGCGGACCGCGGGGTTGTCGATGTTGAGGTCCGGCTGGAACTTGTAGAAGCGGTGCAGGTAGTACTGGCCCGCCTCCTTGTCGAACTCCCAGAGGCTGGTCTCCTTGTCCGGGAAGGTGACGCCTTGTGGACCGTCGGCAGGTGGCTCGTCGGCCCAGACGTACCAGTCGCGGTAGGGGTTGTCGCGGGAGCTGCGGGCCTGCTGGAACCACGGATGGCGTGCCGACGTGTGGTTGACGACGAGGTCGGCGATCACGCGGATCCCGCGGTCGCGGGCGGTGCGCACGAACTCGACGAACTCGCCGAGCGTGCCCAACCGGGGGTCGACGCCGTAGAAGTCGGTGATGTCGTAGCCGTCATCGCGGTCGGGCGAAGGGTAGAACGGCATCAGCCAGATGCAGGTGACGCCCAGGCGCTGCAGGTGGTCGATCTGCTGGATCAGGCCCCGGAAGTCGCCGCACCCGTCATCGTCGCCGTCCGAGTAGGTCTCGACGTCGAGGCAGTACACGACCGCGTTCTTCCACCACAGGTCCGAGGTCTTCGTCAGCCGCATGGGCAGGAGTACCCGCAGGGCCTGCCCGTCCACACCCCCGGGTGTGCCCGGGACTTCCGGCTGCCGGTTATTGGGCGTGGCGATTGCGCAACCAGAAGTACAACAGCGCCAACGGTAGGATAAGCCCGCCGATTCCGAACAGCAGAAAGGCCACCGGCCCGTCGATATTGCCCACGAGCCAGCCGAAGTTCTGGCCGAAGAAGCCCGTGACGAACGTCAGCGGCAGGAAGACGGTGGCGAGAATCGTCAGCTGTTCCATCGTGGAGTTCTGCCGGACGCTCACCTTGGTCTGCTCGACGGAGATCACGGCCATGTTGGCCTCGAGGATCGTGCCGAGCAGATCGCGCTGCGCGGCGACCTCCTCGTTGACCAGGGTCAGGTGATCGTGCACGTCCCGGAGATAGGGACGCAGGTACGGGTCGGCGTTCCGTTCGAGGGTGCCCACCACGGCCAGGAGCGGGTGCACGGCCCGGTAGAAATCGGTGGCCTCGCGTCGCAACGAGTAGATCCGCTCGGTAGGGGCGACGCTGCCGGAGAAGACCGTGGCCTCGATCTGGTCGATGTTGTGCTCCAGGCCCGCGACGACCGGGCCGTAGGCATCCACGACGGAGTCGAGGATCGCCCACAACACGGCGGTGGTCCCGATGCCGAGCAGGTCGCCCCGCTGCTCGAGCCGGGTGCGGGCGCTGTGCAACTCGCTGGCGACACCCTGCCGGACGGTGATCACGAAGGTTGCCGAGAGGAAGACGCTGATCTCGCCGAACTCCACCTCTTCGGCGACGTCGTCGTAGCGGGCGGTGCGCAGGATCACCAGTTGCACGGGCCCTTCATAGGACTCGACCTTGGGTCGCATGTGGAACGTCTGCGCATCCTCGACGGCGAGCTCGTGGAGGCCGAAGCAGTCGCGAACCCTGGCCAGTTCCTCGGGCGACGGCTCGAACATCCCGAGCCACACGAACCCGCCTTCTCCGTGCCGGGCGGCCGCTTCCTCGACGGCGACCGCGCCGGTGCCCTGACGGCAGCCGTTCTGGTAGTGAGCGCAATCAATGATCATCTGCGATGTCCCTCCCCGCCTGCGCGGCGCGAACTCCTCCGATCAGCGCGGGAAGTATGCGCGTATCAGCGCGCGGCAGAGCATGGAGCGCGTGGAATGCCGCGAATCAGCATATTGCCGCGATCGGCGATTTCCGATGTTATGGGCGCTGTCGTCATCGTCGCACCGATTGCCGCGACAGTGCGGTGACTCTGTGCCTGCGGGTGCTGACGAGCGGACCATCCCGGCCAGGGTGGCTGGAACCCCAGCGCACCCGCACCGGGATGATGGGCATCAGGGCCCCGACGGTGATCACGCCGAGCGCGGCCGGCGTCAGCAGAAGGCTGGGGGTTGCCCGCGGTGAACATGGGTGCCGAGCGGCGGCGGGTCATGTGCGCATGAGACGTCCGCACTCGTCGTCGCGGTCGCGGCAAGGTCGACAGTGCTCTTCCTCGGCGGGTGCGCACCGCGGGGTCGGACGGCTCGGGTTCCTGAGCGTGACGCGCGGCGGAATGCGTGTCGCCGTTGGCGGGTTCCCAGCCGTTGTCGGTAGGTGATCGCGAGGGAAGGACAGTGGGATGCGGGCGTTGCAGTTCACACGCTACGGAGGGCCTGAGGTGCTCGAGTGGGCCGAGGCGCCGGACCGGCACGCGGGTGCCGGACAGGTCCGGATCGCGGTGCGCGCGGCGAGTGTGAACCCGATCGACTGGAAGCTGATGTCCGGGGCGCTGTCGGGCGGCGCACCACTGGAAGGGACGGGCTATCTGGGTTACGACGCCGCCGGGGTGGTCGACGAGGTCGGCGAGGGTGTCACCGGCGTGTCGGTGGGCGCGGAGGTCTTCGGGCGCGGTTCCGACACGCAGGCGGAGTACGCGGTGCTGGACTCGTGGGCGGTGAAACCCGCCTCCGTGGACTGGGCGGTGGCGGCCGCGGCGGGAGTGGCGGGGGAGACGGCCGAGCGCGGTCTGCGGCTGCTCGGGGTCGAACCCGGGCACACGCTGTTCGTCGACGGCGGCGCGGGCGGGGTGGGCGCCGTCGTGGTGCAGATGGCTCTCGCCCGCGGGGTGCGCGTGATCGCGTCGGCGGGTGCGGAGAACCAGGGCTATCTGCGGGAGCTGGGTGCCATCCCGGTGACCTACGGCGACGGGGTGGCCGATCGGGTGCGGGCGGCGGCAGGCGGGGTCGACGCGGTCTTCGACGTCGCGGGCAAGACGCCGATCGACGTGCTGATCGGCCTGGCCCCCGAGGCGTCGCAGGTGCTGAGCATCGCCAACTTCGCCGCGGGGGAAGCGGGTGCCCGGGTGACCAGCGGCGCGGACAGCATGCCCGAGCAGGCACTGGCGGAGACCGCGGAGCTGTTGGCCGCGAACACGTTGGTGATCAAGATTCAGACGTTCCCCTTCGACCGGGCAGCCGAGGCGTACGCGATCAGCATGGCCGGTCACGTACGGGGAAAGCTCGTGCTCGTTCCGTGAGACCGGGTGGCCGTCGCCCCGACAGGGCGATCACGTGGGCGTCAGGAGGTCCTTAGGTCCTCCAGCAGTTCGACCTGTCCGGTGAGGACGCCGGTCAGGATGGCGCGGGCGACGGCCATCAGCTCGGACACCTGCGGGCTGGTCACCGAGTAGTGCACCGCCGAGCCTTCGCGGCGGGAGGTGACCAGGCCTGCTCGACGTAGCACGGCCAACTGTTGGGACAGGCTGGCAGGCTCGATCGGGATCGCGGCGAGGAGTTCGGAAACGGCGTGCTCGCGCTGGCTGAGCAGTTCCAGAACGCGGATGCGCACCGGGTGCCCGAGTGTCTTGAAGAACTCCGCCTTCAGCTGGTAGAGGGGCGGACTGAGGGGTTGCGCCGGTCGGTGGGAGCGCCGCGCCCCGTCCTCCTCGGCCAACCGATCCTCCCCCGTCTCTGCCCGCGCATCTGGTCCCTGGCTCACTCTCGCAGATGCCTGCAAGTGTGGGTCAGGTCCGACCGGCGACACGGGTGTCGGCCGCATCGCGGACGAGGGTGTAGGCCTCGGTGCCGGACAGGGTGACCTGTGTGCGCTGGAGGGCATCGGTGCGGAGGCGGTCGAGGATCGCGACGGCCGTGGCGGCGTCGTCCCCGTCCCGCCACGTCGTCACGAGCAGAGCGCGGCCGAGGTTCTCGTCGACCATTCCCTCGGCGTGGTGGAGACCCGCGGTCGCCCGGAGCCGCGGCAGGATCTCCTCCCGGAGGTAGGTCAGCCCGTCCTCGGAGCGGGAGGGTGCGACCTGTACGCGCACCAGGCGCACCGCGGCACCCGGCGCTGGGACCGACACCCGCTCGTCGAGGGCGAGGACGTAGTTCTCGGCCACCAGGTCCCCGCCCGCGGCCACGACCGCGTTCTGGCGGGCCCGGGTCAGCTCGGCGTCCGAGGAGCGGCCGGGCTCGTCCCAGTAGGAGATCGCGACGATGACCGCTGCCTCGCGGTCGACCATGGTCGTGAGTCCCCGGTTGCCCCTGGTCGCCTCCACCGCGGCGCGGTCGGGGCCTTCGATCTGGGCGACGCCCGCGTCGACCCGGTCCTTCGGTCCGAAGATCGTATTGACCCGTGTGTACACGGGGCCTCCTTTGCGGGGGTGCGTGCGGAGGATTTCGGTCGGGGCGGCACCGTGGCGCCCCGGCCTGAGCGCGATCCCGTGCCGCGCCGCGATCTCCAGCAGATCGGCCAGACGGGCGCGGCGCAGGCCTGCCTCGTAGGTGAGACCGCCCTGTTCGGCGAGCTCGACCTCGTGGCGGACGGCGTCGATCTGTGCGTGCAGTTCCTCGATCACGGTCGTCCTCCACGTCGCCGACGCTCTACGGAACTATGATGTATTTACTTTCAAAAGCATGCAAGTAAGGGAGAGTCGAGACACACCCTGCCGGTCTTCCTACAGTTGGGTTCGTACCGGAGGAGGGTGCTGACGCCGTGACCGAGCTCGCTTCCCCGCCGACGACGCTGGCCGCCGAGCTGGCCGCCGCGGTCTCGGACGTCCGCGACCGCGCCACCGACCGGCTCGCGTTCGCCCACGACGCGTCGCACTTCGTGATCACCCCCCAGGCCGTGGTGGTGCCGCGCGACGCGACCGAGGTCGGCAGGCTCTTCGCGACGGCGCGGCGGACCGGGGTCCCGCTCACGTTCCGCTCGGGCGGCACGAGCCTTTCCGGCCAGGCGGTCACCCGCGGGATCCTCGCCGACACGCGCCGCCACTTCCGCGGCATCGAGGTGCTCGACGACGGTGCGCGGGTGCGGGTGGGGCCCGGCGCGACCGTCGGCCAGGTCAACGCCCGCCTGGCCCGGCACGGGCGCAAGCTCGGCCCCGACCCGGCCAGCGAGGCCGCGTGCACCCTGGGCGGTGTCGTGGCGAACAACTCCTCGGGGATGGCCTGCGGCACCGCGGCCAACAGCTACGCCACGCTCGACGCGCTGGTGCTCGTGCTCCCGTCCGGAACGGTGGTCGACACCGCCGCGCCGGACGCCGACGCGCTGCTCGCGGCCCGGGAGCCGCACCTGCACGCGGGCCTCGTCCGGCTGCGCGACCACCTGCGTGGCCGTCCCGACCTGCGTGCGCGGATCGAGCAGCAGTTCTCGATGAAGAACACCATGGGCTACGGGCTCAACTCCTTCCTCGACCACACCCGCCCCGTCGACGTGCTCGCGCACCTGGTCGTGGGCAGCGAGGGGACGCTCGCGTTCATCGCGGAGATCGTGATGAGCACGGTGCCGCTGCTGCGCCACACCCGCACCGGCCTCCTGGTGTTCGACGACCTGAGCGGCGCCACCGGCGCACTTCCCGCGCTCGTCGCCACCGGCCCCGCGACGATCGAGCTGCTCGACGCCACGTCGCTGCGCGTCGGCCAGACCGACCCGAAGGCCGACGCGATGCTGCGGGGCCTCGCCGTCGACCGGCAGGCGGCGCTGCTGGTGGAGTACCAGGGCGCGACCATGGCGGACGTCGACGCCGTGGCGGACGTCGCCCGCGGCGTGCTCGGCACGCTGCCGGTGAGCGGGCCCCGGACCCTCGTGGCCGATCCGACCGCGCGCGCCGCACTCTGGCACATCCGCAAGGGCCTCTACGCCGCGGTCGCGGGCGCCCGGCCCGCCGGGACGACCGCGCTGCTGGAGGACGTCGTGGTGCCCGTCCCGCGACTGCTGCCGACGTGTGAGCGGCTGACGGCGCTGTTCGACCGGCACGGCTACGACAACGGCGTCATCTTCGGGCACGCCAAGGACGGCAACATCCACTTCATGCTCACCGAGCGGCTGGCGGCGGGCTCGCTGGACCGGTTCGCCCGGTTCACCGACGACATGGTCACGCTGATCCTCGACCAGGGCGGTTCGCTGAAGGCCGAGCACGGCACCGGCCGCATGATGGCCCCGTTCGTGCGCAGGCAGTACGGCGACGAGCTCTACGCGGTGATGCAGGAGGTCAAACGGCTCTGCGACCCCGGGAACGTGCTCAACCCGGGAGTCCTGCTCAGCGACGACGCGGCCGCGCATCTGCGCGACCTCAAGACCGTGCAGCAGGTCGAGCCGGAGGTCGACCGCTGCGTGGAGTGCGGGTTCTGCGAGCCGGTGTGCCCGAGCCGCGACCTCACGGTCACGCCGCGCCAGCGGATCGTCCTACGGAGAGAGATGCAGCGCGCGCGGGCGGCGGGGGATGCCGGGCTGGTCGCCGAGCTGGAGCGGGAGTACGGCTACGACGGCGTCGAGACCTGCGCGGTCGACGGCATGTGCCAGACCGCGTGCCCCGTCCTGATCAACACGGGCGACCTGGTCAAGCGGCTGCGCGAGCAGAAGGCGGGCAGGCTCGCGACCGCGGGTTGGACGGCGGCGGCCCGGCACTGGTCGGGCACCACCCGCGCGGCGGCCGTCGCGCTGGACGTCGCCGCGGCGCTGCCCTCCGCGGTGGTCGAGGGGCTCACCGCGGTGGGCCGGAAGGTCCTGGATCCCGACGTGCTCCCGGCCTGGTCGCCGGAGCTCCCGCGGGGCGGCACCCCGCGCTCGGACACCGTCGCCGGCGCTGCGTCGAACCGGCCTGCGTCGAGCGGGCCTGGGTCGATCGAGCCGCAAGCGGTGCTCTTCGCCTCGTGCACCGGCACCCTGTTCGGCCCGGCCGCGGGTGGCCCGGGCGCGACGGACGCGTTCACGACGCTGTGTGCGCGGGCTTCGGTCCGCCTGGTCCGTCCGGCGGGGCTGCGCTCGCTGTGCTGCGGCACACCGTGGAAGTCCAAGGGGATGCGGCGCGGCCTCGAGGAGATGACGGCGCGCGTGCTGCCCGCGCTCTGGGCCGCCACCCGCGAGGGCGCGCTGCCGGTCGTCGCGGACGCCTCGTCGTGCACCGAGGGACTGCGGCAGATGCTGGAGGGGGCGGCGGAGCCCTACGGCGAGCTGCGGGTGGTCGACGCGGTGGCGTTCACGGTCGCGACCGTGCTGCCCCGGCTGACGGTCACGGCGAAACAGGGTTCCGTCGCCCTGCATCCCACCTGTTCGGCTAGCCGCCTCGGCCTCACCGACACGCTGCGTGGGCTCACCGAGGCGGTCGCTGACGCCGTGACCGTGCCCGCCACCTGGGGGTGTTGCGCGTTCGCGGGCGACCGAGGGCTGCTGCACCCCGAGCTCACCGCGGCGGCGACCGCGGCACAGGCCGCCGAGCTGGCAGGCGGCACGTTCGACGCGCACGCCTCGTGCAACCGCACCTGCGAACTGGGCATGACGCGCGCGACCGGGTGGCCGTACGTGCACGTGCTCGAGCTTGTCGAGCGCGCCACGCGGTGAGCGTCGGCGACGCCGGGGCCCTCGGCGTCCGCGCTGAGGCCCTTACGCCGCGCCGAGCCCCTGGCCCTGGCCCTGCGAGCGTCAGCCGGCTCTGCAAAGCCGCGGCCCTGGTCCGGACGCGCACGGGGACGACGCCGCCGGGCGCTAGGTTCCCGGGCATGCGCTTCGTGTTGGAGGTCGACCTCCCCGACGGCGCGGGTGACCGCCGCGCCGCCGACGAGCTCAGCCGGATCCTGCGGTACTGGGCGGGCGGGGTGCGTCAGCTCGAGCTGGGGCCCGGCGCGGCCCAGGACATCTACGACTCCGCCTACGCGAAGGTCGGGTCGTGGCGGATCATCGACGAGCCGCCGAAGGCGTGACCGTGGGCTGGTCGGTCGGGCCGGGCATCGCCTCCGCAGCCTCCTCGATGATCGCCTGCATGGCGCGGGCCGGAACGGCCTCGGCCACGTTGGCGTGCATGCGGACGGCCGCGGGCTCGGACGTGGCGACCTGACGGCATCGCGCACGACCGTGCGGGACACGCCGTATCGCGCCTCCAGATCCCCGGCACGCAGTACCGTGCGCTCGGCGAGCTCGCCGGACGCGAGCTTGCGCACGCTCTACCCAGCCGCCCACAACGCAGGGCGATCGAGAGAGGGGAGCGATGGTGCTCATCACCGTCATGGGGGTGTCCGGTTCCGGCAAGACCACTGTCGGGGCGGCGCTCGCCCAACGCCTACACGTGCCGTTCGAGGACGCCGACGACCTCCACCCGGCCGCGAACGTCGAGAAGATGTCGGCGGGCATCCCGCTCGACGACGCCGACCGGATCCCGTGGCTGCGGACGGTCGGCGCCTGGCAGCTCGCCCACGTGTCCACCGGGGGTGTGATCAGCTGCTCCGCCCTGCGCCGCTCCTACCGCGACCTGCTGCGGGAAGCGGCCCCCGACCAGGTCTTCGTGCACCTGGCGGGCGACCGCGAGGTCGTGGCCCGCCGCGTCGCGGGCCGCCCCGGCCATTTCATGCCCGCCGCGCTCGTCGACTCCCAGTTCGCCACGCTGGAACCACTCGGCGCCGACGAGCAGGGCGTCACGGTCGACTTCGACCAGCCCGTCGACACGCTCGTCGAGGCCTGCGTCGCCGCCCTCGCCCTCCGGGGGGCGTCGTCGTGAACACCCTCTCCTCGCCCAGGCTCACCGTCGGCTCGCTGGTCGACTCCCCGCGATCACGAGCTTCCGCAACGGCTTCGGCAACACCGCGGCCAGCGTCGGCACGCTGATCGCGCTGGGGCGATGTTCGGCAAGCTGTTCGCCGACACCGGCGGCGCCGACCAGATCGTCGACACCATCGTCGGCCGGTCCGCCACCCGCGCGTTTGCCGTGGGCGATGGCGCTCGTCGGCGCGCTCATTGGGCTGCCGTCGTTCGTCGAGATCGGCCTCGTCCTGCCGATGCCCGTGATCTTCCTCGTGTCGCGCCGCTCGGGGCTGTTCGTGCTGCTGCCGGCCTGGTCGTCTGAGCGATCGTCCTCGAAGGGGTCCCTCGGGTGCGCGCGGCTGCGATACTCCGCGCGCCCTTTCCCTCTCCGAGAGCAGGTTCCACGATGACCGACGCGCCGCTCGAGCCCGTCACCCTCACGTCCGTCGACACGAACACCGCGGCGTGGGAGAAGTTCCCGATTCCGCAGATCGGCGCCGAGCTGGACTCGATGCCGTTGATCTCCGACCCGGTCACCGGGATGCAGGTGATGAAGCTGATCTACCGGGCGGGCTTCACGAACCCGTGGCACACCCACCCGTGTGCGCACGGGATCTACGTGCTCGAGGGAACGCTCACCACGCACCAGGGCGAGTACCCGGCGGGCAGCTTCATCTGGTTCCCCGAAGGCGGGACCATGCATCACGGCGCCTCGGCGGACGGCGACTGCACGATCCTCTTCATCACCAACAAGCCGTTCGACATCCACTACGTGGACGCTCAGTAGCCGATGTAGCTTCCGTAGGCATTGCTGCGCCCGCCCGCGGCCACCGTGCCGAGGCCGTAGTTCTGCACCATGTAGTTGACCCCGGCGGTGATGTTGGCGACCGGGTCGGTGATCGGCCTTCCCAACAGCTCCGGCGCCACGTAGTGCCGGAACGTCGTCGGGATCGTCTGCATGAGCCCCTGGGACGGGGTGCCGCGGCGGGCATTGCTGTCGGAGAGGTTGATCGCCCGGGGGTTGCCGCCCGACTCGGCCATGATGATCTTCTTGACGCCGGGGGCGAGCGACTGCGACAGGTTGAGGATCTGCAGCGCCTGGGCGATCCACCCGTCCAGGCCGCCCTGCGCGACGGCGGCGTCGACCTGGGCCTTCTCCGCCTGCGCGAGCAGCTCTTTCTGGTGCGCTTCGGCGATCTGGGCCGCGATGTCGGTGGCCTTGCCCAGGAGGGCGAGGTGTTGGTCGGCGGCGGCGAAGCCGTCGGGGGGGTCGGTCGTGACGGGCGTCAGCGCGCCGACGGCATGGGTCGTCGGGTTGCGCAGGAGGGCGGTCGTGTTCGCCGACAGCGCCCCCACCATGGAGGACTTGTCGGCGGCCGCGGCGCCGCCCGCCGGGAGCAGGGCCGACACGGTGCCGGTGGCAACCGCCCCCACCGCCGCCGCCGACGCGATGACCGAGGTGCGCAGCGACGGCCCCGAAGGCGGGGGACTGCCCGCAATCAGATGGCGCGCAGGCACCATCGTGGAGCTGCGGAGCGCACGACGACCACGCGGGGAGCGGTGTCCTGCCACGAACCTGACCTTTCAGCGCTGGGGAGCGATCCGCTCAGAGCGCGAGGTCCGGTCGGGGGTCCGGTGAGCCGGGTGGGGAGTCCCGGGTCGTTCGCGCTCGGATGGGATCGTGACGCGTGTCGAGCAACCTAGGAGATCCGGCGGTGAACCGGCAAGGCCGGATCCGGCCTGTCGTCGCTGGCGACGGGCCGCTCGGCTCTCCGCGCGGCCGCCCGTCCCGACGACGAGCGGTCACCCTGGGCGCCGGGTGGCCGATCCCCCGGGAAGCAGCAGGCAGGAGTCGCCGAACTCGTGCCACAGGTACCCGCGGTCCAGCGCGGCGGCGTAGGCCCGCGCCACCAGCTCCGGCCCCGCCACCGCCTGCAGCAGCAGCAGGTGGGACGCCTCCGGCTCGTGCCAGCCGGTGACCAGGCCGTCGACCACCCTGGCGGGCCGGTCCGGGCCGAGCACCAGGTCGGTCCAGCCCGCGCCCACCCGCACGTCGCCGTCCGGGTCGGCCACGGTCTCCAGCGCGCGCGTCACCGTCGTGCCGACCGCGACGATCCGTCCGCCCGCCGCCCGTGTCGCGTTGACCGCCGCGGCGGTCGTGTCGGGCACCGCGTAGCGCTCCGGCAGCGGCTCCTCGCCCGCCTCCAGTGACGCGACGCCGGTGTGCAGCGTCAGGGTGGCGACGTCGACGCCGCGCTCGTGCAGGCCGCAGAGCACCGCGGGCGTGAAGGGACGGGCCGCGCTGGGCATCTCGGCGCTGGCGAACCCGTGGCCGTCCCGGCGGGCGAAGACCGTGCGGTAGTCCGCGAGCGGGCGCGGGCCGCGCAGGTAGGGGTACGCGATGGGACGGCCGAAGGCGGCGAGCCAGGTCGGCACGCCGCCCGCCACCGGGATGCGCGCGCGCCACAGCCTGCTGCCCCTGCGGCGTCGGGGCACCGGGTGCGCGGCGAGCAGGAACGCGGTGACCCCGCCGGGCAGGCGCAGGGCCTCGCCGGTGGTCGCGTCGCTCACCCGCCGCCCGTCGGGGGTGCGCAGCTCGACGATCCACTCCCGGCCCTCGCGGGTCGGCCCCGAGACGTGCAGCACCACCGGGCGCCCGTCGGCGCGGTGCCCGTCGACCGCGGCGGGTTCGGTGTCGGAGGTGTTGACGACGAGCAGGTCGCCCCGGCGCAGCGCGCCCGGCAGCCGGGCGAACGTGGTGTGCCGCAGCGGCCGCCCCGGCCGCGCCACCAGCAGCCGGACCCCGTCCCGAGGCACCCCGCGAGCCTCGGGAGGGGCGTCGGCGGCCAGCTCGGCCGGAACGGTGAACGCCGCGGTCACGAAGGGCTCCCGGCCAGCAGGTCCGCCGCCCGGTAGCGGCCGCTCGCCGGTCGCGCGTCGACCAGCCGCAGGAACGCCGGGACGACCGTCTCGGGCTCGGGCCGGTCGGAGATGTCCTCACCGGGGAACGCGCGCTGGTGCATGGCCGTGCGCATGTCCCCGGGGTCGAAGGCGTAGACGGCCAGGCCGGGCTCCTCGACGGCGAGCACGGCCGCGTAGTGGTCGAGCGCGGCCTTGGCCGCGCCGTAGCCGCCCCACCCCTCGTAGGCCTCGACGGCGGCGTCGGAGCTGAGCGTCACGACCGTGCCGCCCGCGGCACGCAGGGCGGGCAGCGCGAGCTGGGTGAGCTGGAGCGGGGCGAGCAGGGTTGTCTCGAGGACGGCGCGGAGCGCCTCGCGCCGGGTAGGCGGACAGGTGGGGCAGCGGCGAAGGGCCGAGCTCGCCCGCGTTGTGCACGAGCAGGTCGATGCGGTTGCCCGCCGCCGCGGCGATCGCCGTGCGGTCGCCCGGGTCGTTGACGTCGCCGGGCACGGCGAGCACGCCGGGCAGGCCCGCGACCGCGGCCCGCAGGCGAGCGGCGTCCCGGGCGCAGGCGATCACCGACGTGCCGCGTGCGGCGAGCGCCCGCGTGAGGGCGAGGCCGAAGCCGGTGCCTGCGCCGGTGACGATGGCTGTGCCTGTGACGGTTCCTGTGATAGGCATGGGACAACCGTGCAAGCTGAAGTCAGGTTGAGGTCAAGTGGACACGAAGGATCTGCTCACGATCGGGGAGGTGGCCGACCGCAGCGGCTTCCCCCAGTCGGCCCTGCGGTTCTACGAGCGCGAGGGGCTGCTGCGGGCCACGCGCACGTCGGGCGGCCAACGCCGTTACGAGCGCTCGGTGCTGCGGCGCCTCGCGTTCATCCGCGCGGCGCGCACGATCGGCGTCGGGCTCGACGAGGTGCGGGAGGGGCTCGACCGCCTCCCGGAGGGCCGCACCCCCAACAAGGCCGACTGGACGCGGCTGTCGCGGGCGTGGCGGGGCAGGTTGGACGAGCAGATCCAGGCGCTCGTGGCGCTGCGCGACGGGCTGGAGTCGTGCATCGGCTGCGGCTGCCTGTCGCTGCAGCGGTGCAGGCTCTACAACCCCGACGACTACGTGTCACGCGACGGCGCGGGCGCGCGCCTGCTGCCGCCGATGCTGCGCCGCGCCCCCGCGGAAGGGCCGTAGGGCTAGCTGCTCAGCAGCCGCGGCCGCGCCGACCAGCGGGCGGGCAGCGTGGCGTCGACCCAGGCGTTGAGGTCCTCGTCCGGCGGCCGGGTGCTGATCGCCAACTGCTCGTGTTCGGCGAGGAACGCGGTGGTGCGCTCCTCCCAGCCGACGCCGAGACACGGCACGCCGGTGGACACCGCGAAGATCAGTGCGTGCAGGCGGAGGCCGAACAGGGCGTCCGCCTCGCCCACGATGGCCTTGGCCAGCGCAGGGGGCAGCTGCGGGCCGAGCACCGGCACGTCGCGGCCCAGCTTCTCGCCCAGCTCCTCGATGAGGACCTCGTCGCGGCGGGCGAGGCCGAGCCCGTAGTCGGCGTGCGTGCCGATCGCGAGGCCCGCGACCTGGCCGCCCCGCTCGATCCACCGCCGCGCGAGCTTCTCGGCGGCCTCCTGCAGCGCGTCGAGCAGGATCGGGTTGGGCAGCGCCTTGGGCGCGACCAGCAGCAGCGGCACGGCCGGGTCGAGGCCCGCGGCCCCGAGGGTGCGGCGCGCGTCGGCGGCCGGGGCGGGGGAGAGGCCCATCGCGAGGTCGCCGACGACCGGCGCCACGATCGCGTCGCCCAGCGTGGCCGCGGACACCTCGTCGCGCACCGTGATGCGGCCGGGCCTGCGCACCGAGCGGCGCAGCAGGCCGAGCACCCGGTCGGGCGTGCCGGGGTAGACGCCGATCGCGACGTAGGCGATGTCCCGCTTGCGCGCGGTGGTGGCCCACACCACCGCGGGCAGGATCTTGACCAGCGGCGAGGCCCCGGTGCCGAACAGCCCGCCGCCGACGACGGCGATCCCGTCGCACCAGTGCAGCGCCTTGGTGAACGCCACGCCCTCCATCGGCACGGCCGGGACGTGGTGCATCGCCTCGACCATCCGCGGGTTGCGCGAGACGACCTTGACCTCCCGGTCCTCCGGCAGCTCCTGCAGCGTGCGGGCGAGCATCGCCTCATCGCCGGTGTTGCCGTTGCCGAAGTTCCCGATCACGAGCACACGGGTGGCGCGCGGCGTCAGGACGCCTGCGTTCGCCGCCATGGCGTGCCTGCGGCCCAACTCGGCGAGCTGCTGGCGGATCAGGCTGGTGCGGGGGTCCGTCATCGGGTTCCTCGGGTTGGGTCTCGACGACCGGCGACGGGAGTCGACTTCCGGGGGGTCGACAGGGTTTGCAGTGCCGCGGTCACTCTCTTCGCTCAGCCTACGGGGTGCTCCGATTGCTCCGTACGGCGCGTTGCCTCGTCCATCGGCGCCGCATCTGCGCTGCATCTTTGCGAAAGGCGAACCCGCTGCGTGCGGGCGCCTACGATCCGTTTCGTGATCGACAGGTGGCTGCGCTTCGAGGGACTGGACAACGTGCGCGACGTCGGCGGGCTGCCGCTGCGCGGCGGCGGCGCCACCCGATACGGGGTGCTGCTGCGCAGCGCGGCGCTGCATTGGGCCACCCCTGGGGACGTCCGGAGGCTGGTCGACGAGTTCGGCCTGCGGCTCGTGCTGGACCTGCGCACGCCGCGGGAGATCGACCGCGACGGGCCGACGCCGGTGGCCGCGGTCGGCGTCGAGACCGTCGCGCTTGACCTCGTGGGGGCGGGCCGCGAGCTGCCTGAGACGGGCGACGACACCGACCCGCTCCTGCACAACTACCTCGGCTACCTCGCCGACCAGCCCACCAACGTCGTCGAGGCGGTCCGACGGCTGGCCGCACCGGACGCCGGGCCCGCGATCGTGCACTGTGCCGCGGGCAAGGACCGCACCGGCGTGGTGGTGGCGATGGTGCTGGACGTGGTCGGCGTCGAGCGGGACGCGATCGTCGACGACTACGCGCAGTCGAGCGAGCAGATCGAGGCGCTGTTCCGCCGCTGGACCACGGCGTCGGGGGAGCCGATGCCCGAGGACCTCACACCGCACCACCCCCGCGCCGAGGTGATGCGGGCGGTGCTCGACCACCTGGACGCCGAATACGACGGGGCCGCGGGTTGGCTGGTCGAGACGGGCCTGGACGAGTCCGCGTTGGACCGCCTCCGCGCGCGCCTGGCCACTGCAGCCGGGTGACATTCCCACGACCCAGTCGCAGCAGGGTGACATTCCTCCAAGTCCGCCGCGCGCGACGCTACGGCAGCTCCTCGATCGTCACGCAATTGTCCAGCTTGCGCAGCGTGCCCGGCTCGCCGGTCACCGCGGGCCACCCCCGGCGCCGCGCGCACGCCGCCACCTGTGCCGCGGCGATGTCGTCCTGGCCTGCCGCGGCGAGCAGCAGCCCCGACTCCTGCGCCGACGCCGGCGTCAGCTCGTCGATCACGGTGTTGGGCAGGTCGAGCAGCACCTGCAGCGCGGCGTGGTGCTCGGGCTCGAGCAGCCCCCAGGCCCGCCCGAGGGCCGCGCTGGGCACCGCGAGCACGATGTTCGCCTCGACCGCCGCCCACACCAGCGCGCGCATGTAGACCGGCCGCCCGACGGCGAACGCGGCCAGCGCGGTGCTGTCGAGTACACGTCCGCCGATCATCAGACCGCGGCGGCGGGGGGTACCAGGCGCAGCGCGCGGCGCGCCTCGGCCAGCTCGTCGTCGGGCGGCGGGCCGCCGTAGAGGTCCGCGAGCCGGGCCAGCGCGCGCTCGCGCAGCTGGCGTGCGGCGACCGCCTCGGCGATGTACGCCGAGATGCTCGCCGCCGACCCGTGGCGGACCGCGGCGCGGATCTCGTCCATCAGGTCGGCGGGCAGGCTCACCGTCACCCGCTCGCTGCGCATGACGGGCAGGATACCGGGCGGCGACGAGCCTGGTAACAGCCCGTTCCCACCCAGCGATGATGTTCGCTCCGCAAGCTTCGCTCGGCGATGATGTCTCGCAAGCTCCGCTCGAGATGCTGCTCCGCTCGGCGATGATGTTCGCTGCGCAAGCTCCGCTCGGCGATGATGTTCGCTCCGCAAGCTCCGCTCAGTGGCTCCCGGGTTACCCGTCGGTATGCCACAGTGGGCGCATGGACCTCACCTACACCCCGGCGGAGGAGGAGTTCCGCGGCGAGCTGCGGTCCTGGCTCTCGGCCAACATCCCTGAGGAATGGCGACGGCCGGGGTTCTGGGCGTCGTTCCCCGACGACGAGAGCTTCCGCCTGCGCCGCGATTGGGAGCGCGCGAAGGCCGATGCCGGGTTCGCGGGCATCCAATGGCCCGTCGAGTACGGCGGCCGCGGCGGCACCGCAGGCATGAAGGCGATCTACGACCAGGAGATGGTGCTGGCCGATGCCCCGCGCACGGTCAACGCGCTCGGTCTCACCTTCCTCGCGCCCACGGTCATGGCCATCGGCACCGACGCCCAGAAGAAGGAGATCATCGGCCCGATGCTGCGCAACGAGGTGATCTGGTGCCAGGGCTTCTCCGAGCCCGGCGCGGGATCCGACCTCGCCGCGCTGGCCACCCGGGGCGTCCGCGACGGCGACGACTTCGTGGTCAACGGCCAGAAGGTCTGGACCACCAACGCCGTGCACGGCGACAAGATCTTCGCGCTGGTCCGCACCGACCCCGCGGGCAGCCGCCACCAGGGCATCTCGATGCTGTTGATCGACATGCGCCAGCCGGGCGTCGACGCCCGGCCGCTCAAGCAGATGAGCGGGGCCAGCGAGTTCGGCGAGGTGTTCTTCACCGACGCCCGCGTGCCCGCCACCGAGGTGCTCGGCGCGATCGACGACGGCTGGCGCACCGCGATGCTGCTGCTCTCCTTCGAGCGGGGCGCGTCCGGCATCAGCCAGTACACCGAGTTCCGTCGCCAGTACGACCAGATCGTCGCGGTCGCGCGCACGCTCGGCCGCCACACCGACCCGGTGGTCCGCGACCGGCTCGCGCGCGTCCTCACCGACCTCGAGTGCCTGCGGCTGCACTCGATGCACGTGCTGACCCAGGTGGAGCAGGGCCGTGACCTGGGGTTCGAGGCGTCGATGACCAAGCTGATGTGGTCGGAGACGTTCCAGGACCTCTGGGAGGCCTTCGACGACATCCTGGGCGAGGACGCCACGCTCGACGAGGTCCCGGACGGGACCGGCGGGGTCGTGGACCTCCGCCCGCTGCACGCGCAGGCCATGTGGTCCCGATCGGTGACGATCTGGGGCGGGTCCAGCCAGGTGCAGCGCACGATCACCGCCGAGCGCGTGCTCGGCCTGCCGCGGTAGGGGGCTCCCGAGATGTTCTTCGCGCTCACCGACGACCAGCGGGAGTTCGCCGCCGCGGTGCGCTCCTACCTCGCGGAACGCTTCGACATGGCCGCGGTGCGCGGGGTGGTTGAGGACACCGGCTCGGACGGCAACCCGGCGTCGCTCTGGAAGGCCGCGGGAGAGCAGGGGTGGCTCGCCGTCACCGTGCCCGAGGAGTTCGACGGGCTCGGGCTGGGCCTGGTCGAGGCGCAGGCCATCGCCCGCGCGCTCGGGGCGGGCGTCGCGCCAGGGCCGTGGCGGGGCACCGTGCTCGCGGCCGAGGCGATCCGGCTGGCGGGCTCGGCCGGGCAGAAGCAGACCTGGCTGCCGCGGTTCGCCACGGGTGCGGCGGTCGGGGCGTTCGCCGCGCGCGGCACGGCGCCGGGCGCGCTGCCCGCCGTCGAGTACGGGGCGCTCGCCGACGTTGTCGTCGCACCGACGGTCGACGGGCTGGCGCTGGTCACCGACGCGCGGGCCACGCCGCGCGGCTCCTACGACGGCACGGTGCGGCTGGCCGACCTCGCGGCGGGCGAGGCCGAGGCCCTCCCCGAGGCGACGCACGCGGCCGCGCTCGACCTCCAGGCCAGGGCCATCGTGCTCGTCGCCGCCGACCTGGTCGGGATCGCCCGCGAGGCGCTCACCCGCACCGTCGCCTATGACCGCGACCGCAGGCAGTTCGGGGTGCCCGTCGGCTCCTTCCAGGCGATCAAGCATGCGCTGGCCGACCTGCACGTCGCCGTCACGATGGCCGAGCACGCCGCGCTGTACGCTGCGCACGCCGTCGACGTCGGCGCCGGGGATGCCGAGCTGGCGGTGGCCGTCGCCAAGGCCAAGGCGAGCGACGCCGCGCTGGCCGCGACCGCCGCGATGATCCAGTACCACGGCGGCATCGGGTACACCTGGGAGCACGAGGCGCACTTCTTCTACAAGCGGGCCAAACGGCTGGCCGGGCAGCTCGGCGACGCCGAGGCCCACCGCGCGCGGATCGCGGCGCTGACCATCGGTTAGGCCGATGAAGGCCGCCGACGCCGACGAGATCGTCCGTCGGTTCGTGCGCGACGGGCACCTGGTGGCGCTGCCTGCGCGCAAGGCCAAGCGCAGGCTCGTCCTGGAGCGCATCGCGCAGAGCTTCGAGCCGGGCGTGTACTACCCGGAGCGCGAGGTCGACGCGATCCTGAAGGCCTGGACCGACGGCGGCAACACCGACCACGCCACCGTGCGCCGCTATCTCGTCGACCATGGGCTGCTCGCCCGCGGCCACGGCGAGTACTGGCGCTCGGGCGGCTGGATCGACGTGCTCGGCGACGAGAAGCGCCCTGACCGTCCTGGGGACAGTCCGTCCATCCTGCACATTTGCCCCGTCGATGGCACGGTGGGGGCATGCCCGTCCGTCCCACCCCGGTCAATGCCACTGCCGCCGCGATCCTCGGCCTGCTGCATGCGGGACCCATGACCGGCGGAGAGCTCGTGGTGGCTGCGGGGGACCGGTTCGGCGGGTTCTTCTCCGTCACCCGCAGCCAGGTCTACCGCGAGCTGCCCGCGCTCGCCGAGGCCGGGCTGCTGCGGCTGGGGAAGCTGGGCGCGCGGGCGTCCCAGCAGTACCGCATCACCGCGGCGGGGAAGCGCTCGTTCAAGGCGTGGCTCGCGGGGCCCGGCGGGGTCGACGCCGTGCGCAGCCCGCTGGTGCTCCGCCTGCTGCACGCCGAGACGCTGTCGGAAGACGAGCGGGCCCGGCTCGTCGCCACCAGCCGCGCCGCCTACGCCGACCGGTTGAAGGCGGCACAGGAGGCGGCGTATGAAGTGGACGATCCGTACGCCCGCGCGGTCGCCGACTTCACGATCGCGCACCTCGAAGCGATGCTCACGCTGCTCGACGCCATCCCCGCCGCCGCGGAGGACACCGCGTAGCCTGGAGCGTTGTGAACGCCGACGCTGCAGCCGACCTCAAGGAGCTCGCCACCACTCTGGAGAGCATCGAGGCGGTGTCCGACCTCCCCCGGCTGCGCTCCGAGATCGCCGACCTGTCCGACCAGGCGGGCCAGCCCGACCTGTGGAACGACCAGGAGGCCGCGCAGAAGGTCACCAGCCGCCTCGCGCACGCCCAGGGCCAGCTGCGGCGTCTGGAGGACCTGCGGCGCAGGCTCGATGACCTGCCGGTGCTCTACGAGCTCGCCGAGGACGAGGCGGACGCGTCCGCCACCGCCGACGCCGACGCCGATCGGGCGAAGCTGCGGGAGGAGATCTCCGCGCTGGAGGTCCGCACGCTGCTGTCGGGCGAGTACGACGAGCGCGAGGCGCTGGTCACGATCCGGTCCGAGGCGGGCGGCGTCGACGCCGCCGACTTCGCCGAGATGCTCATGCGCATGTACCTGCGCTGGGCCGAGCAGCACGGGTACGCCACCGACGTCTACGACATCTCCTACGCCGAAGAGGCGGGGATCAAGTCGGCGACGTTCGCAGGTGCACGCGCCCGTACGCCTACGGCACGCTCTCGGTCGAGCAGGGCACCCACCGGCTGGTGCGGATCTCGCCGTTCGACAACCAGGCCCGCCGCCAGACGTCGTTCGCCGGCGTCGAGGTGGTGCCGGTCGTGGAGACCGACCGACCACGTCGACATCGACGAGAAGGACCTCCGCGTCGACGTCTACCGCTCGTCCGGCCCGGGCGGCCAGGGCGTCAACACCACCGACTCGGCGGTCCGCATCACGCACCTGCCCGACCGGCATCGTGGTCTCCTGCCAGAACGAGCGCAGCCAGATCCAGAACAAGGCCTCCGCGATGCTGGTGCTGCAGGCCAAGCTGCTGGAGCGGCGCCGCCAGGAGGAGCAGCGCCAAGATGGACGCGCTCAAGGACGACCGGCACGGCTCGTGGGGCAACCAGATGCGCTCCTACGTGCTGCACCCGTACCAGATGGTCAAGGACCTGCGCACCGAGTACGAGGTCGGCAACCCCACCGCCGTGCTCGACGGCGACATCGACGGCTTCATCGAGGCGGGCATCCGCTGGCGCCGCAACCAGGCCATCCACGCCTAGGCCATGCCCGTGGATCAGCGTCCGCGGGCTCCGCGCCGAGATGGTCCCTGGCTGCGTTGTCGGGCCGTCTCGGGCACGGCCCGGTAGGAGAGCCGCCCTCCGCCTTGCCAGGAACCCTCTCAGATCACGAAGCCCATCGGCGGCCGTGATCCGCGGGACACGGCCTGGGCCCGACGTCGACTTCGATCGCCGAATAATCGCAGGCCGGGCGCCCGCCGGGCGGGTCGGATAAGGGTTCGATGGCGACGGGGCGGTAACCTCAGCGGCCGTGATCCGCCTCGACCGCGTCACCAAGATGTACAAGACTTCCACGCGCCCCGCGCTGGACCGGGTTTCGGCGGAGATCGACAAGGGGGAGTTCGTCTTCCTCATCGGTCCCTCCGGGTCCGGCAAGTCGACGTTTCTGCGGCTCCTGCTGCGCGAGGACGTCCCGACGCGCGGCACGATCACCGTGGCCGACCTCAACGTGGCCAAGCTGCCCCGGCGGCGCGTGCCCCGGCTGCGCCAGCGCATCGGCTGCGTCTTCCAGGACTTCCGGTTGCTGCCGAACAAGTCGGTGGGGGATAACGTCGCGTTCGCCCTCGAGGTGATCGGCAAGCCCGCGACGACGATCCGGAAGGTCGTGCCGGAGGTGCTCGACCTCGTCGGGCTCGACGGCAAAGCCGACCGCCTGCCCCACGAGCTGTCCGGCGGCGAGCAGCAGCGCGTGGCGATCGCGCGCGCGTTCGTCAACCGGCCGCTGCTGCTGCTGGCCGACGAGCCGACGGGCAACCTCGACCCGGACACCAGCCAGGACATCATGCTGCTGCTGGAGCGGATCAACCGCACGGGCACGACCGTCCTCATGGCCACCCACGACCACTCGATCGTCGACTCCATGCGGCGGCGCGTGATCGAGCTCGACATGGGCCAGGTCGTGCGGGACGAGGCCAGGGCGGTCTACGGGGTCGGGCGTTGAGGGCCGCCGACGCCCGACCTCGCACGGCGGTGGCGGCATGAGGTCCGAGTTCGTCGTCCGCGAGGTCACGACAGGCCTGCGTCGCAACGTCACGATGACGGTGGCGATGGTGCTCACCACGGCGATCTCGCTCGCGCTGGTCGGCACCGGGCTGCTGGCCGTCCGCACGATCGATCGCACCGAGGAGCTCTACAGCGACCGCGTCGAGATCCAGGTCGCACTCGCGTCCGACGTCTCGGCCAACGACAAGGACTGCAGCCAGCCCATCTGCCAGGGCCTGATGACGACGCTGAAGAACTCGCCGCTGGTCGAATCGGTGCGTTTCGAGAGCCAGCAGGACGCCTACACCCGCTACAAGCAGCTGTTCGCCGGTCAGTCGCTGGCCGACGTCGTGCGGCCGCAGTCGCTGCCCGCGACGCTGCGGGTGAAGCTCAAGGACCAGGTCGCGGGCGCCGCCGCGGTGAAGCAGGCGATGAACGGCCAGGTCGGCGTGCGCAACGTGATCGACCAGCGGGACGTCGTCGCGAAGCTCTTCGACTTCCTCGGCGGCATCCGCAACGTGACGTTCGCCCTCGCGCTCGTCCAGGCCATCGCGGCGCTGATGCTGATCTCCAACACCGTGCAGGTGTCGGCGTTCACCCGGCGCGTGGAGGTGGGCGTCATGCGGCTGGTCGGCGCCACCCGGTGGTACACGCAGCTGCCGTTCCTCATCGAGGCGGTGGTCACCGGCGTGATCGGGGCGGTGATCGCGTCCGTCGGCCTGCTGGTGGGCAAGTTCCTGTTCATCGACGAGCTGCTGTCGGGCATCGTCTCCAACGGGGTGGTGCCCCCGATCCAGCTCACCGACGTCCTGTGGGTGTCCCCGATCCTCGTGATGATCGGCGGCGGGATCGCGGCGGTGACCGGCTACATCACCCTGCGCCTGTACGTCCGTCTGTAGCCGTCTCGCGCAGCCACGCGGCGACGCGCTCGACGTTGCGCGCGTTGCTGCCGAAGTCCATCGTCGCCACCCAGGCGACCGGCCTGCTGGTGATCGTCACCGCCGTTCCGTCGCCGTCCTCGTCGCCTGCCGTGACGACGACGCGATCGCCCCAGGTCCACCCCGTCGCCCGCGTCCTCAGCGTGACCGCGTTGTCGTCGCGCGCTTCGACCCGTGCCCTGTCCAACACCTGGACGGCGTCGGCGGCCCGGCGGAGGACCTCGACGCGGGTGAGCGGGACACGCACGGCCTGCTGGGCCCGCACGCCGGTGTCCACGGTGGCCGAGGCCGTCGGATCGGCAGCCACCCTGCGGTCGCGCGCCTCCGCTGCGGCGCGCCACTGCCGGATGCCGTAGTAGACCGAGAAGGCGATCCCGATCAGCAGCCCGCCCAGCGCACCCCTCTCGACCGCCATGACTTGCTCGCCCGAGCCCGATGCGGCGGTCAAGAGGTTCACCAGGGCGAGCACGGCCGCGAACAGGATCCCGTTGACGACCGCCAGGTTCAGGTGCAGGCGAAGGCGGACGAGCCCGTCCGGGACCCCGTCCGGGACATGGTCAGACACGGTTCCTCCTCGCTGCGGCAGGCGTTCGGCGACAGGATGGCACATCCGCGGAACGGCGTTTTTCCGTCGCGCCAGAACTCCGGCGAGGTCAGAGGAGGCGCGCGCGTAGGCTGGTCGGGTGAAGGAGAAGGGCCGCTCGCTGATCGCGCAGAACCGCAAGGCACGGCATGACTACGAGCTCCTCGACACGTACGAGGCGGGCGTCGCCCTGGTGGGCACCGAGGTCAAGAGCCTGCGGCTGGGCCGGGCGTCCCTGGTGGACGCCTACGCCACCGTCGACGACGGCGAGGTGTGGCTGCGCGGGCTCAACATCCCCGAGTACACGCTCGGCAGCTGGACCAACCACGAGCCCCGCCGCACCCGCAAGCTCCTGCTGCACCGCGGCGAGATCGAGCGGCTCATCGGCAAGATCCGCGAGGGCGGGCTGACGCTCGTGCCCCTCTCGCTGTACTTCAGCGACGGCAAGGTGAAGTGCGAGCTGGCCCTCGCGCGCGGCAAGAAGTCCTACGACAAGCGTGCCGACCTGGCCAAACGCGACGCCGCCCGGGAGATCCAGCGCGCGTACGGGCGCGCGGTCAAGGGCCGCGCGCGGGAGCGGCGGTGACGCCAGCGCCGCCCGTGGGAGACGCGGACGTCCCGCGGTTCGTCGCGGAGCTGGGCCTGCCCGGCCTCGTCGACGTGCACGTGCACTTCCTGCCTGAGCGCGTCATGGACAAGGTCTGGGAGTACTTCGACGCCGCCGAGACCCACTACGGCGCCGCGTGGCCGGTCCACTACCGGACACCCGTGTCGGTGCGCCTGGCCACCCTGGACAAGCTGGGGGTGCGCACGTTCGCCCCACTCGTCTATCCGCACAAGCCCGGGATGGCCCGGTGGCTCACCGAGTGGGTCACCGACTTCGCCGTCCACACCCCCGGCGCCGTCCCGACCGCCACGCTGTACCCGGAGCCCGACGTCGCCGACTACCTCGGCGAAGCCGTCGCGGCGGGCGCACGGGCGGTGAAGGTACATGTGCAGGTCGGCGGGTTCGACCCGCGCGACCCCCTGCTGGAACCCGTCTGGGGCCTGCTGGCCGAGGCGGGCGTCCCCGCGATCGTGCACTGCGGCGACGGGCCGCTGCGCGGCGCGCACACCGGGCTCGACGTCTTCGGCGAGGTGCTGGCCGCCCACCCGCGTCTGCGCGCGGTGCTCGCGCACGCCGGGATGCCCGATTTCGCGGCCGCGCTCGACCTCGTCCACCGCTACGAGCGCGTCCACCTCGACACGACGATGGTGGGCGTCCCGTTCAGCCTGCGGATGGCCCCGCTCCCGCCCGACTGGCCCGCCCGGCTCGTGGACGTCGCGGACCGCATCGTGCTGGGCACCGATTTCCCGAACATCCCTTACGCCTACGCCGAGCAGCTGCGGGCCATCACCGGGTGGGCGGCGGCAGACGACCGGCTCGGCGTCGGCTTCCTGCGCTCGGTGCTGCACGACGCGCCCGCCCGGCTTCTCGGCGAACCGGGATGAACGCCGCCCGGCGAGGCGTTATCCTCTGGGGACGCCCCGAAGACGGGCGTCGAGGGGGTGAACGGTTTCGACTCCGGATGTCGATCGAGGGGAAGCGTGCCGAGGAAGACGACGATGATCTCGTTAACCACGCGTCGTACACCAATAAGTGCCGCTGATAAGCGCACTGCCTCGAAGTCCATGTTCGCTCTCGCGGGCTGACGTAAGAGGCTGTCGGACCGGGTGCGTTCCCGACCCGGATCCCGGCATCATCTAGGGGACTCACCAGTCCGCCCGGTCGCGGGGCGGGCTGGGACACCAGACAGCGACTGGGATCGTCACACCGGCTCGTCCGTGGGACCGGTGGATCCGAGTAGAGACAGAGCGGACTGCGCACGGAGAAGCCCTCGTGAAGCAACGGAGGACCCGGGTTCGATTCCCGGCACCTCCACTGCAAGATCATCAATGGCGGCGCCCCTGGGTGCCGCCGTTGGTGTTCCGGGTGGATGCACTCGGACAGTCGGGTCGTGGCCAGCCTGCGGGCAGGCGGATCGGTGATCAGCCAGTGCGGAGGGTGGGGATCGCAGTCCGCGAGCAGGTCGTGTGCCGCGGCTGATGCCGAGCGCCACCGGGCGAGGATCTCGTCGCCGGGGCCCCGCGTTCGTTCGCGACCATCTGGGCGATCCGGTCATCGACGGCGCAGGATCCGCGGGGTTGGCCGGTGAGGCTCTCGGCGGCAGCGGTGAAGCCGTGTTCCTGGGCGGTCAGGACCAGCTCGTCGGGTCTGCGCGCGGTGCTGGGTGCTTCAGATGCCGTCGGATCAGGGGAGGGACGGCACGGCGGCGAACGCCGCCTCGCGGAGCCGGGACGCGTCACGGCTGGGTGACGCGCCGAACTGCCTGCGGTACTCGCGGCTGAACTGTGAGGGGCTGTCGTAGCCCACGCGGTGGCTGACCCCCGTGACGTCGTGGGCGTAGGTGGCGAGGAGGAGCCGCGCCTGTTGCAGGCGGATCTGTTTCTGGAACTGGATCGGGCTCATCGCTGTGACGGCCTGGAAGTTGCGGTAGAACGCCGAGACGCTCATGCCGGATACCCGTGCGGCGTCCTCCACCCGGAACGACTCCGCGTAGTGGTCGCGGATCCATCGGACGGCGCGGGCGACGTGGGCGAGGCTGCTGTCAGCGAGGCCGAGCTGGCGGACGGTGGCGCCCTGATCGCCGGTGAGGAGCCGCCAGACGATCTCCTGCTCGATCAGCGGGGCCAGGATCGCGGCGTCGCGGGGCCGGTCGAGCAGCCGGAGCATGCGGACCGCGGCGTCGACCAGCTCGTCGGGGGCGTCGCTGACGGCGATGCCCGACGGCGCGCCGCCGGGGGCGGGCGGCAGGTCCGTGGGGGCCGCGCGCAGGAGCAGCTTGGCGACGACGGACGAGCGCAGGACCAGCCCGAAGCCCAGCGCCGGGTGCTCGGGGGAGACGTCGATGAAATGACCGGTGACCGGGAGGTCGACGGAGGCGACGAGGTACTGCCCTGCGCGGTAGTCATACACGCGGTCGCCCAGCGCGAGCCGTTTCGCTCCCCGCGCGACGAGCGCCAGCACTGTGCCCGTCATCGACGTGTAGGGCGGAGTCGGGCGCTCGACCTTCGAGGCCAGGACGCCGTCGACCTCGGTGGTCATGTCCGGCCGGGCATGGCGGGCGAGCAGCGTCCGCAGCTCGTCAAGGCCCATGGATCTAGTGAAGCAGACCACCTGAACTCTGCATAGAGGGAGGATCAGGCAAGTATCAAGGAGCATCGTGCTGTTGTTCCAGCTGCTCGAAGCGGTTTTCTTGGGTGGTCCGGTTCTCGCGAGAGCGTAAGAACCCCACGAACAGACAAGGCAGGTGCACCATGCAGGTCGCGATCGTCACCGGCGGAAACTCGGGCATCGGGCAGAGCGCAGCGCTGCGGATCGCCGCGCGCGGAACGGGCGTGATCCTGACTTACCACAGCAGCCCGGAGCGTGCTCTGGAGACTGTCAGGATCATCGAGAAGGAAGGCGGGACGGCCGTCGCGCTGCCGCTCGACGTCGGCCGTACCGAGACCTTCCCGGCCTTCCGCGAGTCGGTCGTCGCGGCGGTGCGCGAGACCTGGCAGCGCGATGAGGTCGACTTCCTCGTCAACAACGCGGGGCTTGCCGAGGCGGCGCCGTTCGAGGACACCAGCGAGGCGATGTTCGACCGGCTCGCGCAGGTCCTGCTCAAGGGGCCCTACTTCCTCACCCAGACCCTGCTGCCGATGCTCGCCGACGGCGGGGCCGTCATCAACACGAGCAGCAACTCCGCGCTTCCCCACATCACCGAGCCGGGCTACTCCGCCTACGCCACTATGAAGGGCGGCCTGATCGTGATGACCCGCTACCTCGCGAAGGAGCTCAGCCCGCGCGGCATCCGCGTCAACGCCGTCGCCCCAGGCGCCACCCGCACCCGACTGTCCGACAACGCGTTCGAGCGCTTCCCCGACGTGATCCCGGCCCTCGCGGCGAAGACCGCCCTCGGCCGGGTCGGCGAGCCCGACGACATCGGCGCCGTGATCGCGACCCTGCTCGGCGACGAGTGCCGGTGGATCACCGCCCAGACGATCGACGTCTCGGGCGGCTTCGACCTCTAGTCGCTCACGTGTTCGGACTGAGTGGGTACGGGCGCCGAGCACCTCCACCGATCGAGCTGTGCGAAGTGTGCTCGCCACGCCACCGTTGCGCGGGAGTCTCGCGGTTCGGCGGGCCGCACCCGGAACTGTCGGTCCCCGGTCATACCCTCGGCCGCCGCCTGCTGCTCGACCGACGTCGCTACGCCTATGCCATCGTTACCGTTCAACTGGTTGCGGAGGTGTGGGAGTGAGCGGCAAGCGCATCCGCCGGATCATGATCGCCCCTCGAGTACTAGACCAACGTCTGGGAGGCCATCCAGACGGCGGTCACAAGAGTCGAAGCAGACCGCGCAAGACATCGGTGTAGACCCCTGAAGGACCTCGACAAGCATTGCATGACGCCGTGAAGGACGTGGAGGCCTACCTGATGGCGGTGAGCGAGCGGCCGCCTTGGTGGCGTCAGCCGCGATCAGCGGCGGCGGCAGGCAGGCCGCTGCGATGTTCGCGTTGTATTTGCTTCGGTCAGGGCATGAAGCTGTTCATGATTCTTACGGCGGCGGCGATACTCGCCTTCTGCGTGCGATGTCCGCATCTGATCGCACGGTACCTGGCAGGTCACCTCGCAAGAGAGGTTCTGTGGTCGGTGCGGTCGAGCACGAGAGTGGTTGCGCTGACCTTTGACGACGGTCCTCACCCGGCGACCACCCCGGCGCTCGTCGATCTTCTGGATCGGTATAGGGCGAGGGCAACATTCTTCCTGATCGGCGTCAACGCGTCGAGGCATGAGGATCTCGTGCGTCAGATCGTGGATAGTGGTCATGAACTCGGGAATCATCTCCTGTCGGACTATCCCAGTATTCTTCTTTCGGCGACGGAATTCCAAGCGCAGCTCTTGGGGGTTGACGCGACGCTTCGTCGCTTCGGAACCGTTCGATACTTTCGGCCGGGCTCCGGGTTCTTCACGCCGAGAATGCTGCGGATAGCAGCTGATAGCGGCTACCGTTGCGCGTTGGGGACAATTTCCACGCTGGATATCAACTCACGCAATCCGCAGTCGGTGGCCCGTCGAATTGCCGGGAAGGTGCGGCCGGGTGATGTTGTTGTCTTGCATGAAGGCAGTCCGGACCGGACCCGTATCGTGACCGTCGTCGAGAGCCTGCTTGCCGACCTCACCGCCCGCGGCTATCGCTTCGTGACGTTGACCGAGATGGCAGGGCGTCCAGCCCTTCAGTGACCCGCTGCAGGTGCATCCCGGCCAAGCGAGCCGATCATTGCGAGCCGGCGCGGTTTCGGTCGCTCAGCCTGGCTGGGTATCTGTGTCGATGATCTCCTCGATCGCCGTGTCGTCCACGGCGTGACCGACCCACTCGGACACCGTGGGTTCGAGATGCGCGCGCGCCTGCTGCCGCTGGGCAGGTGGCATCGACGCTATGGCGTCCCAACGCCGCTTGGTTTCCCATCCCAGTTCGCGTGCCCGCAACGCCTCCTGGACGCGGACCATCTGCGCTTCGGTGGCCGAGAGTCGGAACACGGTTCGGAGCGCCTCCGGGACGATCCGGCGGTAGTCGTGACCGCCCTCGCCGAACACGCCGGGTGTCGGCGCGAGCGCGTTCTGCATGTCGATGAACGTTGTGAAGAACGTCGTGACCGGTAGCCATCGGGTGCCCCTCGGGCAACCGTGCGGACGGGTGTCGTCCGGCCCGAGCCAGTCCGGTTGGCGCCAGAGCACGGGGGCCTCGAACTTGGGGATCGGGTCGTCGCCGTTCTGCAGCAACAGGAAACGCACGGACGCGCGGTCGGCATCGGACAACGCTGCCCAGTCACGCAGGCTGCGGGTGACGTACACCCCGCCCGGTTGGACGGTCGGGACCTGGGTGATGTCCGCGCCTGCGGTGATCTGGTGCCGCCACACGGTGGACGCAGGCGTACCGATCCACAACGCCGCCTCGAGCCCGATGCCGGTCGGACCTGCCAGTCCCTGACCTTCGAACAGTTCCTGGCTGACCTGCGACCCCAGGCTCTCACCGAACAGAAGAAACCTCGGCCGACGCTCGGCAGGCATCTTCAGCAGCCGCTGCACGATGCCGTTCACCACGATGCGCGTCTGCTGAGTAGCCAGGTGCACCTTGCCCAACGAGAGCGCGGAAGGCAGCACTGAGTACTGAATGGCCGCCGAGGCGCAGTCACCCCTGGTCAGGTACTCGAGGGTCTCCGTCGCGACATAGTTGACATAGCCCGACCCGGTCGGTGAGAACAGCACGAACACCGAACGCTCCAACGCCCTGGTGCGATCGATCTCGGCCAGGAGCAAGGCGGCGCGGTCCTCCGTCGACGCCGCCGACTCCAAGGAGGCGTAGACCCGGATCGGCTGACGAGCAGGCTCACCCATCACGTGCGCGATACCGTCGGCGGGCAACACCATCGTCAGCCATCGCCTGCTCTCCCGGGATTGCGACGTCCACGGGATCGTCGAGCCCGGCCCGCCGGTCGCCTCTGCGACCGTGGGCGGGTCCGCATGGGCCTCCTCCAGATGCTCCCCGGCATGGGTCAGCTTCCCGGTGGCAAAGGACAATGCGGCATGGCCGACGCCCGCCAGGGCACCAAGAGCGAGGGCTCGTCCGGCCGTGCGCCGGTCGTTCGATGTGCCGCCCAGCACCACCGCGGCCGCTCTTGCCGCAGCCGAACTCAGCGCCGATTCGGCCACCGCCACACCGACCAGTGCCAGGCTGACGACCGGTCCCGACGCCACCGCGGTGGGTATCGACACGACCCGGGTCACGTCTTCCTCTGCCTCCCGGCCATCGACCGGCGCCGAACCGGCGCGAGCCTGCTGGTGCCGGATCCGAGCGAAGGCCACACCCCAGGAGCCCAAGGTGGCGGCCAGGGTCAGCAGCCGCCCGCCGCGGCGGCGCGCAGTGAGCTCCAGCAGGTTCGCCGCGACACCCGCCATCGCGCTGGCCGACGTCGCCCCCGCGGCCAGCCGCAGCAACGATCGCACGGTCTGCTCGTCACGCCGCGGGCCAAGCAGCGCAGCGGCGGATGCCCCGACCAGCGCGATCAGCCCGTCGACGGCTATCCCGCTGGCCAACTGTGCGCGGGCCGACCCCATCGCGCCCGGCCATCGATCGGCCAGCGACCGCAGGAACGAGTGCGAGGTCGTTCCCCACCCGAACGCCGTCGACGCCGCGACGCCTGCGATGATCGCCTGGTCGCGGCTGGCCCGCGAGAGCAAGTTGGGCTGATAGGACAACCCACTGGCGTGCGCACCGAGTAGCAGCCCAGCCCGGGCCGATACATCCAAGTGCCCGCCCCGAATGTGGGAAGGATGCGGCATGCGAACAGCCTGCTCGCGATCCAGCACAAGTTCCATCACTCGCATCGGGTGAACCGCACGGCGTGCCCAGTTGGGCCGCGTCACCGCCAGCTGGTGGCGATCTGCGGGTGGTGCAGGTCCCGCTCGCGTCGGCGTAGCTGACAGACAGCTCGCTTACGGCAACGGACCTGACATCCGCCGCTGCCTCCGCCTCTTCTTCCGGGATGGGGGCGAGCCGGCCGAGGCGCAGCAGCACGTCGACGGGGCTGACGTAGCTCTGCTCGGCCAGGGTGGCCTCGGCTGCGCGGATGACGCGTTCTTCCAGACCGGAGTTCGCCATCGCCCTTCCTGGTCGGACCGTCTGGGACCCGCCGTCTGTGGCACCGGCTGCGGGAGCAGCACAGGCGGGCGTGGAGGCGGGACGGCCGGACGAGCGTGGGGCAAGCCCTCACGATCCTGAACTCCCCGTCCTGAACGAGCGATGAGCTCCGGACGTCGGGACGGTCTACCCCCTGACCGAACGCCCGCCCCCAGGAACGGAACCCACGATGACCACGTTCGCCACCGCCACGACCACCACCACCCGCCGTCACACCACGTCGCGCGCCGCCAACGTCACCCTGTGGACGCTGCAGGTTCTGCTCGCGGCCGTCTACGCCTTCTCAGCGCTCGGCAAGCTCACCGCCGAGGCCCAGAACGTGGCGGGCTTCGAGGCGATGGGCCTCGGGCTGACCGGGATGTACATCATCGGCAGTCTGGAGCTGGCAGGCGCCATAGCGATGTTCGTGCCACGGCTCACCGGGCTGGCCGCGTTGTGCTTCGTCGCGCTGATGACCGGCGCGGTGACGATCACGCTGGCGATCGGCGGTGGGGCGCTGGCCGCGATCCCGGCCGTCGTGGGCGTCGTGGCCGCGGTGGTGGCCTGGGGCCGCCGCGACAGCACCAAAGCGTTGGTGCGGCTCGTCCGCCGCTGACCCGCCAATCACTCCGCAGCCCCGGGCCGCCTCCCGCTGATCCGAGCGGGGGCGGCCTACGGTCATCGGGCGGGGCGGATGGTGCCGGTGACCTCGCCGAAGCCGATGCGGCCACCGCCGGTGCCGGGGCGGTGGCGGTGATGGTGACCGTGTCGCCGTCGCGCAGGAAGCGTCCGCGGCTCGCCGTTGACCGTGACCGGCTCCGCGCCGCCCCAGGTCAGCTCGATGAACGCGCCGCGCTGCGACGCGCTCAGGCCCGGAGATCGTGCCGGAGGCGAACAGGTCGCCGGTGCGGGTCGACGCGCCGTTGACCGTCATGTGCGCGAGCATCTGGGCGGGCGACCAGTACATGCTCGCGTACGGCGGCCGGGAGACGACCTCGCCGTTCCACTCGACCGCCAGGTCGATGTCCAGGCCCCAGTCCTCGCGTCTCGCGCAGGTACGGCAGCGGCCGCGGGTCCTGGCCGGGCAGCGGGACGCGGGCCGCCTGCAGGGCGGCGAGCGGCACCACCCAGGGCGATACCGAGGTCGCGAACGACTTGCCCAGGTGCGGCCCGAGCGGCACGTACTCCCAGGCCTGCAGGTCGCGGGCGGACCAGTCGTTGACGAGGACCGCGCCGAACACGTGCTCGCGCGAACGCGCCCGCCGGCACCGGCGTGCCGAGCGGCGAGCCGACGCCGACCACGAAGCCGAGCTCCGCCTCGATGTCGAGCCGGACCGACGGGCCGAACACCGGCGCCGGGTCATCGGGTCCCTTGCGCTGGCCGGACGGCCGGACGATGTCGGTGCCGGAGACGACGACGGTGCCCGCCCGGCCGTGGTAGCCGACGGGCAGGTGCTTCCAGTTGGGCATCAGCGGCTCGGCGTCGGGCCGGAACAGCCGGCCGAGGTTGGACGCGTGGTGCTCGGAGGCGTAGAAGTCCACGTAGTCCGCGACCTCGAACGGCAGCAGCAGCTCCACCTCGCCGCAGCGGGTGCACGGCGCCGGCGGGCACGTCGCCCGCGATGATCAGCTCGGTGATCCGGGCCCGCGCCGCCGCCCAGCGGGCCGGCCCCTCGGCCATGAACGGGTTGAGCGACGGCGCGGCGAACACGTCGTCGCGCAGCGCCGCCGCAGGTCGATGACGCTGTCGGCCACGCGCACCCCGACCCGCGGCGCGCCGCCCGCGGGCCGAGAACACCCCGTACGGGCAGGTTGTCCAGGCCGAACAGCGAGCCTGTCCGGGATCTCGATCGCGGGCACGCGGGCGATCCTCCCGCGCCGCTCAGAAGTTGCCGCGCCTGGCCTGCTCGCGCTCGATCGCCTCGAACAGTGCCTTGAAGTTGCCCTTCCCGAAGCCCAGCGACCCGTGCCGTTCGATCAGCTCGAAGAACACCGTGGGCCGGTCGCCGAGCGGCTTGGTGAAGATCTGCAGCAGGTAGCCGTCCTCGTCGCGGTCCACCAGGATCCCGCGGGACTGGAGCTCCTCGATCGGCACGCGGACCGCACCGATGCGGGCCCGCAGCGCCGGGTCCTCGTAGTACGAGTCCGGTGTCGCGAGGAACTGGATGCCCTTGGCGCGCAGGACGTCGACCGTCTGCAGGATGTCAGTGGTCGCCAGCGCGAGGTGCTGGGCGCCGGGGCCGCCATAGAAGTCGAGGTACTCGTCGATCTGCGAGCGCTTCCTCCCGACGGCGGGCTCGTTGAGCGGAAACTTCACCCGGTGGTTCCCGCTGGCCACGACCTTGCTCATCAGCGCCGAGTACTCGGTGGCGATGTCCGCACCCACGAACTCGGCCATGTTCGTGAAGCCCATGATCCGGTTGTAGAAGTCGACCCACTCGTCCATGCGGCCGAGCTCCACGTTGCCGACGACGTGGTCGAGCGCCTGGAAGAGACGCTTGGGCTCGCCTGCCTGCCGGACGTAGCCCGAGGCGCGGGCGACGTAGCCGGGCAGGTACGGCCCGGTGTAGCCGGAGCGGTCGACGAGCGTGTGCCGGGTCTCGCCGTACGTGGCGATCGCCGCGACCCGCACCGTGCCGTACTCGTCGGAGACGTCGTGCGGCTCGTCGAGGATCGTGGCGCCCTGGGCGCGGGCGTGGGTGACGCAGCGGTCGACGTCGGGCACCTCCAGCGCGATGTCGACGATGCCGTCGCCGTGACGGCGGTGGTGATCCAGCAGGGGGCTCTTCGGGTCCACGCCGCCCTGGAACACGAAGCGCACGGCGCCGGATCGCAGCACGTAGGCCTGGTGATCCCGGTTGCCGGTCTCCGGCCCGGAGTAGGCGACCAGCTCCATGCCGAACACGACCTGGTAGAAGAGGGCGGTCTGGGTGGCGTTGCCGACCGACCAGACCACGGCGTCCCAGCCGGTGACCGGGAACGGGTCCCGCTCGGCGTCGTACTCGACGAGGCCGACGAGCTGGCGCAGCTGGTCGAGGTCCAGCTCGGCGAGGCGTTCCTGGCCGGTGAGGGCGTAGTCGATGCTCACGGGCACTCCCTCCACAGTGGCGATAAGAGCGGCGATATAAAGAGCGGCGATGTACAGAGAGGACACCGCACCTCCGGGACGGCGGCAACCGGCGTAGTTCCGACTGGTCGATCCGGCTATCTCAGCCGCCGTCTGCGGCCGTCAGCTGTACAGTTTGTCCACATGCTGGACGCGCTTGACATCGACCTCCTCACGGCCATGCGCGAGCACCCCCGGATCGGCGTGCTGGAGCTCTCCCGCACCCTGCAGGTCGCCCGCGGCACGGTGCAGGCGCGCCTCGACCGGCTGGAGCGCGCGGGCGTCATCACCGGCTACGGCCCCGAGATCGACGTCGGCGCCGCCGGATATCCCGTGCAGGCCTTCGTCACCCTCGACATCGCCCAGGGCGCCCTCGACGAGGTCACGGCGGAGCTCACCGCCCAGCCCGCCGTATTGGAGGCCTACGCCACCACCGGGTCACACGACGTGATCTGTCGACTCGCCGCCTCGTCACACGAGGATCTCCAGCAGGCTCTGCTGGCGCTCAACCGTTCGCCCTCCGTCGGGCGCACGACCAGCGTCGTCGTGCTCTCCGTGGTCGTACCTCCGCGCGCGCTCCCCCTGCTGGCGAGCCCACCGCTCGCGACCCCGCACCGCGCCCCCGCCTACCGCCGCACGCCCAGATCGTGAGCGGACCGCGCGCGTCCCCGGACGACGAGCCCGACGACGATCACCGCGGCGGCGTAGCCGACGACCGTGTCCCGCAGGCCTGCCCGCGTCGCCAGGTATCGACAGGCGCGGACGGGGAAAGGTGACCGCGGGTGGACGGGCGACACGACCTGGCAGGCCGGTTCGAAGCGCATCGCGCACTCGCGCAGTTGGCCTACCGGATGCTCGGCTCGCGCAGCGAGGCCGAGGACGCCGTGCAGGAGGGCCGGCTGCGGCTCGCCCACACCGACGCCGCCCACGTGGAGAACCTCGCGGCCTGGCTGCGGACCGTCGTGTCGCGCGTGTGTCTGGACATGTTGCGCGCCCGCGCGTCCCGGCGGGAGGAACTCGTCGGCGAACGCGTGTCCGACGCGGGTGCGCGACCCCGGCCACGACCTGCGCCACGTGGCCGCCGCTCGCCACGGCCGGCGTTGTTCAGGGCCCTCCTACGGCCCCTCGGGCAGGCGGCGCCAGGGCCGCAGGGCGAGGTCGGTCGCGTCGCGCAGGATACGGCGGCGCTCCTCGACCCCGACCGTCTCGGCGGGCGCGCGGTCGAGCATGGCCTGGATCGCCCCCGCCACGGCGCCGACGAACGCGCCGACGAGCGCGCCCGCGCGGATCTCGTCGAGGTCGGGATAGGCCTCACCGAGGTGCCGGGCGATCTCCCGTTGCGCGTCGAGCTGGATCTGCAGGGCGCGACCCCGCACGGCGGGCACCGTCTGGATCAGCCGCATCCGCAGGTCGGCCCGCCTGCCGACCAGGTCGTGGTCACGTGACCCCGCGACCGCCTGCAATGCGCGCAATAGCACGTCGGCGGGTCCGTCGTCGGCCCCGCGGGCCGCGATCGCGTCGACGACGGCCCGCACCCGCGCGTCGACCTCGGGGAAGAGCAGCTCCTCCTTGCTGGCGAAGTAGCCGAAGAACGTGCGGGTGCCGATGTCGGCCGCGGCGGCGATCTCGGCCACCGTCGTCTGCTCGTAGCCGCGGCTCGCGAACAGGTCGGTCGCGGCCTCGATCAGTGCGCGGCGGGTGCGCGCCCGCTTGCGCTCGCGGAGGTTCGGCGCGTCGGAGGTCACCTCGGCACTCTAGTGCATCGGTAGCCAACTGGCATTCATTGCAAATCTGCACTCAGTGCGAATATGCTCGCGGGCATGACTGCTTCTCCTCGTTCGGTGTTGGTGGTCGGCGCCGGTGTCGCCGGCTCGACCGTGGCCTACGGGCTGGCGCGCAACGGGTGGCGGCCGACCGTCGTCGAGCGTGCGGGTGGCCTGCGCTCCAGCGGCGCGCCCGTCGACGTGCGCGGTCCGGCCGTGCCGGTCGTCGAGCGCATGGGGGTGCTGCCGCGCCTGCGTGCGGCGGCCACCCGCGCCACCCGCCTCGATTTCGTCGACGGCCGCGGTCGGCGCATCGGCTCGATCCCCCAGCGGTCGGGCGCCGGAACGGAGGTCGAGCTGGCGCGCGGCGACCTCGCCGCCATCTTGGCCGACGCCTGCCGCGACGACGTGGAGTTCTGCTTCGACGACACCGTCGCGTCCCTCGCCGACGACGGGCATGGCGTGGATGTCGCGTTCGAGCGGGCCGCGCCGCGGCGCTTCGACCTGGTCATCGGGGCCGACGGCGTGCACTCCCGGGTGCGCGCGCTCGCCTTCGGTCCCGAGTCCCGGTTCGTGCGCCATCTGGGCCTTTATGTCGCCACGCTCACGCTCGACGGTCCCGCCGCCGATCCGCACACCGTCGTCATGCACAACACCCCGGGCCGCTCCGTCACCGTGCACCCGGCCACCGGTCGTTCGCTCGCCGCCTTCATCTTCCGCAGCCCCTACCTGCCCGATCTCGACCACCGCGACGTCGCACGGCACAAGCGCCTCGTCGTCGCGGCCTACGCCGGGGGCGGATGGCGGCTTCCGGAGCTGCTCGATCGGGTGCACACCGCGGACGACCTCTACTTCGACGCGGTCAGCCAGGTGCGGATGGACGGCTGGTCGCGGGGCCGGATCGGCCTGCTCGGCGACGCGGCGACCTGCGCGTCGCTCCTGGGCGACGGGTCGAGCACCGCGATCGCGGGCGCCGCGGTGCTCGCCGAAGCCCTCGCCGCGCACCCGGACGACAGCGCGGCGGCGTTGCGTGCCTACGAAGCCACCCATCGCGCGCTGGTGGAGTCGCGCCAGCGCGCGGTCCGCCCCGGCGCCGCCTTCCTCGTCCCGGCCACCGGGGGCGGCCTCGGCGCGCGCAACCTCGCGGTGCGGCTCGTGCCCGCAGGCGCCGCCCAGAAGGTCATGGGGGGTTGGGGTGGCGAGGCCGCTGCGCCGCCACGCCCGTCCCGTCCGGCGCGCGGCGGCACGGGACGGCTCAGCGGCCCAGCAGCTCGGCGACGCGCAGCAGCGGTGCGGTGAGGGCGGGGATGCGGGCCGGGTCGGTGACGCTCCCGTTCTGCCGCCACGCCAGGATCTCGTGTCCCGCGAGCGACCACTCGGGCAGCCTGCCGCTGAGCTGCTCGGCCACCAACGCGGGGCCGAGGAGGGCGCGCGCGGCGGCCGGGTCGCGGGTGGCGACGCGGAACTGGCGGTCGAACTCCGGATGCCGGATCGCGGTCGTGCCGTCGCCGAACATGACCCGTCCGAGCCGCGACAGCGCCCTGCGCCGCGCGACGGCCACCGCCGGGTACGAGCGGGGTGTGCTGACGACCGTCACGAGGTAGGAGTAGGTCGTCGTGCTCGTCCGGAAGGCCGAGCCGCCGGTGGTGCGGTGCGGCTCGTAGCTCGTCCTCTTCTCGGTGTAGGAGTACTCGGCCACGCCGACCCCGTAGCCCCGGACCGCGCCGTGCACCAGCAGAGAGACGCGCCCGTTCCGGCCGGGGAGCCTCGCGGCCCAGCCGACCGAGGGGTTCTTCACGAACGACCACCCGTGCCGCGCGGCCCACGCGCCGATCCGGCGGATGCGCTCGCGCTCCCGCCGCACGGCGATGACGCCCGCCACGACCAGCAACGACAGCAGCGCGGCCCCACCGATCAGGAAGATCGTGCCGTCGTCCATGGTGTGCTCCGTCGTGGGTCGATGCGTTCCGGTGAGCGTCACGCAGACGCGCGCACCCGCGCCATCCCCGGCGCGGCCACCGACCACCCGCGGGGCGGTAAGGGTTCTGTCACCCGACGGCGGGTGTCGATCCGGGGCGTCCCCGTTCGTATCGCAGGTGAGACCACCCCCGAGGAGGAACGATGAGAAGGATTGCCGCGGTCGAGTCCGTCAGCCTGGACGGCGTGATGCAGGCACCGGCGCGGCCGGACGAGGACCGGCGCGGCGGGTTCACCCACGGCGGCTGGGCCGCTCCCTACGCCGCCGATCCCGTGCAGGGCCGGGTGATGGGCGAGCACATGAGGGGCGAGTCGGACCTGCTGTTCGGGCGCCGCACGTACGAGGACTTCTGCACCGTCTGGCCGGGCCGCACCGACAACCCGTTCTCGCCGGTGCTCGATGCCGCCCGCAAGTACGTCGTCTCCCGCACGCTCACCGAGCCGCTGCCGTGGGTGAACTCGGTGCTGATTCCCGACGACACCGCCGTCAAGGACCTGCACGACGGCGACGGGCGGCCCCTGACCGTGCTGGGCAGCGGGGAGCTCGTCCGCTCGCTGCTCGCGGCCGACCTCCTCGACGAGCTCCTGCTGCTCGTGCACCCGCTCGTGCTCGGCGCAGGACGGCGGCTCTTCGCCGACGACGGGCCGCATGCCACCCTGCGCCTGGTGGACGCCACGCCGACCGGCGCGGGCGTGCTGATCACCCGCTACGTCCGGGAAGGTGCCCGATGACCCGCTATCTGCTGTCGGTCTACCAGCCCGGCGTCGGGGGACCGCCGCCGCCCGACGTGCTGGAGCGTATCGGCGCCGACCTGGAGGACATCCACGCCGACCTGCGCGCGGCGGGCTCGTGGGTGTTCGCGGGTGGCCTGGCGGGCCCCTCGACGGCGACTGTGGTCCGCGCCGAGGGCGATGAACTGCTGCTCACCGACGGCCCGTTCCTCGAGGCCAAGGAGCACCTCGGCGGCCTGGCGATCATCGAGGCGGACGACCTGGATGCCGCGCTGGGCTGGGCGCGCCGCTTCGCCACGGCGACCACCCTCCCCATCGAGGTGCAGCCCTTCCTGGGATGAGTGTCGAGCAGGTCTTCCGGAACGAGCACGGCCGCGCCGTCGCGGTGCTCGTCCGGGCGTTCGGCGACATCGACCTCGCCGAGGAGTGCGTCCAGGAGGCGTTCGCCGCCGCGGTGGCGCGCTGGCCCACCGAGGGCGCCCCGCCCGCACCGGCGGGCTGGATCATCACGACCGCCCGCAACCGCGCGATCGACCGGCTGCGCCGCGAGGCCACCCGCGACGACCGCCAGGCCGAGGCGCTCCGGCTCGCCGAACGTGACGTGCCGCCGTCGGAGGGACCCGTGGACGACGACCGGCTACGGCTGATCTTCACCTGCTGCCATCCCGCGCTCGCGCCCGCCGCCCGCGTCGCGCTCACGCTGCGCCTGCTCGGCGGCCTCACCACGGCCGAGATCGCCCGCGCGTTCCTCGTGCCCGAGGCCACGATGGCGCAACGGCTCGTCCGCGCGAAAGCCAAGATCCGCGCCGCGCGCATCCCGTATCGAGTGCCGCACGACGCCGACCTCCCCGAGCGCCTGCGCGGCGTCCTCGCCGTCGTCTACCTGGTGTTCAACGAGGGCTACACGGCCAGCGGGGGCGCGGACCTGGTGCGCGACGACCTGTGCCGCGAGGCGATCCGGCTGGGCAGGCTGCTCGTCGAGCTGATGCCGGACGAGCCCGAGGCCGTGGGCCTGCTCGCGCTCATGCTGCTCGTGCAGGCGCGCCGGGCCGCGCGGACCGACGACGACGGCGCACTGGTGCCGCTGCCGGAGCAGGACCGGACGCGCTGGGACCCCGGGCTGATCGACGAGGGGCGGGTGCTGGTGCGGCGCTGCCTGCGGCGCGGGCAGCCCGGGCCGTACCAGGTCCAGGCGGCGATCCAGGCGGTGCACACCGACGAGCCCACCGACTGGCGCCAGGTCGTGGCGCTCTACGACCAGCTGCTCGCCCTCGCCCCGACGCCGGTGGCGGCGCTCAACCGGGCCGTCGCGGTCGCCGAGGTCGACGGACCGGCCGCGGCCCTTGCCCTCGTCGAGCCGCTCGCGCTGGACCGCCTGCACGCCTACCACGCCGTCCGCGCCGACCTCCTGCGCCGCCTGGGCCGCACCGCCGAGGCGGCCCAGGCCTACGCGGACGCGGCAGCCCGCACGTCCAACGCCACGGAGGTGCGTTTTCTGGAAGCCCGGCGCTCGGCCGTAACGGCTACGGAGTCGTAAAGGTGGGACGCTGCGTCACCATGACCCTCCCTGTGCTCTTCGGCGCCAACGTCGACCCGCTGTGGCAGCCCAGCGACCTCCCGGTGCGGCACGCCCTGGCCGCCGAGCGCCTCGGCCTCGACCTGGTGACGATCCAGGACCACCCCTACCAGGCCACCTTCTACGACGCGTGGACGCTGCTGACCTACCTCGCCGGGCGCACCGAGCGGATCACCCTCGTCCCGACGGTGGCCAACCTGCCGCTGCGCCCGCCCGCGATGCTCGCGAAGGCGGCCGCCACGCTGGACCTGCTGTCCGGCGGCCGGGTGCAGCTCGGCCTCGGCGCGGGCGCGTTGTGGGACGCGATCGCCGCGATGGGCGGCCCTCGGCGCAGCGCCAAGGCGGCGGTCGCGGCGTTGACCGAGGCCGTCGAGGTGATCCAGGCGATGTGGAGCGACGAGCGCTCGGTCCGGGTCGAGGGCGCGCACTACCGGATCGCGGGCGTCCACCCCGGTCCGCGGCCCGGCGGGGGCCTGGGCATCTGGCTGGGCGCCTACGGGCCGCGCATGCTCGCCCTCACCGGCGCCGCGGCCGACGGCTGGCTGCCCTCCCACGCGTTCCTCGGGCTCGACGCCCTGCCCGACGCGATCCGCCGCCTCGACGACGCGGCGCACGCCGCGGGCCGGGACCCGGCGCTCCTGCGGAAGGTCTACAACATCTCCGGGCTGGTCGGCCCGGAGACGGCTGACCCCTTCCGGGGCTCGGTGGCGCAGTGGACCGACCAGCTCGTGGCCGTGCATGCGTTGGGCATGAACGGGTTCGTGTACTGGCCCGCCGACGACCACGAGCGCCAGATCGCCCGCTTCGCCGAGGAGGTCGTGCCCGCGGTGCGCGCCGCACTGGCCTGAGGGGCCGCCGCCGTCGCACCGGGAGCACGAGCCTGCGCTCGCGCCGGGGGCACGAGCGACCGCTCGCGCCGGGGGCACGAGCCAGCGCTCGTGATCAGTGATCACGCCTTTTCGACGGGGGCACACCGGCTCGTGATCAGTGATCACGCGCTGTCTGCGGGGGGTCTGCCGGAAGAGATCGACGCGCCGCCGTCGTCAGCGGCCCGCGCGGAGCGCCCGCGCCCGCTCGGCGATGCCAGGGTCGACGACGAGACCGAGTCCGGCGGCCTCGACGAGCTCCCGGGCGTGGCGGGCCTCGTCGGCGGGGCACGCGTGCAGCCAAACGGTGGCCGCACCGACCAGCCGGGCGATCTCGACGATGCCCGGCAGCTCGGCGGGCGGCCGGTAGGCGTACACCAGATCGGCCTGCTCGGGCGGCCCTCCGGGAGCAGAGGCCACGACCGCGCCATCCACGGATTCCCAGCGCGCGTAGGCGTCCGGTCCGGGGCCGCCCTTGACGACGACGGCGAAGCCCGCCCGCACCAGCGACTCCGGGACGTCGCGGGCAGGCCAGTCGATCAGCAGCACGCTCTTGGCGGACCGGAGCACCTCGTCGCGCGCCACTCATGGGACGCTCTCCCCGGTCTGCTCGTCGACGGCGCCACCGGTCGAGCGCGGCGAGGGGTGCGGGCGCAGCGGCTCGCGAACGCCTGCCGATCCCGGTCCGCGCCCGAGCCAGAGCGTGACCGCCGACCCGGGCGCGACGCGCTCGCCCGCGACGGGTTTCTGGTCGACGACGGCGTACCCGCCGAGCCCCGGGACCGGTGGTGGCGCGTCGAGATCGGCGGCCAGCGCCCCGAGCCCCGCGGACATGAGCACCCGCCGGGCGGTGTCCCACTCCAGCCCGATCACGTCCGGCACGGCGACGAGCGCGCGCCGCCCCGATTCGGCGCGCTCGCCGAGCGCTGCCGCGGCGAGCTCCATCGCCTGCTCCTCGGCGCTGAGGCGATCCGCGGGCCGCCCGGCCGATGTCGCGGCGGGCTCGTCGTCGAGGTCGCGCCAGCGCTCCCAGGCCGACTGGCGGGTCACGCCGAGTCGGGTGGCGATCTCGGCCCACGTCTTGGCCTGGCCGCGGGCGGCCCGCACCGCGGCCAGCTCGGCCTGGTCGAGCAGCCTGCGCATCACGCCGATGTCGGCAAGCGCGTCGAGCGCCGCGTCACCCTCGCCGGAGCTGCGCTCGTGCCAGCCGCGCAGCCGCTTCCACGCCTCGAACCCCTCCGGCCAGCGCATCCCGTCCATGCCTGTCAGGCTACCCTGACAGAACCCGATCGGTCGCCCGACGTCCGAACGGCTCAGTGCCCGGCCAGGTAGCGCGGCCAGCTGCGATGCTTGCTGATGTCCACCGAGCCCGGCGGCGTCGAGGCGCAGACCATCCCCAGCACGCTGCCGTCGAGCAGCGCGATCCGACCCAACGCCAGCGGCGCGGGCAGCGCGCAGAGCAGCTCGCCGATCGCCGCCACCGGCAGCTCGTGCAGCTCTACCTCGACCGAGGCGCCGTCGACCGGCGCCGCGACGATCCCGCCCCGCGGCACCCCCTGGCCGGGCAGCGCGATCAGCCGGTAGCACGGCGCCGTCAGCGCCACACGGTCGAACAACGCGCCCAGCGCGAGCAGCTCCGGGTGCAGCGGCTGGCCCGTCCGGTGTGCGGCGACGACGGCGAGCGGCACCGTCGCCGCCGGGTGCCGCGCATCCGGGTGGTCACGACGGGTGACCGCGCGGGCGGGCCCACGCTCGGGCGCGGCGCTCGTCATCCGGTTTGCCCGGGAGTGCCGAGCGCGAGCTCCGAGACGTGCGCCGCCACGATCCGCCACCCCGCCTCGAACCGGACCCACGTCTGGCTCTGTCTGCCCTCGACCGCGCCATCGGGGTATCCGAACAGCGTGGTGATGACGGCCGTGCGGTCGTCGATGGCCAGCACGCTGGTGTCGCGCAGCCGTCGGCCCCTCGGGACGGACGGGTGCGCCGCGCGCCAGGCGGCGATCTCCGCGCCGCCCTGCTGCCGGTCGACCACGCCGAACCGCACGCAGCGCTCGTCGTCCCAGAACAGGTCGGTCAGCACGGCGACGTCGCCCGCGACGAGGGCGCGCTCGTACCGGTCGAAGGCGGCGCGCACGGCGGCCACCACCTCCGGCCGGTCGAGCGTGACCTCCGTCGCGGTCCTCACGCCACCACCGCAGCTGCCGAGCCTCCGACCCGGCGCCCCCGGGAGGCGCCGGGTCCGCCGCGGCAGCGCGGGCATGCCGGGCAGGCCCTCACGCGGTGGCCGGGCGGGTCGTGTCGATCGGCGCGACGGCGGCGGGCTCGTCGGCCCGTCCGCACGGGCACCTCACCCTCGGCCTTGTCCGTCTCCGCGTCCGCCACCGCAGCGGTCCGACCTCGCGCGAAGAAGGCGAACGCGAGCAGCACGATCCCGGCGAACGCGTAGCCGAGCGCGACCTGGCCGTCGACGTTCCAGCTCGACCTTCTCGGCGTGGATGATCCCGACGAAGGCCGAGCGCGGCCCCGACGAGCAGTAGATCGCCGCCGCGATGAAGTTGCGTCGACGATGAACGCGACGATCGCGCCGAGCAGCATCCCGACCAGCACGGCCCCGCTGCCGAGCAGCGACAGCCCGTGGTAGACGACGCTGTTGGCTCGAGGGCTCGCTCACCGACCTTCGCCGCCGACGTGCCGGCCGCGCCCCAGTGCGTTGTCGATCAGGCCCTGCGCCCAGGAGGCGATGTTCGGGATGATCGCGATGACGACGGCGACGTAGTGCGCCTCGGGGGTCGACTTGAACGCCTGGGCACCGATGAGCAGGCCGATGTAGAGCAGGATCGGCACGATCGCCGGCATCGGCAGCAGCGCGCCGATCAGGCCGAACAGCCCGAGGAAGCAGAGCAGTGCGATGACGACGCCGCTGGCCAGCGAGTACGTGGTGCGGCCGCCGGCCGCCTTCCAGCCCGGGTGACCGATGTAGACGGCCGGCGGGAACGGCGAACCCAGCGCCGAGCCGACGATGGCGCCGACGCCGTCGGCCAGCAGCACGCTGCGCAGGTTGTAGTTGTCACCGGCCGCGGCGGCGCTCTCCACGTTCGTCATGCCCTCGGTGAAGTTGTAGATGCCGAGCGGGATCGCCGTGGCCAGCAGTGGGCCGATGTCGTTCAGCCCGTCGACAGCATGTGGAACTGGAAGGTCGGCAGGCCGATCGCGATGTCCTGGACGGCCGCGGTGACGTCCGGCGCCGACATGTAGCCGCCGACCCAGCCGATCGCGGTACCGACCAGCAGCGCGGCGAGGCCGACCGGCATGCCCGAACGGCAGCCGCATGTTGCCGAAGAAGCCCGATCAGCAGGATGACCAGGACCGGGCAGGCGATCCAGGCCGTGTCCCACATCTGTGCCGCCGGGCGCATCGAGATGAAGGTCAGCGAGATGCCGGCCAGGGTGCCGAGCATCGCCGCGCGCGGGGTGAACCGGCGGATGTACGGGCCGACGAAGGCGCCGATGATGACGATCACGCCGATGATGAACGCCCAGGCCAGGCCGGTCTCCCAGGCCTGATCGGGTCCTTCGTCTTCAGGTAGATCGGCAGCATGATCAGGAAGGTCACGATGAACATGTGCGGCACGCTCGGGCCGTACGGCATCGCGGTGACGCGTGTCGCGGTTCTCCTTCGGGCCAGCCGGCGGGCGAGGAACGTGTAGTAGACGTTGCCGATCAGCAGCTCGATGCCCAGCGCCGGCAGGATCGTGCCGTAGACGTTGCGCGTGGGATGCCGATGACGCCGATGCACAGCGGCTGAGGACGAGGACGTTGACGAGGACGTTGAAGCCGAACCCGAAGAAGGCGTTGGTCTCACCGGAGGTCCACCAGGGAGGCGTAGCGGCGGGAGTCGATTGAGGGTGACGGACTGGCTTCTCTGTGACGGCTGGCAGTGGCGGGGTCTCGGGGACCGTGACGCGGATCAGGTGCGGGACGGCGAGCTGCGGGGCAGCCGATCGGGTGCCAGCGAGTCCGGCGGCGGTGAGCGCGGACAGGTAGGCCGTCGAGGCGGCGACCCAGCCGAAGATGCCGCCCTGGGCGCTGATCATCGCCAGGCCGGCCTGCTGGAACTCGGGGAAGTAGGAGCCGACGCAGTCGCGACAGCACGAGGCATTCGTAGCCGCGGTCGTTGGCCTCCCGCACCGTGGTGTGCACGCAGACCTCGGTGGTGACCCCGGTGACGATCAGGCTGGTGATGCCCCGCTCGACCAGGTAGTCCTGCAGGCCGGTGGCGTAGAAGGCTCCCTTGCCGGGCTTGTCGATCACGAGTTCGCCCGGCAGCGGCGCCAGGTCGTCGACGATGTCGTGGCCGTACTCGCCGCGGATCGAGGATGCGTCCCTTCGGCCCCGGATCGCCGATCCGCATGCGACGGCTCGCCCCGGGTCAGCTTGGCCGGCGGGCAGTCGGACAGGTCGGGCACGTGACCCTCCCGGGTGTGGATCACCGTCATCCCGGCCGCGGGCGCGCGGCCAGCACCGCTGCAGCGGCGGGATGACGGCCTGCAGCATGCGAGACGTCGTTGCCGAGGGTCTCGCCGAAGCCGCCCGGCTCGACGAAGTCGCGCTGCATGTCGATGATCGACCAGGGCGGTGTGCTCGGGGTCGAAGGTGTAGGCGTCCGGTTCGGCGTCGACGGTCTTTGTTTCATTGCACTCGTTCACTCCGGTGGCGACGGGACGGTCGTCCGCGTGTGGTGAGTCAGGTTCGCGGCGATGCAGTGGCCGGATGAGCTCGGAGGTGGAGACACATCCGAAGACACCGCCCTGCATGGTCACCATGTGCAGCGCTGCACTGTGGTTGGACGGGTCGGTGGCGCCGGTGCAGTCGGACAGGATCACGCATTCGTAGCCGCGGTCGTTGGCCTCGCGCATCGTGGTGTGGACGCAGACGTCGGTGGTGATGCCGGTGAGGATGATGTGGGTGATGCCGTTGGTGCGCAGCACCAGATCGAGATTGGTGGCGTAGAAGGCGCCCTTGCCGGGCTTGTCGATGATCACCTCGCCGGCGACCGGCGCGACCTCGGGGACGATCTCCCAGCCCGGCTCGCCCCGGACGAGGATGCGCCCGCTCGGGCCCGCGGAGCCGATCTCGGCGCCGATCTGCGCCGATCGCCAGCGCTTGTTCGGCCGGCAGATCGCCGAGGTCGGGGCGTGGCCCTCGCGGGTGTGGATGACCGTCATGCCGGTGCGGCGGGCCAGTCGAGCAGCCTGGCCGTGGCCGGCAGCCCGGCCCGGGTCAGCCCGATGTCGTAGCCCATCCGGTCGACGTAGCCGCCCGGACCGCAGAAGTCCGTCTGCCAGTCGATGCAGATGACGGCCACGTGCTCGGTGCCGACCGAGCCGTCGTAGGGCCAGGCGTAGGGCTTGGCGGCCACCGGTCCGATCACTGCCGCCCGCGTCGATTCTCTGGCGGGGATGGTGGACGTCATGCAGCCTCCTGATCAGGTCGTGCGCTGTGCTGATGGATGCAGCTCCGCTGCGGCGGAGATCAGCCGGTCCTCCGAGAAGGCCGGGCCGAACAGGGTGACGCCGAACGGGCGCCCGTCCGCGGTCCTGCCCGCGGGGATTGCGACGGCGGCGAAGTCGAGCAGGTTCGTGAACTGGGTGAACCGGCCCAGCACGCGGTTGTGCGCCACCGGCTCCTCGGCCATCTGCGCGCGCGTGAACGTGGTCGGGATCGTCGGGAGGAGCAGCACGTCGGCGCGCTCCCACAGCGGCTCGGTCCACGCACGCAGCTCTTGCAGGCGGTGGCGGGCGCGGAACGTGGCGACCGCGTCGAACTCCCGGCCGCGCTCGATCACCGCGCGGGTGACCGGCAGGACGTCGTCGGGGTGCTCGGTGAGGAAGCCCTCCAGCCCGGCCAGCCGCTCGGCCACCCACGGACCGTCGTAGAGCAGGTCGCCCGCCTCCAGCAACGGCTCGAGCGGCACCGGCACGACGTCGGCGATGCCCGCGACGACCCCCTCGAACGCGGCGGCGAACCGCGGCTCGACCAGCCCGGCGAGCACACCTGCCGCAGGCACCCCCCACGGTGAGTCCCGCGTCTCGCCACGCCGTGTTCCGAACTCGTGCACCCCCCGCCGCGGTGAGTCCCGCACCTCGCCACGCCGTGTGCGGGATGTGGGCACGCGCGACCACGGGATCGGCCGGGTCGGGCGCGGCGAGGCCGCCGAGCACGGCGCGCGCGTCGTCGAGATCCCCCGCGAACACGGAGACGCAGTCGAGCGACCGGCA
>CAVYOT010000023.1:0-14490 GCA_963770115.1 uncultured Actinomycetota bacterium
CCGACAACATGGGCTTCGCGCTCAAGATCGCGGGGCAGCCGAAGTCGGAGATCCGGCAACGCGTGGAGGAAGCGGCGAAGATCCTCGACCTCGAGCAGTACCTCGACCGCAAGCCGAAGGCCCTCTCCGGCGGTCAGCGCCAGCGCGTGGCCATGGGGCGCGCGATCGTGCGCCAGCCCCAGGTGTTCTGCATGGACGAGCCGCTGTCCAACCTGGACGCCAAGCTGCGCGTGTCCACCCGCACCCAGATCGCCTCGCTGCAGCGCCGCCTGGGCATCACCACCGTCTACGTCACCCACGACCAGGTCGAGGCCATGACGATGGGCGACCGCGTCGCGGTGCTCAAGGACGGCATCCTCCAGCAGTGCGACACCCCGCGGCACATGTACGACAGGCCCGCCAACGTGTTCGTCGCGGGCTTCATCGGCTCGCCCGCCATGAACCTGGTGCCGACGACCCTCGACGGCGACCTCGTCCACTTCGGTGCGGCGAACGTGCAGGTGCCGCGCGCGGGGATGGACGACCTGGGCTCCGACCGGTCGGTCACATCGGGGTGCGACCCGAGGACCTCAACATCGTCGACGACGGCTCGGGCCTGGCCACCGAGGTGGAGGTCGTCGAGGAGCTCGGCGCCGACGCCTACATCTACGGCAGCGCCGACGTCGGCGGCGAGCGCCGCCCGATCATCGCGCGGGTCGACGGGCGCAAGCCCCCGGAGAAGGGCTCGGTCCTGCACCTGGCCCCGCAGGCGGGCCACATCCACCTGTTCCGCGGCGACAATGGAGAGCGGATCGACCTCGAGGTCTAGGCCTAGGTCGAGGTCGCCACCGGGAGGGGGGCCCGGAGGCGCACCACCCCATCGGTGATCTCCGCCGCCGGGCGCAGGCCCGCGCGGCGGAGCACCCGGGTCACGCCGAGGTCATCCGGCCGGGCCAGGCCGGTGAGCTCGGCGATGCCCTGCTCCGCTGCGGTGTCGGCCAGCCGCCGCATCAGCGCGGTGCCCAGCCCGCGGGCCTGCCAGGCGTTGTCGACGAGCACGGCGATCCGGGCCGCGCCGGGCCCGTCGGGGTCGAGGTTGCCCACGCCGACCGCACTGCCGCCGTCCGCCGTCACCGCGAGCACCGCCTGCCCGGCGCCCGCGGCCGTGCCGAGCAGCGCCTCCAGCTCACCGGGCGCGAGCCGCGGGGTGGGGGACAGGAACCGGGACCGGCGCGCGCCCGGCGAGCAGCGGGCGTGCAGCGCCGCCACCAGCGGTGCGTCCGCGGGCGTCGCGAGCCGGATCCGCACCTCGGAGCCGTCGCGCAGCAGCAGGATCTTCTCGCCCGACGGCGGCGTGGCGGGCGCGCGCATGGCGAGCTGGGCGGCCAACTCCAGAAGTGCGGCGGCCCGGGAGAGCTCGGTCGCGGTGAACGGCCACGCCCGTCCCAGCCGCACGTGACCCGTGCCGACGCGCAGCGTGTGGACGTGCCCTGCGGTGTCCTCCACGGTCGGGTCGACCAGGTGCGCCCGCAGCATCGTGGCCACCGCGCGCGGGGCGCTGCCGGGATCGGCGACGACCATCCTGGCCAGCGCGAGCGCCGTCGTCGCCGGATCGGAGAGCTCGCCCGCGTCGGCGCGCACCAGGAGCGTGCACGGGATGCCCGCCCGCTCGATCTCCTCGACGAGCGTGGCCGGGTCGACCGCCGCGGGCACCCGCACGAGCAGCTCGTCGGTCACGGCGCCGTCGTCGGCGGGCTCCCCGACCACGTGCAGCGAGATGATGTTGCAGCCCGCCCGGCCGACGGCCGTCGCCAGCTCGCCCAGCCGTCCCGGCCGGTCTTCCAGCTCGACGTGCACGCGCCACAACACCACGGGATGAGGCTATCGGCGCACCGCGTTGCGGGCGAAGTCGATCTCGGTGGCCATGTGCCGCAGCATCTGCTCCACCACGAGGCTGCCGTGTCCCGCGTCGAACCGGCTCACCGCGTATTCGGCACCACGGGCGGCCAGCGCGTCGAGGTAGTTGTCGATCTGCCGGATCGGGCAGCGCGGGTCGTTCTCCCCGGCCAGCACGAGGACGGGCGCACGCACGGCGTCGACGTAGGTGAGCGGCGACGACACCCGGTAGCTTTCGGGCTTCTCCTCGGGCGAGCCGCCGAAGAGCGCCCGGTCGAACGCGCGCAGCTGCTCCATCTCGTCGGCGTAGGCGGTGAGGTAGTCCGCCACCGGCACGCCCGCGATACCCGCGGCCCAGCGGTCGGGCTGCGTGCCCAGCGCCAGCAGCGCGAGGTAGCCGCCCCACGACCAGCCCTCGACGACGCAGCGCGCCGGATCGGCGATGCCCTCGGCGACGCAGTGGTCCAGCACCGCGGCGACGTCCTCCAGCTCGGTCAGGCCGGGGCGGCCCTCGATCGCGTCGCGCCACGCCGAGCCGTAGCCGGTCGAGCCGCGGTAGTTGACCTCGACGAGGGTGAACCCGGCGTCCACCCAGGCGGCGCGGGCGGGGCTGAAGCGATCCTCGTCGGCGGCGTGGGGTCCGCCGTGCAGGCTGAACACGGTGGGCCGTGGCCCGGTGCCCGCCCGCGCGACGAGGGCGTGCACGCGGTTCCCGTCGGGCCCGACCCAGAGGTCCGCAACGGGCACCGATCCGGGCGCGCGCTCGCCAGGCAGGGCCACCAGCACGCGGTCGGTGCCGTCGGGGTGCAGCGCGCGCACGCTCGAGGGCTCGGCCGCCGACGAGCAGGTGTACTCGACCGTGCCGTCCGGGCGGACCTTGGCCGAGCCGACGCAGCCCGGCGCCACCGGCAGCTCGGCCAGCGCGCCGGTGGCGAGGTCGTACCGGTGGAGCCGGGTGCGGGCCGCGTGCGTGTGCCAGACGAGGAGGGACCTGGCGTCGGGCGCGAAGTCGGCGGCGACCTCGCCGGGCAGGTCGAGGACGATCTCGGTCTCGGTGTCCGCCACCACGTCCCAGAGCAGCAGCTCCTCCCGGCCGCGCCGCTCGTGCATCAGGAGCAGCCGGGGATCGCCCGCGACCGGCGCGAACACGAGCGGGGTGAGGCCCTTGCCTGCGCCGTCGGACTTCTCGGCGACCGTGCTCCCGTCGGCCACCCGGACCACGCGGAGGTCCGGGTGGCGGGAGTCGCCGTGCTCGGAGTGGCTGATCGCGAGCAGCGTCTCGTCCTCTGACAGGCCGCCGACCCCGGCATCCTCGGCGCTTTCGTAGATCACCTCGGCGGGGGCGTCGCCACGGCGCACCCAGATGCGGGTGCCCGCGTCGGTCGAGGTGCCCGCGGCGACGACCGCCCGCCCGACGTACAGTCCGGCGGGGTAGCCGTCTTCGACGCCGGGCAACGCGGGCGCCGGGTCGCCCCCCGCGAACGGCTCGCCGACCCAGTGCCCGTACTCGTCGCCGTCGGTGTCGGCGAACCACCAGACCGCCGCGCCGTCGGGGGTGAGCGTGGCGGCGTAGGTGCCGCTGGGGCGGTCGGTGACCTGGCGGTGGACGTCGGCCGCGCGGTCCCACACGTAGACCTCGGTGGTGCCGCAGGCGTTGGACGTGTAGAAGCAGCGGTCCGGGGCGTCGCGCGCCCACGCCGGGCGGGACATGCGCGGCGCGGTGAACCGCGCGCGCCACCGCCGCTCGCGCTCGTCGTCGAAGAGACGGTCGGGCACCGGGGCGACCGGATGGGCACTCACATCAGGTGATCCTGCCCCACTGCGCCTGCGGGGCGCCGAGCGTCACGGATCCGCGGTCCGTACGGCAGATCGATGCCGCCGCTCGGCGCTCCGCGCGCGATCATGGCCCCGTGACGGTCGTCCGGTCCCTCGTGTTGTTCCTGCTCGCCGCGCTCGCCGAGATCGGCGGGGCCTGGCTCGTGTGGCAGGGCGTCCGGGAACACCGCGGGCTGGTGTGGATCGGGGCCGGGGTCGTCGCGCTCGGGCTGTACGGCTTCGTCGCCACCCTCCAGCCCGACCCGCACTTCGGCCGCATCCTGGCCGCCTACGGGGGCGTCTTCGTCGCGGGGTCGCTGGCGTGGGGCGTGGTCGTCGACGGGTTCCGGCCCGACCGCTTCGACTACATCGGGGCGGCGCTCTGCATCGTCGGCGTGCTCGTGATCATGTATGCACCGCGCGGGGTGTCCGGCTGATCGGGCGCCGTGCCATCATCGCGGACGTGACCGAGCCCGTCCGCCCCGAGGACATGCGCGTGTCCGACGCCGAGCGGCAGGCGGTCCAGGACCGGCTGCGCCTGGCGCAGTCGGTCGGCCAGCTCGACCTGGACGAGTTCGACGAGCGCGTCCAGACGGTGTGGGCGGCGCGCACCCGCGGCGAGCTCGAGCGCGTCACCGCCGACCTGCCCACCCCGCCCCCCGCCGCGGCGTCGCCCGCCCGCAGGACGTCCCGCCGGGTCTTCTCCGACACCGGCGGCGGCGTCACGATGCGGGTCCTGACGATCATCTGGCTCGCCGTCGCGGCGGTGAACCTCGTCGTCTGGGGCCTGGTGTCGGTCACGATGGACGACCCGACCTACCCGTGGCCGATGTGGCTGGCCCCGTCGGGGGTCGTGCTCGTCGTGCTCTACCTCGCGGGCATCGGACGGCCGCCCCGTTCGTGAGACGTCTGCCTTCGAGGTGGCGTTCCACGGCGAATACCGCGAGGTCGTCGCGCCGGAGCTGCTCGTGTCCACCGAGGTGTTCGAGGGCATGCCGGACGCCGAGGCCGTCGACACCGCGACGCTCACCGAGGTCGACGGCCGCACGACGATGCGCATCCTCGTCGAGCACTCGTGCCAGGAGCACCGCGACCTGCACATCAACTCGGGCATGGAGCAGGGGATGCAGGAGGCGATGGACCACCTGGAGCAGCTCGCGGCATCCCTCGCCGCTTGAGCGGCGTCGGGACCGGCGTCCGGGGCGACACCGGTCCTTCTCCGGTGGCGGAGGTGGGCCGAAACCGGACCGGAAGCGGCAGCGGAACGGTCTGGGGACCGGTACGGCCGCGGACCTAGTTTTCCCAGGTCAGCCAGGGTAACAGCGCCCGGGCGCCGACCAGGGAGCCCGCCATGACCGTCTTCGCCCGCCTCCGCGCCGCCGTCCTCCGCGCGCTCTCCGCGCTGGGTGCCGTCACGGCCCCGGTCGCCCTGCCGCTCGTCGCGACGGTCTGAACGACCAGGCCCGGTCGCGATCAGGCGAAGGTGATCAACGGCTTGATGATGCCGTCCTCCTTCGAGGTCATCATCTCGAAGGCCCTGCCGATCTCGTCGAACGAGAACGTGTGGGTGGTCATCGGCGTGGGGTCGATCCGGCCGGAGAGCATCAGCCGGAACAGGCGGCCCATGCGCTCGCTGCCGCCGGGGCACAGCCCGGTGTGGATGGCCTTGTCGTTCATGCCGAGCCCGAACGCGTCGAGCGGCAGCTGCAGCGGGGCCGGGTTCTCGCCGTGGTAACCGATGTTCGACACCCGCCCGCCCGGCTTCGTCACGCGCACGCACGCCTCGAACGTCTGCGGGAAGCCGAACGCCTCGATGGCGGCGTCGACGCCCTCGCCGCCGGTCATGTCCATGATCTGCTCGACGGGGTCGCCCTGGGTGAAGTCGACGATGTCGTCCGCGCCGAACCGCTTGGCCAGCGCCTGCCGCTCCGGCCGGGACTCGACGGCGATGATCCGGCCCGCGCCCATGAGGTTGGCGCCCATCGTGGCGCACAGGCCTACCGGGCCCTGCGCGAACACGGCGACGGTCTCGCCGAACTGCAGGTACGCGTGTTCGGCGCCCATGAAGCCGGTCGAGAGCATGTCGCAGCTGTAGACGGCCTGCTCGTCGGCCAGGTCGTCGGGGATCGGCGTCAGGTTGGCCTGCGCGGCGGGGACGACGAAGTACTCGGCCATGTTGCCGTCCATCTGGACGGTGTACTTGTACCCGCCGAGCGCGCCGCCGCACTGGCTGGTGAACCCGCGCTGGCAGTAGCTGCAGCGGTAGCAGGGCGTCACGGCGTTGACCGCGACGCGCTGGCCCTCGGTGAAGCCGGTGACCGCCGCCCCGAGCGCGTGGACCACCCCGACGGACTCGTGGCCCAACGTGCGGTTGTCCGGCACCGGCAGCGCGCCCTTGACCGTGTGCACGTCGGAGGTGCAGATCAGCGCGGCGGTCGTCTTGACGATCGCCTCCTCGGGACCGGGGGTCGGGACGGGCTTCTCCACCACCTCCGTCTCCCCGACCTTCTTGATCACGAACGCACGCATGGTGTCCGGCATCATTGCCCCCGACGTCGACGACTGGGAGCTTCGATCCTGGCCCTGCCACCGTCGTCCCGGTGTGTCGATATGACACAGCCCGTGATCGTCAGTCGACGTCCGGTGCGGTCGCGGTGTGGCCCCCCGCACGGATGCCCAGCCGGGCGAGGTTGTCCAGCGCCGGGTGCGCGCGGCCCGCCGGGCCCGCGGCGAACGCGGTGAACAGGCGGGTGCTGATGGCGTCGAGGATCGGGGCGACGTGCCCGGACTGGGCCGGGCCGGTGCAGTACGGGTCCATGCCGCACACCCAGTCCTGTGTGCCGCTCTCGAACACGCCCGCGCCGCTGGCGCTGGAGTAGTAGACGGCGTCCGCGAAGTCGTGCTGGTGCGTGGTGCCGCAGACGACGGGGGAGTGGAAGAGCACCTCGATCGGACGGGGCGTGGGCGCGTTGAGGTCGACCCCCGAATACTCGATCCCGACCACGCCCGGCAGCGCCTGGCCCGCGTGCACGATGCCGCTGAGCATCCAGTTCGTCGGGTCGGCCGCGACGAGCGCCGCGCGGCCGGGGAAGCACTTGTAGGTGTTGCCGACCAGCACGCTCTCCGGTCGCGGGTTCGGCGGCAGCCGCCAGTCCTGGGTGGCTTCGAGGGGGTCGGTCCTGCTGGCCGGGTCCTCCGCGAACGACTTGTAGTTGATCTCCAGGCGATCGGGCCCGAGCGGGGTGTCGGCGAGGCGGATGTGCCGGTACACCTCGTTGCCGCCCAGGAACGCGAGGTTCACCCCGCGGTCGCGGGCGGCGGTGGCGGCGGCGCGCATCGCCGTCGACCAGTACTCGTCGTGGCCGAGGGTGATCATCGCGCGGGCGCCGTCGAGGAGGTGGGGATCGGCGTGCAGGTCGACGTCGGTGGCGTAGCCCAGCGGGATACCGGCCTGCTCGGCCACCCGCACCGCGCCCAGCTCGAACTGCAGGAACTGGCCCGCGCCGAGCATGCTCACGTCGTAGGGCCGGTCGAACGACACCGCGCGCGCCCGGTCGGGCCGCTTGCCGTCGGGGCCCTTGTAGAGGCTGTAGCCGCCCCATTGGTTGTAGGCCTGCCAGGTGGTCACCCCGTTGACGATCACGACGCGGCCCGCGTTGGACGGCGTGCGCACGGTCAGCGGCACGAAGCGCTGGGCGCCGGGCGCGTCGAGGCGGAAGAGGTAGTCGCCGGGAGCCCAGCCGGTGCTGTCGACGGTCAGCGCAGGCGCCCAGGGCGCTACCACCGTGTTCGTCGGCTTCTGGACCACAGCGGGCGGCTGCACGCGGCCTGGCTGCGGCGGCGACGTCCACACCTGCCGGGCGTCCCCGCCGAGGCGGAACGCGGTGGCCGTCCAGGCTTTCGCGGCGGTGGAGACGTAGAGCCGCACCGGGTCGCCGGGCGCGACGCTCACCCGGTCGGTGAACCCCTCGATGCCGTGCGGGGGGCCGGGCGTCCGGAGCGCCCACACGGCGTTGCCCGCCGGGGCGGTGAACGGTGCAGCCGTGGGCGGCGGCGGTGGGGCGGGGGCAGGCGCGGACGTCGTGCTGCACCCGGCCACCAACGCCAGGAGGAGGAAGGCGATCACGACCCGCACGGGCATCATTCTGCCGACCGGTGCACCCCTCCGGGTTTCGCGCTCGAAGCTCCCGTTTGCGCGCATTCGCGTGGGAGGGTGCGGTGGTGGACGAACGCATCGAGGTGCAGCGGCTGATCCGGGCGGCACCCGCCGCGGTCTTCGCGGTGCTCCGGGACCCCCGGGGGCATGTCGCGATCGACAGCTCCGGGATGCTGATGGCGGCGACCGGCGAGCCGGTCAGCGCCGTGGGCGAGTCCTTCGCCGTCCACATGGACCGCGAGGCCCTGAACGACCTCCCGCTGGGCGAGTACGACGTCACCGTGACGATCACGACCTACGGAGAGGACCGGGAGATCGCCTGGAAGGTGCTGGGACGGCTGCGCCCGCAGATCGGCCACGTCTACGGCTACCGGCTCGAGCCGGTGGCGGACGGGACGCTCGTGACCTCGTACTACGACTGGTCCGACATCGACCCCGTGTGGCGGGAGCGCGGCATCGTCTTCCCGATCGTGCCCGAGTCGGCGCTGCGCGCGACCCTGGGCATCCTCGCGCGCACCGTGCGGGAGGGTTGGCCGCGCTAGCCGCGGTCCAGCCCGCCGCGGGCCACGAGCTGGCGGGTGATCACATCGCGCTGGATCTCGTTGGTGCCCTCGCCGACGATCATCAGCGGGGCGTCGCGGAAGTAGCGCTCCACGTCGAACTCGGTGGAGTAGCCGTAGCCGCCGTGGATGCGCACGGCGTTCAGCGCGACCTCCATCGCGACCTCCGACGCGAAGAGCTTGGCCATGCCCGCCTCCAGGTCGGCGCGCTCGCCCGCCTCGAACCGCTCGGCGGCGTGCAGGATGAGCTGGCGCGCTGCGGTGATCTTGGTGGCCATGTCGGCGAGGTAGTTGCCGATCGACTGGTGCTGCCAGATCGGCTTCCCGAAGGCTCTCCCGCTGCTGGGCGTAGCGCAGCGCGTCGTCGAAGGCCGCCTGCGCGACACCCAGCGCCCGTGCCGCCACCTGGATGCGCCCGGTCTCCAGGCCCTTCATCATCTGCGCGAAGCCCGCGCCCCTCGACCCCGCCGAGCAGCGCGGACGCGGGCACGCGGAGGCCGTCGAAGAGGAGCTCGCAGCTCTCGACGCCCTTGTAGCCGAGCTTGGGCAGGTCCTTCGAGACGGTGAGCCCAGGCCCGTGCTCGACGAGCAGGATCGAGATGCCGTGGTGGCGGGGCTCGGCGTTCGGGTCGGTCTTGCAGAGCAGCGCGATGACCTGGGAGCGGCGCGAGTTGGTGATCCAGGTCTTGGCGCCGTCGACGACGTAGCCGTCCCCGTGGCGGCGGGCGGTGGTCGTCATCGCCTGCAGGTCGGAGCCGCCGCCCGGCTCGGTGAGCGCCATCGTGGCCCGCACCTCGCCGGTCGCCATGCGCGGCAGGTACTGCTGCCTGCTGCTCGTCGGTGCCGAAGGCGAGGAGCAGCTTGGCCACCACGGTGTGCCCGCCCATCGCGCCGGCCAGGCTCATCCAGCCGCGGGCGAGCTCGGCGGTGACCAGCGCGTAGCAGGGCATCGACACCGGTGCCTCGCCCCACGGCTCCGGGATCGCGAGCCCGAAGATGCCGAGCTGCTTCATCCCCTCGATCAGCTTCTCGGGGTAGACGTTGCCGTGGTCGAGCTCCTGGGCGACCGGCCGGACCTCGCGGTCCACCCACGCCCGCACGACCTCGACGACGTCCCGTTCCTCCGCGCTCAGCATGGTGTAGTTCTACCGTCGGACGCCCGCGAACGCGCTGGTCGACGCGTCCTCGGACGCGCGGTACGCCGCGGCGGTGGAGGCCAACGCGGCAGATTGCCGGGCGATCGCGTCGGCCGTGTCCGCGCACGCCGCGGCCCATCGGGCGGCGAGCTCCGCGCCCATGGCCGCGGTGCCGCCGCCCGGCATCGCGGCTGCGACGCCGCGCACCGGCCCGGTCAGATCGGCGGCGCGCAGCGCCTCGGCGGCCGCTCCGGCTGCGCCTGCGGCATGGTCGAGACCCGCCGTCGAGACCCTGAACCCGTCCACGGCACCGAGGCTAGGCGCCCACCCGCCCGCGACGGGGCCCTTTCGGGAAACCCGCTCCCGTCACTTGGCGGTGAGGAGCATTCCGGAGGAGGAGAAGGTCTGCGAGCTGCTCGACGCCTTGGGGGTGATCGCCCCGGACACCGCGACCGCGTAGACGACCTGGTTGCTCCGCGCGTCGGTCTTGTAGACGACGCCCGGCGTGGAGCCGGGGCCGACCGAGCCGGGCACCGCGAGGTAGCCGAAGTAGGCGTCGGCGCCCGCGGACGGCGTGAGCGTCGGGTAGGAGGGCGTGGACGACTTCGCGCCCTTGTCGACCTTGCCGGTGCCGTCGACCGACCACACCGTGGCCGCGCCGCCGGAGGATCGCAGCTCCTGCACGTCGAGCGAGGTGGCGCTCTCGGACTTGCCCTTGGTGGCGCCCGCGCTGAACGACGCCGTGATCGTCTTGCCGCTGCCCGGCGAGGTGACGGCGCCCCACCAGAGCTCCTGGCCGTGGAAGCCGTCGATGGTCGCGTAGGCCATGGCGGGGTTCCAGGTCGTGACGCCGCCGCCGCTCACCCCGGTGGCCGCGAAGGCGGGGGTGCCCGGGTACTTGGTCTCGATGGCGAGGACGAGGACGTCGCCCGCCGCGGCGGGCGAGACCGTGATGCTCTCCTGCGCCTTGGAGGGCTGGTTCGTGTGGGACTTGAGGGAGCCGACCGCGGTGATCGTGCGAGCCGGGGTCGCCGCGAAGACGGGGGTCGCCGAGCCCGCGATCGCCAACGCCAGCGCGGTGCCGATCACGGTGCCGGTGCGCCGCAGGCCGCCGATGTCCATGCGCTCCCCATCTCGTCGTCACGCCGTACCAAACCCAGAGGGCTGTACCAAACCAGACGGTTGAGGAGCGGCGAGGTTGCCTCGCGATGCGAAAACGGTGTCGGGGATGGCAGCGGGCCGCACCCGTGGCCTTCCGGTGGGCGAGAGAGGGCTTCCCGCACGACACCGACCGCGTCAGGATCACCGGACACGGTGGGAGGGAGCGGGCGTGGGACTGCGCGAGCTGTGGGGGTCGTGGCCGGTCTACCGGCAGCTCACCGGCCCCGACCGGCTGGGCCGGGGTGCCGCGACACAGTCGCCGCGCTCGCGCGCGGCCGCCCCGCGCACGGCGACGGCGGACCGGGTGGCGAAGTCCGTGTGCCCGTACTGCGCGGTCGGGTGCGCGCAGCAGGTGTTCGTGAAGGACGAGCGGGTCGTGCAGATCGAGGGCGACCCGGCCTCGCCCCTCTCCCGCGGGAGGCTGTGCCCCAAGGGCTCGGCCAGCACCCAGCTCGTCACCGGCCCGCAGCGCGAACAGAAGGTGCGCTACCGCGCGCCCGGCGCCGCCGAGTGGACCGATCTCGACCTGCACACCGCCATGGAGATGGTGGCCGACCGGGTGCTCGACGCCCGCCGCCGCGGCTGGCAGGACACCGACGCGCAGGGCCGGGTGCTCCGGCGGACCACCGGGTTCGCGGGCCTGGGCGGGGCGACGCTGGACAACGAGGAGAACTACCTCATCAAGAAGCTGTTCACCGCGCTCGGGGCGATCCAGATCGAGAACCAGGCCCGTATTTGACACTCCGCCACCGTTCCCGGTCTGGGAACCTCGCTCGGGCGCGGCGGCGCCACTGACGGACCCCACCGGCTCGTCCACGCCGACTGCATCGTGATCATGGGCTCGAACATGGCGGAGGCCCATCCGGTCGCGTTCCAGTGGGTGGTGGAGGCCAAGGCGCGCGGGGCCAGGGTGATCCACATCGACCCGCACTTCACCCGCACCAGCGCGCTCGCCGACACGTTCGTCCCGATCCGCGTGGGCAGCGACATCGCGTTCCTCGGCGGGGTGATCCGGCACATCCTGGAGAACGGGCTGGACTTCCGGGAGTACGTCACGGCCTACACGAACGCGTCGTCGCTGGTGTCGCCGGACTACCGCGACACCGAGGACCTCGACGGGCTGTTCAGCGGCTTCGACCAGGAGACCGGCGGCTACGACACCACGAGCTGGCAGTACCGGTCAGCGGACCCCACACCCGAGCAGGAGACGCCGCCGCAGCGGAGCGAGCAGGCGCAGGCGGACGCGTCCGGCGCGGGCGGGCCGCCGCTCTCGGCGACAGCGGACGAGGTGGCGGCGGACCCCACACTGCAGCACCCCGACTGCGTCTACCAGATCCTGCGGCGGCACTTCGCCCGCTACACGCCGGAGTTCGTCGAGGAGGTCTGCGGCGTCCCGCAGGCGCAGTTCCGTGCCGTCTGCGACGCCTGGACGGCCAACTCGGGACGTGAGCGCACCTCGACGCTGATCTACAGCGTGGGGTGGACCCAGCACAGCGTCGGCGCCCAGTACATCCGCGCCGGGTCGATCGTGCAGCTCCTGCTGGGCAACATCGGCCGTCCCGGCGGCGGGATCCTCGCCCTGCGCGGGCACGCGAGCATCCAGGGCTGCACGGACGTCCCCACGCTGTTCAACCTGCTGCCCGGCTACCTCCCGATGCCGTCCCCGGCGACGCCCGACCTCGAGAGATACGTCGCGTCGATCCGCAGCCGCAAGCAGAAGGGGTTCTGGTACAACGCCGACACCTACATGGTGTCGTTGCTCAAGGAGTACTGGGGCGAGCGGGCCACCCCTGAGAACGATTTCTGCTTCGACTACCTCCCGCGCATCGACGGCGACCACGGCGTCTACCGGACGGCGATGGACATGGTCGACGGCAAGGTCCCCGGCTACTTGGTGCTGCGGCCAGAACCCGGCCGTCGGGATGGCGAACGGGCGGCTGATGCGGCTCGCGCTCGCCCAGCTGGAGTGGCTGGTCGTCCGCGACCTCGCGATGATCGAGACGGCCACCTTCTGGAAGGACGCCCCGGAGGTCGAGACCGGCGAGATCGTGCCCGAGGAGTGCCGCACCGAGGTGTTCTTCTTCCCCGCGGCGTCGCACGTGGAGAAGGAGGGCACGTTCACCCAGACCGAGCGCATGCTGCAGTGGCGCGAGCTGGCCGTCGAACCCTCCGGCGACCAGCGCTCCGAGCTGTGGTTCGCCCACCACCTCGGCAGGCTCCTGCGCGAGCGCCTCGCGGGCTCCACCGACGAGCGGGACCGGCCGCTGCTCGACCTGTCCTGGGACGTCCCCGTGCACGGCGACCAGGAGTGGGGCGAGCCGGACGCCGCGGAGGTGCTGCGCCGGATCAACGGGTACCACCTCGACTCCGGCAAGCTGGTGGGTGACTACCGGGAGCTGCGAGCCGACGGCAGCACGTCGGCGGGCTGCTGGATCTACACCGGGGTGTTCAAGGGCGGGGTGAACCTGTCCGCGCGCCGCGGCGACGGCCCCGACGGCAAGTGGGGCTGGGTCTGGCCGCTCGACCGGCGCGTGCTCTACAACCGGGCGTCGGCCGATCCGGCGGGGAAGCCCTGGAGCGAACGCAAGAAGTTGGTCTGGTGGGACGAGGAGCTCCGGCGCTGGGTGGGCGACGACATCCCCGATTTCCCCGACGACCTCCCGCCCGATCACGTCCCGGCGCCCGGCGCGGTCGGCCCCGCGGGGCTGCGTGGCGACGACCCCTTCGTCCTGCAGGCCGACGGGAAGGCCTGGCTGTTCGCGCCCAACGGGGTGCTCGACGGCCCGCTGCCCACCCACTACGAGCCCGACGAGTCGCCGGTGACCGTCTCGTTGCACGGCGCCAGCCCGATGCGGCGCCACTACGTCCGCCGCGACAACCCGGCCAACCCCGCAGGGGACGTGTTCCCGTTCGTGCTCACCGCGTCGCGGCTCACCGAGCACTACACCGCTGGCGGGATGACTCGCTGGCTGCCGTTCCTCGCCGAGCTGCAGCCGGAGCTGTTCGTCGAGGTGTCGCCGCAGCTGGCGGCGCAGCGCGAGCTGGTGTCGGGGGAGTGGTGCCACATCGTCACCAGCCGGACGGCGGTGCAGGCCAGGGCCGTCGTCACCGAGCGGATCCGACCGCTGCGCGTGCAGGGCAACGTGGTGCACCAGGTGTGGATGCCCTACCACTTCGGCGGCTCCGGCCTGGTGCGCGGCGACGTGATGAACGACCTGCTCGGCATCGTGGCGGACCCGAACGTGGGGATCCAGGAGAGCAAGGTGGCGACCTGTGACGTGCGGCCCGGCCCGCGTCCGACCGGCGAGGCGCTGCTCGCCTACGTGGCGGAGTACCGCCGGAGAGCAGGGATCTGATGAACAGCCTCTTCGGGCCCCTGGACGACGTCGCGGGCGACGCGGGCCACGTCGACCACCCGCCGCGCGTCGGCTTCTTCACCGACACCTCGGTGTGCATCGGCTGCAAGGCCTGCGAGGTGGCGTGCAAGCAGTGGAACGGCGTGCCCGCGGGTGACCAGCTGGACCTGCTGGGCATGTCCCACGACAACACCGGCGACCTCGGCGCCAACGCGTGGCGGCACGTCGCGTTCGTCGAGCAGCGGGTGCCGGTGGACCTGGGCATGCCGGAGACCCCCGAGAACGACGGCGAGGGGAACGACGGCGCCGACGGCCTGCGCTGGCTCATGGCCTCGGACGTCTGCAAGCACTGCACGCACGCGGGCTGCCTGGACGTCTGCCCGACGGGAGCGCTCTTCCGCACCGAGTTCGGATCGGTCGTCGTGCAGCAG
>CAVYOT010000024.1:0-92143 GCA_963770115.1 uncultured Actinomycetota bacterium
GGGACCTTGATCCCTTGCAGGATCGGATGATCCTGCTTGTCAGGGGGGTGGGTGACCGAAGTCGTCGAATTGTGGGGAATAATGAGTGGTGTAATGACCGCCGAGCACGTCGGGATCGAATGTCTTCCACTGGGCATAACCCGAGGGTGCCTTGCCCTTGGTGTCGAATGCATGACAGGCGGTGCGGATGCCCACGACCGGCTTGCCGGCGTCGATGTATTTCCGAACGATCGCCATCTGGTCGGCCGTGGGCGCACGGCGGCGAACACTACACGACCAGCAAGTCCGCATCGTTGAGCACCTCGATGCCCGGGAAGTCGTGGGGCGTCTTGGGATCGGCGATCGCGAACGTGCAGCGAATCCCCGAAGGCTCGAGCTCCTTGGCGGCGAAAGCCGGCAGGGTCTGTTCTGTCTTGTATTCGTCCTCGCCGATCATGAAGACGGCACGAGGGCGATCGTCAGGCGGAAAACGGAACGTGGGCTCCCCCGTCAGATCGGTCGACGCGATTGTCGCACAAATGAACTTCTCAATATGCTCGATGATTCGTTTGGTCCCCTCGAAGTGACTCACATACGGCCACTTCCGGGAGTTGTACATCGTGTCGGTCAAGTCGCGGATCAAGACGACGTTCTTGCCGTACCGAGCCATGTTTCGCAGGCCGAAGGGCCGGCCGGTCACGCACATGTTGGTGTGGACCCCCGTGAGGATCACGTTGGTGATCCCGCGGCTCTCCAGCAGGTTCCAGATCTCGGTGCCGGAGTCGCTGATCGCGTCCTGGTCCTGAATTTCGATCGCGGCGTTTTCAGACTTATAAGGCACTCCGGGCTTGCACTACGGCCAGTCGTCGCAGCCGCCGTCGGATTGATCGATCGGATAAACCCCTTGATCCTCAGTGGGAATATGTCGACACGCCTCGGCGATGTGTTCGGGCAGGTTCGCGGCCCTGGGTGCCGTTTCACCGCTTGCGGGCGGGATGATCTTTGTAGGCAGCCATACAGCTACTTGGGGCGTGGATGATGAGCGCAGCGCCTGGCCCGCGCGGTGATCGCCTTGTTGACGGCGGGCGCCAGCTCGCCGACACGGCGGTTCGCACCCTGGCACTCGTGCTCGTTCCACATGTCGCAAACGATGACCGCCGTCCGCGCTGGGTCCCACTGGAGCGTCTTCTCCTGGACGACGAACGAGCCTGCCGCGGCGCTTTCGCGCATCCGGGCATGCAAAACCAGCGGCTTGGGTGCCTGTCCCGAGGACTTTTCCTGAGCCTGCACCACCACACCAGGCCGAGACCACAACCAGACCGCCGCCACGCCACCACCTCGCCAGGTCAATCGCATCATTCAAACTCCTCCGTTCCCGGTCGGACCTCCTTCGTGATTCGCCGTGTTTAACACTCGCTTAATAATCTACGTCTCGCAGAGAATGAATGCCACATCATCGAACCCCGTGCTCACGTGAATGTTCAACACAAGCCGGTCCCGCCCGCCGACTAAGATCTCCGGCGGTGCTTCCGAGCCAGAATGCTGGCTGAATTCGTTGACAACCGGCGATCCATGCATCATAATACCCATCGATGCGTACTAAATCCTCGTAGGATAAGATCATGGCAGGCAAGAGTCCATCGGTGTTGAGTGGCCGCGAATACGCGATCTTGAAGCTGCTCTGGGACGCGGGCCCGTTGACGGTCCGGGAGGTGCGAGACGAGCTCGCCGGTGGGGTGGTGACGGGACGAGGAGATTCCCTACACCACGGTCTTGAGCCTCCTGCAACTGATGGAAAAGAAGGGGTACGTCATCCACGAGTCGGAGGGCAAGTCGTATCGCTACAAGGCGAAAGTCGCCCGTTCCAAGACGACCGGGCTCGTGATCCGCGACTTCGTGGGCCGGTTCTTTGACGGATCGACCGAGGCGCTGCTGCTGGGGCTCGCCGAGAGCCCCGATGTCTCGCCGGAGGTTTGGGAGAAGCTGAAATCCGCGATCAAGCGACGTCGGGAGCCGAACGATGAGTGAGCGCACGGTGCTATTGGCCGAGGCGCTGGGACACTGGCTCCTGGCGTGGACGCTGGTCGTCCTGGCGGTCGCGCTCTGGATTCGCGTCCAGCGGCCGCGCCGGCCGGCCATTCGCTACGGCGGCTGGCTGCTGGCGACATTCGCCGGGGCCTGGCTTCTTGCCGGTCGTCGTCGCAGTGGGTCCCTGTCTCAATGGCTTTGCGTGATTCGGGTACGCGTCGATTCATGCTGCATTGTCCCGAGCGTAGCTGTGGCGGCCACGTTGGTTGCGAGCGTTGAGGTAGAGCCGCACTTCGTTCATCAGTTGTTCTATCTCCGCGCAGCGGTGGTTGCGGGTCACGTTGTCGTGCAGGTCTTTCCAAACCCGCTCGATGCGATTGTGGTCTGGGCAGTACGGCGGCAAGAAGTGGAGCGCTATCCGACTGGCCGCCGCCGACTTCAACGCCAGTTGGACCTGCAGGCTGTTATGGATGCCATAGTTGTCGAGAACGAGATGGATTCTGCGAGCCCTGGGATACGTCTTCGTCACGAGCTTGTAAAGAAGGTCCAGGAACAACAGGCTGTTTTTCCGGTCTCCCTCGACCCATGTAAGCTTGTGGGTTTTGGGATTGAGAGCGCCTGCGAGGTAGCGCTTCTCGTTGCATCCCGGTGTGCGGACATATTTTTGCTTCCCGGTCGGCGTCCAGTCTGGACCAATCTTGGGATTGAGGTGAATGTCGACTTCGTCGAGGTACAGAGCGACCTCGTCCGCAGGAAGGTTGTCGATCAGCCGTTGAATCGCTCGCACTCGCCGCGTCCGACGCCCTTTTGGCCAGGGGCAGTCGACGGTCGGTTTGGGCCGGTTCAGCCGAATCCCCAACCGTCGCAGGAGCCGACACATGGTGGTGACACTGACGCGAATGCCTGTCCGTTCGGCGAGCACCAAAATCAGCAGTTCTTGGGTCCACGTGGGACGCCGGTAGCCGTGCTCTTGAGGTGAGCCTTCGATGAGCTCGACCAACTCCGCGCCGTAGGCATCGTTGACCTTGTTCTCCCCGTTGTCTTCTCGCCTGTCAGCCAGTCCCACAAGACCATGTTCAATAAACCGATAGGCGACTCGATAGACTTGAGACTTCGCGCACAAGCCGCCCTGAGCGATCATGGTGGGAGTCTTGCTTTGAGCCAAGCCGAGGATGATCTTGCAACGACAACGCATGACACCATCCGAAGCTCGCATGCTACGCCTGCGAATCTCTTTCCGTTCCCGACGCGAAAGCTTCTGCCACGTCCCAATAACCTCTGCTTGAACCAAGGGGGGACTCCTTCCACTGGTGTGCCTGGAAACACGACCTAAGTGCCTGGAGTCTCTCCTTTACTCAAACGTCCCAATATCGCGCAAGGCTATTTAGTCCTAAACCAAGCGTGATATATAGTCCGTGAGGGTCGAATTTGGAGAAAAAGACTCGAAAACCTCCGGATGTTTTTGGAATAATTGAGGTGTGAACACGTCCTCACTACTCCAAGCAACGGAGGCTTTCGAGTGACCTACTGTCCCAAGAAATCGACAAAACGCAACGGTCGAAAGGCCGACAACGTGACCCAGAGGACGCAAGAACGCAACCGCAGAATTCTCAACGAGCGAAGCGGAGAATCCTCGACGCATCGAGAATCGTCCCGGACCCGAGCGGGACCGGCCCATGATCGACCGCCACCAACATCCACTACGAGCTGGCCGATCGGGTCCAGGGACTCGCCGCCGGTGGGCATCGGCGCCATGCTCCTGGTGGCTCGCAAGACCGGACTGATCGACGACATCGACCGACGCCTCCACCTCCTCAAGCGCCACCTGCCCTACCACGAGTCCGATCACGTGCTGAACATCGCCTTCAACATCCTGGCCGGCGGCAGCAAGCTCGAGCATCTCGAGCTGCGACGCAACGACGAGGTCTACCTCAACGCCCTGGGCGCCCAGCGGATCCCCGACCCCACCACCGCCGGCGACTTCTGCCGGCGGTTCCGCTCGGCGATGTCCTGGACTTGATGGACGCCATCAACGAGGCCCGGCTCCGCGTCTGGGAACAGCAGCCGCCGCGTTCTTCGACGAGGCGGTCATCGACGCCGACGGCACGCTCGTCGGCCACCGACGCCGAGTGCAAGCAGGGGGTCGACATCGCCTACGACGGCGCCTGGGGCTACCACCCTCTGGTCGTCTCGCTGGCCAACACCGACGAGCCGCTGTTCCTGGTCAATCGCAGCGGCAACCGCCCCTCGCACGAGATGGCCGCGAGCTTCCTCGACAGGTCGATCACCCTCTGCCGCCGGGCCGGCTTCCGCTCGTTCCTGCTGCGGGGCGACACCGACTTCACCCAGACCAAGCACCTCGACCGCTGGGACGATGCTGGCGACATTCGCTTCCTCTTCGGCATCGATGCCATGCCCAACCTCGATGGCCTGGCCGAGCAGTTGCCGGAGTCGGCGTACAGCTTCCTGGAGCGCCCGACGGCTCCGATCAAGACCGTTCCGCGGCAACGACCCGAGCGGCACAAGCCGGGGATCGTCGAGGCGAGGTTTCGAGACGATCCACACGCTCGAGGAGATGGTCGCCGAGTTCGAGCTATCGACCGGTGGCCTGCAAGCGGAGCCTATCGGGTCATCGTACTCCGCAAGCGGCTGGCGACTCGACAAGGGCCAGATGCGGCTGTTCGAGAAGTATCGCTACTTCTTCTTCATCACCAACGACCGCAAGATGACGGCCGCCGAGGTCGTCCTCTCGGCCAATGACCGCTGCAACCAGGAGAACCTGATCGCGCAGCTCAAGGGCGGCGTGCACGCCCTGACGACGCCGGTGGACGATCTGATGAGCAACTGGGCCTACATGGTCATGGCGAGTCTGGCCTGGAGCCTGAAGGCCTGGGCCGCCTTGCTGGTGCCCGAGGTGCCCCGGCACGCAGCCAAGCACCGGGCGGAGAAACAGACGCTGTTGCGGATGGAGTTCAGGACCTTCTGCGCGGCGATGATCGAGATGCCCTGCCAGATCGTCCGAAGCGGCCGTCGGCTGATCTATCGGCTGCTGTCGTGGAACCCGTGGCAAGGCGTCTTCTTGCGACTGGTGGAGCGGCTCCACGGGCTGCTGGCTGTGCTGAAGCACGCGAACCTGAAGCCGGGGTCCGGATGCCCCGGTCCGCGTGGGCCATCGAGACGAAGAGAGGGGACGGGGTATGGGGCAGAAGGTACGGCGGCGGTTGACGGGGTCGGACCCTCCGGGCAGTAGAAGGTACGTGATGGATGAACACATGCATTACTTCGATTGTACATAGGTGATTTATATATTACGCTTGTTTTGGGTCTAGTGTCGTGGAGCGAGGTGGTGGGTCTCATTCGCAGCGCGCGGACGGCTCCGGATCAATCGGACCGTCCAATCGCTTTCCGATCCTGGTTCGACGAACAGCCGACATCCTTCCGGCCGGAATCGGTCGCGGCCAGGGAGGATCGCCTGGCCGATCGGGCCGAGTCCGTCTTGCTCTCCGGTCCGCACCGAGCCGCCGTCGTCCCGAGTCGAACCACCCCAATCCTCCGCGGTCGATCGCTGGCTCATGATCGCCGTGGGAATTTGGTGCGGCCGGATTTTCTGGTCTTCGCCGCACGGTTGTTTGGTCGGCCTTGCGCATCCGGTCGTTGCTGGCAGGACTTGAACCGATCGCACCCGAGGGGCTCGAAACCGAGCTGGAGTCGCGCGTCGTGCGCTGGGGATCGCGCGCGACGTCCGGGTCGGCACTCACCCGGAGATCTCCGCACGCCGCTGTGCGTCGGTCTGCTCCGTCCGGTCATCCTCTGGCCGACACCGGAGAACTGCCCGATGAGCCCGTGTGAGCGGCTCGCCAGCCTGACCCACGAACTGGCGCACCTGCATCATGGTGATGACTGGGTCGCGCTCTTGGCCGAAATCTGGCGATCGCTGACCTGGTTCTATCCGCCGGTCCACCTGGCCGTCGCCTGTCTGCGCAGGGAGCGAGAGTATCGCTGCGACGACATGGCGGCCGCGACGCTGGACACGCCCGAGCATTATGCGCAATGGCTGCTGGATCTGGCCCCGGTGCGAGTCTCTCCACCTCCTCCGTCCTGGCCGCGTCACTCCTCGGGGGCGACGAGCCTGGCGGACCGAATCCGGCGAATCCTGCGCGGTGAGTCGAAGTGGCGCAGCCGATCAGCCGGCGGCGCTGGGCGATGCTGGCCGTGCTCGGCGTTCTTGATTCTGGGGACGGCCGGCTCGGTGCGATTGATCGGGTTCGCCGGCCGGGCGGTGGCCGATGAACCGGCCGACGCCCCCCTGCCCACCGCTCACAGCCCAAGAACTCGCCGCCAAGCTCCGCGAGGCGATGAAGCCCTATGACGACATCGGTTCGATCAGGGTCGTGTTCAGTGAGACGACGACACGAACTGGACGCCCGAACAGAAGCCGATCCTGGTTACGTTCCGCGGGCGGGCCCGGTACGAGAGCGATGGGTCGAGATGGCGCACGGAGTACGATTCGATGATGCCCAGTCGGGCTCGACCCGGCTTTCAGTCGACCGATGGTCCTCGGGATTCGACGGCGTCGAGCATTACGATCGTGAGATCTCCAAGAATCAGGTCATCCTGGGTGAGACGAACTTCGGCGCCCGACAGTGGACGCCGCGAAGTCTGATCTGGGAGCGCAGCGATGAGTTGATCAGACTCCTGGAGAGAACCCGATCAGGACAAGTTCCCGATCGCGATCGAGCAGCGAGTCGTCGACGGCTCGAGATGCTACGTGGTCAAAGGAGGCAAGCCCGGCCGAGTGGGGAACCGAATACATCATCTCACCGAAGCAGGGATATCTTCCGATCAGCAGAGTCTCAGCTTCGATACGGCAAGAAGTACGTCTCCTACGATCTGCACGGCGTGCACGAGGTCGCCCCGGGCATCTGGGCTCCGGAGCGGATCGAGTACGAATGGGTCCACGTCCGCGACGACGGAGCCTCTCGGCTGCACCTTCGCCGCAGGATCCAGGTCGTGAGCTATCAGCCGCGCCTCGTGATCCCCCCGGACGTGTTCTCCTTCGAGATTCCGTACGGAGTGGATGTGGTCGACCGACGGCTCGGCTACGCGTACCACAAAGATCCGTGGTGGCCAGGAAATCGGCGCAATGCTCCGCGAGAAGTTCGGCTGGCCGAAACCCGACCTGTCGCCGCTCAAGAACCTGGGCACGCCGACCGAACAAGAAGATCGACGACCAGCCGGCCGCTCCGCTCCACGTGGCGAAGTGGCTCAATTCGCAGCCGCTCGAGCTCGCCGCCCTGCGCGGGAAAGTCGTCCTCCTCGAATTCTGGAATATCGGGACGCCGTTCCGTCGCGAGCTCGTACCGGCGTTGCGGCAAATCTACGCGACCTATCATCCCGCCGGACTGGAGATGATCGCGGTCCACGCGCCGACCGATGGACCCGGACGTGCGGGATCCGAGCTCCTGGCGTACACCCGCGCCATGGCGCTGCTGGTGATCGGCGCGACGACGATGGTCGTCGCCGGGTTCTGCGCGCTGCCCGCCGTGCGGCGTCGACCCGGGCTCGCCGCCCCGGTCGCGGCGTTCGTCGCGGCGGTGTTCCTCATCGGGCCCGGCGCACAGGCGATCAACGGCGGCATCGCGAACTTCGCCGTCGCCTGCTGCCTGGTCGTGGCAGCCGTGCTGCTCGCGGCGACCGCGGCGCGGGTGTTCACCCCGCTGACGCTCGCCGCGCTCGGCGGTGCCGTGGTCGGGATCGCGACGGGCTGGGTGTTGCTGCTCGTCCTGGCGCTGCCCGCGATCCTCATGCTGGTCTTCCCACTGCGTCGACGCCGCTGGTGGGCGTCCGAGGCCCGAATGGCGTCGTCGGCCGTGCTGGTCCTGGTCGTGATCGGCTGCCTCGCCCGCACCGCCGCCGTGCTCTCCCGCGTGCAGGCCCCAAGCCCGCTGACGATCGACGGCGGCCGGGTGCCGGTGGACGTCGGCCTGCTCGTGGCCGCGACCCTGGCCATCGTCGGGGCCTGCCTCCTGCTCCTGCGCGCTCCCCGACGGGGTGTCCGCACCCGGATCGCGGCGATGCTGGCGATGCCCGTTGTCGGGGTGGCGACGGCAGGCGCCCTCGTCGCTCTCCAGGTCCAGGCGAATGGCGAGGTCACCTACTACGGGTTCAAGTTCCTGCTCGGCATGGAGATCGTGCTGCTGGCCGCCCTCGCCGTGCCGTTGGTCCATCTGTGTCCTCTCCCGCAGCGCCCCCGCCCGCGGCGAAGCGCGGTCTCCGGCGCCGCCGCGTCCCTGCTGGTCGCCGCGGCGCTCACCCAGGTGTTCGGACTCGCCGTGGCGGATCTCGGCGGCATCGGGCTCGGCGTCGAGGCACAGGGCGCGAAGGACGCCGCGCACCAGGAGCAGCTGATCGCCGATCCGCCGTCGGCGGCCGACCTCGTGACGCGCGTCGCCGCGATGGACGGGCAGGTTCCCCGCGGGGGCGCGTACTACCTCGACATCGGCTCGGACGGCCGGGTCAGCTCGGTGCTGGTCGCCCAGTGGTTCCTCGCCTTCACCGACACCTGGACGCTCGACGCCAACACGGTGGCGTCGGGCACCGTGCTGAACCGTCCGGGTGGTCCCGGCCCGGTGGCGGAGGACATCCTGCGGAGCCATCCGGGCTCGGTCGTCGTCGTGCGATGGGAGGACGTCGACACCCTCCGCCAGGACATCAGACAACCGGACATGGCCTACCGGATCGTCGGCCTGTGAGTCGGGCCGACCGCGCGGGCGGCCCGGCCCTCCTCACGGGGCCACGGCGATGGGCACCCGCCCGACGGGTGCCGGTGGCGATCCTCAGCGGCGTGGTGGCGGTGCTCGTGGTCGCCCTGTCCCTCGGCCTGCCCGGGCCGCCGTCGGGCGCGGGTGACAACGGCGACGGGACACGGCTGTACTGCGGGGCGGGCCTGGTGCCGGGAACGCCGGACGGTCGGTCGAACTGGAAGGGCGGGGTCGTACTCGACTTCGCCACCGGTGCGCCGACCTGCCCCGACCCCATCGTGTCCTCGGCCCTGCCGATGCTGCGGCTCGCGACGGCAGGCAGCGGTCCCACGTGGTCGGCGGCGCGGCTCGGGATCCTGTACGCGCTGGCTGTCGGCCTGGTCACCGCGGTGGCGGCCTGGGCGGTGGGACCGGGATCCCGCCTGCTCGTCCTCGTGCCCGCCCTGGTGCCCTTGGCGGGCCTGACGTTCACCCGGTTCTTCGTGTCGACCTTCAGCGAGCCCGCGGGCCTGCTCGGCACCTACGCCATGTTCCTCGGGGCGGGTGTCATCGCGGCGGCCGCCCGGACCGACCGCGCAGGCCGGATCACCGGGTTGATCCTGGTCGCGGCGGGCGGGCTGTTCGCGGCGACGGCCAAGGCGTCCTACCTGCCCCTGCTCCTGCCTGCGTTCGTCGTGTGCGCCGCCACGGCCGTGCCGCTCGCGCGATCGCGTCGGCTCGTCGGCCCCGTCCTCGCCGCAGTGGTGGCGCTGGTGGCGGTGGCCCCGGTGCAGGCGGGCCTGCAGTGGCAGCAACGGCACTTCGCCGCGGTGAACGCCCACAACCTGGTGTTCACCGCGGTGCTGCCCGAGGTCGGCGCCGCCGCGCTGGGTCCGCTCGGGCTGCCGGCGGCGGCGGCGGCGTTCGCGGGGCGCGCCTACTACCCGGGCGGCGCGGACGGCGTTCCCGGATCGGTCGTCATCGCCGCCGACCCGACCGGGGTGCGGGCCGCCGCCTACGGCGTGCTGCTCGGACATCCGTCCGCCGCCGCCCGCGCGATCGGGCTCGGCATGACGGCGACCCTCGGCGCCCGGCTGGACTACCTGCCGTCCGCCCCGCTGTCGCCCTCGTCGGTGGCGCCCGCGCTGGGCACCACGGTCGGCGAGCAGGGCGCCTACGGCGACCAGCTGCGGAGCTGGCTGGACGGGCTCACCGCGCCATGGCTCCCTGGCCTGGTCGCCGTGGTCGGCCTGGCGCTCGGGATCCTGACCCTCCGGCGGGGAGGCCCGCTCGTGACCGCGCTGTCGCGGGTCGCCGCCCTCGCGGCGGCGTCGGCGGTCGCGCTGGTCGCCGCGGCCGTACTCGGCGACGGCTACTTCGAGATCGCCAAGCACGTCTGGCTCGCGGCCTACCTGCTCGAGGTGACCGTGGCCGCGGCCGTCCTCGCGGGGGTCGTGGCCGTCGCCTGCGCCGCCCGGGCGCGACGGCGCGCCTGACGGCGTCGGGCCGTCAGGCGTCGGAGCGGTCCGGACCGACAGGCGCCGCGAAATGAGCAGCCGCAGCGGCGCGGCCGCGATCGAGCGCAGGTCGACGGGAAGACGAAGCCGCGGCCGACGTCGCGCGGGCTTGCGAAGCGGAACCTCCGCCATCGCTCCCCCTTGCGCCACCGCGGTCGCGATGCTACTTTCTCGATAGTTAGTCAAGTTTACTAACCAACGATCGTCATAGTCTAGAGAGGACTCCGAGATGGCTGTCGCATTCCGCGTCACCGAGGCGCCTGCCGACGTCCCCGCCGCGATCCGCGCGGTCAAGGCCGAGCTCCGCGCCCGCATCGGCGACTACCGCGCGGTGTTCACCCAGGTCGAGGCCGCGATGCGACGGGAGGTCGCGGCGATCGTCGCCCTCCGGGAGCGGGGCGAGGAGGTGTGGCCGGTCGTCCGGTTCAGCGATGTCGCGGCAGGCACCGTGCCCGCGGGCACGCGGGCCGCGATCCGGCGCCGGGGGTGCGCCGTCGTCCGCGGCACGTTCCCCCGGGAGCGGGCCGCGGCGTGGGACGCCGAGCTCGTGTCCTATCTGGACGACAACGACTTCATGGGCCGCTACGCCTACCTCGACGACGGCGTCTTCGGCGGCCTGGCCGCGAGCAGGCCGTCCATCTACCCGATCTACTGGTCCCGGCCCCAGATGCAGGCCCGCGAAGACCCGAACATGATCGCCGTGCGCGGGTTCCTCAACGGCTTCTGGAAGCACGAGTCACAGGGCCGCGTCTGGTTCGACCCCCACCGCGACACCGCCTACCCCGACCGCATCCGCCGCCGCGCCCCCGGCACCAGCTCGGGCGGACTGTCCGCGCACACCGACTCCGGCTCGATCGAGCGTTGGTTGCTCCCGGCCTACCAGCAGGTGTTCCGGCACGTCTTCGACGGCAACCCCGCCGCCTACGACCCCTGGGACGGCGCCTTCCGCACGGAAGTCGACGAGTACCCGTCCACCGTCATGTGCTCGACGTTCCGCACCTTCCAGGGCTGGACCGCGCTTTCGCACATGGCCCGCACCGAAGGCGTGCTCAACGTCCTGCCCCTCCCCCACGCCATGGTCTACCTCCTGCTGCGCGCCCTGCAGGACGACGTCGCCGACGACGACCTGTGCGGTGCCGCCAACGGCCAGTCCCTGCCGATCACCGAGACCCACCACGCGGTCCTGCTCCCGGCCATGAGCCCGATCCCGGACGTCGAGCCCGGCGACACCGTGTGGTGGCACGCCGACGCCGTCCACTCGGTCGATCCGGTGACCGACCAGAAGGGCTGGGGCAATGTCATGTACATCCCGGCCGCGCCCCACTGCGCCAAGAACGCCGCCTACGCGCAGCGGTGCGGCGCCGCGTTCCTCGCGGGCGAGAGCCCGGCCGACTTCGCCCCCGAGCACTACGAAACGGGCTGGGCGGCCCGCCCGGGCCGCGACGAGCTGAGCCCGACCGGGCGTCGCCAGCTCGGCCTCGAACGCTGGTAGCGGGCCGCCCTTACGCCGGCGGTGCCGCCTGCGCATACTTCGTCGCCATGGGAATGATCGAGACGACGGGAATCCATCACGTGCGGCTCACCGTGACGGATCTGGCCAGGTCGCGCGCCTTCTACAGCGAGGTGCTCGGCTTCGCGGTCGCGGCCGAGTCCTCCGGCAGCCCCGACGATCCCGACGTCCGCAACGACCCCGCCCAGCTCTACGGCGGCGTGGTGTTCGCGACCAGCGGGATGCTGTTCGGGCTGCGCCCGGTGGCCGACCCGACCGACCGCTTCGTGTCGGAGCGGGTGGGTCTCGACCACCTCTCCTTCACCGTCGCGTCGCGCGACGCCCTCCTCGCGGCCCGGGACCGCCTCGACGAGCGCGGGGTGCCGCACGGCGAGGTGATCGACCTGACCTCCTTCGGCATCGCGATCCTGTCGTTCAGCGACCCCGACGGGGTGCACCTGGAGCTCACCGCCCCGCTCTGACCGGTGGCACGCACCAGCCGGGCACGCCGCGCATGACTGTGGTCGTCGTCACATCGCCACGCGTTCGCGCGCCGCCGGGTTCGGCGCGGGCTCGGGTAAGACCGGGGCATGCATCCACTCCGATTCGGGCTCAAGCTGAGCCAGGCCGCCACGATCGACACGCTGACGACGGTCTGGCGCATCGCCGACGACTCCGGTTTCGACCACTGCTGGAACATGGACCACTTCGCCAGCCTCGGCAGCGACGACGGGCTCGACATCTTCGAGGCCTGGACGCTCCTCGCGGGCATGGCCGCGCGCACCACCCGCACGCGGATCGGCTGCTCGGTCACCGGCAACACCTACCGGCATCCGGGCGTGCTGGCGAAGGCCGCCGTCACCGTCGACCACCTCTCCGGAGGGCGGCTCGAGTTCGGCATCGGCGCGGGCTGGGCGGAGAACGAGCACACCATGCTCGGCATGCCCTTCGGCACGGTCGGCGAGCGCGCGGGCAGGCTCGAGGAGGCGCTGCCGATCATTCGGTCGCTCTGGACCAGACCGCGCACGACGTTCGCGGGCAAGCACTATCAGCTGACCGACGCGGTGGCCGAGCCGAAGCCGGTGCAGACCCCGCACCCGCCGATCTGGATCGGCGGCGTGGGCAGGCGACGCACCCTGCGGATGGCCGCCGAGCACGCCGCCGTCTGGAACGCGCCCGGCGGCTCGCCGGAGCAGCTCGCCGAGCTCTCCGCCGTGCTCGACGGCCACTGCGCGGACATCGGCCGGGACCCGTCCGAGATTCGCCGCTCGGTGCAGATCCGCGTGCCCGGCGACCTGGCCGAGCTCGCCGACCAGGTCGCCGGGTTCGTCGCCGTTGGCTGCACTGAGATCATCCTGATCGTCAGCGGGGATCCTGTCGGACAGGCCGAGAGTGTGGCCGCCCGCCTGCCCGACCTGCGCGCCCTTGGGTGACCCTCCGGCCAGGCAGGCTCGTCCAGGCCGCCGCTCAGACCTGGTGCAGGGCGTCGCGCACCTGGGCGGCGTCGAGCTCCCGGTTGTAGACCGGTGTGCCGGGCTGCTGGCGCCACGACTCGGCGAGCGACCCCGCGTCGACGGGATCGAACCCGAGCTCGTCCACCAACGCCATCACCTGTTTCTTCGCCGCCGCGTCGTCCCCGGCCACGGGCAGCGCCCGCCGCGCCACCGTGCCCGGGGGCGTGGCGTGCTTCTCGACATGCGCGAAGTGGATCGTGTTGAACGCCTTGACGACGTGGGTGTCGCGGAAGTGCCACGCGAGCCACTGCGACGACGCGGCCTGCGGCTGCTCCAACTCCGGGATCCGGCCGTCCCGGGGCGGGTAGTAGTTGCCCGCGTCGACCACCACGTGCCCGCTGAAGGTGTCGGCAGGCAGCGCGGTGACGGCCTTGACCGGCACGGCGAGCACGACCAGATCAGCCGAGCGCACCGCCTCCTCGACGCTGGCCGCCCGCGCGCCGGTCTCCCGCGCGAGCGATTCGAGTGAGGCCGGGCCGCGCGAGTTGGCCACCGTGACGTCGTGGCCCAGCGCGGCCAGCCTCCGGGTGAGCGTCCCGCCCACGTTTCCCGACCCGATGATGCCGATCCGCATGGACGCATCCCTACCACGTCGTCGACGGGTCCGTCGCTCTTGCGAGGATCACGCAGTCAGAATCGCGGACGGCGTCAGCGACCGGCCAGGAACGTCACCGCCGTGCTCAACGCGAGATCGGTCAGCAGCGGATCGTGGCGAGCACCGACGTCGCGCATGAACGCGTGCTCGCCGCCGTCGAACACGTGCAGTTCGAGATCCGTCAGCCCCGCGGCGTACAGCGCGGAGACGACCCGCAGCCGCGCGTCGGCGGGCACGTGCGGGTCCCGGGACCCGAACACGATCATGAGCCGCCCGCCGATCGCGGGCGCCGCGGCGAGCGACCCCGCATCGGCGTCAGCGCCCAGCGCGCCGTCCTGCAGCCCCGTCGGGTAGAAGCACACCGTCGCCGCGACCCGCGGGTCGAAGGCGGCCCGGAACGCCAGGTGGCCGCCGATGCAGAAGCCCACGGCGCACAGCCCGTCGACGTCGGGACGCCCTTCGAGGAAGTCCAGCACCGCGATCCGGTCAGCGTCGAACTGCGCGGTGGTCGTCGCGGCCGCGCCCGCCAGACCGGCCTGCTTGCCCGCGTCGTCGAACTCGAGAGCGACGCCCGCCAGCTCGCCGTGCGGATAGATCTCCGGCACGCACACCACGAAACCGCTCGACGCCAGCCTGCGGGCCGTCCGCAAGGTCGACTCGGTCAGCTGGAAGATGTCGGTGTAGAGCAGGACCGCCCGCCGTCGCCCACCGCCCACCGGGCTGGTCACCACCGCGCGGATCCCGTCGTTCGACGCGGGTACGCGCACTTCCTCCTCGTGCAGCTTCACACCGCGCAACCCTAGTGCCGCGTCCCGCTGTGATCGCCGCATCGGGGATCGCCGCATCGGGGATCGCCGCATCGGGCGGGCAAGCCGCACTGCCACAATACCGACCCGGCCCGCGCACTCGGCGGCACCGAGCCGCACCGGGTCGAACGAGCGCATCGAGCGCGGAGCGGATGAGCGTCCTCGTCATGATCCCTCCTCGGCGTGAGACCGCCCGGGCGGAGGCATCCGCACGCACGCGCCGCCTCGCGCAGAGCCCTCGGGCGGGCGTTGCGCCGCGACGACGACGGCCCGATGAGTTCGCGGGCCGCCGCGGGTCAACACTGGCACCCGATCCGATACCGCGTGAGGTGGCCATGACCGCGTTGACCGACCTGCTCGACCACCACGTCCGGGCGCGGGCGCTGCCCGGTGCCGTGGCGCTGATCGCGACAGGCGACGAGGTCGAGGTCGCCGCGGTCGGCGCGCGCGCCTTCGGCGGCGCTCCGATGACCCGCGACTCGATCTTCCGGATCGCCTCGGTCACCAAGCCGGTCACCGCGGCGGCGGCGATGATGCTCGTCGAGCAGGGCACCTTGGCGCTGGACGACCCGGTGGCCCGCTGGCTCCCGGAGCTCGCCTCCCCGATGGTCGTCCGGACGCCGAGCTCACCGGTCGACGACGTCGTCCCGGCCCGACGGGCGATCACCGTCCGCGATCTGCTGGAGTTCCGCAGCGGCCACGGGTTCCCCGCGGACTTCGCGCTGCCCGCGGTCGCCCTGCTGTTCAGCGAGCTGCACCAGGGTCCGCCCGCGCCCCAGCAGGTCACGCCGCCCGACGAGTGGATGCGCACCCTGGCCGCGATCCCGCTGCTGCACCACCCGGGCGAGGCGTGGCTCTACAATACGGGCGCCGACATCCTCGGCGTGCTGGTCGCCCGCGCGGCCGGCATGCCCTTCGACGAGTTCCTGGCCGAGCGGGTCTTCGGACGACTCGGCATGCAGGACACCGGCTTCCACGTGCCCGCCGCCGACCACCTGCGGTTCACCGAGTATTACCGGCCCGACCCCGACCCCGACACCGCCGAGTTGGCCGTCGTCGACCGGCCGGACGGCCAGTGGAGCGTCCGGCCCGCCTTCTGCTCGGGGGCGGGCGGGCTGGTCTCCACCGTCGACGACCTGCTGGCCTTCCAGCGGATGCTGCTGGCGGACGGGACGGGCCCGGATGGTGCGCGCCTGCTCTCCCCCGCGTCCGTGACGCTGATGACCCGCAACCACCTGACGGCGACCGAGCGCGACGCGAGCAGGGTATTCCTGGAGGGCCAGGGATGGGGGTTCGGCGGGAGCGTCGACGTCGAGCGGATCGACCCGTGGAACGTGCCCGGTCGCTACGGCTGGGTCGGCGGATCCGGTACGGCCGCACATGTCGTCCCGGCCGACGGCGCGAGCGGCGAGCGGGTGACCATCTTGCTGACCCAGGTCGAGATGACCAGCCCCTCGGCACCCACCGTCATGCGGGAGTTCTGGGCGTACGAGGGGTCGACCCGGTCCACGGCCCGTGCCACGCTCGACGCGTGACCGTTGACGAGTTGGCATCTGCCGTGTGCGTCGACCCGGACGACGTCCGGGTCGTCGTGGGGTGGTTCGACGCCGAGCAGCGCATCTCCGACGACAACATCCCGACATCCGTCGCCACCGCCGTGCATCGCGTGCTGAACCCCAACAGCGAACGCACCGTCCTCGAGCTCTACTACAAGGGTCTCGACGCGGAGACCGGGACCGGCGCCACGCGGATGCGCTAGCCGAGGAACCACCACCGAGGCGTTTCCGCCGTGGGCGTGGACCGTAGAGTGCCCGTCCGTGGTGCTGAACGTGCGTCCGATCCGGGCAGGCGATGACCGGGTCGCACGTCGTCTCAAGGCGTTGGCCTGCACCGCCCCGTTGCACGATCTCGACACGCGCAAGACCCGGTTGGACTGGGCCGACGCCACGCCGTACCAGATGGCGGAGATCGGGTTGCAGGCGATCGACCAGGTGACGCTGGCGATGGACTTCGACCACGGCGCGGACCAGCGGCAGGTGGTGCGCCGGCTGCTGCCGTTCATCGCGGCACAGGCGCCCGACGCGCCGCGGCCGGAGCACGAGCGGGTCGGGCAGTGGGTGATCGAGAACTTGATCAACGTGGGCAGCCTGGACCGCGGGTTCCAGGTCGACTACGGCTCGTTCGGCGAGGACGGCCGCTACCTGCGACGCCGCTTCGACTTCAAGCTGCTCGTCGAGGTGGCTGCGCCGGACGGCGAGGTGTACCTGCGTGCCTCGGACGAGGCGATCAACGTGCTCGTGGGCGCGCTGGACACCGACGTGGAGTCGGCGCAGATCGCGGCCGAGGTGAAGCTGGAGAACCTGATCAGGCGGGGGCTGCTGGAGGACGCGCGCCTGGCCGCCGAGCAGGCCCGCTACCGGACGGTGCAGTACGCGGAGTCGCTGCGGCACAAGCTCGACGCCACCCGGCGTGACGTGCGGTCGGTCGACTGGCTCACGACCGTTCCGACGCTGCTCGACGAGGCGTTGACCCACATCGAGTCCCGGTACCGCGCCGAGACGGCGATCCTGGCCAACATCGCGGACGCGCGGGACGAGGCCACCGAGCCGCGGCGCCGACGACAGGCCGCCGACCTGGTCGACGTCGTCAACGAGTGCATCCAGCGGCACACCCAGCTGCAGGCGCGGCTGCAGGAGGCGGGCGCGACGTTCCGGGCGGAGCAGGACCGTCAGCAGTTCTCCGACCGGCCGCGGCGGGCCGCGATCGACGTGTTCGGGCAGTTGCTCCGGCCGTGCCTTGCCCTGCCCATCGCCGCGGCGTGCGATCCGGCGGTGGCCTTCTTCGGAGCGGGCGCCGGGACGCGCGTGCCGAGCGTGCCGAGCCTGCCCGGCCTGGTGGAGACGCTGTTGACGCCCTCCTCGGAACGCGACCCGCTCGGTGGGCCGCTGCCGGAACCCGATGTGGTCGCGCAGCCGGACGAGCGCTTCGACGACGCGCTGTGGCGGGCGTCCGACGGCGTGCTGGCGATGTCCCCGGACGCCGTGCCGGACGTCCGGCGGCTCTCCGAGCTGCTCGCGACGGCCCGCGAGGCCGCGGCCGAGCTGCCCACCCTGGTCGTCCTGCGCACCGTGCACGCGGTCGGGACGGCCATCGCGACGGTGCGCAGCCAGGGTGACCCGTCGGTGCTCGTGGCCGTCGACGACGGAACGGTGCTCCGGGACCCTGAGTTCGGTGGCGCGGACCTTCTGGTGGCGACGGCCGCGGTGGGCCTGGCGGGCGACGAGGGCGCGGAGCTGCGCGCGTGAGCCGTCAGGTGAGCCCGCAGGATGTCGAGTCGGCCGCCCGGTTGGTGGCGCATGGCATGCGCCCGAAGGCGCTGCCCACCCGCGACACCGGCTACGGCGAGCTGGTCCGCCGCTACCGCGACGACGACGCGTTCGCCGACACCGTGCAGCGGGTGGCCTCCGGGCTCGGGCTGGTCGTTCTCGCGGTCGGAGCGCGGTCCGGGATCGTGCTGGCCGCGGTGGAGAACTCGGTGTTCGAGATCCGGATGGACGAGTACGCGCGCCGCACCGCGCTGCAGAACCGGCAGGCCGACAAGATGATGCACGGGCTGGCGCACCTCGCGGTGGCCGCGCTGGCCTTCCCTCGGCCCGACGATCTCGGCGACGACAGCTACGTCGGCCGGGTCTCGGTCGACCAGGTCGACGGCGCGGTTCGTGAGGCGTGCAGGCTCCTCGAAGAGCGCACCACGACCCACGATCTCGACCCGCCGTCCGACGCCCCGCAGCTCGAGGCGGCCTGGCGGGCGTGGCTGCGCCGCCCGGAGACCACCGCGACGAAGGACGGTCGCGCCGGGGAGGCGACCACGCGGGGGATCGTCGGGAAGGCCCTGCGGTTCCTCGCCGACCAGGGATTCCTGGTGGCGGCGGGGCACGAAGGGGTCTACCGCACGACACCCCGCTATCAGGTGCAGGTGCGCGAGCTGGCCGCGCAGCGGACGTTCGACGAGCTGCTGGAGCTCGGCGTGCTGCCTGCGCAGGCGCGGGGTGGCAGCCTGCGTGCCCCGGACGGGCTGGAGTCGCCGGATGTATGAGCTGTCGCGGGTGCGGCTGTTCTCGATCGGGCCGCCCGGGGCGCGGTACCAGGACGTCCAGCTCGACCTGCGCGGCGTCGGCGAGCCGATACGCAGCGATCCGCGGCAGATCGACCTGTTCGCCGCCGACGACCTGGAACGGGTGCCCCGGCGGCCCGCACCGGCGTCGGTGCTGTTCCTGGAGAACGGCGGCGGCAAGTCGGTCCTGCTCAAGCTCGTGTTCTCGGTGGTGCTGCCGGGCAGGCGGCAGGTCGTGGGCACGACGAGCACGACCGTGCTGGAGAAGTTCGTCCTGGGCGAGGACGTGGCGCACGTCGCGCTCGAGTGGATGCACACCCGGACCGGCCGGCTCCTGGTCACCGGGAAGGTCTCGGAGTGGCGCGGGCACGTCATGTCGGCCGACCCCGAGAAGTTGGTGTCGGCGTGGTACTCCTTCCGTCCGGGTGCGGGGTTCGGGCTCGACGATCTGCCGTTCACCGCCGAAGGGCGCCGGGTCACCACCACCGGCTTCAAGGACCGGCTCGCCGAGCAGCTCCAGAAGGTCCCGGCTCTGGACCTGGCCTGGGAGAACGCGCCGGGCGAGTGGACGCGGCATCTCGTCGACGTCGGCCTCGATCCGGAGCTGTTCCGCTATCAGCGGGAGATGAACGCGGGCGAGGGTGAGGCGGCCGAGACCTTCTCGTTCCCGTCGGACGAGGCGTTCGTCGACTTCCTCCTGCGCGCGGTCGTCGATCCGGAGGAGCCGCGCAACCTCGCCGATCTGGTCGCGGGCTACGCGAGCAGGCTCGCCGAGCGCGCCGACCTGGAGCGGGAACGCGACTTCGTCGCGGGCACGCTGGTGTTGCTCGGGCCGCTGCGCGACGCGGCGCAACAGGCCGCCGACGCACGCGCTGACGAGGACGGCACCCAACGCGCGGCCGTCGCCCTGGCCGCGGCGATCGCGGCCCGGCGCGCCGAGGAGGACGCGCAGCTGGCGGCCGCGCTCACGGCGCACTCGGCCGCGCGCGAAGACGTTCGCGCCGCCGAGGACGGCGAGCGGCGGCTGCAGGCCGTCGCCGCCGAGCTGCGCAGGCGCGCCGCGACCCTGCGCGTCGAGGCGGCGCAGCGCACCGAGCTCGCGGCGCGGGACGCCCACAGCGAAGCGCGGCAGCGGCTGGCGGCCTGGCAGGCGGTCGAGCCGGTGCTGCGCCAGCAGATCGCGGCGCGCGAGGGGGACCGCCTGCGCGACCTGGTCGCCGCCGAACAGGAACGGGCCCGACCGGCGCTGCTGGCCCGACAGGACGCCGCCCGCGCGCTCGCCGTGGGGCTGCGGGCGATGGTCCGTGACGCCGAGGCCGCGGCGGCCGCGGCAGCCGACGCCGCCACCACCGCCGAGGAGAACGCCGAGGCGGCGCGCGCGGCCGAGCTGCGGCACGTCGGGACGGCGGCCACCCAGCGGGCCGCCGCACAACAGGCGGACGACGGGGTGCGGGACATCGATCGGGCCGTGGCGGACGCCGTGCGGGCCGGTCTCCTCGCTGACGGGGCTGACGGGGCCGACAGGGCTGACGGGGCTGACAGGGCTGACAGGGCTGACGGGGCTGACGGGGGCGCGGCCCACGCGGCGGCGGACGCCTGCGCGCGGGCGGCGGCCGAGGAGGTCGCCGCGGCACACACCGCGCTGGCCGAGCTGCGCCGGGAGCGCAGCGCGGCCGAGGGCAGGCGGGCCACGCTCCGCACTGCCGCGGACACGGCCAGGGTGGCCGCCGAGCGCGCCGAGGTCACCGCCGAGGAGGCGTTCGCCGCCCGCGCGGAGCTCGCCGCACAGCCTCGGTTCGCCGAGCTGCTCGGGGTGGAGGAGATCCAACCCGACACCGACGCCGGTGCGCTGCTGGACCAGCTCCGCGCGGCCATCGAGGCGGGCGACGCCCGGCGCACTTGGTTGCTCGCCACGCAGGAGCGCCACACCCGTGCCCTGAAGGCGCTGGGTGCGGGCGGCCTGCTGCCGGAGCCCGTCGCCATCGAGCGCGTGCTCGCGGTGCTCGAAGCCGAGGGCATCACCGCGTACTCCGGCTGGCGCTACCTGACGACCATGAAGCCGGGTCAGCGCGCCGCGGTGCTCGAACGACTGCCGCATCTGGTGTCCGGGGTGCTGCTCAACAACCCCGCGGACGCGACCCGCGCCCGGGCTGAGCTGGAACGGGCGCGGCTGCTCCCGTGCGCGGTCGTCGCGGTCGGCAACACCGCCGCGATGTTGGACGACGCCGCCGCGCCGGGAGTGGACTTCGTCGTCCCGCCGAATCCGGCCATGTTCGACGAAGGCGAGGCCGAAGCCACCCGCGACGAGCTCGAGGCCGAGGCGGGCCGCCTCGGGCAGGAGTTGGCGGCGCTGCACCAAGCGCTGGACGCCGACCGCTCGCTGCAGGCCCGCCTGCGGGACTGGTCGCGGCGCTACCCGCCCGGCGAACTGACCGCGTTGGCGGCGGCCGCCGAATCCGCCCGCTCGGCAGGCGACGCCGCCGCACGGGCCGCCGCCGCGGCCGACGACGCGCTCGCAGGCCTGGACGAGCGGGCTGACCAGCTCGAACGCGACGCACCGGAGCTCCTCCTGCGCGCCGAGGCCGCCAGGGCCCGCGCGGCCGCCGTCCTGGACGTCCTCGCCGCGACGCGGCGCAGGCCCGCGCTGGTGCAGCAGCACCGCGCCGCGACGGCTGCCGTCGAGCGCGCCGAGCAGCAGGCCGAGCAGTTCCGGGCAAGCGCGGCCGCCGCGCGCGCCGCCGCCGAGGACGCCCGACGCATCAGGGAGCGCCAGCTGCGCGTCGTCGACAGCTGTCGCGAAGAGCTGGCCGGACTGCCCGTGGCGGAGCCGGACAGCGTGGCGGAGAGCAGCGCGACCGACCCGGATGCGCCGACCTTGGCCCTGCTGCGGGCGGAGTACCGCGCCGCCGACGCCGCGTACGGCGCCGCCGAGGTGGCGTCGGATCTGCAGGCCGAGCTGCGCAACGCCGAACGGGCCGCAGCGGCGGCCCATGCCGACATCGACGGGTTGCCCGACGCGGTCCGCGGCGCCGCGGCCGCGCTGTTGCACTTGCCCGACGGCGCCGACCGTGCCACCCGGCGTGCCGCCACCGAGCACGCGCGATCCGCTGTGGACCGCTGGGCAGGCGAACTGAGCTCCCGTACGACCGAGCTGACGCTGGCCAGGCGCGAGCTGGACCGCTTCGGCGCACCACCCTGCTCGGTCGAGCCCTATGCCGTGCCGACGGACCTCGAGCACGGCCAGGAGATCATCGAACGGGCCGAAGCGGACCTGCGGACGGCGGAGGCGCAGGCCGCCGACGCACGGCGGAGCGCGGCGACCGCCGCGGCGGTCGAGCAGGAGGCACGCAGGTCGGCCGACGGGTTCCGGCTCGTCGTCGAGAGCCTCGACGACGCGCCCACCGCGGCCGTGGGTGCCGAGCCGTTCCGTGGCGACGTCGACGCCGCGCTCGCACAGTGGAAGACCGCACGGGCCGCGGTGCGGGCGGCCGCACGGGCGCGGACTGCGGCCGAGCGCGAGGTGCGGACCGCGACGGACGCCGTCGCCCAGTTCGCTCAGGAGGCCCGCTTCTCCCTCGTCACCAGCCCGGTGAGAGCGCACCTTGTCGGGGTCGCGCGGACCGAGATGCCCGCGCTCGCGCCGCAATGGCAGGAGGCGCTCGCACCGCGGTTGCGCACGCTGGAGGACGACCTCGCGAACATCGTCCGGCACCGTTCGGGCATCGTGACGCGCCTTGCGGGCATGGTCGGGGAGGCGTTGCGCACGCTGCGCCTCGCGCAGCGCCTTTCCGAGCTCCCCGAAGGGCTCTCGGACTGGTCAGGGCAGCAGTTCCTGCGCATCCGGTTCGACGAGGTCACCGACCAGGTGCTGCACCACGAGCTGGGTGAGGTGGTCGACAGGGTCGCCGAGGAACGCCGGTCCGGCCGCACCCGCGAGCAACGGGACGGCCTCGCGCTGCTGTTGCGCGGCGTGCGCGCGGCCATGCCCAAGGGGGTGCGGGCGGAGATGCTCAAACCCGACGCGGTGCTGCGCACCGAGCGGCTGCGCGTGTCCGAGATCCGCGACGTGTTCTCCGGCGGCCAACTGCTGACCGCGGCGATCGTTCTGTACTGCACGATGGCGGCACTCCGGGCGCACCAGCGCGGCCAGGGCCGACGGCCCCATGCCGGGGTGCTGTTCCTCGACAACCCCATCGGCCGCGCCTCCGCCGGATACCTCCTGGAGCTGCAATTCGGTGTGGCGCGGGCGCTGGGCGTGCAGCTGATCTACACCACGGGCCTGTTCGACGCGGGCGCCCTCAGCGCGTTCCCCTTGATCATCCGGCTGCGCAACGACGCGGACCTGCGCGCGGGCCGCAAGTACCTCTCGGTCGCCGACCGGGCCGCGCGGCAGCTCGCCGACCTCGACGCCCCGGACGGCACCGGGCGGGTCACCGCCACGCGCATCTTCCGGCGCCCCGACCCGGCCGACCGCTGACGCCCGTCAGGTCGCGGTCTCGGTGACTCTGAGCAGGGTGCAGCGCCCCTCCTGCATGCTGCGGCGCGAGTTGGCCCGCTTCACCGCGGCGTCGGGGACGTAGACGTGGAACCCCAGCTCCGTGTCGGCCGAGGGCTGCGGCTGTGTATGCGGCTGTGTATGCGGCGTTCTGCATCCAGACCACGTCGAACGAGTGATCCGGGAACGGCATCCGGGTGGCGTCGCCCTCCCGCACGTCGACGAGCTCCGACAACCCGGTCATTGCGGTGAGCAACCGGGCCGCGGCGCAGTAGTCCGGCGTGAGGTCGAGGCAGGTGACCCGGCAGCCGCGGCGGTGGGCGAGCAGTCGGGCGGGTCTGCCCAGACCCGCACCGACATCCAGCACGGTCGTCGCCGGGCCGACATCGAGCAGCGCCGACAGTTCCGCCAACAGTTCCTCGGTGGCGGCGCGGCCACCGGTGTGGAAATGGTCCAGGGGCGCCAGTCGCTCCGGGTCGACGCCCGTGGAGGGCAGACCGGCCTCGGCCACCGCCCGGCGGACGAGCTCGACGATCGATCCGCGGCCGTAGTGGGCCACCACGTCGGCTCGCTCCAGCACGGCCAGGACTCCACGCGCGCAGCGCATTGACCCGTCCGCGCCGCCGACGGGGTAGCCTCACCTCATACGCCCCGGGGTATGAGAGGACACGCGTCATGAAGATCGATGACGATGTCGTCGGCGGTGTGGTGAATCGCCTGCGCCGCGCCGAGGGCCAGATCGGCGGGGTGATCCGCATGCTCCAGGAGGGCCGCGACTGCAAGGAGGTGGTGACCCAGCTCGCCGCCGCGTCCCGGGCCCTCGACCGGGCAGGCTTCGCGATCATCGCTGCGGGCCTCGAGAAATGCGTCAGCGCAGGTGACGACGGACAGCCCGACCGAGCCGAGCTGGAGAAGCTCTTCCTCTCCCTCGCCTGAGTACGACGACCTTGCGACACCGTTCGGCGCGTGGTGGACTCCACTATGAGGTTCGTCACACCGCGCCAGGACGAACCCCGCCGGGCGGTACGCGCTGCCCACCATGCGGGTGTGCCGTTCGGACCCCGACCTGGCTGCGAAGCGCCCGCGTCCCCGACGCGCCGCCGTCGTCGCGATCCCGAGGACCGCAGGGAGGAGTGAACCGTGACGTCGACGCCCGAGGTCACCCCCAGCGCTGAGCCGCGCGGCGTCACGCCCGACCGCAACCTCGCGTTGGAGCTCGTCCGCGTGACCGAGGCCGCCGCGCTGGCCACCGGCCGCTGGGTCGGGCGCAACGACGCGGGCGGTGCGCTGACCGCCGCGGTCAACGCCATGCGAACCATGATCGGCACAGTCGAGATGCGCGGCGTCGTGGTGATCGGCGAAGGCACCGACGACGACGAGGTGTGGCTCGGCCGCGACGACGTCGTCGGCGACGGAACGGGCGGCGAGTACGACGTCGCCGTCGACCCGATCGACGGGATCGCCTTCACCGCCAAGGGGCTGGCCAACGCGATGTCCGTGCTGGCGGTCGCTCCCCGCGGCACGATGTTCGACCCCTCGGTGTGTCCGCGCATCGAGAAGCTGGTCGCCCCCCGCGCGGCACACGGCGTCGTGGACATGCGCATCCCGGTCGGGGAGAACGTGCACCGGCTGGCGAAGGCGATGGGGTGTCACGTCGAAGACGTGACCGTGGGGATGCTGGCCCGCGCCCACCACGAGGAGCTCGCCCGTGAGGTCCGGGCGGCGGGCGCCCGCATCCGCTTCCTCACCACCGGCGACGTGGCCGCCGCGATCATGGCGGCGAGCGGCCGCGGCGGCATCGACATGCTCGTCGGGTGGGGTGGCACGGCCGAGGGCGTGATCGCCGCCTGCGCGGTGAGCTGCCTCGGCGGCGTCCTGCACGCGCGGCTCGCCCCCCTCGACGACAGGGAGCACGTCAACCTGCAGACCCAGGGCATCGACCTCGACGCCGTCCTCACCGCCGCCGACCTCGTCGGTGGCGACGACGCGTTCGTCGTGCTGACCGGCGTGACCGACGGCGAGGTGGTGCGGGGCGTCCGCTACGGCCCCGACACCGCCACCACCGAATCGCTGGTCATGCGCAAGCGCAGCGGCACGGTGCGCCGCATGCAGAGCGACCATCGGCTGGACCTGCTCGCCGAGTACAGCGCCGTGGACTACCGCCCCTGACCGGACGCGCGCCGCGCTGGCGCCTGCGTCTTCCCCGCGGTCCGCGGAATACCGCGGCACCGCGCGTGTTGCTGGATACGGTATGGGGTATAGCCAGAGAGAGAGCAGGCCATGGCGACGGCGACACTGAACACCGAGAACTTCACCGAGACGGTCAACGGCGGCGGCATCGTGCTCGTCGACTTCTGGGCGTCGTGGTGCGGCCCGTGCCGCATGTTCGCCCCGGTCTTCGAGGACGCCGCGGCCCGCCACACGGACCTGGTCTTCGGGAAGGTCGACACCGAGGCGCAGACCGAGATCGCGCAGGCCTTCGGCATCTCCTCCATCCCCACGCTGATGGCCATCCGCGACGGCGTGGTCCTGTACGCGCAGCCCGGCGCACTGCCCGCGAGCGCCCTGGAGCAGCTCATCGCGCAGGTCCGCGAGGTCGACATGGACGACGTGCGCCGCCGCCTCGCCGAGCAGCCCGCGCAGTGACGGAGCACCCTCACACGCGGACCCGGTAGTTCAGGTCGGCCGGGGCGTCGGGCAGGGCGCGGAGGTCGGCGAGGAGGCGTTCCCGGTCGCGGTCGGCCGGGGGCATCCCCCAGAGGCCCGCGGGCCGGAGCTGCGCGGCGCGGACCGGGCGGCGTGCGCGTGCCAGCAGTCCCGCGAGTGCTCCGAGGAGTGGGGGGTTCGGCCTGGTGGCGGTGGTGATGGTGGCGTCCATGACGAGGTCTCCGATCCTGTGGCGGGGGGTGTTCCCCGATACCGATCACTCTCGTCCGGGCGGGTCACCCGCACCGTCGGGTCACCGGACGATCAGTGGGACGACCCTGCCGTCGGCCGATCGGAGGAGCCGGGCGCCGCTGCGCCACGGCACGCAGGTGCCGGGCCGGATCACCGAGCCGAGATCATCAGGCGGGGCCCCGCTCACTCGGGGGTGGACACCGCCTCGGCCGCCGCCACGATGAGCTGCGCGACCTCGTCGGGCCGGGACACCATCGCCACGTGGCCCGCCTCGACCTCCACAGTGGTCGCGCCCATCCGCGCCGCGAACTGGCGCTCGGCGTCGGGCGGGATGGCCTCGTCGTTGGCCGCAACGAGATACCACGACGGCAACGACTTCCAGGCCGGGACGCCCATCACGTCACCGAGCGTGCTCGCCGCCAGCGGCTGCTGCACGGCGAACATGACCCGCGCCATGACCGGATCCATATCGGCCGCGAAGTGCCCGACGAAGTCGTCCTCCGGCAGCCACGCGAACCCCAGGTCGTCGATGTCCAGGTGCGCGACGGCAGGATGAACCGATGTCCCCCACCGTACTCGACGCCATTGGCCACACCCCGGTCGTCCGCCTCGAACGCCTGGCGCCGGAGGGTTCGGCCGAGGTGTGGGTGAAGCTGGAAGGCCACAACCCGACCGGCTCGTACAAGGACCGCATGGCTCTGGCGATGATCGAGGGCGCCGAGCGGGACGGGGAGCTGCGGCCGGGCCAGACCGTCATCGAGTACACCGGCGGCAGCACCGGAACCTCACTGGCGCTGGTGTGCGCGCTCAAGGGCTATCCGCTGCGCATCGTCACCTCCGACGCGTTCGCCGCCGAGAAGCTGGCCACGATGCGCGCCTTCGGCGCCCACCTCGACGTCATCCCGAGCCCGGCCGGGATCACCCCCGACCTCATCCCGGCCATGCAACGCCGGGCCCGTGAGATCGTGGCGGAGACCGGCGGCTACCCGACCGACCAGTTCCGCAACCACCACATGGTGACGGGCTACCGCGCGCTCGGCGCCGAGATGGCGAAGCAGGTGCCTGCACCGATCGACGTCTACTGCGGCTACGTGGGTACCGCGGGCTGTTTCCTGGGGGTGACCGGCGCACTGCGCGAGGTCTATCCGGACCTGCATCGGGTGGTCATCGAACCGGCGGAGTCGCCCGTGCTCTCCGGCGGCACGGCAGGCACCCACCGGATCGAGGGCGGCGGGGTCGGGTTCCGCCCGCCGCAGTTGGTCGAGGGCTCGTTCGACGAGGTGCAGACCGTCTCGACCGCGGACGCCTTCACATCCGCGCGCCGTGCCGTCCTCCGGGACGGCGTCTTCAGCGGACCGTCGACCGGGGCAAACCTGCTCGTCGCGCTCCGGCTGGCGCAGCGGCTCGGTCCCGGGCACCGGGTCGCCACCGTGCAGGTCGACTCCGGCATGAAGTACCTCGGCGGCGACCTCTACCGGACCTGAACCCGGCCGATCACCTCGTCACGCTGACATGCGGCGCGACAGGCCGCCTCCGTCTGCGGTCCCGACGAGGTTCTGTGGTTGGATAGCGGTGGTCGTTCAGTTTCGGTGTTCGTGTTTGCACGCCGCGGGAACCTGATTTGGTGACGAGGGCCTGCATCACGACTGTGCAGACCTCCTCGTCTCCGAAGATCGGCCGGGTACCGCACGGTGCGGGCCCACCAACCTGCGAGGAGCAGAAGTGGCACAGGGAACTGTGAAGTGGTTCAACGGCGAGAAGGGCTTCGGCTTCATCGCCACCGACGGGGGCGGCGCCGACGTCTTCGTGCACTACTCCGAGATCGACGCGGGCGGCTTCCGCAGCCTCGACGAGGGGCAGCGCGTGGAGTTCGAGGTCGGCCAGGGCGCCAAGGGCCCCCAGGCCACCGGCGTGCGCGTCATCTGACACAGCGCTTCGCCACGAGCCCGCTTCCCGCTCTGCGGGGGCGGGCTCGTGTGCGTATAGAGGGGTGCTCGACGAAGGGAAGGGTCCGTGAAGAGACCGGCAATGCTGTTCGATCTGGACGGCACCCTCATCGACAGCGTCTACCAGCACGTGCTGGCCTGGCGGGAGGCCCTCACCGAGTTCGGGATCGACCTGCCCGTCTGGACGATCCACCGCCGGATCGGGATGAGCGGCGGACTGTTCGTCAACGCGCTGCTGCGCGAGACCCGCGGCTCGCTGTCGCCCGAGCAGATCCGCGATCTCAACCTGGCGCACGCCGACGCGTTCGGTCGCCGCCGCGACACCGTGCGACCGCTCCCCGGCGCCCGCGCCCTGCTCGACGCGCTCACGGACGAGGGTGTGCGGTGGGCCATCGCCACCAGCGGACTCGCCGTCTCGGCCCGGCCCGCCCTGGACCTGCTCGGATTGCCCGACAGCACGCCGCTGGTCACCCGCGACCAGGTCCGCCACGCCAAGCCCGACCCCGACCTGTTCCTGGCCGCGGCCGCGCTCATCGGCGTGGAGATCACCGATGCGATCGTGGTCGGTGACAGCATCTGGGACCTGCTGGCCGCGCGCCGGGCCGGGGCGCTGGGCGTCGGGCTGCTCTCGGGCGGCTACGGCCGCGAGGAACTGGAGCGGGCGGGCGCCTACCGCGTCTACGCCGACCCGGCCGACCTCCTCGACCATCTGGACGAGGTCGGGGTGCGACGCGACGCCCCCTAGATCGCCCCCTGACGGCGTCGCCGCGCTCAGCGGAGCCGGACCGGGGCGGCCCACCCGGCGAAGGAGTGATCGGCTCGCGCGATCCCCAGGCTGAGCGTGCGCCGGTAGCCCACCCACGCCATCGCAAGCAACCGCTCGTCGGTGGCGTGCTCCGGTAAGGTGACCTGATAGCCCGCGAGCCAGATGAACGGCACGCGGACTCCGTCCATCGCCCTGGCCCACCGCGGGAAGTGGGCGGCGGCCGCCAGGATCTCGGCATGCGCCGAGTCCGGCCCGCGGATCGCCCGCGGACGGACGTGCCGACCCGGCTGCCAGTGCGCCCCGAGATCGACCGTCACCCTCCGGACGCCCGGCCGGTGCTCGATCCCGGGTAGCAACCGCACTGGTTTCGGCCTGCTCTCGTAGGCGTCCCTGACCCAGTCCCAGCACCAGGTGTTCAGCTGACGCTCGGCCGCGACGCTCCACATCTCGTGACAGGTGCGCCGGACGCCGTCCAGCTCGCCCTCGTCCTCACCGCGGTACTCGGCGTCGAGGAACACGGCGAGCAGGTCGACCACCAGCGGATCGGGATGGGTCCGCGGACTGAGGTCGATGGCGTCCAGCTCCGCCCCGGCGAAGCCCCACTGCCGGTCCTCGTTCCACCGGCGGACGTTGGCCAACTGCTCGGTGAGCGGGGCGAACAGGTACTTCGGCGGCACGCCGCGCACGGCGGGCTGCCGCACCGGCCTGCCGTCGCTCACCCCAGTGTTGTAGCGCAGCGTCGGCCCGCACCTCCACCGCCCGCCGTGACGGAGCGATCGGATCACAGGTTGTCCGGCGCTCTCCAGAGGCCGCCGTTCATGTCGAGGTAGCGGACCGTCGCCGCGGGCCCGTCGAGGTCAACCACGGTGAAGCCGGGCATCCGCCATTCGTCGCCGTCTTCGTCGCGAAACGTCGCGCGGAATTCGGCCTCTCCTGGCCCCGCGATGCCGGATGCCGCGGGTTCCTCGAGGACCGCGCCGTGACCCATGCAGGTCGGGTACTGAACCCCGGCACGTGCTGCATACGTGAACAGCCGGTGTTCGTGGCCCCAGAACCACGCATCTATCCCACGAGCCCGGCGGATCGGTGCTGTGGCAGCAAGCAGGTTGCCGACGTCGACAACGCCGCCGGCGCCCGCCCGCAGGCGGGTGAACGGCTGGTGGTGCGACAGGAACATCGTCCTGCGGGTGGAGCCGTCAAGGCGGCTTCCGATCCAACGCCGCTGCCGCTCCTGCAGATGGCCCTGGCCGCCACGGATATCGCCGAGATGAAACTTCCAGCTGGTGTCCAGGCCGAGGATGTCCCAGTGGTCGTTGCGCAGGTGGAACTCACTGGTCCGCAGGCCTCGCTCGGTACGCTGACGTCCGAACCGGGCGTCGGCGACGATCACGTCGAACAGTCCCTCGCCCGCCGAGTACATATCGTGGTTGCCGTTGAGACACCACGAATGCACGCGGGCGATGTCGTCGTGACCGACCGGCCAGTGGTCGAGGAACCGATGCCGGGCCTCCCATTTCGTCCCGGCGTAGTAGACATCACCCAGGTGCACGACGTGGATCTCGCGATCGCCTGCGGCGTCGATCTGGAGGCGGATCTGGTCGGCGACCGCGAGCGCGACGCCCTCACCCGTTCCCCAGTCCCCGACGAGCACGATCCGAGCATCCGGGGCGAGCGCCGAGGTCAGCGGGGGATCCCGAGGGAGGCTGAACAGCACGCGACGCACCAGATGTGTCGTCAACTCGGCGAGGAACTCGGTGACCCAATGATAGTCGAACCCGCGCAGAGGGCTGAATCCTTCGGCGAACGCGGGTCCTGTGAGGGTCCACGCCGGGTCGTGCTGTTCGGTGCGGGCCTGGAGGAACGAGAGCGCGATGTCGCGCGGCAGATAGGACTTGCGATCCTTCGGTGTCCGCGTTCCGCGCAGCGTCTTCTTCTCGGCGGCGACGCTGCGGTTCAGCGCGAAGGCACCGAGCCAGACCCGCGGATCCATCCAGGCCCGCCATCCCCCGGCACGGTTCGCGGTCGTGCCGACCTGCGTCGCCAGGCCGAGGGTCCGGTCCTTGTCCATCAGGTCATCGCGCATGTGCTCAATCCTTCATCCGACGGCGATCCGCGGGAAATGTCGACGAGTTGCGCTCGGACTCCCCGACCTTCACCACCAGACCGACACGAAATGGACCATCCCCACATCTCTCCCCATTCGGGCGCTTCTCGAGCACGACCCCATAGCAGCCTGCGTCAGCAGGAGACATCACTCCGCCGCGGGCAGCACCTCGCAGAGCACCGTCCGCGGGCCGACCGACGCCCCCGGCGCGACCGCCACGCCCCGCACGATCCCCGGACGGTGGGCGAGCACCCTGTTCTCCATCTTCATCGCCTCGAGGACCGCGACGAGGTCCCCTCTCGCCACGGCCTGCCCGTCCGCGACGGCGACCCGCACGATCGTGCCCTGCATGGGCGCGGTGACGGCGGTCCCGTCGACCTCACCGGCCTCGGCGCGCCGCAGCGCGGCGGACTCGCGCCGGATGGCGGCGGCGCGAGTCCCGAGGACGTCCAGCCCGGGAGCGGCGACCGTCATCAGCCGCCGTCCGACACGGACGGTCAGCAGGTGGCCCGCAGGCTCCGCCTCGCCGAGGACCCCGTCGACGTCCTGTTCGACCCAGCGGTTGTGCACGGCGAACGAGCGGCCGTCGCCGACGAGGTCAGGATGGTCGACGACCCGGCGGTAGAACGGCACCGGGCTCGGCACCCCGTCGATCTGGATCTCGGCCAACGCCCGGCGGGCCCGGCGGAGGGCCTCGCCGCGGTCGCGACCGGTCACGATGAGCTTGGCGAACATCGAGTCGAAGCGGCCGTCGACGGCGTCGCCTTCGGCCACGCCAGCGTCCATGCGCACCCCCGGCCCCGACGGCGCACGGAAGCGGCTGAGCACGCCGGGAGCGGGCCGGAAGCCCTGGGCCGGGTCCTCCGCGGTGAGGCGGAACTCGATGCTGTGCCCACGGGCCGGGGGGACGTCGCCGGTCAGCGCGGCACCGCCCGCGATGCGGAACTGCTCGACGACCAGGTCGACGCCGGTGGTCTCCTCCGTGACCGGGTGTTCGACCTGCAGCCGCGTGTTGACTTCCAGGAACGACGGCGTGCCGTCGGCGCCGAGCAGGTACTCGACGGTCCCGGCGCCGACGTAGCCGACCTCCCGGCAGATCCGCTCGGCGGCGCCGCGCAGCGCCGCCTCCTGCTCACCGGAGAGGAACGGCGCAGGCGCCTCCTCGACCAGCTTCTGGTTGCGGCGCTGCAGCGAGCAGTCCCGCAGACCCAGCACGAGCACCCGGCCGTGCGTATCGGCGAGCACCTGGGCCTCGACGTGGCGGGCCCGGTCGAGGAAGCGCTCCACGAAGCACACGCCCCGGCCGAAAGCCGCCTCGGCCTCCCGGACGGCGGCGGCGAACGCCTCGGGGATCTCGGCCTCGTCGCGGACGACCTTCAGCCCGCGCCCGCCCCCGCCGAACGCCGCCTTCACCACCAGGGGCAGGCCGTGGTCGCGGGCGAACTCCGCCACCTCGGCCGCGTCGCGCACCGGCACCTCGGTGCCCGCCGCCAGCGGGGCCCCGACCCGCCGGGCGATCCGCCGGGCGGTGACCTTGTCCCCGAGCTCGCGGATGACCGCGGGCGGCGGCCCGACCCACACAAGCCCCGCGTCGAGCACGGCCTGGGCGAAGTCCGCGTCCTCGGACAGGAACCCGTACCCGGGGTGAACGGCGTCGGCGCCCGCCGTGCGCGCCGCGGCGACCAGCGCGGTGGCGTTGAGGTAGGTGGACGCGACGTCGCTGCCGTCGAGGGCGATCGCCGCATCGGCCGTGCGCACGTGCAGCGCCTGGCGGTCCGGCGCGCCGTGGACGGCGACGCTGCGGAGGCCCGCGTCGCGGGCGGCGCGCATCACCCGCACCGCGATCTCGCCGCGGTTGGCCACCAGCACCGTCCGCAGGGGGCGCGGCGGGTCCCCGGTCAGCACCGCGGTGCCTCAGCACCCGACGGCGTGAACGCGGCGTGGGCGGCGTGGACCTGCGGCCCGGCGCCGCTCATGCGCCACCTTCCCGGGCGACGAGGCACTTCAGCGTGGCCACGACGACGTCGGCGCCATCCTGGTTGCGCACCACGAAGCGTGAGGTCACGACGCCGTCGTCCGGCCCGTGCGGGTCGATGGCCAGCACCTCGGTCTCGACGTGGAGGGTGTCGCCGATGCGGGTCGGGGCCACGAAGCGCAGCGCGTCGATGCCGTAGAACGCCTTCATCGCGGCAGGCCGGAACTCCACGAGCCCGAGCGCCACCGACAGCACCAGCGCCCCGTGCGCGATGCGCCGCCCGAACCGCGGGTCGGCCGCCGCGTAGTCGACGTCGGTGTGGATCGGGTGCCAGTCCCCGGTGAACATGGCGAAGGTGACCACGTCGGTCTCGGTGATCGTGCGGGCCCGGCTGACGTGCCGGTCCGCCGACCCCGATCCGGTCGCAGGTAGTCGGTGATCACGCGCCGTCGCCCCGTCCGGTCGCGGCGCGGGCCGCCGCCGCATGAGCCCGGTCCGCCGGGCGCGGCACACCAGTTCGTCGCGCTGGTTGAACGCCGCGGTGCTCGAAGACGACGATCCCGGCGTCGGGCCGCGACCGCGACGGCCGCGCCTCGACCACCTCCGTCTCGACCCGGACGTGTCGCCGGGGAAGACCGGCGCCGGGAAGCGCACGTCGGTCAGCCCCAGCTGCGCCACGATGGTGCCCAGGGTCAGTTCGGGCACGGAGAGGCCGACGACCAGCGCGATCGGTGAACATGCTGTTCACCAGCGGCCTGCCGAACTCGGTGCCCGCCGCGTAGTCCGCGTCCAGGTGCAGCGGCGCGGGGTTCATCGTCATCGTGGTGAACAGCACGTTGTCGGTCTCGGTGACGGTGCGCCGGGTCACGTGCTGGACCACCATGCCGACCCGAAGCTGCTCGAACCACCGCCCGGACACGGGCCGGTCGTCAGCGCTCTCATGACTGTCGACTGGTGAAGGGGTTGCGGAGAAGTCGGGCGGACGGCGCTCGACGAACGCGGCGAGGCCCTCGGCCACCGTCGGGCCGTCGAGGTGTGCGAGCAACACCCGCGCTCGGCGTCCAGCGCGCGTCGGCGTGTACGCGTCGGCCGACGGCCCGATGACAACCGTTTCATCCGCGCCAGCGCCTCGGGGCTGTGCCGGGAGAGCCGGGCGACGAGCGCGTCGACGGCCTCGTCGAGTCCGCTCGGCGGGCGCGCGTGGCTGACCAGCCCCCACGCGCCGCGGTGACGCCGTCGACCATCTCGCCGGTGAGAGCAACCGACGGGCCAGAGCGGGCGGCAGCGCCCGGCTGAGCCGGACCGAGCCGCCGGCGCCGGGCAGCAGGCCGTACTCCAGGTGCCGGTCGCCGATCCGGGCGCCGTCGCGACGACGGCGAGGTCGCAGGCCAGCACGATCTCGCAGCCGCCGGCCAGCGCGTACCCGTCGACCACCGCGACGGAGACGAACGGGCGCCGCCTCGATCCGGTCGAGCACGGTCCCTGATCGCGGTGATGTAGGCCTCGACGGCGGACGGGTCATCGAGCAGCGTGCGCAGGTAGGGCAGGTCGGCGCCTGCCGAGAGGGTGCCGCCCGCGCCGCGCAGCGTGAGCACGCTGCACCGGGCGGCCGCTCGCCGCGTCGAGGGCGCCCGCCAGGCCCGTCGAGGACGGCCGGGCTCAGCGCGTTCCGCGCCTCCGGCCGCTGATGCGATCGAGCACGTGGGCCGCCACGGCCAGTCGACGTCGACGCCGCACCGGCGGGCTCACGATCTCCGCACCGCGACGCCCGCCTTCTCCCGGTCCCACAGCTCGCCGACTGCCGCTCCCGCGCGGACACGGCGAGCTTGTACTTCTCGATCTTCTCGCTCGGCGTCTTGGGCAGCGCGTCGATGGACGTCGAGGTAGCGCGGCACCATGTAGTAGGCCATGTGCTCGGCGCAGTGAGCGATGATCAGCTCCGCTAGGTCGATCTCGGCGCCCGGCGCGGGCACGACGTAGGCCATGACCTCGTCCTCGCCCAGTTCGGAGCGGCACCGGGCACGGCGGCCGCTTCGACGACGGCCGGGTGGCTGCACAGGATCGTCTCGACCTCGTAGGCGGAGATGTTCTCCCCGCGCCGGCGGATCGCCTCCTTCTTCCGGTCGACGAAGTAGAGGTAGCCGTCGGCGTCGAGGCGGCCGCGGTCGCCGGTGTGGAACCAGAGGTCGCGTGGTCGCCGGCGACCGTCGCGTCGGGCATCTCGTAGTAGCCGAGCATGATGCTGCCGCGGCTCGTCGGGCCGGATGCAGATCTCGCCGACCTCGCCGATCGGCAGCGGTGACCGTCGTCGTCGACGATCTGGACGCTCCATGTCGTCGCGCACTCGTCCGGCCGACGACACCTTCTCGGGCGGGTCGTCCGGGCCGAAGACCGTGACCGCGCAGTTCTCGGTCATCGCGTAGACCGAGGTGACCGTGATGCCGTAGCGGCGGGCGAACGCGTTCGGTGAGCTCGGCGAGAGTCGGCACCATCATCGCCGTGCGCACGCGGTGGTCGCGGTCGCGCTGCGACTCGCGGCTGCTGCCAGATGATGTTGGCCATCGCGCCCGAGCGCGTTGAACACCGTCGCCCCGGACGTCCCGGATCTCGTCCCAGAAGCGCCGGGCGGAGAAGCCGCGGGAGAGCGCGACCGAGGCGTCGGCCCACAGCGCGGCGTAGACGGTGTACCAGAGCGCGTTGCCGTGGAAGACCGGCAGACAGGTGTAGAGCACGTCGTCGGGCCCGTAGCCGGATGAGCGACGCCATCTGCCGCCCGACGGCGTGCCCCTGGGAGTGCGGGGAGATCACGCCCTTGGACGGCCCGGTGGTCCCCGAGGTGTACATGATCAGGTGCGGATCGGCTGTGCCGGACGTCGCGCAGCTCCGCCGGATCGGCGGCGGGCAGCTCCGCGAAGCGCGGCGAGCCGCTCCGGGTCGAGCACCTCCCGGACCGCGGGGACCTCCGTCACCGCCGCGTCGACCCGCTCGCGGTAGCCGCCCTCGGCGCACACGCAGCACCGAGTCGGACTGGTCGAGCAGGTAGACCAGCAGGTCGCCCTTGGCCGCCGTGTTGAGCGGCACGGCGACGGCACCGAGCTTGCCCAGTCCCCAGATCGCCCACAGGAGCTCCGGCCGGTTGTCGAGCAGGAGCGCGACGTGGTCACCGCGCCCGATGCCCGCCCGCCGGAAGCCCTCCGCGTAGGAGTTGGTCAGGGCGTGCGCCTCCGCGTAGGTCCGGCGGTGGCCGTCGAAGAGCAGGAAGGGCCGGTCGCCGACCGTCCGGGCCTTGTCGGCGAGGATCCGGCCGATCGTGCGGTCCTCGAGGGGGTAGTCGCGCATCCGCTCACCCCCGCACGGCGGCGGCGACCACGTCCAGCGCGGACGCGTCCTCCAGCGCGCTCGTGTCGCCGGTCGCCCGCCCGTGCACCACCAGGTCGCGCAGCAGGCGCCGCATCGTCTTGCCGGTGCGCGTCTTGGGCAGCGCGGCGGTGACGTAGACGCGCTCCAGCCGCGCGTAGCCGCCCAGCTCGGCGACCACGCGCTTGTCGATCTCGGCGCGCACCCCGTCGAGCGGCGCCTCCCGCCCCAGGGTCACGAAGGCGACCGGCACCGTGCCCTTGGTCTCGTGCGGGATGCCGACCACCGCGGCCTCCACCACGGCCGGATGGGCGGTGACCACCGCCTCGATCTCCATGGTGGAGATCCGGTGCGCCGCCACGTTGATGACGTCGTCGGCGCGGCCGAGCACCCACAGGTGCCCGTCGTCGTCGAGGACGGCCTCGTCGTGGGTGGCGTAGCGGCCGGGGAACCGGGAGAAGTAGGTGGCCAGGTAGCGCTCGTGGTCGTTCCAGACGGTGCGGGCGAGCGTCGGGAACGGCGCGGTGAGCACGAGGCTGCCCTTGACGCCCGGCGCGACGGGGTGACCGTCGTCGTCGACCACGGCGAACTTGTGGCCCGGCACGGCGGTGCCGACCGAGCCCGCCTTGAGCGCCTCCACCCCGTACACCGGGTAGGTCCAGGTGGAGCCGGTCTCGGTCTGCCCGTAGGCGTTGACCACCGGCACGTCGAAGGTGTCGGTGGTCCAGGTGAACGTGTCCGCGTCGAGCGGCTCGCCCTGCATCGTGACGAGCTTCAGCGCCGGTAGCGGATGAGCGGCGGCGAGGTCGTCGCCGGACTTGCGCAGCATCCGGGCCACTGTGGGCGCGGCCAGCACCTTGGTCACCCGGTGCCGTTCGCAGATCTCGTAGAAGCGCGCGGGCGTCGGGGTGTCCAGGGCGCCCTCGAAGCAGGCGATGGTCATGCCGCAGGCCAGCCCGCCCACCACGGCCTGGATCGGGAAGGTCAGCCAGCCGACGTCGGCGGCCACCCAGTAGACGTCGTCCTGCTCGTATCCCGCCTGCCAGTGCGCGTTGGCCCAGGTTCCGAGCAGGAAGCCACCGACGCTGTGCACCACGCCCTTCGGCCTCGACTCGGTGCCGCTGGTGAAGATCAGGAACGAGGGCTCGTTGGGGTCGAGCCCGACCGCGGGCGTGCCTGCCGCGCCCGCCCGGAGCACCTCGGCGTAGGCGTGCTCCCCCGGCTGCAGCGCGACCGCGTCGCCGGTGCGGTCGACGACCACCGTGACCCGCACGGACGCAGCGCGTGTGCGGGCCGCGCGCAGCGTCTCCAGCAGCGGGATCCGCTTGCCCCGTCGGTAGCTCGCGTCGGCCACGACGACCACCGATGCCCGCGAGGCCTGCAGCCGGGACGCGACGGCCTCCTCCCCGAATCCGGAGAAGAGCACCGTGTAGATCGCGCCGATCCGGTTGCACGCCTGGATCGCGGTGAACGCCTCCACCAGGTTCGGCATGTAGATGCCGACCACCTCGCCCTTGCCAACGCCCAGCTCCTGCAGGCCCGCCGCGAGCCGGGAGACCTCGTCGGCGAGCTCGGCGTAGGTGAGGGTGCGGACGTCGCCGGGCTCGCCCTCCCACACCACGGCCCTGCGGTCCGCCGTGGCCGGATCCTCGGCCCAGCGGTCCACGCAGTTGTCGCAGACGTTGATCCGGCCGCCCGCGAAGTAGCGGAAGCCCTCCAGGCTGCCCGACCGCACGGTGTCCCACGGCCGCGACCACCGCTGCCGACCGGCGACCCACGCCCAGTACTCGTCGGCGGTCGCGAAGGCACGGGCCTTCTCCAGCTCCGCGACCCGCTCCGGCACCGTCCAGCGCGACGGCAGCGGCCGCAGCGGCTCGGCGATGAGCTGGGCGAGCGGGTCGGCGCCGTTGGTGCGCGTGGCGTCCGGGACCTCGGACATCGTCGTCCTCCTGACGGGCGGCTCGGCTAGACGGGGCTGACGAGGTGGTGGCGGCGGCCGGTGGAGCGGGTCCACCGGTCGGCGTCCAGCATCCGCGCGGCGAGCTCGGCGCGCAGCGCACCCGGCTCGACCACGGCGTCCACGATCAGATCGCCTGCCATCCGCAGCAGGTTGATGTCGGCCTGCTGCTCGACGATGCGGGCCGCCACGTACGCCGCGCGCTCGTCCTCGTCCGCGATGGCGGCGATCTTGTTGGCGTACACGGCGTTCACCGACGCCTCGGCGGACATCGGCCCGATGGTCGCGGTCGGCAGCGCGAGCGTGGCACGCGGCTCGAAGCCGGGGGCGCACATCGCGTAGTAGCCCGCCGCGTAGGCCTTGCGCAACACGACGGTGTACCTCGGCACCTCGGCCGAGGACATCGCCGCGATCATCTTCGCGCCGTGGCGGATGATGCCCTGCCGTTCGACGTCGACGCCGACCATGAACCCGGGCACGTCCTGCAGGAACACCAACGGGATGCCGAACGCGTCGCAGAGCGAGATGAACCGGGCGGCCTTGTCGGCCGAGTCGACGAAGATCGCCCCACTGCGCACGCTCGGTTGGTTGGCGACGATCCCGACGACCCGGCCGTCGAGCCGGGCCAGCCCGACCACCAACTCCTGCGCCCAGCGGGCCTTGATCTCGAAGAACGTGCCCGCGTCGGCGATGCCGTCGATCACGTCCCGGACGTCGTAGCCGGCGTTGGGGTCGCTGGGCACCACGTTCCCGAGCACGTGCTCCGGCTCGACAGGTTCGCGCCGGGCGGGTGCGGAGCGGAAGTCGTCGGGCAGGTAGGACAGCAGAAGGCGGGCGGCGGCGACGGCCTCCCAATCGGAGTCGAACACCTCGTCGCCGCAGCCGGAGACCGAGGCGTGCATCATCGCGCCGCCCATCTCCTCCAACGTCGTGCGCTCGCCGGTGACCTTCTCGGCCACCCGCGGGCTGGCAAGGTACATCGACGCGTTGCCCGCGACCATGCCGACCCAGTCGCAGAAGGCGGGCATGTAGGCCCCGCCTGCCGCCGACGGGCCGTGCAGGCAGCAGATCTGGGGCACCCGGCCGGAGAGCCGGACCTGCAGGTGGAAGATCGCCGAGGCCCCGCGGCGGCCGGGGAAGAAGCCCATCTGGTCGGTGAGCCGCCCGCCCGCGGAGTCCACGAGGTAGACCACCGGCAGCAGGTCCCGGTCGGCGCGCTCCAGGATGCGGATCTGCTTCTCGCAGGTCAGCGCGCCCCAGGAGCCCGCCTTCACGGTGAAGTCGTGCGCGATCACGGCCACCGGTCGCCCGTCCACCCTGCCGACGCCGGTGACCACCCCGTCCGCGGGCAGCGCCGCGCCCGCGGCGGAGGCGAGCACGCCGTCCTCCACGAAGGTGTCCGGGTCGAACAGCACGGCAAGTCGGTCGCGCACGGCCATCTTGTCCGGCCAGCGCGCGGGGTCACCGCCCCGCAGGGCGCGCTCGCGGGCGGCGCGGACGTCCTCGGCGGTCGGGGCGGGGAGGGTCTCGGTCACGCTCCCGCCGCCATCCCCTCCGTCATCCCTCGGGTCAGGATCTCGAGCTGGATCTCGTCGGTGCCGCCGCCGATCCGCAGGATCCGCGCGTCCCGGTAATGGCGCGCGACGGGGGTCTCCTCCACGAAGCCCGCCCCGCCGAAGAGCTGCACGGCGTCGTCGACCACGCGGTTGGCCGCGACGGCGGCGAGGTACTTCGCCCTGGCCACCGACGCGGCCGCCTCGGGGTGCCCGGCGTCGAGCCGCGCCGCGGCCTGGTGGGTGACCAGCCGGGCCGCCTCGACCTCGATCTCCATGAGCGCCGTCCGGTGCCGAACGGTCTGCAGGTGCGCGAGCGGGGCGCCGAACACCGTGCGGTCGTGGACGTACGCCCTGGCGAGGTCGAGGCACTCGGCGGCGTGGCCGAGCCCCATGCCCGACAGCGCGATGCGCTCGAGCTGGAAGCCCTCCATGATCTGGCGGAATCCACCGCCCTCGGCGCCGACGACGGCCGTCGCAGGCAGCGCGACGTCGTCCAGCACCACCTCGCGGGTGTCGGACGAATGCCAGCCCATCTTCCGCAGCGGCCTGCCGAGCGTGAGCCCGGGTGTGTCGCGCTCGACGGCGAACAGCGTGATGCCGGTGTGCCGGTCGCCTCCGGTGCGGGCCGCGACGACGAGCACGTCGGCCAGCCCGGCGTTGGTGATGAACATCTTGCGGCCGTCGAGCACCCAGCCGTCGTCCGTCCGCCGCGCCCGCGTGGTGATGCCCGCGACGTCCGAGCCCGTCTCCGGCTCGGTGACGGCGATGGCGGCCACGGCCTCGCCCGCGGCCAGCGGGCCGAGCCAGCGCGCCCGCTGTTCGTCGCTGCCGTGGCGGACGAGGTGCGGGCCTGCCATGTATGCGCTGACCAGCGCGGTCACCGCGATGCCTCCGCTGGCCCTCGCCAGCTCCTCGGCGAGGACCGCGACCGCCAGCGCGTCGCCCCCCGCGCCGCCGTGCTCCTCCGGCGTGACGAGACCCAGGAGCCCCGCGGCGCCCAGCCGCTTCCACAGCTCAGCGGGAAAGGTGCCCGCGGCCTCGGCCGCCTCGACCAGTGGGCGCACCTCGCGGTCGGTGAAGTCCCGACAGGTCGCGCGGAACCGCGTGTGCTCCTCGTCGAGCTCCCAACCCATGCGCCACACCCCGAATTCGACCGACCGGACGGTCGAACATTCGCCCGATGCGACCCTCGTGTCAACCCCCATCCCGGATACGGTGGGACGGCCGACACCGGCGGACGGGAGGGGACATGACGCACACCGCGCCGGGAGGACCGTCGCCGACCAGGGCAGACGCCCAGCGGCAACGCGTGCTGTCGGTGTCGGCGGAGATCTTCAGCAGGCGTGGGTTCCGCGCCACGTCCATGAACGAGATCGCCGCGGCCGTCGGGCTGTCCAAGCCGACGCTCTACCACTACTTCCGCAGCAAGGAGGAGCTGCTCGTCCGGATCTACTCCGACGTGCTCGACGAGAGCCTGGCGATGGGCCGCGAGACCGTGGCGGCGGCCGCCTCCCCGCTGGCGGCCGTCCGCGACCTCATCGCCTCCCGGGTCGCGTACACGTGCCGCAACCAGGCGCTGCTCAAGGTCTGCTTCGAGGAGGAGCACGAGCTGCCTGCCGAGCTCGCCGCCGAGGTCCTGACCCGCAGGCACGCCTTCGAGGAGCTGTTCCGCCGCGCTGTGCGCGAGCACCTCGAAGCGCACCCCGATGTCGTGATCGGCATGACGCCGACCGTGTACGTGAACATGTGCCTCGGCGCGGCGAACTGGTGCTACAAGTGGTACCGGCCGGACGGCCCGTGCAGCCCAGAGGAGCTCGGCGCGCAGATCGCCCGGTCGTTGACGACGTCGATCGACATCGTAGGCCCGGCGGACGCTGCGGGCCGTGCCCACCGAACAGCCGGAAGAGACCCCTCCCGTCGCGCGTTATGACTGGCGGAGGTGGTCGCGACGACCGAGGTTGTGCGCTGCGTGGAGTGCGGCGACGCGTTGCTCCCCGAGCGGGCCGAGCTGGGGTATTCCTACTGCACGAAGGACAGGTGTCAGGCGCGGCACCATCGCGGGCTGGTCGTCACGACGGTCGGCCTCAACAAGAGCGCCGACGCCGTCATCGTCGCCGACGCCGACGAGGTGCGGCGGCGCGGCGAGGCGGGTGAGCTCGCGCGCAAGGACATGGGGCTCGGGCTGGACTACCGGCCGCTGGGGTCGCGCCCGGCCGCGGGAACGGCCCCGCCCCCGCCTGCGCCCCGGCCGCGCCGGAGCGGGCAGCCGCGGTCGTGGACCGAGCGGCAGGAGAAGCTCGTCCGGCTCTATCACGAGATGGGGTTGAGCCCGGCGCGCATCGCGCAGCGTGCCCGGGAGAACGCACCGCAGCTGGGGATCACCGAGCAGTTGGCCGTCCGCATCCTGTCGTCGCCGCGGCAGGACCCGCGTCGCGGACGACGGCAGGCCTGACCGGTCATCGACTGCCACGCTCACCGCATCTCGGATGGGGCGTCACCGACGCCGACGCAGTTGCCTCGACGGGCGCCCCGCCGCGATGACAAGCAGGTGACTCTCAGCGCCCGCTCAGGGAAGCCCAGAGTTGGGGGCGGGGCGTAACCGGGGTCCGGGCGCGGCGTGACTTCGAGCACATCCTCGATCCTTCTGCCGCAGGCCGTCAGTGCCACGGCGCCCATCACGTCACCGACCAACCGGGGGCCGCAACCCACGCATTTGCCGCAGACGGCAGCGAACGCACCCAGTGAAGTCGATCAGCCTATTGTGAACAACGCGTCACCCGGTCCGGGGACGACTAGGATCGGTAACACCCTTCTGATCCACAACGAGTGACGTAGTAGGACCGGTAGGGCAGAGCGGTCTTACCCGGTTGGGAGAAGCACGTGCCGGCGTAGTGACCGCTGCAGTGGGGGAAGAAAGTGCAAGTCTGACTCGGGGGATCGACGTGATGCAGTCAGGTCGTGTCCACGTGGCTGTCGTGGGCTACGGATATTGGGGGAGCAAGCACGTCAGGGTGTTGAGCGCTATGCCTGACGTGGTGGTCTCGGTGATCGATACCGACGCCGAGCGATTACGGGAGGCTGCGGTCCTCCGCCCGTCGTTGGGGATGATCGGAAGCGACCTCGACGCGGCGTTGGACCGGGTGGACGCGGTGCTCGTGGCCACGTCGCCTGCGACCCACGTGGGGATCGGGCTGCGTGCCCTGAACGCGGGTAAGCACGTTCTCATCGAGAAACCGCTGGCCACGAAGGTCTCGGACGCCGAGAAGCTCGTCGCCGCGGCCGCGGCCGCCGACGTGCAGCTGATGGTGGGCCACACCTTCGAGTACAACCCGGCGGTGCGGCAGCTGCGCGAGCTCATCCGCGCAGGCGAGCTCGGGAGGGTGCTCTCGATCGACACGGCGCGGCTCAGCCTCGGCCTCTACCGCCGGGACGTGAACGTCATCTGGGACCTGGCGCCGCACGACATCTCGATCACCTCGTACCTGCTCGACGAGCTGCCGATCTCGGTGTCGGTATGGGCTCAGCGCAACGTCGGCCCTTGGAACGAGGACGTCGCGTACCTGCGGCTGGAGTTCCCGTCGACCCACGCGTTCGTGCATGTCAGCTGGCTCAACCCGAACAAGGTCCGGCGCACGACGGTCGTCGGGGAGCGCCGGATGGCGGTGTTCGACGACATGTCGGACAACGAGCGGATCCGCGTCTACGACATCGGTGTCGATCCTCGCGAGATCGACAGCCCGCACATGGCGCACGAAATGCCGGTGAGCTACCGGACGGGGGACATCATCTCGCCCTTCGTCCCGCATCGGGAGCCGCTGAGCGTCCAGGACCGGGAGTTCATCGACTCCATCCGCACGGGCGCACCGTCCGCCACGCCGGGCGAGCGTGGGCTCGACATCGTCCGCGTCCTCGCGGCGAGCGATGTCTCGCTCGCGTCCGGTCGTCCGGCGCGCGTGCATCCCGGGCTCCACGTCGTCGGCTCGCCGATCGAGGCGAACTCGTGACCACGCAGGCTCCCGAGATCCCGTTCCTCGACCTCGCGGGGCTGCACGGCGAGCTGCGTGAGCCGCTCGACCTGGCGTGGAGATCGGTCCTCACCCACGGCAGGTTCGTCGGCGGGCCGGAGGTCACGGAGTTCGAGACCGCCTTCGCGGACTACTGCGAGGTCGGGCACTGCGCGGCGGTCGGCAACGGCACCGACGCTCTCGAACTGGCGTTGACGGCCCTGGGGATCGGCGAAGGCGACGAGGTGATCGTCCCGACGAACACGTTCGTGGCCACCGTCGAGGCCATCTGTACCGTGGGCGCGACGCCGCGCTTCGTGGACGTCCTGCCGGACACGCTCCTGCTCGATCCGGAGGCGACGGCGGCCGCGGTGGGTCCGCGCACGGCGGCGATCATCGCCGTCCACCTGTTCGGGCAGATGGCCGATGTCGTGGCGCTGTCGGCGATCGCGGAGCGGCACGGCCTCCTCCTCATCGAGGACGCGGCCCAGGCCCACGGAGCGGCGTACGCGGGGCGCAGGGCGGGTAGCTGGGGTGCGGTCGGCACGTTCAGCTTCTACCCCGGCAAAAATCTCGGCGCCCTCGGCGACGGAGGCGCTGTCGTGTCCGACGACGGTGAGCTGATCGGGCGGATCCGGAGTCTCGCCGACCACGGCCGCTCCCGTGCGGACCGGCACGCCCACGTCGTTGTCGGCCGCAACAGCAGGCTCGACACGCTGCAGGCCGCGGTGCTGATGGCCAAGCTCCCGGGCCTCGACGAGGCGAACAAGTCCCGGGTCGCCGTGGTCGAGCGTTACCGCGCCGGGCTGCCGTCGTGGTGCGTGCCCGTCGCGGACGACCCGAACGCCCGGCCGGTCTTCCACCTCGCCGTGGTCCAGGTGCCCGAGCGCAGCACGGTCACGCGTGCACTGGACGCGGCGGGCATCGGCTGGGGGATCCACTATCCCGTGCCGTGCCACCGCCAGCCCGCGTTCGCCGGGTACGCGGACGGCCCGTTGCCGGTGGCGGAGGCCGCGGCGACCCGCATCCTGTCGCTGCCGGTGTTCCCGACTCTGGGGCCGGAAGGCGCGGACCGCGTCTGCGAGGTGCTCGCCCATGTCTGATGGGCGAGGCCTGACGACGGTCGGCGCGGGGCCCGCCGAGCACACCGGGCGGCGGCGCGGGCCGCGCAGCAGTCCCGTCGTGCTCATGTACCACTACTTCGGCGACGCGCCGGGCGCCGACCCGGAGAAGCTGTTCGTCCGCGACGATTCCTTCGCCGCGCAGCTGGAGTACCTGCGCAGGCGCGGCTGGCAGGCGCTGAGCCTCGACGGGTACCTCGCCGCGCTGGACGGCAGGCCCGCACCGCGGCGCTCCTACCTCCTCACCATCGACGACGGACACGAGTCGGTGGCCCGGGTCGCCCCGATGCTGGCCGCGGCAGGCGTGCCGTCGGTGCTCTTCGTGTGCCCGGGCCTGCTCGGGGACCGGGCCCGGTGGTCCGAGGCCTACCCGGAGGAGCGGCTCCTGTCCGCCGAGCAGCTCCAGAATGTCACCAGCGCCGGCATGGAGCTGGGCGTGCACGGCTGGGACCACACCCGGATGTTCGGGATGGACGAGCACACCCTGCGGCGGCACGTCAGCGATGCGCGTTCCGCGCTGGAGGCCGCCACCGCCGTGCAGGCCCGCGCCTTCGCCTACCCCTACGGCACCCACGACGCCGCCGCCCGCCGTGCGGTCGCGGCGGCGGGATACCGCGCCGCGTTCGCCGTCGCCCGCGAGCACGGCCGTTTCGCGGTGGACCGGGTGTTCGTCCAGAGCACCGATTCGCTGCTCGCCTTCCGGCTCAAGCTGAGCCTCGGGTATCGGCTGCTCTCCCGCGCGGGCGGGCGCGCATGGCGCCTGCGGCATGCCGTCCGCGCCGTGGTCGCGCTGGCCCGCCACGGCACGACCCGCGGGGAGGCGGGGGACCGACCCGGCCCGGCAGCCGGGCCCCGCCGCTCCCGTGCCACCGACCGCGACGGCCCCCCGCGAGGCGCCTGATGGCCTACCTACGCTGTTCTCGAACGAGGGCCGGGGCCCATCGGCCCCGGCGCTCCGCCGCCGAGGTCGCCCGGCGCCTGGCTGATTTCGTCGGCGCCGTCGTGCTCCTCGGGCTCCTCTTGTTGCCGATGGTGGTGATCGCGGTGGCCGTGCGGTACGAGGACCGCGGCCCCGCTCTCTTCCGGCAGGAGCGGGTGGGCCGGGGCCGAAGCCGGTTCACCATGCTGAAATTCCGCACGATGACCGTGGGCGCCCGCGACGACGCCCTCCGGGACCTGATCGGGCGCGAGCTGCGGGGCGAGGACACCGCGGTCGATGGCAGCTCCAAGCTCAACGGCGACCGGCGGGTCACCCGCATCGGCGCCTTCCTGCGGCGCACCAGCCTCGACGAGCTGCCGCAGCTGATCAACGTGCTGCGCGGCGAGATGGCGCTGGTCGGGCCGCGGCCGTGCCTCGAATGGGAGGCGGAGCTCTTCCCCGCCGAGTACGCGCCGCGCTTCAACGTCCGCCCAGGGCTCACCGGTCTCTGGCAGGTGAGCGGGCGCAGCACGCTCACCACGCTGGACATGCTGCGGCTCGATGTCCGCTATGTGCACTCGCGGACCCTCCGGACGGATCTGCTCATCCTGCTGCGCACCCTGCCCGTGCTCCTGCGCCGCGACGGTGCGCGATGACGGCGGGGCGCGATGACGGCGAGAGGTTGACGGGGAACGGATGACGACTGCCCTTGTCGCGACCACCGGCGGTCATCTCACCCAGCTCGTCGGCCTCGCCCAGCGCATCCCGCACGACGGCGAGACGGTGTGGGTGACCCACGCGAACGAGCAGAGCACATCGCTGCTCGCCGACCGGGACGTGGAGTACATCCCGTACGTGGGCGTGCGTGACGTCCGCGGCGTGCTGCGCTGCGTGGCGAGGGCGGGCTCCCTCTACCGGCGCAGGCGACCCACCCGCGCGGTCTCCACCGGCTCCGGCATCGCCCTGGGCTATCTGCCCTACCTCGCGGCGCGCGGCGTCGAGTGCCACTACATCGAGAGCGCAGCCCGGGTCAGCGGCCCGTCGCTCACCGGCCGGATCCTGCGTTGGGTGCCGGGGGTGCGCACCTACACCCAGTACCGGCACTGGAGCGACGCCCACTGGCACTACGGCGGCAGCGGTTTCGACGCCTACGAGCCGGTCCCCGTCGACCGACCGCTCGGCGAGCGAGTGCAGGTCGTCGTCACCGTGGGCACAGCGGCGGAGTTCCCGTTCCGTCGCCTCATGGTCGCGCTGGCGAAGCTGCTCGGACCGGGCGGGGATCTCGAGGTCGCGGCGGGCAGGCCCGTGGACGTGTTGTGGCAGACCGGATGTACCCCGGTGGACGATCTGCCGATCCAGGCCACACCGTTCCTGCCCGCGGCGGACCTGGCCGCGGCGCTGGCCGGTGCGGACATCGTCGTGAGCCACGCAGGCACCGGGTCGGCGCTGGCCAACCTCGCGGCGGGCCGGTTCGCGGTGATGGCCACCCGGGTCGCGGCGTTCGGCGAGGCGGGTGACGACCACCAGCAGGAGCTGGCGGAGGAGCTGGCCACGCGCGGCCTCGCCCTGCACCGCTCCCCTGACGCGATCACCGCCGAGGAACTGCTCGCCACCCGGCGCACGGCCGTTCGACGGGCAGCGGACGTGCCGCTATTCGCGCTGCGGCGAGGCGGCGGGCGACCACAACGATGATCAGCACGCCCACGGTCGTGGCCGCCGATCCGCTGACCGACCCCCGCTGGCGGGAGCTGGCCGCAGACCCTGGTGCGGGCCTGTTCACGTCACCGCCATGGATCGCCGCGGTGTGCCGGACGTACGGCTTCGCCCCGCAGGCGCGGATCGCCGTCGATGCCTCCGGCGCCCCGCTGGGCGGGCTCGTCTGGGTGCGCGTCGACGACGCGCGGGGCAGCAGGCTGCTGAGCCTGCCCTTCTCCGACCGGGCCGACCCGCTCGTCCCCGATCTGTCGACCTGGAACGCCGTGTCCGCCGCGGCGACGACCGGCGACCCGCCGTTCACCCTGCGCTGTCTCGACGACTCCCCCGCCGTCGCCGACGAGCGGCTGCGCGTCGTCGGCGAGGCCGCGTGGCACGGGACGCCCCTCGATGCAGGGCTCGACGAGCTGCGCGGACGGATCGCCCCGCAGGCGCGCCGCAACCTCGCCGCGGCCGCGCGCTCCGGGCTCGCGGTGGCCGTCCGCGACGACCTCGACGCGGTGCGCGCCATGCACCGGCTGCACGTGCGCCTGCGCAAGGGGAAGTACCGGCTGCTCGCCCAGCCGGTCGCGTTCTTCGAGCGCATCTGGTCCGAGTTCGCCCCGGCAGGCGGCTGCGTCACGCTGCTGGCCCGGGTGGACGACCAGGTCGTCGCCGCGGCGCTCTTCCTGGAGTGGGCGGGCGTCCTGTACTACAAGTTCGGTGCCTCGGACGCCGAGCACCTGCGCCTGCGCCCCAACGACGCGATCTACTGGACCGCGATCCGCCACGCCGCCGAGCGCGGCCTCCGGCTCGTCGACTGGGGCCTGAGCGACCGCGACCAACCGGGACTCGTGGCGTACAAGCGCAAGTGGGCGAGCGTCGAGCGATCGCTGCTCACGCTGCGGGTGGGCGAGCCTCCCGCCGAGCGCGCCCTCGACGTCGAGCTGGGTGAGCTCACCCGCCTGCTGACCGACGAGTCGGTCCCCGACGGGATCACCGAGCGGGCGGGCGCCGTGCTCTACCACTACTTCTGCTGACTCGTGGTTCTGCTCGGCAAGGAAAGGATCGGGGGGATCGCCACATGACAGGCGCACGTGACGGCCGGGTGGTCGTGGTCGGCCAGGGGTATGTCGGGCTTCCGCTCGCGCTGCGCGCGGTCGAGGTCGGGTACCACGTGGTCGGGTTCGAGGTGGACAAGAGCCGCGTCGACCGGCTCCGCCGTGCCGAGAGCTTCATCGACGACGTGAGCGACGGCGACCTGGCCGAAGCGCTGGCCACCGGCCGCTTCACCCCGTCCGACGACCCCCGCGAGCTCGTGGGCTTCCGCACGGCCGTGGTCTGCGTGCCCACCCCCCTGCGCGACGGGCTCCCCGATCTGCACTTCATCGAGGACGCCGCGCGCCTGCTCAGCGGCCACCTGACCCGCGGCGCCTGCGTCGTGCTCGAGTCGACGACCTACCCCGGCACCACAGAGGAGATCTTCGGCCCCATCCTGGAGGCGGGCTCGGGCCTGCGCGCCGGAACGGACTTCCACCTCGGCTACAGCCCCGAGCGCATCGACCCGAGCAACCCCACGTGGGGGCTCCGCAACACGCCGAAGATCGTCTCCGGCGTGGACGACGCCTCCGCGGCCGCGGTGGCGGCCTTCTACGGCAACGTCGTCGACCGCACGGTCGCGGCGCCGGGCACGCGGGAGGCCGAGCTGGCGAAGCTGCTGGAGAACACCTTCCGCCACGTCAACATCGCGCTCGTCAACGAGCTCGCCGTCTACTGCCACGAGCTCGGGATCGACGTCTGGTCGGTGATCGACATGGCCGCGACGAAGCCGTTCGGGTTCATGCCTTTCACCCCGGGCCCCGGGGTCGGCGGCCACTGTCTCCCCATCGACCCGTCGTACCTGTCCTGGCAGGTCCGCCACGCGCTCGGCCGGACGTTCCGGTTCGTGGAGATCGCCAACGACGTCAACGACAACATGCCGGGCTACGTGGTCTCGCGCGTCGTCGAGCACCTCAACCGCAAGCGCCGCTCGGTGAACGGCAGCCGCGTGCTGCTGGTCGGCCTGACGTACAAGCGCAACTCCGGCGACGCCCGGCACTCGCCCGCCGCCGCCGTTGCGCACCGGCTCGCGGACCTCGGCGCCGAGCTGTGGGCCGTCGATCCCTTCGTCGCGCCGCACGAGGTGCCCGCGGGCGTCGTCCTCGTCGAGTGCACCCCCGAGGTGGTCGAGGCGGCGGACATGGTGGTGGTCCTCACCGACCACGACGCGATCGACTGGCCGCTCCTGGACCGCCACGGCGCGGACGTCCTGGACACCCGCAACCGGCTCACGGCACCGGGCGTCGACCGGCTGTGACCGCGTCCGCGCCGCCGTCGCCGAGCAGGAGGCGCCATTCGTGCTCGACGAGGGGCGCCACGCGGTCCGCCGAGTAGCGCTCACGCACGCGTTCCCGCCCCGCCTCGGCGAGATCCGCGATGGCGGCGGGATCCCGGAGGAGCCGCTGCAGCCCGTCGGCGAGGGCGTCGGCGTCGCCCGCGGGCACGAGGACGCCGCATCCCCCGACGAGCTCGGAGACCTGCCCGACGGGCGTGGTGACCACGGCACAGCCGTGCGCCATCGCCTCCAGCAGGAACATGGGCAGCGCCTCCTGGCGTGAGGGCAGTGCGGCGACGGCCGCGCGGGACTGCCACCGGAGCACCTCGCCGTGCGGGACCGGCCCCAGCAGGCGGATCGAGTCCCCTCCGGCGACCGGGACCCAGTCGCGCGGCGGCCCCGCGATGACGAGCCGCCAGTCCGGGTGGTGCTCGTGGATCCTGCTCCAGGCCTCGATGAGGACGTCCACGCCCTTGCGGGGGCCCGCCTCGCCCGCGAACAGGACGAACGGTTCCTTCGGGCCGACCCGCTCGGGGACGGCGACCCCGTTGACGACCTTGACGATCCGGCACGCTGCGGCGGGCCCGAGGATGGCCCGCACGATGACCTCGGTCTCGGCGGTCAGGACGTACACCCGGTGGCCCAGCCGCAGCACCGCGCGGGTCAGCCGCGGGCGCATCCCGGCGAACTCGGCGAAGTCGCTTCCGTGCAGGTGCACGGCCACCCGGAAGCGCAGCAACCGGGCGACCGCGGCCAGGCCGCCCTCCCGCACGAACGAGCCGCCGCTGGAGAGGTGGAAGACGAACGCGTGCCTGCGGCGGGAGAACCGGCAGCCGATCATCACGAGGACGCAGCGCAGCGAGCGCAGCACCACCCAACGGTCACCCCGGCCCGTCGTCGACGCCATCGCCCGCACCCGCAGGGCCGAGTAGTGCCAGGACAGGTACTCGTTGAGCACCTGGGCCATGCCGCCCGGCAGTTCGCCGAACACCCCGACGTGCATCACGGTGGGGCACCGCCGACCGCCGCGCGGTTCAGAGCGCTTCGGCACCGGCCTCCTCCACGGCCGCTGCGGCCTCGCCGGTGCCCGTCGCACCCTCGGGCACGACCCGGTCCGACAGCGCCCCACAGACCCCGACGAGGGCGAAGAAGGCCCCGTACACCGGCGGCCCCGTGAACGCGACGGTGCCGATCGACTGCACCACCATGGCGACCAACCACCCGACCACGGTGAGGCCCACCCAGCGCTCAACGGGTTGCGGACCGTCCCGGGACAGTCGCCTGCCCGCGCGGTAGATCGCGACGAGACCCAGCGCGAAGGCGACGGCGCCGAAAAAGCCGGTCTCCCCGAGGATCGCGGGCCATTCGGTGTCGGTGAGGAAACGCCCGTCGACGGCACCGCGGCCCAGTCCCCAGATGTACGGGTAACCCCTGGCGACGTACTCGGGGCTGTAGTTCTCCGCCGCGGTGGCCGACCCGAAGCGGCCGAACCCGGCGCCCCCGGGGAAGTGCGCGGCGGCGACCGAGAACGAGTCGGTCGTCAGCACCGTGCGCGCCTCGGGCGTGCCTTTGCCGAGGTAGTCCTGGTAGGTCGCCTGCACGACCTCGACCGCGGGGGGCGCCAGCACCACGACCGCGATCGGGATGCAGGCCACCAGAGCCACCAGCACCCGCACCGAACGCTGCATCCCCTGCACCCACAGCCATCCGACGGACAGTCCCGCCGCGGCCGTACGACGGCCGGTGAGCACGGCGCAGCCCGCTGTCGCGAGCAGCAGCGCCAGCGTGAACCCGCTCTTGCGGACCGACAGGCGCCAGGTGGCGATCGCGATCGCGGACAGAGACATGAACTGGCCGAGGTCGATGGGGTGGGTGAAGGGGCCGATCAGCGACGGGAGGACCGACCGGGGCTCGACCGCGTCGAGGTCACTCGCGAGCATGGCGTTCCACGCGCCCGGCATGGCCATGTTCGCCGCCGCGGCGACGAGGGAGAGCAGGATCACAACCGCCGTGACACGGGCAGCGCAGCGCAGATGCCGTTCCGTCCACTCCACCTGCGCGACGGCCCAGGCCAGCAGAAGGCCCTTGACCATGAGGAACGCGCCGGACAGGAAGATCACAAGCGGCACCTGCACGACCAGGCTGCTCAGCAGGCCGATCGTCACGAACGCGACGAACCACCACTGGCCGGGGAAGGTGCGCAGCGGCTTGTGGTCGAGCAGGCGGCGCAGCGGCATCGTCACGACGCACAGCACGACGAACGTCTCGTCGAGGTAGGAGACCGCGGGCACCGGCACGAGGTGCTCGAGCGGCCGGACGAACAGGATGGCGAGGACCGCGAGGCCCGCCGTGAGCCGCGGCGCGAACAGCGCCGACGCCAACGCCAAGGCCGCGGCGACACCGAGCACCGTGGGCAGCGGCGCCACCACCGCCGCCGCGCCCACGAGGAGCGCGACCAACGGCCACCCGACTGCCATCCGCCGCGGTCCGGGAAGGACCCGAACCCGCCGGGCCGGGACCGGCACCGAGGCGGCGGCCTCCCGCCTGCCCACGACCGTCACAGCTGTGACCCCCCGATCACGCTCAAACCCGATCCCCCGCCCTCGCCCGACCGTACGCCGCCGCGGCGGCGACGGCCACGGCGGTGACGGGCCTATGCTGCAAGTTGGGGGCGTGAGCGATACCACGGGGGTAAAGACGTGAGTGTCAACGAGGCTCTCCGGATCATCGGAGAGCGCTGGCGGGTGGTTCTCGTCTGTCTGCTGCTCGGGCTGGCAGGCGCGGCGGCGGCGTTGGCGGTGATTCCGCGCGAGTACTCGGCGAGCGTCACGCTGTACGTGTCCCTTCAGGGGCGCGCCGACAGCTCGGACGCCGCCTACCAGGCCAGTCAGCTGGCGAAGGACCGCGTGGTGTCCTACGCGCCGCTCATGCGCGACGAGCGCATCACGCAGGCCGTGGTCAACCAGCTCAAGCTGCCGATGACGGCCGACCAGCTCGCCTCCCACCTCGCCGTGACCATCCAGCCGGACACGGTCGTGATGACCGAGTCCGTCACCGACACCTCGCCCGAGCGGGCCGCGGCGATCGCCAACGCCGTCGCCCAGCAGTTCGTCGCGCTGGTCCAGCAGTTGGAGCAGCCGATCGGGCCCGCGCCCGCCCCGGTGCTGGCAGGCCAGCCCGCTCCGGCGCCCACGCAGATCGGGGCGCAGATCATCCGGCAGGCCACGGCGTCGCCGATCCCCGTCTCGCCCAACATCCCGTTCGGCATGGCGCTGGGGGGCGCGCTCGGGCTGCTCGTCGGGGTCGCGGCGGCGTTCCTGCGGCACGCCCGTGACACCTCGATCCGCGACCCGGAGCGGCTGCAGGCCCTCACCTCGGCCGCCAACCTCGCGGAGATCCCCGCCGACCGGGACGCCCGCATCTCCCCCATCGCCATCGACCAGGCCCCCGGGTCGCTGCGGGCCGAGGCCTACCGACGGCTTCGGACGAATCTCCAGTTCCACCACGGGGCGCCGGAGCAACACAGCCGGGCGAAGGTCATCGTCGTCACGAGCGCGGTCATGGGCGAGGGGACCTCGGCCACGGCGTGCAACCTCGCCCGCGCCCTCGCCGAGGGCAGCCATGTGATGCTGATCGACGCGAACCTGCGGCACCCGCAGGTCGAGACGTACCTCGACCTGGAGCCGGGACCCGGCCTCACGACCGTGCTCACCGGCAGGCTGATGTGGCCGTTCGCCCGCCGCAGGCTGCATGAGGTGCCGCTGGACGTCCTGCCCTCCGGGCCGGTCGCGCCGCGATTGGGTGAGCTCCTCACCTGGCGCGGGATGGACCACCTGCTCCAGGACGTGCGCACCCGCTACGACTTCGTGATCATCGACGTGCCCGCGCTGCTGCCCGTCTCCGACGCAGCCGCGGTGGCCGCGCGCGCCGACGGCGTCATCCTCGTCGTCCGCTACCGGCGGACCACCGAGGAGCAGGTGGCCGCCGCCGCGTCGGCCTTGGAGGCGGTGTCCGCGCCGCTGGTCGGCACCGTGCTCACGATGACGCCCGCGCGGCAGGCCCGGCGCAGGCGCCTGCGCGCCTACCCGGAGCGCCCCGCGTCGCTCCTGCCGCTCTTGAGCCCGGCCAAGTCGGAAGCGCCGCAGAACGGGCACCCCGCGGAGGGCCACCCCGAGACCGCGACGAACGGTTCCGGCCCCGACACGACCGTGGGGGCGGGAGCGGCGGCGGCCGCGGGCAACGGCAGCGCGGCCCCGGAGCAGAGCACGAGCGAGCCGGTGACGGGCGAGCAGCCGACCATCGATCGGACGGGCGAGCACCGCCCGTCGCCCACGCCGCGGCGCTAGGAGGGTCCCGCGGATCACGGCCGATGGGCTTCGTCCAGATGGTCCCCGGCAAGGCGGCGGGCGGCTCTCGTACCGGGCCGTACTCGAGGCGTCCGGCAACACAGCCAGGGGCAGGCGCGGAGATCGCGGTCGCCGATCCGCGGGACACGGCCTAAGCCGTGTCCCGGGCGACCTCGCGTCCGATGGTGGCCGGGATCACGGTGCGCAGGAGGTACAGGTAGACCCCGGCCATCGTCCAGCGGAGCACGACGGTGGAGAGGATGATGCCGATCGAGCCCAGGAACAGGTAGAAGAGGCCGTCCAAAACGGCGTTGAGGACCGCCGTGGCCGCCGCGATCCACAGCATCATGTGCTGTTTCCGACCGATGACGAGCAGTCGGGTGCCGACGACGTTGAAGAGGTGGGCGGGCAAGGAGAGCATCACCAGCGAGCCCCACACGAACCCCGTGCGCCAGTCGGACGGCAGCAGGCCCGACAGGAGGGCCGCCATGCACACGACGACGGCCCCGACGGTGAGCGCGATGGCGAGCCCGCCCAGCGAGCGTGCGTCAGCGCGCAGCATCTGGCGTGCCCGCTCGGCGCCCATCGCGGGCAGCTGCGCCCAGGCGGCGACCCGCCGGAAGATGAACGTCATCGTGAAGAACTGGGAGGCCGCGTACATCAGCCGGTCCGACATCTCGTAGCTGGAGATGTCGCCCTCCCCCGCGGAGGACAGGAACACGCGGTCGACGGCAGGACCGAGTTGGGTCACCCCGGAGGCCAGCGACTGCGCCACGAGGCCGTAGGGCGTCATGTCGCCGCTCTGCTCGCGCGCCTGCCGTAGGCGCAGGCGACGACAGGCCACGCCGAGCACCGCCGCGCGCACGCCTTCACCGACCGGCAGCATCACCGCGAAGACCACCAACGGGGCTCCCGGCCAGAGGAGCAGGAGCACGGCGGGCACCAACGAGCGCATCGCCTGCACGGCGATGGGCACCACCGGAGCCCCCCTGGCAACACACTCGCCGGAGAGCGTGCTGGCCATCGCCGCGACGACGGGGGTCGCGGCGACCGCGCAGGCCAGGGTGAGGAACGTGGCACGATCCGGCGACCGGGAGGCGTAGGCCACGACGAGCACGGGCACCACCAGCGCCGTCAGGACGGCCGCGAACCGGACGATCCGCACGTGGAACGCGCGCAAGGCCGCGGGCGTCGGTTCACGGTCCTGCCCCAGCAGCCGCCCGAACTCGGCCACCGTCGTCAGCTCGACCGCCGAGCTGACGACGATCGCGGGCGTGATGCCGACCGACAGCGCCAGGAGCAGGAGGTCGGACTCGCCCGCAGGCAGGACGAGCGCGGCCGCGAAGGGCAGGGTGAAGCCCGGAAGCGAGCCGACGACCGCCGCCACCGCGCTCGCGACGCTCGTCCGACCGGGCAGCGCGGAGCGGCTCAGGCGGGTTCGGCGGCGACGCACCGGTACTGCTCCTCGAGACCGACGCGCAGTGGGGTGCGGGGCGTCCAGCCGGTCGCGGCCCGGAACGCGTCCGTGCTGCCCCCGGTACGGGACGTGTCACCTGGCATCAGGGCACCGTGCTTGACCAACACCTCCTTGCCGGAGATCTCCCCGAGCAGGTCGAGCACCTCGTTGACGGTGGTCGCCACACCGCCCGCGACGTTGAACACGGCCCCCGCGGGGATCTCCGCCGCGGCGGCACGCAGGTTGGCCTCGACGACGTCCTCGACGTAGGTGAAGTCGCGCACCTGGTCCCCGGTGCCGTAGAGCTCGATGTGCTCGCCGTCGTGGACGGCACGGCAGAACCGGGCGAAGCCCATGTCCGGCCGCTGGTGCGGGCCGTACACGGTGAAGTAACGCAGGCAGACCGTCGGCAGGCCGTGGTTCGCGGTGTACGCCAGACAGAGGTGCTCGGCGGCCAGCTTGGTGACGCCGTAGGGGCTGAACGGCTGCGGCCGGTCGCTCTCCAGGGTCGGGTACCGCGTGGCGGCGCCATAGATCGAGGACGACGACGCCAGCACGAACCGGGACAGGCGCGGTGCGTGCAGGGCCGCCTCCAGCAGCCGCTGGGTGGCGTCCACGTTGTCGCGCGTGTAGCGGGTGAACCCGCGGCCCCACGACGAGCGGACGCCCGGCTGTCCCGCCTCGTGGTACACGACGTCGACGTCGGCCAGCAGCGGCACGAGGTCGAGCAGGTTGAGGTCGGTCTCGACGACGCGGAGGCGGGGGTGCGCGATCCGGCGCAGGTTCTCCCGTTTGATGCGGGGGTCGTAGTAGTCGGTGAGCGCGTCGATGCCGATGACGTCGTGCCCCTCCGCCAGCAGCCTGCTCGCCACCGCGCTTCCGATGAAGCCTGCGGCTCCCGTGACGAGAACCTTCACCGATCACCCCTTCCCGCGGGTGCCCCCGACTGGATCACGTTCCCGAAGAAGACCTCACGCACCACCTTGGGTGCGCTCAGTTCGGACACCACCCCGGCGACCGCGCCCCGGTCGAGGGTCCGTGCCGCGCGCAGGCCTTCGGCCAGCGCCGCGGGCTCGCGGCCGTGCACGGAGCCCGACACCTGCGGTCGGACGAGGCCGCCGGTGTCGCTCCCCTCGGTCACCACCGCCGGGAGACCGCTGGCCAGCGCCTCCACGAGGACCCTCGGAAAGCCCTCGTAGCCGGGGTGAGAGGTCATCAGCAGCACCCCGGACCGGCTCCGGACCTCGGCGAGCTCCGCGGGGGCCAGCCGCCCGCACAGGGTGATTCGCCCTGCGACGCCCGCAGGGAGTTCGGCGATCTGCTCCTCGAGGGCAGGCCGCAGCGAGCCGGATCCGACGACCTGGAGGCTCCAGGGCTCCTCGGGATGGGCGAGGGCGAGATGCGCGAACGCCCGGACCGCCAGCTGCGGGTCTTTCGGCACCTCGAGCCTGCCGACCCAGACGACCGCGTAGGGATCGGCGGTCTCAGGCCGGAACGGGGTGTTCGCCGGGTCGAACCAGGTGGGGGCGGACACGGTGTGCGGGTTCCACCCCCGCACGCGCTCGGCGTAGTCCGGGTTGAAGACGATGACGCACCGCGCCAGCCGCACCATCATCCGGTCCAGCCGCTCGTAGAGGGCCCCGCCCGCGAACCGCCAGAACGAGTCCGAGGTGCGCCCGGTGAGCCCTCGCCGCTGGGTGTGGATGCAGTACACGAGGGGTGCGCGGAACAGGAGCCGCACCGCCATGGCGACGTCCAGCCGGTGCGCCTGCACGACCCGCGCAGGGACGATCGCGGCCCGGTAGCGCAGCACACCCGCGACGAGCCGCAGCGAGTACGGGACGAACCGCCGACTCCTGCTGCCGTCGATCCGGGCGACCGGCAGGAAGCGGACGACGCCCGCACCACGCCGATGGCTCTCCCATCGTCCGAGCACGCGCCCCGGTACCGAGCCCTCGTCCACCCCGACGATCGCGATCTCGACCCCGGGCGGGGCGTACTCCAGCAGGCCGCGGATGCAGGTGTCGATGCCGCCGATGGTGACGGTGTGCCCGATGTCGTACTGCTGGACGATCAGGCGGTCGACCCCGCCGGGGCGCGGGGCCCTGTCGGCCGCGTCGGGCTGCCCGGATCCTTTCCGCGTCGATCTTTTCCGCGTCGATCTCTTCCGCGTCATGGACGTCACCTCACGACACCGGGCTGGGGGTGCGCCCCAGGCCGAGCCAGGAGAAGCCCGCCCGCCGCAGCACATCGGGGTCGATGACGTTGCGCGTGTCGACCACGACCGGGCGCCGCACGACCGTGGCGAGCCGGGACCAGTCGAGCGCCCGGAACTCCGGCCACTCGGTGAGGATCACCACGGCGTCGACGTCCTTGGCCGCGACGTAGGGGTCGTCGACCAACGTGAGCAGCGGGCCGTCCGGCGGCGCGACGCCCGCGAGCCCACGGTCGGCGGGCACGGCGGGGTCGTAGGCGCAGAGCTCCGCGCCCGCCTGGCGCAGCCGCGCCGCCACGGCGAGGGCGGGCGAGTCGCGCAGGTCGCTCGTTCCCGCCTTGAAGGCGAGCCCGAGAAGCGCGATCCGGGTGTGCGCCAGCGGTCCGGTCCGCTTGCCCGTCACCGCGCGGCAGATCTTGTCGACGATCCGCCCGCTCTGGCGGGTGTTGGTCTCGATCGCCGCGCGCAGCAGCCGGAACTCGAAGTCGACGGCGTCGGAGAGCTGCAGCAGCGCGGCGGTGTCCTTGGGCAGGCACGAACCGCCCCATCCCGGGCCGGGCGACAGGTAGGCGTTGCCGACCCTGCGGTCGAAGCCGAGCCCCTCGGTCACGTCGACGACGTCTGCGCCGAGGCGCTCGCACAGCTCGGCCAGCGCGTTCACGTAGGAGAGTTTGATCGCCAGGAAGCAGTTGCCCGCATACTTGATCAACTCGGCGCTCGCGCAGTCGGTGAGCACCGTCGGAGCGCCGAGCCGGGCGTACAGCGCTGCGACCCGCTCCGCCGCGTCCTGGGCGGCCGAGCCGATGACGATCCGGTCGGGGTGGAGGAAGTCCCTCACCGCGGAGCCCTCGCGGAGGAACTCCGGGTTGCTGACCACGGCGACGTCCTGCCGTTCCAACAGCTCGCCGATGCGCGCGCAGGTGCCGACCGGCACCGTCGACTTGGCCACCACGATCGACCCTGTGGCCATGCCGCCGCGGATCTCCGCGATGACGGACTCCACCGCCGAGAGATCGGCCACGCCGCCGACGCCCATCGGCGTCGGCACGCAGACGATGACGATCTCGGCGGGTATCCCTTCGGAGCGCAGGCGGTCGAGCCCGGCGGCGGCGCCGACGACGAACGACAGCCGCCCCGACGCCGTCATCTCCGCCACGAGCTCGGCGAGACCCGGCTCGCGGATGTCGAGCTCCGCGGCACGCAGCCTTGCGACCTTCGCCGCGTCGACGTCCGCGCAGACGACCCGATGGCCCAGCGAGGCCAGGCACGCACCCGTCGTGAGCCCCACGTACCCGGTACCCACCACAACGATGCGCCGTGCGAAGTCCGACACCGTCTCTCCTCCCCCCGGAGGTGCTCCGCCCGCGGACGGGCGCCGCGTGCGCGCGCTCCTCGGGCCGGTTCACGACCGGCCGCCCGTCAGCACGTGCCGTGTCCATGCTTACACCCGCTACCCGCACATCCCCCAATCGAGTGTCGCCCTTTCGGCGTTCGACGTTACCCACCGGCGCCGACGACGACGTCAGCGTGCGGGCGGCCCCTGGTAGCCCTCGCGCACCGAAGGGTCGTCGAAGCCGACGGCGCGCCCGTACCCCGGTCCGATGTGGTTGTCGGCCGTCACGGTGACACCGGTGGAGCCCTGGCCGAGGGCGAACGCCTTGTTGCCCCTGCCGACCATGACGTTGCGCGCGATCGTGACGTTCTGGACGTCCTGCAGCGCCACCGACTGCGCCGCCGCGTGCGCGTCGCAGTAGTTGCCCTCGAACAGCCAGTTGCGCGACACCCCCTCGCCCGAGCCGTCCGCGACGCCCGGACCCTCGGCCATCAGACACTGCGCCCTGATCCCCTCGCACCGGTTGCCCTGGATCACCACGTTCTGGCTCCCCGGGTGCGACGTCGCGAACGTCTGGATGCAGTCGACGTGCGAGCCGCCGATATCGGACGTTCCCTCCAGATCGCGCACCGAGTTGTGCAGAACCCGCGCACCGTCGCCGAAGAACCGGATCCCGTCGAGATCATTCCGGGTGTAACGGACCCGGGTGATCGTGTTGTCCTGAATGGTCACGTTCTTCCCGGCCGCCCAGATTCCGGTGTCCTCGGCGCCGTCGGAGACGAATCCCTGAATGATGATGTTGTCCGCCTCCGCGCGGATCCCGGGAACCTGCGTGTCGCCGTTGCCGGAGTATGTGATCGGCGCGCTCGCCGTGCCGCCGACGGTGATCTCCAGCGGCCGGTCGAGGTCGGAGAAGCACACCACGTCACCCGGCCGGGGGACGGCGGCGTCGCCATGACACTCGGGCCCCACGGCGCGGGGGCCGAACGTGCCGTCCCACCGCGGTGCCGGGGGCGCGGGCAGCGTAGTTTCCGACGGCGACGAACAGCCGACGAGGGCCATGACCAGGGCGACCAGCACGCCCAGGGCACTGCGGGTTCGCTTCACGCCGCCCTCCTTCGCGCCCGTACGCCCGTCACCCACCCCCAGCATCCGCCCCGGTCGGTATCGGCAGGATGAACTCCTGTGCCGCCCACCTCAGCGCTCGATGTTCGCTCCGCAAGCTCCGCTCAGCTCTCGATGTTCGCTCCGCAAGCTCCGCTCAGCGCCGATGTTCGCTCCGCAAGCTCCGCTCAGCTCTCGATGTTCGCTCCGCAAGCTCCGCTCAGCGCCGTGACAGCACACGGCCCAGCATCCGCCGGAGAAAGCCCCGCGGACGACGGTAGGCAGCACACCTCGTGACGCCGCAGATCCCGCAGTCCGAGCCGCGGCGGTAATGCTCGTGCGCGGCGCGGGGGTGCCCGCAGACACATCGGCTGGGAGCACGTGCCGCACCCGGCGACTCCACCTGCGCGTCGACCGGAGGCCCACCCTCCGGGGCCGGACGCGGGTGCCCGCTCGCGGCCTCGGGCGTCGCGGGCAGTCCCACCGGAGGTGTGAGCACGGTCAAGTCGTTGTCGCGCTTGGTCGCACGCGACGTGCGTCCGTGCCGTGTCGGCTTGACCGCCTCGTCCCCCATCGCAGTCGCCCCTCGCGATTAGCTTCTCAACGAGTCCTAACCCAGATATACGCCGCGGGCAACAGAGCGCCATTAGGCACGGGCGAGGAACCTCAGGAGTTCGCTCGTCCCGGACGGCGTTTCTGTTACCCCGACCCCGCTTGCAGACGACCGGCGGCAGGGGGCAGGCTTGGGGGACAGAAACGGGAACGCGCGTCGAGCGGGGAGGGCGGCGAAGGGGCCGCTGCCGGCAGATGGGCCTTGGCCGGGCGGCTGCTCGCCGGGCGACGCGTGGAATCGATCTTCAGCGAGTCATCGGGGGGATCCATGACGTCGAATCTCACGTCTGTCAACGCGCTCGAAGACCGGGAGCTGACGGGCACCGACACGGCCTTCAGATCCGTCTGCGCCCTGATCAGTGCACGCGCGGAGGCCGATCCGGACCGCATCGCCGTCGCCGGCGCGGCAGGCGCGGTGACCTACGCCGAGCTCGTTCGGCGGGCGGGCGGCCTCGCGGCCCGGCTCCGTGCGGAGGGGGTCGCCCCGGGAGCCTGTGTCGGGGTGTTCGTGGACCGCTCGCCCGAGTTCGCGGTCGCGGCCTGCGGGATCCTCTGGGCAGGTGCGGCCTACCTCCCGGTCGACACCACGAGCCCCCCCGACCGCATCGGGTTCGTCCTCGCCGACGCGGACGTCGCGACGGTCGTGACGTCCGCGCATCACCAGCCACGGCTGCCCGAGGGGCCCTGGCGTCCGCTCGTGGTCGACGGGCCCGTGCCGGAGGAATGGGACTCGCACGCCGCCACGCTCGCGGCGGCGGATCCGCACGACCTGGCCTACGTCATCTACACCTCGGGCAGCACGGGTCGGCCCAAGGGCGTCGAGCTGACCCACGCGAACCTGGCCAACCTCGTCGACTGGCACGTCACGGCGTTCGGCGTCGGCCCGAGCGACCGGGCGAGCCAGGTCGCCAGCGTCGGCTTCGACGCCGCGGTGTGGGAGATCTGGCCGCATCTGGCCGTGGGCGCGACGGTGCTCTTCGCGGACGACGCCACGCGCCAGTCGCCGCAGCTCCTCCGCGACTGGCTCGTCGAGCAGAAGATCACCGTCAGCTTCGTCCCGACCGCACTGGCCGAGCAGGTGATCCACCTCCCCTGGCCAAGGGGCACCGCCCTGCGGAACCTGCTCACCGGCGCGGACGTCCTCCACCGCCGCCCGCCGGGCGAGCTGCCGTTCCGGCTCGTCAACAACTACGGGCCGACGGAGTGCACGGTCGTCGCCACGTCGGGTGCGGTCGCGCCGGAGGCCGAGGGCCAGGCCGCCCCGTCGATCGGGCGCCCGATCACCAACGCGACCGCGCTGATCCTGGACGACGCGCTGCGCCCGGTGCCACCGGGCGAGCCGGGCGAGCTGTGCCTCGCGGGGGCGCTCGTCGGCCGCGGGTACCGCAACGATCCCGAGCTCACGGCAAGCCGCTTCGTCACCGTGACAGGCGACGGCGCCTACGCGGGGGCGGTGCGGGTGTACCGCACGGGCGACCAGGTCCGGCTGCTGGAGGACGGCGAGATCGCCTTCCTCGGTCGGCTGGACAAGCAGGTCAAGATCCGCGGTTTCCGGATCGAGCCCGCCGAGATCGTCGCCGCCATCGACCGCTTCCCCGGTGTCACGGCGAGCGCCGTCGTCGCGCACCGGACGTCCGACGACGACCCGGACGTCACCGCCGAGCCCGAGCTCGTGGCGTACGTCGTGACCGCCGACAGCGCCGCCGCCCCTTCCGCCCCCGACCTGCGCGCCTTCCTGGCGTCGCGGCTGCCCGAGTACATGGTCCCGGCCAGGTTCGTGGGCATCGACGCCCTGCCGCTGACGATCAACGGCAAGCTCGACGAGTCCGCCTTGCCCGCCAAGGCCGCGGAGAACCTGCTCCAGGGCCAGGGCGATCCCGCGGGCGGCGGCGCCGGTTCGGTCGAGGACCAGATCGCCGAGATCGTCGCGAGCCTGCTCAAGCTGCCCACGATCGAACCCACGGAGAACATCTTCCTGGTCGGAGGGCACTCGATGCTCGCGATGCAGCTCGTGCTGCACATCCGGCAGGCCTTCGGGGTGAAGCTGGCCCTGCGGCAGGTGTTCGAGGCACCCACCGTCGCAGGCCTGGCCGCCGAGGTCACCCGTCGGGCGTCCGCGAACGCGACGGGGGGCGGGTCCCGATGACCACCCCGGCTCTGCCGACGGCCGCCGACGACACCCAGGCGCCGCTGAGCCTGTACCACCTCCTCGACCCGGAGGTGCTCGCCAACCCCTACCCGCTCTACCGGCGGCTGCGCACCGAGAGCCCCGTGCTGTGGGACCCGTACCTGCACGCCTGGATCGTCACCCGCTACGAGGACGTCGCGACGGTCTTCCGGCGCTTCTCCGCCGATCGCACCCCGCCGCCGGAGTACTTCGAGGCCCTGGGCGTGCCGGAGGTCGCGCCGGTGGCCCGGCTCATGGTCCAGCAGATGCTCTTCCTCGACGCGCCCGCGCACACGCGGCTGCGGCGGCTGGCCGGTGCCGCGTTCCAGCCCGTGCAGGTGAGCAAGCTCCGCCAGCACATCCAGGACATCGCCGACCGGCTCATCGACGACATCCTCGCGCGCGGCGACGGCCATATGGACATCCTGGCCGACTTCGCCGAGCCGCTGCCTGCGATGGTGACCACCGAACTGCTCGGCGTCGACGTCGAGGACCACGTCAAGCTCAAGGAGTGGTCGGTCACGTTCGCCGAGATGCTCGGCAACTTCCAGCACAACCCGGACCGGCTCACCGGGGTGCTGGGCGCCGTCGAGAACCTCACCGAGTACTTCCACGACGCCATCCGGCAGCAACGGCGCCATCCGCGCGACGGTCTGGTCAGCGCGTTCCTGGCCGCCGAGGTGGACGGCGACCGCCTCACCGACGAGGAGGTGGCGGCCAACTGCATCGTCACGATGGTCGGCGGCCTGGAGACCACGACGAACCTCATCGGCAACGGCATGCTGACCCTGCTGCGCAGCCCCGCTGACCTGGAGCGCCTCCGGGCCGAGCCCCAGCTCATGCCCAGCGCCGTCGAGGAGCTGCTGCGGTACGAGAGCCCCAGCCAGCACACCGCGCGGATCGCCCGCGCCGACCTCGTCCTCGGTGGCAGGCAGATCCACAAGGGCCAGGCGGTGATCGCCGTCATGGCCGCGGGCAACCGGGATCCCGAACGGTTCCCCGACCCCGACCGGCTGGACCTCGAGCGGCCCGACAACCGGCATCTGGCCTTCGGCTGGGCGTCGCATTTCTGCTTCGGTGCGCCGCTGGCGCGGTTGGAGGCCGAGATCTCGTTCCGGTCGATCCTGACCCGCCTCCCGGATCTCCACCTCACCGACGCACCGCTGGTGTGGCGGGAGAACCTCGGCCTGCGGGGGCTCACGTCCCTGCCGCTGACCTTGACGGCCCCGTGAGTGGGGAGCGCCGGACGGCCACCCCATCGGTGGCCTCCTCGTCGCCGCCGCGGCTGCGCGAGGCGCGCCTCGCGGACTTCCCGCAGATCCACCGTCTCGAGTCCACGTTCTTCGACGACAGCCTGTCCGCCGCCGACCGGCGCAGCCTCTTCGAGGACAACCCGCTCTGGCCGCGCCTGCGCGACACGTGGCCGGTCGGCTGGGTGTTCGAGGACGACGACGGGCGCATCGTGGGATCGGTCACCAACGTCCCGTCCGCGTACCGGTTCGCCGGGGCGGAGCTCCTCTGCGGCAACGGGCACTGCTGGGCGGTGCTCGAGCCCTACCGCGGCTACGCGACGATGCTGATGGACGAGCACTTCAGCCAGGACGGCCCGGACCTGCTCGTCAGCGCCAAGGTCGGGGCCGACGCCGCCCCGATCTGGGGCGCCTACGCGCAGCGCGTCCCCGTCGGCGACTGGGCCACCGCCGCCTACGCGATCACCCGGTACCGCGCCTTCGCCCGCGCGGCGCTGGTCCGCAAGGGTGTCCCGCTCGCGGGCGCGCTGTCCCTTCCCGCCGCGGCGGCAGTGCGGCTGAAGGACGCCCTCACGCCGAAGGCGCTACCCGACGACCCCCGGTCCTTCGAGTTCTGCGAGCTCGACGGCTTCGACGCGCGGTTCGACGCCTTCTGGCGCGAGCTCGTCGCGCAGAACCCGGACCGGTTGCTGGGCGTCCGCGACGCCGCGACTCTGCGGTGGCACTACGGCGTTCCCCTGCGGATGGGACGGCTGTGGGTCGTCGCCGCCCTGCGCGACGGTCTGATCCGGGCCTACTGCGTCCTGAAGCAGCACCACCGCCCCCCCGACGTGCGCAGCATGAAGATCGTCGACTTCCAGACGGTGGAGCCCGACATCGATCTGCTCCCCGGGCTCGTGAAGCCCGCGCTGCGGCGGGCGGCCACCCAGGACTGCGCGTTCCTCGAACACCACGGCTGTGGGTTGCCGAAAATGCGCTGGTTCGAGACCATCGCCGCCTACCGGGCGGTCAAGCCCAGCTGGTCGTTCTTCTACTACGCCGACGATGCGGCGCTCGGGGAACGGCTGGCCGACCCCGATGTGTGGGACCCGTCGGAGTACGACGGCGACTCGAGCTACAAGTAGCGGAGGAGTCGACGAGCGAGCGCTCGACGACCGCCCCGTCCCGCCGTCCAGCGGATACCTCCCAGCACCATCTGCTGTAACGCGTGCTGGGCCGATTGCGAACATGTCTGCGATGCGGCCCATCACCGTGCGGATCAGTACAACGGTCGATCCCTGTTGGGACCGGTTGGTCGGACGTTCGCCCGGCACCGACGTCACCCAGCTCTCGGCCTGGGCGCGGGTCCGGCGACAGGTCGGGTTCACCCCGCTCTACCTCTTCGCCGACAGCGGGGCGCGGCTCCTGGGCGGTGGCCAGATCCTCGTGCGCAGGCTGCCGGTGCTCGGGCGCGTCGGGTACCTCGCGTACGGGCCGCTGGTCGCGGAAGACGCCCCCGATCCGGTCGCGGTCCGGGCGGCACTCGTCGACGCCCTCGAGCGCGTCGGAAGACAGCTGGTGAACGGGCTGTTCGTCCAGCCGCCCGAGGACGCGTTCCTGGTCAGCGCCGACCTGCTCGGGCGGGGCTTCCGCCGGTCCGCGGCGGGCATCGCCCCTGTCGGGTCCATCCGGATCGACCTGACCGAGAGCCTCGACGCCATCCGTGCCCGCTTCGGCAGGCGCCTGCGCTCGTGGACGAACCGGTGGGCGGACCGGGGCGTCGTCGTGCGCCGCGGCGACGAGCGTGACCTGCAGCTGCTGTGCGCGCTGATGGCGCACTCCGCTGCGGCGCAGGGGCACCGGCCCCTGGCCTCGACCTACGTCGAGGCGCTCTACCGAGAGCTGGCCCCCGAGCACGCCGCGATCTTCGTCGGCGAGTTGGACGGTGTGCCGCTCGCGGCCGATCTCGTGACGCGCTGCGGCGGCCTCGTCCGTGGGCGGATCTCGGGTTTCGACCGGTCGGGTCCCGCGGCAAGGGTCAGCCTCCCGGCGGCGGTGCGCTGGCAGATCCTGCAGTGGGCCAAGGAAGAGGGCTGCCGCTGGCTCGACTTCGGCGGGCTGACCGAGCGGACCCTCGACATCCTCCTGGCAGGTGGGCGTCGCCCCGACGAGGGCTGGCCCGCGGGCGACCAGCCGAAGCTGACCTTCGGCGGCACCGCGTTCCGCTATCCGCCCGCGGTGGAGATGATCAGCTCGCCGGTGCTGCGGGCGGTCGTCGGCGTCGCCCAGCGCTCCCTCCGCGGACGGCAGGCGTTGGATCTGGCGGCGCGCCTGCTGCGGAGCGGGCGGAGCGCGTTGCCGGGCCCGGGGGGCCGACGGTGAGGGTCGTCTGTGTCGGAGGGGGTCCCGCGGGCCTTTACACCGCCCTGCTGACGAAGCTGCGGCATCCCGGGCACGAGGTGCGGGTCCTCGAGCGCGACCTGGCCCTGGCCACCTACGGATGGGGCGTCGTGTTCTGGGACGACCTGCTCGACGGGCTGTTCACCAACGACCCGGTCAGCGCGCACCGGATCCGCCGGGCGGCCGTCCTCTGGAACGGCCAGCAGGTGCGGCTGCCGGGCCAACGCCCGGCGCATCTCGGCGGGTACGGGTTCAGCATCGCACGCACGCGCCTGCTCGGGATCCTCGCCGAACGCGCCGTGGGCCTGGGCGTCGACATCCGGTACGAGCACCCCGTCGACGACCCCGCAGCCCTGCCCGACGCCGATCTGGTGGTGGCCACGGACGGTGTCGGCAGCATGCTGCGCGACCGGCGGGCGCGGCATTTCGGCACGACGGTCCAGGCGGGCCGCAACCCCTACCTCTGGCTCGGCACGTCGAAGGTGTTCGACGGCTTCGTCTTCGCCTTCGCGCCGACCCGGTACGGCTGGGTCTGGGTCCACGGCTATCCCTCGGCGGCCGACGGCAGCACCTGCGTCGTCGAGTGCGGCCCCGAGACCTGGCGCGGCCTCGGGCTCGACGGCATGGACGACGCCGCGGGGCTCCGGCTTCTCGAGTGCCTGTTCGCCGACCTGCTCGACGGACACCGCCTGCGGCAGCGCGCGCCGCGCACCGGCGGCCCGACGCCGTGGCAGACCTTCCGCCAGATCACCAACCAGACGTGGTGCGACGGCGCCGTCGCGCTCGCCGGGGACGCCGCGCACACGACGCACTTCACGATCGGGTCGGGCACCAGGCTCGCCATGCAGGACGCCATGACCCTCGCCGAGGTGCTCCCGGCCGACGCCGCGGGGCTGCCTGCCGCGCTGCGGGCCTACGACGAGCGGCGCCGCGCGGCGCTCCAGGCCGTCCAACGCGCCGCGCACCGCAGCATGACCTGGTTCGAGGAGATCGATCGGCACCTGGGCCGCGAGCCCGACGGGGTCGAATTCGCCTTCGAGCTGTGGAAGCGCCGCGGCGAGGCTCCCGCCTGGCGGCACCGGCTGCACGTGGCCACGCAGAACCCGGGGCTGCGCCGCGTGCGCCGCGAGGTGAGCGCCGCCCGCCGGATCCTGCGGGCGCGGCGCCGCGGGGAGCGGGTGGGCGGGCTACTGGCTGGGCGGCGGTCCGACGTACCCGGGTGACTCGTCCCCGTCGTCGAAGGTGATCAGCTTGCTGATCTGGGAGCTCACCTTGTTGCCACCGACGTGCGCGCCGGTGGACGCATCGGCCAGCGCTATGGCCTTGTTGTTCGATCCCTGGAAGTCGTTGCCGACGATCGTGACGTTCTTGACGTCCTTGAACATCACCGACTGCGCCGCGCCGACCTCGCAGTAGTTGTCGTAGAACGTCCAGCCGATGCTCTGCCCCGGCCCGTTCACGCCCTCACCCGGCAGTACCGGCCCCTCCGCGATGACGCACTGCGAGGCGGCGTTCTCGCAGTGGTTGCCTTCGATGGTGATGTCGCTGCTGGTCGGGTACTGGTTGCTGTAGAAGGTCTGCATGCAGTCGGGGTGGGGTCCGTCCCCGCAGCCGTTCTCGTCGCAGTTCGAACCGTCGTTGATGTCGCTGATGCTGTTGTGCAGGATCGTGATGCCGTCGCCGAAGAACCGGAGGCCGTCGGTGTCGTCGCCCGCGTACACCGGATGCGTGATCGTGTTGTCCTGGAACGTGATGTTGTCGCCCTGCAGCCTCGCGCCCATGCTCTCGGCGTCGGTCGAGGTGAAGCCCTCGACGACCACGTTGCTGGCGGAGACGTCGATTCCCTGGACGGTGGACTTCCCGCCGCCGGAGTAGACGATGGGCGAGCCCGCGACGCCGCTCGCCGTGATGGTCAGCCGGGACGACGTGTCCCCGGTCAGGCACACCACGTCGCCGGGCCCGACGTCGGGGATGGAGTTCACGTCGGCGGTGACGGTGCAGTTGACCGGGCCCAGCGGCCGGACGCCCGCATCGGAGGCGGGCTTCCCGCCGGAGCTCGCCCCCGCGTCCACGGAGGTGGTCGCGGCGTCGGTCCCGACCGTCACCTGCACGCTCATGGACCCCCGGAACCCCTCCGGCACCGCAACGCTGGTGTTGAGCCGCCCGCCGTTGTCGGTCATGGCATTGACCGTCGACGTGCCCTGCGGGGTGGTGCCGGTCACGACCGCCGGGGTCGTGGCCGGGAACCCAGATCCGCCGATCCCCACGAACGTGCTGCCCAAGGGCCTGGCGCTGAGCTGCGGTGTCGAGGGACCGCCGCCGGACGGCGGCCCGGGAGCGGTCGTCCCACAGGCCGCCACCACGACCATGCCCAGAAGGAACGCACAGGTCTGAAGCCAGCGCGCTCGATGACGGGGAACCATGGTGCCGACGACTCCGTGCCCTCCCGTGCGATGCCGGTCCTCCGGCAGCCCGCCCTGACGGTCGGCCACCGGGGTATCTGACCATCGACACTACCCCGGCCGAGACTACCGCCGGTGTGAAGCACGGCCCACTGCGCCCGGCAGCCCCCACGCTGTCCTTCGGAACGACGCCGCCTGCCCGACTTGTCCCTGCTAGAGAGCGACGTTAGATTCCTAACGCCGATCCCGCGTGACGTCGGCTCCGGACAGGAGGTCCCGCCATGTCCCCCGCACGCGCCGTCGTCCTCACCGGCGGGCCCACCCACGACTTCCCGGCCACCACGGCCTGCCTGGCCGGACTCCTCGCCGAGCAGGGCCTCACCGCCGACGTGTACGAGGACGTGGACGCCGGTCTGCGCGCGCTTCCGGGCGCCGCGCTGCTCGTCGTCAACGCGTTGCGCTGGACGATGCGCGGGCCCGGCGCTCCGCAGCGCTACCGGGCACTCGCCGACGCCCAGGGCACGAGCCCGGACGCGGGGGCGCGGGCCGCGTTCGCGGCGCACCTGGGCGCAGGCTCTGGCGTGCTCGCGATGCACACCGCGAGCATCTGTTTCGACGACTGGCCGCAGTGGGCCGCCGCGCTCGGCGGCGCGTGGCGCTGGGGGCACTCGTCGCACCCGCCGCTGGGCGAGCTGGCGGTGAAGGTGGCCGCGCCGGAGCACCCGCTGGTCGCGGGGCTGTCCGATTTCACGATCGTCGACGAGCGCTACAGCGACCTCGTCCTCGGCGACCTCGTCCTCGGCGGCCCGGCAGAGCAACCGGAAGAGAACACGGAAGAGAACACGGTCGCAGCGCTGCTCGTCGCCGACGGCCAACCGCTGCTGTGGGCGCGGGAGCACGGCGGCGGGCGTGTCGTGTACGACGCGCTGGGCCATCACCCCCCGTCGTACGCGGTGCCCGAGCACCGCGAGATCGTGCGGCGGGCGATCCGCTGGACGGCGGGCCCGGCGGCGGCGACAGGGCCGGGGACAGGGGCGGGGACAGGGGCGGGAACGGAGGCGGTGTCGTGACACGGGCGGTCGAGGGGATGTCCGTGCTGGTCACGGGCGGCGGGTCGGGCATAGGGGCCGCGGTGGTGGCCCGACTGGCGGGGGCGGGCGCGCAGGTCACGCTCACGGGGCGGCGGTCTGACCGCGTCGAGGCCGTGGCCGCCGCGGCGGGCCCCGGGGCCCTCGCGGTGCCGGGCGACGTCACCGACCCGCGGGACCGGCAGCGCATGGTCGACGCGGCCGTCGCGCACGGCGGCGGGTTGGAGCTGCTCGTCCACGGCGCCGCGAACATGTACCGGGGACCGCTTCAGGACCTCGACGAGAAGCAGCTCGTCGAGGTGTTCACGTCCAACACGATCGCGCCGATGATGCTCACCGGGCTCGCACTGCCCCACCTGCGGGAACGCCGCGGCGCGGTGGTGTTCTTCGGCTCCGTGCACACCCAGCGCGCGTTCCCCGGCGCCTCCCCCTACGCGGCGACGAAAGGGGCTCTGGAGACCCTCACCGGGGTGCTCGCGGCCGAGCTGGGCCCGCAGGGCGTACGGGTGAGCTGTGTCCGGCCCGGCGGCGTGCTGACCGAGATCAACCAACGAGCGGGTCTCCTCACCGACACCGAGGCCGCCGAGCGGATGCAGGGGCTCGGCTCCGCGCACGCTCTGGGCCGGAGCGGCACGCCGGACGAGGTCGCCGAGGCCGTCGAGTACCTCGCGCGGGCGGAGTGGGCCACCGGGTCCGTCCTCACGATCGACGGCGGTCTCGCTCTCGGCGTCACGAACGCCTGAGGCGCTCAGCTCGACGACGGGCGGCGGCGCGGGCGTCGGGTCTGGGCACTCCCCGCACTACCCGCGCTGCGGCGCAGCAGTGCCGCGGGTGCGCCGTGGTCGGCGCGCAGCCGGAGCAGGGCCGGGTCGGAGGTCCAGAACTGCTCGAAGTCCTCCAGGTCGAACTTCTCCGCGATGAGGTGCATGGCGATGTCGTGGCGCACGTACTCGACCGCGACGAGCACCACCGCGGGATCATCGGTGTAGACGCCCCACGCGTCACCGTTGATCACGCCGCCGATCACGGCCTGCTCCCGGTCGGCGGAGACCACCAGCAGCCTGCAGCCGAGGTTCTCCAGCACCACCTCCGGCCGCGAGAACCGGTGCACGGTGGTCGTGCCGACCGGCTCGGGATCGGCCCCGAACGACACCACCGACACGTCGACGCCCTCGTCGGCGGCGCGGCGGACCAGCGGCTTGAGGGGCTGGATCTCCTGCGGCCACCCGGAGAGGAACAGTTCGTTGCGCGCCGCGACCACCACGTCCTCCGCCCTCGCGAGCAGCGACGACCGGTCCGACAGGTTGTGCACGAGCCGCACCTGCGGCGGCGAGGCGACCTCGGGAAGTGCCGAGCGCAGGGCGTCCATGGACCGGTCGAACTCGCGGCGCATTCGGTCCAGCAGGGCGCTCGGGGGCAGCGAGATGTAGCCGACGCTCGCCTCGCCCGCCCGCACCTCGTACGCCGCGCCGCGGCCGACGAGCTTGCCCAACGTCTCGTATACCGTGCTGCGCGGCACGCCGGACCGCTTGGCCACCTCGTAGCCGTTCAGCGGGGTGCCCGCGGCGACGAGGGCGACGTACGCCTTCGCCTCGTACCCGGACATGCCCAGGCGCTGCAGCTCCTCGATCACGCTCTGCTGGGACATCGCCCTGTCCTCCGCACCGCTCCGGCCTGGCGCACCATCGTCCCATCCGGTGGTCCGCGCGGTCACGGGAGCGCCTGGTAGGCCCCGCCGTCCACCGGGATCGCCGTGCCGAGGGCCGTCATCCGACCTCGATCTCGACGCCCCGGCCGTCGTACACCGCGATCGCGCCGGACGGGCACGCCCGCGCCAGCTCGACCAGCGCGGCGTCGGAAATGCCCGGGTGTCCGGGCACGGCCTCGGCGATCTCGTCGTCGTCGAAGACGAAGGCGTCCGGGGCGTCGGCGACACACCGGCCGGAGCTGAGGCACACGTCCTTGTCGACGACGGCGCGGTAGGTCACGGCGTGCCTCCCAGCCGGACGGGGTAGCGACCCCAGTAGGGACGGGCGGTGTTGGCGTCGCGCTCGGGCGGGTCGTCGGGGTCGCGCCGCACCCCGCACCGGAACAGGTGCTGCACAGCGCCGGTGACCAGCCCGAACAGGTGCGTCTGCCGGTCGGTGCCCACGCCGGGGACCACGCCCGCTGCGAGATCCTGCCCGATGCACACGTGCATCCCGGCGGCGAACGACAGGCCGAACGGGGCCACCCCGTGCGGCACGGACCGGTAAGGGTCGAACGCCGCAGCGTCGGGGCCGAACACCTCCGGGTCGCGGTTCACGGCGAGCAGGTCGATGACGACGGTGGCCCCTTCAGGGATCGTGACACCGGAGCGCAGGCGCACGGGCGCCAGCGCACGCCTGCGGCCGGTCGGGCTCGACGGGTTGAGCCGCACGGTCTCGTGCACGCACCGTTGGACGAACACGGGATCGGCCGCGACCCGATCGGCGTCCGCGGGATGGCGGTCGATCCAGCCCAGGACGTGGTCGATCGAACGCACGAACGCCGTCGCGCTGGTGTGCGCGGCCGCGAGGAGGAAGAACGCGACCTCGCGGCGCAGGGCCTTGGGGCCGAGGCCGAGCTCGTCCTGGTGGCGCAGCAGGCAGGCGAGGACGTCGCGCGGCGGGGCGTCGGGCCCGAGCGCGCGGCGGCGGGCCATCGACGGGGCGAGGAACTCGGCGTCCCAGTCCACCAGGGCCTGCGCGATGACCGCGCGTTGCGCGTCCTTGTCCCGCGTCGAGTGGGCGAGGGTGGCGCCCTCGATGAACCGCATCATGTAGGCGTAGAGCCGCCCGGTCTCCGCGGCGGTGCCCGCAGGCCGGTCGATCCCGGCCGTGAGGGCGGCCAGGTTGAGCATGAGCTGGTGGCCGAGCGGCACGAGGTCGGCGCGGCCCGCGGCGACGGACGGGGCGACGGTGGCCTCCACCACGGCCGGGAACAGCTCCTGCTCGTACAGCTCGAACGTCTCGCGACGGAAGAACCGGTTCTCCACCCGCCTGCGGGCGCGGTGCTCGTCCCCGTGCAGGTTGACCAGGACGTCGGCCATGACGACCTCGCCCTCGTCGTAGAGGGACTGGCGCAGGTCACGGCTGCGATAGGCGTCCTTCGCGTCGGCGAACTTGCTGAGCACGACCGTCGGTGTGGTGGGTGCGCTCACGACGGCGCCCCTGCTGCCTCGACCGCCTCGGCGACCCGCAGCGCGGCGACGCCGTCGGCGAACGTCGGGACGTCGTTCCCGCCTGCGGCGATGCGGCGCACGAGCTCGGCGAACGGGTAGGTGGCCTGCTCGCCGTCGGGCACCACGAGGTCGCGCAGGGCGTCGTCGTCGGCGCGGGCGCCGCGCAGCAGTACCGGGAAGTGGCCGGTGTGGCCCGCCGCGGTCGCGACGAGCGTGCCGTCGCTGCCGTACGCCGTGAGCCGCCAGCCCGCACCGTGGCGCGCCACCCAGGACGTGTGCACTGAGCAGACCGCGCCGTCGGGGAGCAGCGCGCAGAAGGCGACGCTGTCGGCGCTGCTCGCCTGGACGGGTCCCGGCCAGGCGCGGCGCCGGGTGGCCGCCGCGCCGCCCCGGACGTCCAGCTCGCCGAAGACCCACCGCACCAGGTCGGCGGTGTGCAGGCCGTGCACGCGCAGCGCGCTCGCCCCGTTCGTGGCGTCGGCGCACCAGCCGGACACCGCGACGGCCTCGGGCCGGGTGAACGTCGGGTAGAACGCCGTCGCCACGACGTTCTCGACGACGCCGAGATAGCCGTCGGCGACGAGCCTGCGCAGCTCCTGCAGGCCCGGCCAGAACCGCGACTGCATGTCGACCCACGCCGACCGGTCCGCGGCGGCCGCGGCGGCCGCCATCGCCTCCCCGGCGGCGACGGTGGGGGCCAGCGGCGCCTCGCAGAGCACGTGCTTGCCCGCGGCGAGCGCCGTCTCGACCATCTCGCGGTGCAGGCTCGGGCGGGTGACCACGTCGACGAGGTCGACCTCGGGATCGGCGCACAGGGCGGTGTAGCCCACGTGCGGTCGCGCGCCGAACCGCCGGGCCATCTGCTCGGCGGTGTCGGGGTGCGCGGTCGCCACCGCCACCAGCTCGACGTCGGGCAGCTGCGTGTAGACGGGCAGGTGCGTGCCTGCGGCGTAGCTCGCGCCGATGACCCCGACTCGCAGTCTCACACCGCCGCCGTCGCCTGCTCCAGCGCGGGGCGGACCTCGGCGGCGAAGAGCTCCATCGCCTCCAGCACGGCCGCGTGGTCCGGGCCGGTCGGGTAGCGGAAGATCATCAGGAAGTCGTCGACGCCCGCCTGGTCGCGGAACCGCCCGATCGTCTCGACGCACTCCTGCGGCGTCCCGAAGACCATCCGGTCACGCACGAACTCCTCGAGCGTGATCGCGGCCGCCGAGGTGACCCCGGGCAGGTCGGTGATCGCTCCGTAGTCGAAGAGCGTGCGGGCCATCGCCAGCGCGGTGTCCCCGAACTTCTCCAGCGCGGCCGCGCGTGACGTGTAGGGCCAGCAGAAACGGATCGACGTGACGTGCGGCGTGCGCCCTGCGGCCGTCGCCGCGTCGCGGTACTGCCCGGCCATCGCGGCCATCGTGGGCAGCGACATCAGCGCGTTGGTGATCCAGCCGTCGCCCAGCCTGCCCGCCCGCCGCAGGCCGCCGGGCGTCCACGCGGCGAGGTGCAGCGGCACGCCGCCGTCCTGGCGGGGCTTCGGGATCACGCTGACGTCGTCGAAGCGGTACACCTGGTCGGCGAAGGAGAACCGGTCCCGGGTCCAGGCGGCGCGCAGGATCCGCAGGGTCTCGTCGAAACGCTGGGCGCGGTCGTCCCAGTCCACGCCGACGGTCGCATAGTCGACCGGCATGTACCCGACGCCGAGCCCGAGCCAGGCGCGGCCGCCGGAGAGCTGGTCGAGCATCGCGGCGTCCTGCGCGAGCTCGACGGGGTTGTAGAGCGGCGCGATCGCGATGGCCGTGCCGACCCGCACCCGGCGCGTGCGCGCGGCGATGGCGTACGACAGGTGCAGCGGCGAGCCGAAGTACTCGTCGGAGTACTTGTGCTCGGTGGTGAGTGCGAAGTCGAACCCGAGCCGGTCGGCCGCCTCGGCCTGCTCGAGGACCTCGCCGAGCACGTGGTACGGGTCGCCGGTGACGAGTCCCTGTGTGAACAGCACTCCGACGCGGGTCATGGCACGCTCCGATCAGGCGGGGGTCGACGCAGGGGTCGGCTCGAGGTGCACCAGCGCGAGGCGGGTGTCGAGCATGCTGGGCAGCCCGGCGCCCTGGACGGCCTCCCGGGGGGTGCGGTCGTCGACCCCGCGCGCGGCGGCGCGGCCCGCGACCCGGCCGAGGGTGAGCGCACCGCAGATGTGGACGCCGCCGAGATCGGAGACGACGTTGAGGCCGCCCGCGCAGTCGCCCGCGGCGAACAGGCCGGGGATCGGGGACCCGAACACGTCGACGACCTGCATGTCGGTCGTCGTGGTGAACCCGCCGCAGCAGAAGTTGACGCCCTCGACCATCGGCGCGGCCGTGAAGGGGCCCGTGGCGCAGCGGCGGCGCCCCGGCGGCAGGACGACGCGGCCGAAGTCCGGGTCGACGTCCGCATCCGTGGCCAGGAACGCGTTCCAGCGCTCGACGGTGGCGACGAGCGCGTCCGCGGGCACACCGATCAGCGCGGCCAGCTCGGGCAGTGTGTCGGCCTGCACGGCGGCCTCGGGCATCTGCGACAACAGCGTCGCCTTCTCCCTGGCGACCACGGCGTCGAGCAGGTAGTGGGCGCGGCGTCCGGGCTGGGCGTGCATGCGCTCCACCCGCTCCTCGTAGGGACCCGCCTCGTCGTGGAACCGCTCCCCCGCGGCGTTGACCGCGATCGCGTCCTCCACCACGGACGAGGAGACGATCACCAGCGGCGGCACGAACGTCATGTTCACCAGGTCGCCGCCGATCGCCTGGCCCATGAGGTGCCCGTCCCCGCGACAGGTGTCGATCCCCAGGTAGGGAGCGTGCGCGACGAACTCGGGCTGGTAGCGCCACCGCAGCCGCGGGTTGGACTGGTATCCGCCAGCAGCGAGCACGACGGCCTTGCGCGCGGAGACGGTGAACGGCTCGCCACCGCCGACGGGCCGCACGACGACACCGGTCACCCGGCGGGCTTCGGTGACCAGCCGCTGCCCGAGGTGCCCGTACAGCGTCGTCACGGACGGCAACGCGAAGTCCGGCCGGAAGGCGCGCCCGATCATCCAGGTGTCCTCGATCGCGGCCATCCGGTCGACCGTGTGCTGGCGGGGCCGCGGGATGAACCGGGTGAAGCGCACGCCGCGCGCGGTGAGGATGCGGTAGGTCTCGGCGCTCTCGGCGGCGAAGAGCCGGACGACGTCCTCGTCCCAGATCACCCCGAACTGGTCCTTGGCGAGCTCGAGCATCCGGCGCGCGTCCTCGACGAACACCTCGACGTCGTCGACGATGCCCTGGTCGGCCTGCATCTGCGAGCCCACGAAGGCGAGGTAGCCGGTGGACCATACGGCGTTGCCGCCGATGTGCCGCATCGGCTCGACCGCCAGCACCTCCACGCCCTCGGCGGCCGCGGCCGACACGGCGGCCATCCCGGCGGGCCCGGTTCCCAGCACGACGACGTCGGCGATCCGGTCCGGCACGGGCGTCCTCCACGGTGAGCTGGGCCACGCGAACGCAGACGACCCTGCCCGTCGAGCAGAGCGGCGTCAAGACACTGACGACGTCGATCGGCCCTGGACCGCGGGCCCAACCCACCGGTAGCGTCGTTAGAGCCATCACGCCCGCATCGCGCAACGAGGTCGAGCATGACCACGATCACCCTCGAAGGCTACGCGGACGTGCGCGACGCGTTCCGCCTGCACGACCTCCGGCAGGATCTGTACGACGCGGGCGGCGTGGTGATGGCCGACTGCCTGCTGGTGCTGCACGGTGCGGAGCATCGCCTCCGCCGCCGGGTGGAGAACCGCCTCTTCCGCCGTGGCACGTTCCGGCACTGGGAGCGCGCGTTCCTCCGCGACGTCGTCCGCGACACGCTGGCGCCGTTCGTGCGGTCCGGCCGCGGCGACCTGGTCGAGATCGGCTACCGCACCGTCATGAACCTGACGGCGATGGTGGCGGGCATCGACCGGCGCCCCGGCGGTGACGCCGAGACCGACGCCGAGACCGACGCCCTCTACCGGTTCGCGAAGAAGTTCAGCGAGGGCGCCACGCTGGTGCACTCCACCCGCGACCCCGCGCAGGTCCGCGCCGAGGTGCAGGCCGCGCTCGACGAGTTCGACGCGACGTTCCTGCAGCCCTCGGTCGCCCGGCGCCGCGCGCTGCTGCGGCGGTTCGAGGCCGGTGAGGTCACCGAGGACGCGCTCCCCCGCGACGTGCTCACCGCGCTGCTGCGCCACTGGGACGAGCTGGGCATCGACGAGGACGTCCTGCGCCGCGAGTGCGCCTTCTACCTCCAGGCGGGCTCGCACAGCACCGCGAACGCCTACAGCCACGCCGCCCACGACTACTTCGCCTGGGCGCCCGACCACCCTGGCGCGGGCGGCGACCCGGCCCTGCTGCAGCGCTGCGTCTACGAGTCGCTGCGGCTGCACCCGGCAAGCCCCGTGGCGCGGCGGCGCGCGCTCGCACCGGTGCGGCTGCGTGGCGGCACCGAGATCCCCGAGGGCGCCGTCGTGGTCATGGACCTCGCGCAGGCCAACCGCGACGCCGCCGTCTTCGACCGGCCGCTGGAGTACGACCCGTTGCGCGCGGTCCCCGCCGATGTCCCGCGCTGGGGCCACGCGTTCGGCGGGGGCATGCACGCCTGCATCGGCACCGAGCTCGCCGGAGGCGTCCCGGACGGCGGCGAGGGCGAGCAGGTGCTCGGCACCGTCACGCTCATGCTCGGCGCGCTGCTGGAGGTGGGCGCGCGGCCCGATCCCGACGACCCGCCGGTGCGCGACCCGCACTCCGCCCGCGAGCACTTCGGCCGCTACCCGGTGGTGTTCGGCGCACCGCCCGCGGCTGCTCCCTTGCCCATCGAGGACGATCGACGTTAGGTTCCTAACGTCGATGGTCGGCGCGGCCGCGGTCCACCGTGACGAGGAGGTCCGGGCATGGGTTCGATGGTCGGCGCGGCGGTGGTCCGCAAGGAGGATCCGGCCCTGCTGACCGGGCGTGGCCGCTTCGTCGACGACATCGTGCTGCCGGGCACGGTGCACATGGCCTACGTGCGCAGCTACCTCGCGCACGCCCGCATCGTGTCGGTCGACACCACCGCCGCCGCGACGATGCCGGGGGTGCTCGGCGTCTGGACCCACGACGACCTGCCCGGCCTCCCGGCGAGCCGGTCGGCGCCCGGCATGGAGCGGCCGTGCCTGGCCACGGGCAGGGTGCATTTCGTCGGTGAGTGCGTCGCCGCGGTCGTCGCGACCGACCCCTATCTCGCCGCGGACGCGGCCGCCGCGGTGCTCGTCGAGTACGACGAGCTGCCCGTGATGGCGTCGATCGCGGCCGCCACCGCGGCGGCCGCGGCGCCGATCGTCGACGGGCTGCCGTCCAACGTCCTGCTCGAACAGCGGTTCTCCGCCGACGACGCCGAGGCGGAGCTCGCCGCCGCCCCGCACCGGCTCGCGATCCACCTGCGCAACCAGCGCTGCGCCGCGGTGCCGATGGAGCCCACGGCCTGCCTCGCCGACTGGCAGTCCGCCTGCCTGACCGTCTACGCCACCACGCAGACCCCGCACCACATGCGCAACGAGCTGGCGCAGATGTTCGGGCTGGCGCAGCAGGAAGTCCGGGTGATCGCGCCGGACGTCGGCGGGGGCTTCGGCGCCAAGGCGTCGTTCTACCCGGAGTTCCTGCTCACCGCCGCGCTCTCGCGGCGGCTGGGCCGACCGGTCAAGTACGTCGAGACCCGCAGCGAGAACATGTCCTCGATGGTCCACGGCCGGGCCCAGGAGCAGGACATCGACGTCGGCTTCGACGACGACGGCAGGCTGCTCGCGCTGCGGGTGCGGATCACCCAGGACTGCGGGGGCTGGCCCGACCCGGGCGGCATCGGCCTCCCCACGCTCACCGCGTTCATGTCCGGCGGCTGCTACAAGATCCCGAAGATCGCGCCGAGCTTCCGGTCCGTCGCCACGAACACGACGCCGGTGGCGGCCTACCGCGGCGCCGGGCGCCCCGAGGCGGCGTTCCTCATCGAACGCGTCATCGACCACGTCGCCGCGGAGCTGGGCGTCGACCCACTGGAGGTCCGGCGGCGCAACTTCATCCAGCCCGGGGAGATGCCCTTCGCCACGCAGTTCGAGGGCATCGTCTACGACGAGGCGAACTTCCCCGGCGCGCTGGACATCCTGCTGCGCCATGTCGACATCGAGACGCTCCGCAAGGACCAGGCCGCCCGCCGCGCCGACCCGACCGCGGCGCTCCTGGGCATTGGCTTCTCCACGTTCGTCGAGATGGGCGGCTTCGGCCCGACCCCGCTGTTCGAGCAGTTCGGGTACGTCGGCGGGTGGGAGTCGGCCAACGTCCGGCTCAACGTCGACGGGTCGGCCGTGATCAAGGTCGGCACCAGCCCCCACGGCCAGGGCCACGAGACGGCGTTCGCCCAGATTCTCGCCGACCGCCTGCAGATCCCGTTCGAGCGCATCTCCCTCGTGCACGGCGACACCGCGACGGTGCAGGAGGGCATCGGCACGATGGGCAGCCGCGGGGTGCCGGTGGGCGGTTCCGCGGTGCTGAAGGCCGCGGACAAGGTGCGGGCGAAGGCGATGCGCATCGCCGCGCACATGCTGGAGGCCGACGAGAACGACCTCGAGCTCGTCGACGGCCGGTTCGGCGTGCGGGGCGCCCCCGACCAGGGCGTGACGATGGGCGAGGTCGCGCTGCGCGCGTTCAAGCCCCACCTGTTGCCCGACGGCTTCGACCTGGGCCTCGACGAGACCGCCTTCCACGAGCCGTCGAACCTCTCCTACCCGTCCGGCGCGCACTGCTGCGTGGTCGAGATCGACCGGGAGACGGGGCGGGTGGACGTCACCCGCTACGTCGCGGTCGACGACTGCGGGGTGGTGATCAACCCCTTGCTGGCCAAGGGGCAGATCCACGGCGGGGTCGCGCAGGGGATCGCGCAGGCGCTCTACGAAGAGGTCACCTTCGGCGAGGACGGCCAGCCGGGCAGCGGGACGCTCGTCGACTACACCATCCCGTCCGCGGTCGACCTGCCGCACTACGAGACCGACCACCAGGTCACCCCGACGAGCTTCAACCCGTTGGGCGCCAAGGGCCTCGGCGAGTCCGGCGCCACGGCGGCCCCGCAGGCCGTCGTCAACGCCGTCGTCGACGCGCTCGCCCATCTCGGCGTCCGTGACGTCGAGATGCCCTGCACCCCCCAGAAGGTCTGGCGCATCCTGCGGGACGCAACGCGCGACGGGAGCTGACGGATGTCCCACCACAAGGTCCGGATCACCGTCAACGGCGTCGCGGCCACCGACGAGGTCGAGTCCCGGCTGCTGCTGGTGCACTACCTCCGCGAGACCCGCGGCCTCACCGGCACCCACGTCGGCTGCGACACCTCCAACTGCGGCGCCTGCACCGTGATGTTGGACGGCCTCACGGTGAAATCCTGCGCTGTGCTCGCCGTTGCCGCCGACGGCCGGGACGTGCTCACCATCGAGGGCCTCGCGGCGGGCGGCGAACTCTCCCCCGTCCAGGAGGGCTTCCGGCAGTGCCACGGCCTGCAGTGCGGCTACTGCACCCCGGGCATGGTCATGGCGGCCACCGGACTGCTCCTCGACGAGCCCGCGCCGGACGAGGCCGCCATCCGGGAGGGCATCGAGGGCAACCTCTGCCGCTGCACCGGCTACGACATGATCGTCGACTCGGTCCGGTGGGCCGCCGAACACGGCGGGGCGGGCGCGGCCGCCGCCCGGCACGCACACGGCGCGCCTGCCGAGGCGGCCGTCCCGTTCTGACCCCGCCGACCTCCCGCGCGTAGCGTCCCGCCTGATGAGCGACACCCCATCGGCGCCCTCCCTGGAGGCCGCGCTCCATGCCACCGGGCCGATCGCCGAACTGGCCGATCACCTGGCGCTCTTCGGTCAGTTCGTCGGGTCGTGGCGGCTGGAGTGGCACGGCACCGACGCCGACGGGCGTCGCCGCCACGCCGTCGGGGAGCTGCACTTCGGCTGGGTGCTGGGCGGTCGCGCCGTACAGGACACCTGGATCGTCCCCGGCCCCGACCAGCCCGGACACGGAACGCCGCCGCTCGCCTTCCACGGAACGACCATCCGCTTCTTCGACCCGGCCATCGCGGCCTGGCGATCGACGTGGGTCGAGCCCGTCAACGGCCGCGTGCGGCGCTTCGTCGGCCGACCCACCGAGTGGGGCATCGAGCTGATCAGCGACGAGGACGAGCCTCCGCTGCGCTGGACGTTCTCCGACATCACTCCGAACAGCTTCACCTGGACCGGCCACACCTCCCACGACCACGGCCGGACATGGACACAGGAGGAACAGATGCGCGCGACGAGGGTCTGAACGATGCCCCAGCGTGACCAGGAGAGCGAGGCAACAGCCGGAACCGGGACCGTGGCGGTAGCGTCGACACGTGACCGACTCGCGTGGCCCGGCCCCGTCCGATCAGCAGGTACGGGTGGCGATCGCGTGTCAGGGCGGGGGCAGCCACACGGCGTTCACGGCGGGTGTCCTGAAACAACTGCTGGTGAACGCACCCGAGCCCTACCAGTTCGTCGGGATCAGCGGCACGTCCGGAGGTGCGGTGTGTGCGCTGCTCGCGTGGAGCGCGCTGCGCGCCGATGACCCGAAGGAGGCCGCCCGGCTGCTGATGCAGTTCTGGGCCGACAACGCCGCCACGGGGCCCGTCGAGCAGGTGGTCAACGCGTGGACGGTCTGGGCGAGTGTGCTGCAGGGCGTCGGAGCCCTGCCCGTCGTCAGCCCGTACGACACACCCGTCTCGGTCACCGCGCTCGACGAGTTCCGCAAGCTCCTCGAGAAGCAGGTCGACTTCACCCCCTTCGTCGCGGACACCGCCGCCGCCTTTCCGTTGCTGCTCATCGGTGCCGTCGACGTGCTGTCCGGGGAGTTCCGCACCTTCCACAGCAGGCGCGACCGGATCACCGTCGACGCGGTGCTCGCATCAGCGGCGATCCCCAACCTGTTCCGCGCGGTGCACACGGACGGCGGCACCTACTGGGACGGGCTGTTCTCCCAGAACCCACCGGTGCGCGAGTTGCTCGATGCGGCACCCGACGAGCTCTGGGTGATCCAGATCAACCCCAAGGAACGCGACACCGAGCCCGAGACCGTGATCGACATCGCCGATCGCCGCAACGAGCTGTCGGGCAACCTGTCGCTGTACCAGGAGCTGCACTTCATCGAGAAGATCGACCAGCTCCTCGCCGACGGCCTGCTCGTGGGCGGGAAGTACCGCCAGGTCATGGTGCGTGTGATCGAACTGTCCCGCGCGCGCCTCCCCCGCTATCTGGGCACCGCGTCGAAGGTCAACCGCGATCCGCGGTTCCTGCGCGAGCTGATCGAGCACGGCGAACAGCAGGCGGAGGAGTTCCTCGCCGCGCTCGCCTTCGAACAGGCCTGGACCGGCCGGGACGCCGACCGACTCCTCTCGCTGTTCGCCGATGACGCTGAGCTGGTCGCCGAGGCGCCGTTCGCACCGGGTACCCACCGGGGTCCGCGACAGCTGCGTCGCTTCGTCGAGGACCAGCTGTTCGCGCTGACGGGGGTAGACCCCACCCGGAAGCAGGTTGCGCGCGACCGGGTGGTCTGGACCGTGCGGGGCCGCGCCGACGGCGAGGAAGCCGCCCGCTCGGGCCGCGCCGAGGCCGAGTTCCGCGACGGCCGGATCGCCCGGCTGCGCGTGGGGCGCCCGCCCGCCACCGGCTGACGACCGCGGTAAAGCGGACGCGCATGACCGGACGCCAGGGCGGTGGCCGGTCCCGGCATCCAGCCGCGGGTCGAAGGGCCCTGGTGGGCGCCGCTACCGGAGCTGCAGTCTGACTGCGACGGAAGGAGCAGAGATGCACGCCAAGGTGGGTGACAACATCGTCATCGAGACCGCGACCCTCGACACCCCGCGGCGGAGCTGCGTCGTGCTCGAGGTGATCGGAGAGGGCGAGCGGGAGCACTACCGCGTCCGCTGGCTGGACGGGCACGAGTCGATCCTCGCGCCCGGCAGCGACGCCAGAGTGGTCTCCGCGGGCTGAGCGGCCTGCACGGGGCAAGATGATCCCGTGAAACGGATCGTGGTGGGCGTTGACGGCTCGGAGACCTCGAAGGCGGCACTGCGGTGGGCCGCGGAGCTGGCCCGCGCCTCCGGGGCGGAGCTGCAGGCCGTCCGGGCATTCCGCTATCCGCCCGCGCTGCATGATTGGAGCGCGCTGCCGTCCAACTACGGGTTCCTCCCGGAGCTGCCTGCGGAGGACGTCGTCGAGCGCGGCGTGCACGACGAGCTGGCCGACCTCGTCGTCGCCGAGCTCGGTCCTGAGTCCGGGGCCACCGTACGGGTCCTGCGGGGTCACCCTGCGGAGGTGCTCGTGGAGGCCGCGGCCGACGCGGCGATGCTGGTGGTGGGCCGCAGCGGGCACGGTGGCCTGAGCGAGCTGCTGCGCCTCGGGTCGGTCGCCCGGGCGTGCACCGAGCACGCGCCGTGCCCGGTCGTCGTCGTCCCCACGGCAGCGGACGTCTGACGGCTGCGCCCGTGCGCTCGTCCCGTGTCGCGCGTCGACGGGTGGATCGTCGCGACCCGCGGTGACAGGATTCCGGCATGTCGACACGACCACCGTCGAGCCCCGGCGACGGGCGCCCGCGGTGAAGGACGCAACGCCCGGAGCCGCCGCACCGGACGCGGAGACCATCCGGGCCGCGTTGCGGCTGGCCATCCGTGCGCCGTCCGTGCACAACTGCCAGCCCTGGCGCTGGAGGGTGGGGCCGGAGACGGTGCACCTGTACGCGGACGGCTCCCGCCAGGTTCCGGCGACCGACCCGCACGGCCGCGACCTGCTGATGAGCTGCGGCGCGGCCTTGCACCACCTGCTGGTCGCGCTGGCGGGCCTCGGCTGGGACGCACGGGTGCGACGCTTGCCCCATCCGGCCAACCCCGGCCACCTGGCCACCATCGGGCCCTTCTCGCGGACCGCCACCGGCGTAGACGCTGATCTCGCCGCGGCGATCCCGGGGCGGCGGACCGATCGCCGCAGGTTCCGCGCGTGGCCGGTGCCCGCCGAGCTGATCGGGGAGATGATGGAGGCGGCGCGCGTCCACGGCATCGGGCTCCAGGCGATCACCGAACCGACCCTGCGCTGGAAGCTGTTCCGGGCCATCACGACCGCCGCCCTCCAGCAGGCGAACGACCCGGCCTACGCCGCCGAGCTGGCCGCCTGGAGCGGCCGCACCGGAACGGACGACGGCGTCCCGGCCGTCAACGAGCCCGCCCCGCGGCGCATCCCCGGCCAGATGCCGCTGCGCGCCTACGCCCAACCCACCCTGCCGCAGCAGCCGAGCGACGAACCGGAAAATGCCGCCCTGCTGCTCGTGACCACGCCGACCGACACCGCGTTGGACTGGCTGCGCGCCGGTGAGGTGACCAGCGCTGTCCTGCTCATCGCCGCCAGGGACGGCCTCGCGGGCAGCCCGCTGACCCAGCCGCTGGAGGTCGACGACACCCGGGAGTTCATCCGCAGCCGGGTGGCGAGCGCGCCGACGTCCCATCCCCAGATGCTCCTGAGGATCGGATGGGCGCCGACGGGCGCGGCGGAACTCCCGCTCACACCGCGCAGGCCGCTGGACGAGGTCGTCGAGCCGCTCGACGGTTGAGGTGCCGCCGACCTCGCTGTCGCGCTGATCCAACGCGGTCGATCACGTAGACAGGCGCGGGTCGGCGTCGTTTCCGCCGATGGCGTCGGTCAGCACCACGGTCATGCCCGCGGCGATCGCCTCGACCGCGCCTGCGCTCGCCTCCCCCAGCCCGTGCCTGGTCGCCAGCCAACGGGGGTCGTCGTAGGTCGCCCACACCTCCCCGGCGGGGTCCTCCCACACCAACGCCCGCAGCGGGAGGTCGAGGCCCACGGTCTGGCGGTCCTGCATCAGCGGCGTCCCGGCCCGCGGACTGCCGAAGATCAGCAGCTGGGTCGGGCGCAGCTCCATCTGCACCTGGGCCGCGTTGGCCGCGTGGTCGATCCGCGCGAAGACGGTGAGGCCACGGGAGGTCACGGCGGCCGTCAGCCGGTCGGCGGTCTCGGATACCGAGAAGCCGCTGCGCACCGTGATCAATCCGGCCTCGCTCATCGTGCAGCCAGAATGGCCCAGCGCCGTGCGCAGGTCCAGGTCCTTCCGTGACCGCTGCGGTCGCTGCCCTCCTGTGGGCACCGCCACGCTCCCACGCCCGGTCGGGGATGGGTGCGTGCCGCACGATGAACGGCATGGTCGAGACCGGCGACAGCGGCGTCGTGGTGGACGAGCGCAGGCGGCTTCGGCTTCTGCAGGCCGCGACGTTCACCAGCAACGTCGACCGGTTCGCGATCACGCCGCTGCTCGTGCCGATCGGGCTCGACCTGCACGCGTCGCTGGCCGCCGTCGCCGGGATCGCCAGCGGGTACTTCCTCGCCTACGGCCTCGCGCAGCTGGTGTGGGGCATGGTGTCCGACCGGGTCGGGCGGGTGCGGGTCATGCGGATCACCCTGTTGGGCGCGGCGGTGGCAGGAGCCTGCTCGGTCGTCGCGCCGAACCTGGTGGTGCTCGGCGTCACCCGGGTCGTGACCGGAGCCTGCTTCGCGGGCGTCATCCCGACCGTGCTGGTCTATGTCGGGGACGTGTGGCCCGCCGCCACCCGGCAGCGCCCCGTCTCCGAGGTGCTCACCGCGTCGGCCACCGGCATCGCGCTCGCGACCGTCGGCGCGGGCGTGGTCGCCGACGTCGTCGGCTGGCGGGTGGTGCCGGGCCTGAGCGCGGCGGCGGCCGCCGTCCTCGCCGTGGCGCTGCGCAGGCTGCCCGAGCCCGACCGCCCACCGGCCAGGAGCCAACCCCTGCGATCGGTGCGAACCGTGCTGCGCTCGGGCTGGGGCCGACTGGTGCTCATGATCGTGCTGGCCGAAGGTGTCGTGGTGCTCGGCGTGCTCACCTATCTCGCCCCGGCGGTGCAGGCGCTCGGGATGTCCGCGGCCGTCGCCGGGCTCGTCGCGGCGACGTTCGGGGTGGGGGCGGTGGCCTGCTCCCGGCTGGTGCGGGCGCTGGTCGCGCGGGTGCCGCCGTCCGGCATGGCGGCGATCGGCGGGCTGTGCCTGGTGACGGCGTGGGCCGTGCCCGCGGTGACGGTGTCGATCGCGACGCTGGCCGTGGCCGGGTTCGGGGTCGGCGCGTCGTGGGCGTTCCTGCACACGACCCTGCAGACGTGGGCGACCGAGATGGTCCCTGGCGAGCGCGCGACCTCGGTCGCCCTGTTCGCGACGTCGCTGTTCCTGGGCAGCGCGATCGGGACCGCTCTGGCAGCCCCCGCGGCCGAGGCGGGCGCGTACGGCACGGTGTTCGCGTGGTCCACGATCGGCGCGGTCCCGGTCGCGGTGACCGCGTGGTGGGGCAGGCGCCGCTGGGACCGCACCCGCTGACCCCGTCCCGGTCCGGGACGAGGGCCGGCGCGGCGATGTTGCGCGATGGCATACGGGCCTACAGTGCCGGACGACCGACGTGACGCGGGTTCCGGAGGGCGGAGGCTTGATCGTCGCCGAGTGCGGACCGTTGTCTGACGTGGCCGGGCGCGGTCATGGCGGCGGGCACCCGGCGGTCGTGGACGGCGGGAGCGACGGGGGCCTGGGCACGGAGGACACGGCGTTGACGGCACGCCTGTTGGACGCCGGGACCGGACCGTAGCGGGCCCGGCCGCGGCTCCCGTCCTGGTCTCAGCGGTCAAGCCAGCCGTAGACGGTCTGGGGTGACACCCGCAGCGCGCGGGCGATCGCCCGTATCTCGACTCCGCCGGACCGCGCTTCCCTGGCGAGGTCGCGCTGACGGGCACGCAGGGCGTCCAGCTCGTCGGCGACCTCGGCCATCGCCGCGATCAGGGCCTCGTTCGCGGGCGTCGCGGCGGCACGCGAGCGGCCCGCTCCCGGGCGTGGGAAGGCGCGGACGGAGTCGGGATCCCAGCGCTTGCGGCCGTCCTCGTCGGCACCGGGCAGGGGCGGCGGCGCTTGTCCGCGGCTGACGTAACCGAGCCAGGTGGCGGGCAGCACTCCCCATGCCGCGGCGCATTCCGCACTGGTCCAGGTGCTCACGACGGGCCAGTGTGCCCTGCACGCCGAGTATCACCGCGGTCGGCACCACGCCCGAGCGGATCACCCATCTCGTGGAGGTCGCCCACCGCCAGTGCTACATCGCCAACTCGCTGGCGACCCCCGTCCGCATCGAGCCGACCATCACCATCGCCGCCGAGCTCATGGGAGCGCCTGCCGCAGGTTCGAGCGGCTCCCCCTGACGTGGGACCGCCCTCTCGGGACAGTCACGGGTCGGCGTCCGGTCGCATGGGCGATGCGGGGGGTCCGCCGATCGGAGGAGGTCCGGATCGCCCGGCGCGGGGGCCGCTCGGGCGACGGCGTCGAAGGCGGCGCAAGGGCACCGTAGAGGCATCGGGGAAACAGCCCCGGACCAGCCGAAACACGGGAGCGCCGCCATGACGACCATGACCACCACCACCCAGGCCACCGCGGGCCCGCGGGGCCGTACCACCCTCGTCGCGATCGGTGCCGCCGTCGCAGGCGCCGCGATCGTCGCCGGGTTGGCCCTCGGGTTCGGGGGCGCCTCGTCCGCCTCGTCCGTGCTGCCGACCGCGCCTGCCGTGTCCACATCAGGCGCAGGCCACCATGTGGACTCCAACCCCGCCACCCCGAGGTTCGGCACCTACTGAGCCTGGGCCGCGCATCACCCCAACGGTGCATCCAGTCTGATGCGGACGTCACTCCACCGAGGACACCGACCGTCCGACGGCCGCCCGCCCGGCGGGACCCAGACCCGGAAGGAGGAGTGCGCGCGTCCAGACGAGGAGGCGCGACTACGCTCCGGCACCTGTGGCGGTAGCGCCTTCGCTGGAGCTCCAGATCGATGCAGGCGATAGGGGTGGTGCCGAGCGACCCGCGCTCGGCCTCCGATGCCTGTGGAGCGGTGTGCCGTCGCCACGGAATCCCAGCGAGTCGCACACGTCGGCGCCGCGGCGCCACCGGAGGTGCCCGTTGAGGCTTGTGACCTGCCTGGCGGCCGGGCTGGTGCTGCTGCTCGGCCTGACCGCCTGCTCGAGCACCGTGCCGGGCGCTGCGGCTCCCGTGACGCCGCGGCCCGCGGCGTCGAACCCGGCGGGGTCGGCCGCCCCGGCACGGCCCGCGTTCGGGCCCTATCTGGACACGTCGGTGACGGTGCCCGACCTCGCCGCCCTTTCCGGCCAGACCGGGCTCAAACACGTCGTGCTCGCGTTCGTGCTGGCGCAGAACGGCCGCTGCGACCCGGCCTGGAGCGGCACCGAGCCGCTGGACTCGTGGAAGGCCCCGATCGACGCGTTCCGTGCCGCAGGTGGGTCCGTCACCATCTCGACCGGCGGCGCGGACGGCACCTACCTCGAGAACGCCTGCGGCAACGCCGCCGACCTCGCGGGCGCTTACACGAAGATGCTCGACGCCACGGGCACGAACCTGCTCGACATCGACGTCGAACACGACGTGCAGATCAACAAGGTCGTCGACGCCCTGTCGCAGGTGCAGCGCGCCCGCGGCACCGACATCACGCTGACCCTCCCGGTCGACCTCGCGGGCCTCGGTCCGGGTCAGCTGGCCCTCGTGCGGCGGGCCGCCGCCACGGACCTCGCGATCACGGTCAACATCATGGACATGGACTTCCACGCGGGCGGCGACTGGGGCAAGGCCATGGTCGACGCCGCCGAGGTCATGCTCAGCCAACTGCGCAAGATCTACCCGAAGGCGAGCCAGGCCGAACAGAACCGCAGGCTCGGCATCACGATCATGATCGGACGCAACGACAACGGGGTGATCACGCAGCCCGACGACGCGCAGACGGTGCTGGACTTCGCCAAGTCCCACGGTGTCGGCAGGCTCGGGATCTGGTCGCTCGCGCGTGATCGGGGCACCTGCGCCAAGCGCGTGGCGGCGCAGCCGGACTGCAGCGGGATCGCGCAGAAGGACTACCAGTTCACCAGGCTGCTCGCGGGCTTCAGCGGTCCGACGCCCGATTGAGTGCGACCGCGACAAGCCCGCAACAGCGCCGTGTACGTGGGCATCCTGATCGGATCCGCCCTCGCCGGCGCCGTCCTGACCCGCCTGGGCGCGCCCGAACTCGCCTCCACCACGGCGGCCGTCGCCGCCCTCGGAGCACTGACCGCCACCCGAAGCACCCCGCACATCCGACGACAGGCCGCTGAAGGCCGGGCGCGGTCATCCCGGCCTTCACCCGATCAGCGCCCCCGGCAGCCGCTCATCCCCCGTGGCGAGGACCGCGCGGCGCGGCATGTCGACGAGGCGAGGGCGGTCGGGCTCGCGCAGGTGATCTGCACCGACGCCGGGTGGGACGCGGCCGAGAGTCCGGGCACGGCGCGACCCTGCGGAATCAGGTCGCGGCGGGCGGTGTTGCCCCGTGCAGGAGGGGCGGCGGCCCACCGCCGACGACAGCGAGGAGCACACGCATGACGCGCACCGTCAAGGTTCCCGACGCGACGCACCCGATCACCGTCCGACCGACCGACCGTCCGGTACGGGTCACCGTCGACGGCAGGCAGGTGGCCCACACCGCACGGGCGCTGTCGCTGGCCGAGTCGACCTACCCGGTCGTGCAGTACATCCCGATCGAGGACGTCGACCCGGCCGTGTTGCGCCCCAGCGACACCGCGACCTACTGCCCCTACAAGGGCGACGCGAGCTACTACAGCGTCCAGACGCCCGACGGCGCCCTGCACGCCGATCTCGTCTGGACCTACGAGCACCCGTACGACGCGGTCGCCGAGATCGCAGGTCACGTCGCCTTCTACGCCAACCGGGCGGACGTGCGGGTCAGCGAACGGTAGGCCCGCAATCAGTCGGCGGAATCAGTCGGCGGGTCCCGCGGCGAGGGTGATGGTGGCCGTGTGGGACGTGCCGGTGGCGTCGGTCCAGCTGATGGTGACGTGGTCACCGGGCTGGTGCGCGCGCAGGATCGCCGAGAGCTCCTGCGCGCTGCCGACCGCGGCGCCGTCCACGGCGGTGATCGTGTCGCCGACGTCGAGGCCCGCCGATGCGGCGGCGGAGCCCGACACCAGCCCGGAGATCGTGGCGTCGCCGGTGCCCGCCAGGCCCACCCCCAGGAAGGCCGGGTTGCCGAGGTGGATCGCGCCGCCCTGCTCACCGGCCCCGATCCGATCGGCGACATCGAGGGCCGTGGTGATCGGGATGGCGAACCCGACGGTGTTGCCGCCGTCGGCGGCGGTGTCGATCCCGATCACGACGCCGGAGTCGTAGAGCGGACCTCCGGAGTCCCCGGCCTGCACCGCCGCGGCGACCTCGATCACCCCGCTGAGCTGCTCGGAGCTCGACGCGGTCGCGTCGCCTGCCGTGATGTCCCGGTTCAGGGCCGCGACCGCGCCGGGAGCGGCGGTCGGGGTGCCACCGGTGCCGCCCGCGTTGCCCACCGCGGTCACCGTGTCCCCGACCGCGACGTTCGCCACCTGGGCGGCGCCTGCGAGACGCGCGGTACCGAGTCCGGACGCGCCCGCGAGCTGGAGGACGGCGACGTCATCGCCCGAGTCGGTACCCACCACGGAGGCGGTGTACGACCGGCCTGTGGTGACGTCGGTGACGGTGATCTTCGTCGCGCCGTCGATCACGTGGTTGTTGGTGAGGACCTCCCCGGACGAGGTGAGGACGATGCCGGTGCCTGCGGCCTTGCCCGTGCCGTAGTCGAGCACGGTCGTGATGTCGACGACGCCGAGCGCTTCGTTGGCCGTCGCCGACCGCGTGACTCCGGTCGATCCGGCGCCGTTGGTCGTGTCGCCGCCGACGCGGCCTGATCGGGAGCCCCTCCGATGGGTGTTGCCGCTCGGCCCGTTCCCGGGTGAACCGAGCGCGCTGGCCGCCGTCGCCGCGGGCGACGGTGTGCCTGCGACGACCACCGTGCGGTCGAGCGCTGCCCCGCCCGCCACGACCACCGTGATGAGCCCGACGGCCGTCGTCACCGTCGCCACCCGGCGCCTGTGACCGGAGCACCTGCGCGGCGGGAGCGCATGTCCCTCGACGGCCGATGCCGAACCCGCCTCGAATCCGTGCCGGTCGTCGTCCACGCCACGCTCCATCGAAAATGCCCACCAAGCGAAGCCCCAGAAAACGCCCGGAAGCGAGGAATCTGCTGTGGATCCGCGGTGCGCTCCCTGTGGTGTTCGTGAGAGCGGCCTCGGAACAGCCGCTCACAGCCATGCTGCGCCTTCCACCGCACGGTCGCACCACCACTGCAGCTCCGCATCGGCACCGAGGGCCTTCTCCCACCCGAAGATGACCACGGCGGCGAGGAGACAGAGCGCGACCTGCCGCCGGTACCAGTCGGCGGTGTCGACGCCGTGGCGCTGCAGCGCCACCTGGAACTCGGCGATCGTGTCCTCCTTGGACCCGGACAGCCGGGAGCTGTTGAGCGCGAGGTACCACGCCAGCTCGTGGCAGGGTGGGGCCTCGCCCGGGTAGGTCCAGTCGATCAGGATCGTCCGGCCGTCGCGGGCGGTGCCAACGTTGCCGAGCTTCCAGTCGCCGTGCACGAACGTCGTCGGCGTCGTGGCGACCGCGGCGACC
>CAVYOT010000025.1:0-79122 GCA_963770115.1 uncultured Actinomycetota bacterium
CCGATGAGCCGACGCCGTCGGCCTCGGCGGCGGCGCGCTCGATGTCGGTCGGGTAGATGTTGCGCCCGCCCATGATGATCACGTCCTTGCGGCGGCCGCACACGACGACCTGGCCGTCGGCGAGGTAGCCCTCGTCGCCGGTGTCGAGCCAGCCCTCGGCGTCCTGTGCGGCGACCGGTCCGTCCACGGTGAGGTAGCCCGGTGTCGCCGACTCGCCGCGCAGCTGCAGCACGCCGACGTGGCGCTCGCCGAGCACGGCGCCGTGCTCGCCGACCACCCGCACCTCGATGCCCGGGAGCGGCGGCCCGAGCTTCGGGAAGCTGCGGCCGGTGCCGGGGGTGGCGAGGCGACGGGCCTCCAGGTCGTCGGCGTCGATCTCGTCGACCGCCAGCCCGGTCTCGACCGGTGCGAACGCCACACCGAGCGCCGTCTCGGCCATGCCGTACGCGCAGAGCACCGACTCCGGGCGCAGTCCGAACCGCGCTCCCGCGTCGACGAGCCCGCGGACCGCGGCGGCGTCGATCGGCTCGGCGCCGTTGAGCGCGATGCGCAGGGACGAGAGATCCAGCGGCCCCTCGGCCCTGGCGAGCTGGCGTCCGAGGACGGCGTAGGCGAAGTTCGGGGCGGCGGTCACCGTGCCGTGGTACTTCGAGATCAGCTCGGCCCAGAGCAGCGGCCGGGTGAGGAAGTCGACCGGGGTGACCGTGACCAGCTCCAGCCCGACCGCCATCGGCACGGTCAGGAACCCGACCATCCCCATGTCGTGGAAGAGCGGCAGCCAGGACACCATCACGTCGCGGTCGAGGTCGAGCCGCGACGCCTGCGCCATCCCGGAGATGTTGGCGTGCAGGTTCGCGTGGGTGATGCGGACGGCCTTGGGCTCGGCGGTCGATCCGCTGGTCAACTGGAGCAGCGCGGTGTCGCCCTCGCCTGCGACGGCCGCGTCCGGGGTGACCGTCGCGCCGTCGCCGTCCAGGGCCTCGATCGTGCGGAACGGGATGCCGCGCTCGGCGAGCACCGGCGCCAGCGCGTCGAACGGCGCCCCGAGAACGACGAGCGCGGCGTCGATCATCTTGAGGACGGAGACGGTGTCCTCGGCCCACGCGGCGAGGTCGGTGCGGGCCGTGGGCTGGTGCAGCATCGTGACGCTGCCGCCGCAGAGCCAGACGGCCTGGGCCAGCGGGGCGATCGCGACGGGTTCGCCCGCGAGCACACCCACGGCGTCGCCGTGGGTGAGCCTTGAGCTGCCATTGCCGCCCGCGAGCAGGGCTGCCGCCATCGCCCGCGCCTGGTCGTGGACCTCGGCCCATGTGCGGCGGACCGGCACGCGCGGTTCGCCCGTGACCATGCCGTGGGGGGATCGGGTGGCGGACTCCAGCAGTGTCGCCAGGAACCGGGACATGTCCGCAGCCTACGGTTCGCCCCTTTCGGGCGCGTACCGCGCAACACGCTGTGGCAGATCGCGGCATTCAGCGTGACCGGATGCGGGACTCACCGTGGCGGATCGCGGGACTCACCGTGGCGAGACGCGGGACTCACCGTGGGGGTGGGCGCGTACAGTCGGCCGACATGGCACCAGCGCCCCTGACCGGCCCTGACCTGCGCGCGGCCGTCGAGCGCGCCCTCCCCGGGGCGCTGGCCGATCTCGAGCGGCTCGTGCGCATCCCCAGCATCTGGGCCGACCCTGGGCACGCCGACGACACCCGCCGTTGCGCCGAGGCCGTCGCCGAGCTGGCGCGGGGCGCGGGCGCCGCCGACGTCACGGTCCTCGGGGCCGACGGCGGCGCGCCCGCCGTGGTCGCCCGCTGGCCCGCCCCGCCCGGCGCGCCCACCGTGCTGCTCTACGCCCACCACGACGTCCAGCCCACCGGCGGCGACGCCCTGTGGACGACGCCGCCGTTCGAGCCCACCGAGCGCGACGGGCGCCTCTACGGCCGGGGCGCCGCCGACGACAAGGGGGGCGTCATGACCCACCTCGCCGTCCTGCGCGCCCACGACGGGCGGCCGCCGGTCGGGGTCACGCTCTTCGTCGAGGGCGAGGAGGAGTCCGGCTCCCCCACCCTCCCCGCGCTGCTGCGCGCCCATCGCGACCTGCTCGCCTGCGACGTCATCGTCATCGCCGACTCGGCCAACCCGTCGGTCGACGTCCCCGCGCTGACCACCACGCTCCGCGGCCTCGTCGACGTGGTCGTCGAGGTGGCGATGCTGGAGCGCCCGGCGCACTCCGGCATCTTCGGCGGCCCGGTCGGCGACGCGCTCACCGCGCTCTGCCGCGCGCTGGCCAGCCTGCACGACGAGCACGGCGAGGTCGCGGTGCCGGGGCTGGTGCGCGGCACGACGACCGCGCCGGACGTCGACGAGGCCACGTTCCGCGGCGACGTCGCGCTCCTGCCCGGCGTCGAGCTCCTCGGTTCGGGCAGCATCGTGGAGCGGGTGTGGCTCAAACCCGCGGTCGCCGTGCTCGGCATCGACGCGCCGCGCGTCGCCGAGGCGGCCAACGTGCTGCTCCCGCGGGCCCGGGCGATGGTCAGCATGCGCCTCGCGCCCGGCGACGACCCCACCACGGCGCAAAAGGCGCTCGCCGACCACCTGGCGGCGCACGTGCCGTGGGGCGCGCACGTGAGCGTGACGCCGGGCACCGGCGTCGCCGAGCCGGTCTCGCTCGGGTCGACCGGCGCCGCCTACGACGCGGCCCGCCGCGCGTTCGCGGCGGCGTACGGCCATGCGGTGGTCGAGATCGGCATCGGCGGGTCGATCCCGTTCATCGGCGAGTTCGCGCGGGCGTTCCCGGGCGCGGCCGTGCTCGTCACCGGCGTCGGGGATCCCTCAAGCCGCTGGCACGGCATCGACGAGAGCCTGTCCCTGGCCATGTTCGGCAAGGCCGCGCTGGCCGAGGCGATGTTCCTGGCGGAACTCGCTCCGTAACCGTCGGGGTGCGGCACTACCGTCGGGCGCGTGATCCACGCACGCGGGCTCGCCCGCACGTTCCGCACCCGCCGCGGGTCGGTGGAGGCCGTTTCGGGGGTGGATATCGACGTCGGGCCCGGCGAGCTGGTCGGCTTCCTCGGCCCCAACGGCGCGGGCAAGACCACCACGCTGCGGATGCTCACCACGCTGCTCACGCCCACGGCGGGCACGGCGACGGTCGCGGGCCACGACCTCGCCACCGACCCCGTCGCCGTCCGCCGCAAGATCGGCTACGTCGGGCAGAGCGGCGGCGCGGGCCTGGACTGCCCCGTGGCCGAGGAGCTGGTCCTGCAGGGCCGCTTCTACGGCCTCGCGCCCGCCACTTGCCCGCCGCCGCGCCGCGGAGCTGCTCGAACAGCTCGACCTCGACGGGCACCGCCGACCGCATCGTGCGGACCCTCTCCGGCGGCCAACGCCGCCGCCTCGACATCGCGATGGGCCTCATGCACGTCCCGAAGCTGCTGTTCCTGGACGAGCCGTCCACCGGGCTCGATCCGCAGAGCCGCGCCAACCTCTGGGAGCACGTCCGCGGGCTGCACGCCGAGCACGGCACCACGCTGTTCCTCACCACCCACTACCTCGACGAGGCCGACGCGCTGTGCGACCGCATCCTCGTCATCGACAGGGGCCGCATCGTCGCCGAGGGCACGCCCGACGCGCTGAAGCGCCGTGTGTCGGGCGATCTCGTGCTGGTCGGCGCGGGCGAGCCGCAAGCGGGTCGCGGAGATCGCCGAGCGCATCGAGGGCGCCACCGAGCTCGCGATCGACGACCACGCCGCCCGCTTCCGCGTGCCCGACGGGGCGAGCGTGCTGCCGGGCCTGCTGCGCGAGCTGGACGCCGCGGGCGTCGCGATGACGTCCGTGGAGGTGCGCCGCCCGACGCCTCGACGACGTGTTCCTCACCCTCACCGGCCGCACGTTGCGCGACGCCGAGCAGGGGGCTCCGGCATGACGGTGCTCACCGCAGATCTGGCTCGATCTTCCAACGGGCGATGCGCCAGTCGCTGCGCAACCCGGCGTGGGTGATCATCGGGATCATCCAGCCCGTGCTCTACCTGGCGCTGTTCGGCCCGCTGCTGCAGCCGATCATCGCCAGCACGCCGGGTTTCCCACCGGGCGACGCCTACCAGGTGCTCGTGCCCGGCGCTGCTCGTCCAGCTCGGGATGTTCGGCAGCCTCTTCGCCGGGTTCAGCCTGATCGCGGAGTACCGCAGCGGCGTGGTCGAGCGGATGCGCGTCACGCCGGTGAGCCGCACCGCGCTGCTCCTGGGCCGGTCGATGCGCGACGTCGTGGTGCTGGTGGTGCAGGGCGATCCTGCTCACGCTCGTCGCGCTCGTGTTCGGGCTGCGGGCGCCGCCCCTCGGCATCGTGGTCGCGCTCCTGCTGGTCGCGGTGGTGGCGCTGGCGACCTCGGCGGCGTCGTACGCGCATGGCGCTGCAGCTGAAGAGCGAGGACGCCCTCGCGCCGCTGCTCAACACGATCGCGCTGCCGCTGCTGCTGCTCTCGGGCATCCTGCTGCCGATGACGCTCGCCCCGGCGTGGCTGTTCGCCGTGTCGCGGGCCAACCCGTTCGCCTACGTCGTCGACGCCGAGCGCGCGGTGTTCCGCGGAGTGCTGGTCAGCGGCACGGTCGCCGTCGGCGTGGTCGTCGCGCTCGGGCTGGCCGCGCTGACCGTGGCCTGGGGGGTGCGCACCTTCCAACGGGAAAGCGCGTAGCGGCGCCCGGCACACTGGAGGCCGTGCGAATCGGCGTGCTGGGCACCGTCGACGGGCCGAACGGCCTGTCGGGGGTGCGCCTGCGCGGGCTGCTGGCCCGGCTGGCACTCGACGCGGGCCGCCCGGTGAGCACGGCCACGCTGATCGCCGATCTCTGGGCGACCCCGCCCGACAACGCCGCCAACGCCCTCCAGGCGCTCATCTCCCGGATGCGCCGGGCATGGGGCAGCGATCTGGTGGTCACCGAGCCCGGCGGCTACCGCCTCGCCGTCGACCCGGGCGTGGTCGACGCGGTCGCGTTCGACAGGCTCGTCGCCGAGGCCCGCGCGGCCGCTCCCGCCGCCGCGCACACCCTGCTCGGCGACGCGCTGGCGCTGTGGCGCGGCCCCGCCCTCGCCGACCTCACGGAGCTGCCCTTCGCGGGGCCCGCGGCGGCGCGGCTGGACGAGCGGCGTGCGTCAGCGGTCGAGGAGCGGGCCCGGCTCGCGCTGCTGCTCGGACTCGTCCCCGATCTCGACACGCTCACCGCCCAGCTCGCCGCCGCCCCGCTGCGGGAGACCACGGCCGCGCTGCTCGGCAGGGCCCTGCACGCCGCGGGCCGCCAGGCCGACGCCCTCGCCACGCTCGACACCACGATCGGCAGGCTCGCCGACGAGCTGGGGGTCGACCCGGGGCCGGAGCTGGCCGAGGCCCGCATGGCGGTGCTGCGCGCCGCGCCCGCGCCCCCCGCCCCCGGACGGCCGGGCTCTCCAGCTTCGTCGGCCGGACGCGGACGTCGCCCGGATCCAGGCGCTGCTGCAGACCGCCCGCCTCGTCACCCTGACCGGCCCTGGCGGCGCCGGGAAGACCCGCCTGGCCCGCGAGGCGACGTTCGCCCCCGACGCCCTCGCCTTCCGCCGCCCGACCTTCTCCACCCCGCCGTCCGACACCCGCGTCCGGTCCACCTCCCACCCGGCGTCGGAGGCGACGCCGCCCCGGTCCGACCCCGCGCCCGGGTGGGCGCCGTCGTCCCGCGCGGGGGCGGCCCACCGGGCCCGGGCGGCGGTCGTCGCCGAGCTCGCCGCGCTCACCGACCCCGCGCAGCTGCCCGCCGCCCTGCTCGCCTCGGTCGGCGAGCCCGAGCTGCAGCTGGGCGGCGCCGAGGCGCCCGACCCGATGACCCGGCTGCTCACCGCGCTCGAGGGTCGCGACACCGTCCTCGTGCTCGACAACTGCGAGCACCTGGTGGCGGCGGTCGCGGGGCTCACCGAGTGGCTGCTCACGGCGTGCCCCCGGCTGCGGGTGCTGGCCACCAGCCGCGAGCCGCTCGGGGTGCCCGGCGAAGTGCTGCACCCGGTCGACGCGCTGGCGGAGGCCGACGCCGTGCAGCTGTTCGCCGACCGCGCCGCCGCGGTGCGGCCCGGCTTCGCGCTCGACGCAGACGCCGCGCCCGCGTCACCGAGATCTGCCGCCGCCTCGACGGCCTGCCGCTCGCCGATCGAGCTGGCCGCGGCCCGGCTGCGCACGCTGTCCCCCGCCGAGATCGCCGACGCGGCTCGACGACCGGTTCCGGCTGCTCACCACCGGCGCCGCACCGCGCTGCCGCGCCATCAGACGCTGCGCGCCGTCGTCGACTGGAGCTGGGACCTGCTCGACGAGCCGGAACGCGCGGTCGCCCGGCGCCTCGGGGTGTTCGCGGGCGGGGCCACGCTCGCCGCGGCCGAACGGGTGTGCGGGCCGGACGCCCTGGACCGGCTGACGCTCGCTGGTGGACAAGTCGCTGGTCCTCGCCGTCCCGCAGGCCGACGGCCCGACGCGCTACCGCATGCTGGAGACGATCCGCGCCTACGCGGGCGAGAAGCTCGACACGGCGGGCGAGCGGGCCGCCGCGGAGGCCGCGCACGCCGCCCTGGTGGTCGACCTCGTGGAGGAGGCCGACCCGCACACCCGCGGTCGCGAACAGCTCGGGTGGCTCGCCCGGCTCCGCGCCGAGGCGGACGAGATCGACCTGGCGCTGCGGCGGAGCGCGGCGGCCGACGTGCCCACGGCGTACCGGATCGTGGTCGCCATGACCTGGTCGTGGCTCGTGCGCGGCCGCATCGACGAGGGCAAACGCTGGCTCGCCGCGCTGCCGCCCGCAGGCGACGACGTCGATCCCGCCGTACGGGCGCTGGCCCTGACCTACCAGGCGCTCGCGGCCGTCAGCACCGGCGATCTCGCCGCGGGCCGAAAGCATGTCGACGCCGCCATCGCCGCGCTCACGGCGCTGCCCCGCCCGTGGCATCCCCTGCTGCAGCTCGTGGGCCCGATCACCGCCGCCTTCGTCGACAAGGACCACGGCCCGCTGCGCCGCCTCGCCGCGGAGACGACCGACCCCTGGACGCGCGCGGTGGCCCTGCAGGCCCTGGCGGCCCGCGCCGAGAACGACGGGGACCTCGACGAGCAGCGCGAGCTGGTGCGCGCCGCCCACGCGGAGTTCGCCGGGCTGGGCGAGCGGTTCGGCCTGGGCATGGTCGTGTACTCCCTTGGCGAGCTGGAGGGCCTCGCGGGCGAGCACGCCGCGGCGGCCGCCGCGTTCGACGAGGCGATCGCGCTGGTCGCCGAGCTGGGCAACGACGACGACATGCACCACTACTTCGCAGGCCGCGCGCTGGTGGAGGCCCGCCGCGGCGACCTCGACGCCGCCCGCGCGCTCCTGACCAGGGCGACCGCGCTGGCCGAGACGCGGCCGGGCGAGGGCCTGGCAGGCGTGGCCGTGCAGGTCGAACGCATGGCGGGCGACCTCGATGCGGCGCGGGCGCACCTCGGCGTCCTCGGCGCGGCCATGGCCGCCGATCCGGAGTCGTTCGCGCTGCCGCAGCGGCAGGCCTACCTGGAGGTGCTGCGCGCCCAGGTGGAGCTCACCGCGGGCGACCTGGCGACGGCCAGGGTGCTGCTGCGGACGGCCGGGGCGGCGGCGACGGGCAGCCGGGACGGGCCGGTCGTCGGGATGGTCGCGGAGGTGGCCGCCGACCTGGCCCACCGCGAGGGCGACACCGCCGCCGTCGTCCGGCTGCTCGCGGTGGCGGTGCGCCGCCGCGGCACGCTCGACCGCGGCTCGCCCGAGGTCGTCGCCCTTCTCGCCGCGCTCGGGCCGGACGCCGACGCCCGGATCGCCGCCGCGCTCGCCGCGGCCGACGATCCCGCCGACACCGCCGCGCTCACCGCCTTCCTCGCACGCGACCCCGTGGGATAGGGACCTCCTCGCAGGGCGGCCGTGCGCCTCGCAGACCCCCCGGGCTCTGCAAGGTGCCGACCCGCTCTGCGAGGAGACCCCGATCCCGCCTGGACGCCGTCACGTGCGGCGGCGGTACAGGTAGACGGCGAGCGGCGCGAACACCGCCAGCACCACGCCCGACGAGATCAGTGCGAACGTCACCGGGCCTGCCACCGGGCCTCCGGTGAGCAGCCCGCGGGCGGCGTCGACCACGTGCGTGACCGGGTTGATGTCGACGAACCCGCGCAGCCACCCCGGCAGCGTGTCGGCCGGGACGAAGGCGTTGCTGCCGAACGTGAGCGGCAGCATCACCAGCGCGCCGAGCCCCTGCACCGACCGGGGCTGCCCGACGACCATCGCCAACGCCGTGAACACCCAGCAGAGCGCGAACGCGAACACCATGACCAGGCCGAACGTGGCGACGAGCGCGAGCGGCGTGGTCGTCACCCGGAAGCCCAGCGCGAACCCGATCGCGATCATGATGAGGCCGGACGTCAGGTAGCGGACGAGGTCGGCGGCGATCGCGCCGATCAAGGGCGCGCTGCGCGCGATGGGCAGGCTGCGGAAGCGGTCGAAGATGCCGGTCTGCAGGTCCTCGGCCAGGCCGACGCCGGTGCCCGCCGAGGCGAACACGATCGTCTGGACGAGCACGCCGGGCAGGGCGAGCTGCAGGTAGTCGGCCGTGTTGCCGGAGATCGCGCCGCCGAACACGTAGACGAACAGCAGCAGGAAGATCACCGGCTGGAGCGTGACGTCGAGCAGCGCCTCCGGCGAGTGGATGGTCTTGACGATCCCGCGCCAGGCCAGGGTGGCCGCGTGGCGCAGGACGGGCGGCCCGTGCCGCACCGGGGCGGCGTGGCGGGGTGGGGTGACCCTGGCGGGGGTGGGGGCGAGGGTGGTCATGCGGCCTCCGGGGATTCGGACTCGGCCGTGTGGCCGGTGAGGGTGAGGAACACGTCGTCGAGGCTGGGCAGGCGCAGGCCGATCTCGGCGACCGGGATGCCCGCGGCGTCGAGCCGGTCGGCGGCGTGGCGGAGCAGGCCGGGATCGAGCGCGGGCACGACGAGCTCGCCGCTGGCGTCCGCGACGGGCGTCTGGCCGGGCGTGAGCTCCGCGACCAGCGCGACCGCCCTGGGCACGTCGGCGCCGCGCAGCGGCCGGACGTGCAGCGCCTGGCCGCCGATCTCCGCCTTCAGGCTGGCCGGGGTGCCTCCGGCGATCACCCGGCCGCGGTCGAGGACGACGAGGTCGTCGGCGAGCTGATCGGCCTCCTCCAGGTACTGGGTGGTGAGCAGCACCGTGACCCCGTCGGCGGCCAGGCCGCGGACCTGTTCCCACACCTCGTTGCGATGGCGGGGATCCAGGCCGGTGGTGGGCTCGTCGAGGAAGAGCACGTCGGGGCGGCCGATAAGGCTGACGGCGAGGTCGAGCCGCCGCCGCATGCCGCCCGAGTAGGTGCGCACCCGGCGCCCCGCGGCCTCGGCGAGCCCGAAGCGCTCGATGAGCTCGGCGGCACGGGCACGGGCGGCGCGGCGGGACATGTCGAGCAGGCGGGCCACCAGGACGAGGTTGTCGGTGCCCGACAGCGCGTCGTCGACCGCGGCGTACTGCCCGGTGATCCCGATCCGCCGCCGGACGGCCGGGGCCTCGGTGACGACGTCGTGGCCGAAGACGGTGGCCCGGCCCGCGTCGGGCCGCAGGAGGGTGGCGAGGACGCGCACGGTGGTGGTCTTGCCCGAGCCGTTGGGGCCGAGCAGGCCGAGCACCGCGGCGGGCCGGGCGACGAGATCGACGCCGTCGAGCGCCGTGGTGTTGCCGAAGCGCTTGACCAGCCCCTCGACGTGGATGGCTCCGTTCATGGGCCCGAGTCTGCGCGCGACCCCTGACATTTCCCGGCCACGGCGCTGACACGCCCCAGCTCTGCCCGGAGCGGTGCTGTCAGCCGATGGAGGGGCCGAGCGTGGCCAGCAGCAGCACGACCCACGAGACCCCGAGCCCGACCGCAGCGCCGAGCGCGGGCCACCGCCACAGCGGGGTGCGCCGCAACAGCCACAGCGACGGCGCCAGACCCACCCCGACCAGCAGGTTCGCCGGGATCCACAGCCAGCCGAACGCCTCGGCGAAAGCCCGGCACAGCGCCACGTCGGCCAACGTCAGGAACACCGCGGCGAACGCCGCGATGGGCAGTCCGGTCGCCCAGGGTGTGGGACCGGACGGCTCCGCGGGTGGGCGGGCCAGCGGGTTGAGCGCGCGCAGCGGAGGGGCGGGCGCGGGGGTGGGCGCAGGGGTGGCCTTGGTCAGCTCGACACGCACCACCGGGTCAGCCGACACCGATCCCCCACCCCCTTGTGCGCTCCCCCTCGTCAGCCTACGGATGTGGCGATCGCGTGGAAGGCCACGGCGGCGGCTGTAGCCACATTGAGAGAGTCGACGCCCGCCGTCATCGGAATCCGCACGCGCAGATGCGCGACCTCCTGGGCCTCCACCGTGAGCCCGGGCCCCTCGGCGCCGAGCAGCAGCGCGACCCTGCCCCCGAGGCGCGCCTCGGCCAGCGGAACCGCGTCCGGTGCAGGCGTCAGCGCGACGATCGTGTGGTCGGTGAGCGCCGACAGCGACGCGGGCCACGACCCCGGCAGCGCGGCGAACGGCACCCGGAGCACGTGCCCCATGGAGACGCGCACGCTGCGCCGGTAGAGCGGGTCGGCGCAGCGGGGGCCGAGGAGCACCCCGTCGACGCCGAGCGCGGCCGCGTTGCGGAAGAGCGCGCCGAGGTTCTCGTGGTCGTTCACCCCCTCCAGGACGGCCAGCACCCGGCCCCGCGCGAGGTCCGCGACCGACGGCGTCGGCGCCCGGTCCGCGACCGCGAGCACACCCCGGTTGAGGTGGAAGCCGACGATGCGGGCCATCGTGTCGGCGTCCGTCGTGTAAGCCGGGACGTCGACGTCGGAGAGGTCGAGTTCGGCCAGCCGCCGCGGCATGCCCAGGAGCGAGCGCACGGGGTAGGGCGAGGTCAGCAGCCGTCGCACGACGACCACGCCCTCGGCGATGACGAGCCCGCGTCCGCCGGGCCGGTCGGGGCGGCGATCGGCGGCGGTGAGGTCGCGGTAGTCGTCGACGCGGGGGTCGGCGACGTCGTCGACGGTCGTGAGGATCGCCACGACCGGCCATCGTCGCAGGCGGTGTCGAGGCTCTGTCGAGCCCCGTCATCCGGTCAGCCGTAGCGAAGAGATCACGCGTATGTCACGGTGGACAGCCGCGTGGCCGTCAGCCCGATGGCGCGGTCCCGGCCAGTGGCCCCGGAGCCTAAGGAGGCGGCGCCCGCATGGGCCAGGACGTCGACCGGACCCTGTTCAGTCGACGCGACCGGCAGACCTACCGCAGCAGGGTGCAGCGTTGCCTCGACGCGCTGACGGTGATGCTGCGCGAGCATCCTTTCGCCCGCGACGAGCCGATGACCGGTCTCGAGGTGGAGCTCAACCTCGTCGACGGCGCGCTGGTGCCCGCGCTGCAGGGCAGGCAGGTGCTCGACGTGATCGGGGAGGCGGAGTTCCAGTCCGAGCTCGGGCGCTGGAACCTCGAGCTCAACCTGCCGCCCCGCCCGCTGCCCGGCGACCAGTGGCGCCACTTCGAGCTCCAGCTCACCGAGCATCTCGGCCTCGCCAGGTCCGCGGCGGACGCCTGCGGTGCGCAGGCTGGCCGTGATCGGGATCCTGCCGACGATCGAGTCGCGGCACCTCGTCGTCGGCGCCCTGTCGTCCGAGAACCGCTACGCGCTGCTCAACGAGCAGCTGATGAGCGCGCGGGGCGAACCCATCCGCCTCGACATCGCGGGCGACGACCCGCTGGGGCGCCACGGGGTCACGCCCGACCATCTCGCCGCCGACTTCGACTCGATCGCCCCCGAGGCCGCCTGCACGTCGATGCAGCTGCATCTGCAGGTGCACCCGGACGCGTTCGCGGGCTTCTGGAACGCCGCGCAGTGCCTGGCGGGTGTGCAGCTGGCGGTCGGCGCGAACTCCCCGTTCCTGCTGCGCTCGCGGCTGTGGGCGGAGACGCGGATCCCGCTGTTCGAGCAGTCCTGCGACGTGCGGACGGTGGAGCTGCGCAACCAGGGCGTGCGGCCGCGGGTGTGGTTCGGGGAGCGGTGGATCGCCTCGATCCTGGACCTGTTCAGCGAGAACGGGCGCTACTTCCCGGGCCTGCTGCCGCTGACCGAGGACGTCGACCCGATGGTCGAGCTCAAGGAGGGCCGGGTGCCGCACCTTCCCGAGCTGCGGCTGCACAACGGCACGATCTGGCGGTGGAACCGGCCGGTGTACGACGTGGCGGGCGGCGTGCCGCACGTGCGCGTCGAGAACCGGGTGCTGCCCGCCGGCCCGACCGCCGTCGACATGGTGGCCAACGCGCTCCTGTTCTATGGGCTGCTGCGCGTGCTCGTGGAGGCCGAGCGACCGGTGTGGGGCTCGATGTCGTTCGAGGCGGCGCAGGAGAACTTCACCGCCGCGGCGCGGCACGGCCTCGACGGCCTCCTGTACTGGCCGGGTTCGGGCTGGATCCGGCCCGACGAGCTGGTGTTGCGCAAGCTGTTGCCGCAGGCGGCGGACGGGCTGGCGCGCTGGGGCGTGGCGGCCGCGGTGATCGACCGCTACCTGACCGTCATCGAGCGCCGCTGCCTGCGCCGCCGCACGGGCGCGGCGTGGCAGCTCGACGCGGTCGCGGCGCTGGAGAATCGCGGCGCGGACCGGATGACGGCGTTGCGCGGCATGTTCGGCCGCTACCTGGAGCACTCCGAGGCGAACGAGCCGGTGCACACCTGGCCGTTGCCGCACGCGGCCTGAATTCGTTCGCAGCTGCAAACCGTTTCGGGATTCGGCCCCGCGGGGCCCGGCCGGGCTCCTAGCGTCGGACGCGTTCGGCTGGTGGCCGCCGTGTCGCCGATCAAGGTCGACGCCCGCCCGCGGTGATCCGCCGCAGGTGCGATCAGCTCGTCCGCAGACGGGAGAGCCATGCCCGCGCATCCTCGACGACCCGTCCCGTGGTGACCGTCGTGTCCCGTTTCCGCCTCTTCGGCCGCCCCGATTCCGCCGCGGACGACGGCGCCGCAGAGGGCCCTGTTGACGGGCCACCGGGCGCTGGGGTGCCGCGGCAGCGGTCAGCGCCGCCGACGGGCGCGTGGGCCGCCACGCCACCCGGGCCGCCGATGGGTGGATGGTCCGCCGCACCGCCGGGGCCGCCGCCGATCGGGGCGGGCGCGCCGTGGCCTGCCCCGGCGACGACCGGTGCCTGGCCGGTCGGCACCGGGCCCGTCACCTCGGCCTGCCGCCCAGCCATACCGCTCACCAGCCGCGATGCTCGCGTCGTCGGCGATCCGCCGACGGATCCGTACGGCTTCCCGCCGGTGCCCGCGTTCACCCCCGCGGCGCCCGACCCGGCCGAGGCGGCCGCGCTGGCGGGCGCGTTCGCCGTCGACTACCTGTCCTGGGACGAGGACGACCCGGAGCGTCGCGGCCGTGTTCTCGTCGACTACCTGCCCACCCCCGGGCGCGACCCGTCGCGGCTGGGCTGGTCCGGCCTGGGCCGCCAACGCGCCGAGTTCGCCCTCCCGGGCCTGGTGCGGCCCGACGGCGATGGACGCGTCCTGGTCGACGTGCGGGTCCGGGTCACGCCCTATCGCACGGTCGGCGAGCACGGACCCGGCACCGACGACGAGCACGCCGTCGCGGGCGCGCCCGCCGCGGCACCCGCCCCGACCGGCCGGGGCTGGCGCAGCCTGGCGTCGACGTGGATCCGACTGTCGGTGCCGGTCACGCTCGACGGCGGCAGGCTGGTCGTCGACGCCTGGGAGGAGACGCTCGGCGAGGAGCCTCCGCCGCCGCCGCGCCCCGCCCCCACCGGCGACGACCACACTCTCGCCGACGACGACCCGCTCCAGGACGCCCTGCCCGGCGGTGGGTGGTGAGCCCGCCCCGCGTACCCGTCGTCCTCGGGCTCGGTCCGGGGGTGGGGGCGGCCATCGTGGCGGCCGCGCCGCACGCACACAATGGGGACCCCGGCCCCTGCCACTCCCCGGACGGCATCAGGCGCGCCCGGCCTGCCCCGCCCGCGGCCGGTCGCACCGCTGCCGACCGCACCCCGGGCGACCGCGCCGGTCCCGGGCCGCTCACGGCGTCCGGCACCGCGTCGCCTGTCGGTGGCACCGTGCGCGGCCGTCCGACGCGGCTCGCACCGGCGGGAGGCGTCCCGCAGTTGGTCCCCGCCGTCGATGCGGCGCTCGTCCCGAGCGGCCGCGGCGGCCGTCGCCCCGCAGGTGGCAACGACGGTCAATCCTCCGCCGCCGAGCTCCCGTCGAGCGGCAGCGGGCGGCTCGCCCGCGTTCTCCCCGCACCGGGCTCTCACGGCCCGATGACCGCTCTCGAGCCGGGCTCGACGCGGGCGGCTTGCATCCCCGATGGATCGCGGCAGGCTTCCGGGAGGGGATCGTCCTCGCGTGCGACGGTCGGCCGCGTCGTCGACGAGCCCGATGACGACGCGATCGAGGCCGAGGCGCTCGCAGCAGACGTGCACGCGCCCCGGATGCCCGCGCTCCGGATGCAGGCGGCCGTTGTGCAGGCGGCCGTTGTGCAGGCGGCCGTTGTGCAGGCGGCCGTTGTGCAGGCGGCCAGTGTGCCCGTGGCCGGTGGGCACGCGCCCGGGACGCACGCGGCCGGTGTGCACGTGCGGGGAACGCACGCGGCCGGGACGCACGCGGCCGGGACGCGCAGGACCGGCGCCCCGATCGCAGGCCCCCGCCGACCCGCAGGCTCCCGGCCGGGCTCCGTCACCGCGATGGCGCGGTGAGCGGGATGCGAGGGCTCCCCGGCCCGGTCGCGGCCCTCGTGGCGATGGCCGCGGGCGTCATGCTCGTCGGCGTCCAGCCTGCCATGGCCGCCGCGCCGCCGGATGTCGTCACCGGGGTCGCCGCAGCCGCCCTGCCCGCGTTGGCCCGTGAGTCTCTCCCGTTCGTCAGCGACCTCACCGCGTCGACGTGCCCGGAGCTGCCTCCGCTGTGGGTGGTCGCGCAGGTGCAGGCCGAGTCGGGCTGGGACGCGGGCGCACACTCCGACCTGCCCGGCGGCACCGCGGGCCTCTACCAGATGAGCCAGGCCGCGTGGGTGGCGGCGGGCGGCAGTCCCTGGGCGTCCGACCCACCCACCGACGGCGCCGCCGTCCTCTCTCCCGAGGCGCATCTGCGCGTCGCGATCCCGTGGGTGTGCGCGAACCTGCGGGCGGTCACCGCGCACCTCGCGGTCACCGCCAAGCCCACCGACCCGCTCGACGCGATGCTGGTCTGCCACATCGCGGGGTGCGCGCGGGTCACCGACAGCCGCACGGGCGTCCCGACACCGGGCGAGGCGGGCTGCGACGACCGCTGCGCCCAGCTCATCCAGCGCTACATCGCCGCGGTGCACGACAACCTGGCGCGCTTCGCCGCCACCCTGCCCGCGGCCGCGGAGCCCGGCAGCCCGGTGCCCGACACCGTCCCGTCCGACCACGGCACACCGAGCGACGGTGCCTTGACCGGGCTGGTCGGTCCGCCCGCCTCGCCGACCGCGCCACCGCAGACGCCCGCGCGGTCGACCGGTGCGCTCGACCCGCCCGGGATGTACCCCGCGCCCGCGGCTCGCCCACCGGTGCCCGCGCTCCTCCCGGCGGCCCTCGCAGGCGTGGCAGCGCCCACGGCCTGGTCGGGCGGCGCCACCCGCTGCGTCCCGCCCGACCCGACCAGCGGCGGCTGCCTGACCGGCGCCACCCGCCACGGGCTCAGCGCCGTCGGCGACGCGTTCGGCGGCTGGCGTGCGGGGCCGGTCGTCCACTCGACCGGCTGCTGGGACCGCCACGCCTGGAACCCGTCCAGCGATCACTCGCGGGGCAAGGCCTGCGACTTCATGGTCACCCGGCCGGGGACCTTCGCGAAGGGCACCGAGCGGCACAACGGCTGGGCGGTGGCCAACTGGCTGCGCGCCAACGCGGGTCCGCTGCAGGTCAAGTACCTCATCTGGCAGGGCCGCTACTGGGACCCGAGCGTCCACGACGACCCGGGGAACTGGGGCACCCGCTACACCGGCGCCGGGATCTACAACGTGCGCAGCGCCACCGGCGGGCACTTCGACCACGTCCACGCGAGCTTCCGTGAGTGACGCCGTGATCCACCGAGCCGCGCGCGTGGTCTGGTCCGCGCTCGCCGTCGCCACGATCGTGCTGCTGGTCGCAGGCGTGGCGGGCGCGCTGCGGTCGGACGACCTGAGCAGCGGCGGCGCGCTCTCCGACGGCGACCGCCGCGCGTTGGCCGCGGCCCCGGCGCTGCGCGGTATCGATCCCGCACCGCCCGACCCCGCGGTCGACCTCACCGATCCGCAGGCGGTCGCGCGGGCGTATCTCGCCGCCGCCCACTCGGTGCTGCCGGGCGACGCGGGCCACACGCAGCTCCGGGCCGCCGCGTACGCGCAGCCCGGAAGCCCCGCGGCGTCCGTCGGCGTCGTCGTCCTCGACGCGCCGCCCTCCGGGGAGCTCCGCAGCGCGGACGTCACGAGCCTCGAGCCCGCCGGGGCGGACGGCAACCGCCGCGGCTACCGCGCCGTGCTCCGCACCGCGACCGGACCGGTGACCGGAGCGCGCACGGTCGCGCTGATGCGCTCCCTCGTCGTACTGGCCCGCAGGCCGGATGGCCGATGGCTCGTCGTCGCCGAGACCAGCGGCGGCGACGGCACCTCCGCATTTCCCGCCGGGGAGGACTGATGGACAGGAGCTCGTGCCATGACCGTTGACCAGCTCGAGGCGCTGATCCGCAAGTACCTGCAGACGGGGCTCGCGGTGGTGGTCATCCTGGTCGGTCCGGCCACCGCGGCACCCGGCACGAACGCGCAACCGCAAGCGATCACCGTGACGCCCGGGGCGACTGCCGCACCGAGCACCAGCCCGACGACCGCCGACAACTCGACCACCGAGACCACACCAAAGGACAAGAAGAAGAAGCCGACGGTGACGAGCGCCCGCACCGCCGCGCCGGGCGACGCGGGATCACAGGCCACCCCGCAGGCCAACACCGACACGGCCGCCGCGCAGGACGACACCGCCGCGCCGGACCAGGCGGGCGCACCCAGTGATGCCCAGACCGCGGCTCCCACCCAGGTCCCAAACGAGGCCACGGCCCCTGCCGACGAGGGCACCACGGCCGCGGCCAAGTACGGCTGGGGCCCAGCCGACCGCACGGACGACTTCTCCGGCAACCTGTCCGGCTGGGGCCTCTACGACGGCCCCGGCCACGCGGGCAACGGCAAGCGCTCGCCCGCGGCCGCATCGGTGGCGAACGGGATCCTGACGATCACCGGCGACGCCAACGGCACCACCGAAGGCATGGCCTGGAACAACGGACGAGGCCAGAAGTACGGCCGCTGGGAGGGTCGCGTGCGCGCCCCGGCAGGCGACCCGTCCTACAACGCCCTGCTGCTGCTCTGGCCCGACGCCGAGAACTTCCCGGAGGGAGGCGAGATCGACTTCATGGAGATGACCGACAACACCCGCCAGTCCACCAACCTCTTCCTGCACTACGGCAAGGACAACGCGCAGATGCACGGCGAGGTCGTGGTCGACGCCACACAGTGGCACAACTGGGCCGTCGAGTGGACGCCCAAGGGCGTCACCACCTTCGTCGACGGCAGGGCCTGGTGGCACACCGACGACGCCTCGGTCCTGCCGCCAGGTCCGATGCACCTCTGCATCCAGCTGGACTGGTTCCCGAAGGACGGCGCAGGCGCCGCGAAGCCCTCGCAGATGCACGTCGACTGGGTGCGGCAGTACCCGCTCAACGGCCCCAGCGCAGGCCCGTCCCACGCGACGACGGCAACCGCGACGGCAGGCACCACCGGTACCGGATCGGGTGACCCGAGCGGATCGGTGATGCGCGACATGATCAGAGGCAAGTTCGGCTGGTGACGGGCTCTCAGCCGGGCCACAGTGCGGCGTCCCTACGCTGTTGATCGTGTCGGAATCCCCCGTCGTCGTCACTCCGTCGCCTGACGGCGATCCCCCGCCGCCTCCGGGCCTGCGACGGGGCGCTGTCATCGCGTTGACCGTCGCGGTCGTCGTCGCACTCACCGCGATCGCCGTGGTGGCGGTGCGGACAGCGAAGGAAAGCGCGACGTCGAGCACGGTGTCGACGCAGCGCCGCAACCCCATGAACCCAGTCGCTCCGCAGGGCACGGCCCGGCTCGACCCGAGCAAGCAGTCGAGCCCCGAGGCCGCCGTCCGGTACGGCTGGCGGCTCCAGGCCCGCGACGAGTTCGACGGCACCGCGCTCGGCCCGCAGTGGGGTCCCTACAGCGGCGAGACCACCGGCGGCGTCGGCAGGCACGATCCCGCGAACCTCATCGTGGGCAACGGCATGCTGACCATCCTCAGCCACGGGCTGTCGTCGGGCGGCCTGGCCTGGAACCAGGGGCAGCTCTACGGCCGGTGGGAGGTGCGGGCGCGCACCGAGCGCGCGGTCGGCTACGGCGATGTGCTGATCCTGTGGCCGGACGCCGAGGACTTCCCCGAGGGCGGAGAGGTCGACTTCATGGAGATCCCGAGGCCCCAGCGCAACGACGACAACTTCAACCTCCACTTCGGCGCGGACAACAGCCAGAACGGCACGCACGTCGCGGGCGACTTCACCCACTGGCACAACTACGCGGTGGAGTGGACGGCCGACCACGTGGCCGGGTTCGTCGACGGCCAGCAGGTCTTCTACACCGACAACCAGGAGCAGATCCCGCCCCGACCCATGCATCTGGCCATGCAGCAGGACATCGGCCCCTACGGCGACGACTGGATCCCCCCGCGCGACTCCACCACGCCGGCGCAGGTCCGCTTCCAGATCGACTGGGTGCGCATCTACCGCGCGTAGGCTGCCGGTCGTGCTCGACGTCCCGCCGCTGCCCCCCGGGCTCACCCGGGTCCGCACGGTGATCGGCGTGGGCACCGTGCTGTGGCTGGTCGCCGCGGCCGCGGCCCTGGTGGCGACCCTCGCCGGGGTGGCGTTGCCGCCGCTCGCGTTGACGACCTGTCTGGTCGGGGTGGGGCTCGGCGGCGTCGGTTGGGGGATCTTCTCGTGGCAACGCGCGGCGGCCCGCCGGGGCTCACGGCTGGCGCAGCGCGGCGTCGACCCCTGACGCCCCCTACCCTCGCCCTATGACCGACCGTCCTACTGCTGTCGTCACCGGCGCGAGCTCCGGCATCGGGGCCGCGACGGCCCGCGCGCTCGCCAAGGCCGGGTTCCGCGTCGTGCTCGGCGCCCGCCGGGTGGAGCGCTGCGCCGAGATCGCCGCCGAGATCGACGGCACGGCGCTCGCCCTCGACGTCACCGATCGCGCATCCGTGGCCACGTTCGCCGCGGCCATCCCGGAGGCGAAGCTGCTGGTCAACAACGCGGGCGGGGCGAGGGGGCTGGATCCGGTCGCCACGGCGGACGAGGACGACTGGCGCTGGATGTACGAGACCAACGTCATCGGCACCCTGCGCGTCACCCAGGCGCTGCTCCCGACGCTGTTGGCGTCCGGGGACGGGCACATCGTCACCGTGACGTCCGTCGCGGCGCTGGAGGCCTACGACAACGGCGCGGGCTACACGGGCGCCAAGGCCGCGCAGGCGATGCTGCACCGCTCGCTGCGCGGTGAGCTGCTCGGGCAGCCGATCCGGCTCACCGAGATCCTGCCGGGCATGGTCGAGACCGAGTTCTCGCTCGTGCGCTTCGACGGCGACACGGAGCGCGCCGACGGCGTCTACCGCGGTCTCACCCCGCTCAGCGCCGACGACGTGGCGGACGTGATCGCGTTCGCGGCCACCCGCCCGAGCCACGTCAACCTCGACCAGATCGTGCTCAAGCCCCGCGCCCAGTACTCGGCCACGCGGGCCTACCGGTCAGAGGGCTGACAGCTTCGTCCACTGGTCCCAGGAGAGCGTCCAGTCCCAGATGTCGCCGTCGCGGGCGGCGAGCGGGACCGGCGTGCCGGTGACCTCGACGGGATCGCCGTACTGCGCGATGTCGTAGTACGCCTTGGCGCTGTCCAGCGACAGGTTCACGCAGCCGTGCGTGACGTTGGCCGAGCCCTGTGCCCGCGCCGACGCCGGGTTGGCGTGGATGAACTCGCCGTTGTTGCTGATCCGCACAGCCCACTTCTCGACTGTGTCGTAGCCGTAGCGCTGGCTGACCATCCGCTTGTCGGTGAACTTCTCGCTGACGACGTGGATGCCGGAGCGGGTGTTGCGCTCCGGGTCGGAGCCCAGGCCGTAGCTCGCGGGGACGTCGAGGACCTGCTGCCCGTTGCGCAGCACGACCATGCGGAAGCTGTTGACGTCGGCCTTGACGACCTGGGCGTCGCCGATCGTGAACGACGAGGTGACGTCCGCCGCGCCGACGGTGTCGCCCCCGTACGGAACGCCGCCGAGCTTGGCCGCGACCGTGACGTCGGTGTGCGGGGGCCAGTACGCGCGGGGCCGCCAGTCGACGCGAGAGCCGCCGCCTTCGTCGGGCAGCCAGCCCCATGCGCCCTCGACGGGCACGGACGTCGTCACCGAGAGGGCCCGCTCGGCCGCCGCCCGGTCGGCGACGTGGCCGTTGAACTGGATGCGGACGGGCGCGGCCACCCCGACCGTCCGCCCGTCCCCGATGTTCATCGTGCCGCGGATCTTCTTGCTCGGCGCCCGGGTGCCGAACGTGCCGCTGAGCGGCACGGTGGCGCCGTCGGCGCCCTTCGCCTGGCCACCCCAGGTGTAGGTGACGCCGTAGCCCAGCCGATCGGTGCTGGCCCAGGCCGTCTTGTCGGCGGTGAGCGCGCCCGCGACCGGGCCCTTGGGGCCGGTGAGCGTGACCGTCTCCAGCGTGCCGTTCGTCACGGTCACCCGTGCGGGCCTGCCCGGGTCGGCGCCGGTGGCGCCCGCGGCGGGGGTGAACGTGACGGCCGCGGCGGGCAGAACCGGGGCGGACGGCACGAGCCCGCCGAGGGCGGGACGGCCACCACCGGCGGCGGTCGCGACGGTGACCACGCCGAGCGAGCCGACGACGACCACCGCCGCGATCAGCAGAATCCGACGCACCGTCTCGGCCCCCGTCCTTCGACGTTCCCCTATCCCGGACGTTCCGCCCAGGGTCGGGGTTGCCCGCGAACCAGGCTAACCCGTCAGAAGGTGCAACCGACGAGGACGGGCTCTGCGGTGAGGGTCACCCCGAAACGGGCACGGACGCCGTCGCGCACCTCGGCGGCCAGCGCGAGCAGGTCGGCGGTCGTGCCCCCGCCGCGGTGCGTGAGCGCCAGCACGTGACGGCCGGAGAGCGCCACCCGTCCGCCTGGCCCCGGATGGCCTTTGCGAAACCCGGCGCGCTCGATGAGCCAGGCCGCGGACACCTTCACCAGGCCCTCGCCCGCGGGCCACGTCGGAGCGTCGGGCGGTGCCTCGGGAAGGACCGGGTTGGTGAAGAACGAGCCCACGCTCCAGGTGTCGTGGTCGGCCGGGTCGAGCACCATGCCCTTGCCCCGCCGCAGCGCCAGCACAGTCTCGCGCGCGACCGCAGCGGGCACCCGCTCCCCCGGTGCGACGCCCATCGCCCGGGCGAGCTCGGCGTAGCGGATCGGGGCGCTGTGGCCGTCGCCGGGTAGGGCGATCCGCACGCGGAGCACCACGGCGGAGGCCCGCCCCTTGAGGACGCTCGTCCGGTAGGCCAGGCCCAGCCTGGCGGCCGGGACGCGGCGCACGGTGTCGCGCGGGCGGTCGTAGAGGTCGACGTCCACCAGCACGTCGCCGATCTCCACCCCGTAGGCGCCGACGTTCTGCACCGGGACGGCCCCGGTGCGGCCCGGGATGCCGGAGAGGCACTCCAACCCGCCGAAGCCGTCCGCGACCGTGGCCGCGACAACCTCGTCCCAGTCCTCGCCCGCCTCGACGGTCAGCAGCACCGAGCCGTCGGGCCGCCGCTCGACCCGCCGTCCGCGCGAACCGATCCGCACGACGACCCCTGGCCACCCCTCGTCGGCCACGACCAGGTTGGACCCGCCGCCCATGACCAACACCGGCTCGGTGGCCTCGCGCATGGCCGTGACCACGGCGTCCGCGCTCCCGGCCGTGACCAGCCGACGCGCGGGGCCGCCCAGGCGCAGGGTGGTCAGCGGCGCGAGCGGGACAGCCAGATCGGGTAGCACCACGGGGGGCAACGGTAGCCTCCGGCCATGTCCCGCCAGTTCGACTACCAGGCGACGTCGCCCAACCCCGCCGTCGCGGTGTTCGCCGCGATGGTCGACGCCGAGTGCCTGCGCGCCCGCCTCGCCCAGCTCGGCGGCCGCGACGCCGCCCTGCTGGAATACGAGACCGACGCCGAGAGCGCCCGTTTCCGGGTCCGGCACGGCCTGGACTCGAGCGACATGCCCTCCGCGGTGCGCAACTTCCTGCCGTCCGACTTCGTCATCAACCGGCTGGAGACGTGGCGGCGCACGAGCGACGGCCGCTACGCGGGCATGGCGGACGTGCAGGTGCCCGGCACACCCGCGTCGGCGACCGGGCAGATGGGCCTGCGCGACATCGCGGCGGGCAGCGAGCTGCGCGTGCGCACCGACGTGACGGTGAAGGTGCCGCTGCTCGGGGGGCGGATCGAGGCCACCGTCGGGGACCAGATCCTCAAGCTGTTGGAGGCGGAGACGGCGTTCACGCTGGACTGGTTGACCCGGAACGCCTGAGACGGCCGCGGACGGTGTCGACGAGCCACACGCACCAGCCTGCCGTCGGGAACGCCGCGGCGAGCACGCAGACCCCGATCCACCCGTGGGTCGCGTAGATCAGCGCGGACAGGCCGCTGCCGGTCGCGCCGCCGAGGAAGTAGGCCGTCATGTACGCGGAGTTCACGCGGCTGCGGGCATCGGGGCGCAGCGCGTAGATGATCGTCTGGTTGGAGATGTGGGTGCCCTGCACCCCCGCGTCGAAGATCACCAGGCCGATGGCGAGCGCGACCAGTGACACGGCGCCCGCGCCGACGAGCAGCATCGACAGTGCGGTGAGCGCGAGGGCCACGCCGACCGTCCAGTGCGCCCAGCCGCGGTCGGCGAGCTTGCCCGCTCCCCGCGCCGCGAGCGCACCGGCCACCCCGAACAGGGAGAACAGCCCGATCGCGCCCTCGGGCAGGTTGTGCGGGGGCCGCGCGAGGAGGAACCCGATGCTCGTCCAGATGGCGCCGAACGCGGCGTAGGACGACGCGCTGTAGACGATCCGCCAGCGCAGCACCGGCTCCTCGCGCAGGAGCGTCAGCACCGAGCGCAGCAGCGCCGGGTAGCGCAGCCGGGTCGCGGGTTCGAGCACGGGCAGCGCGCGCCAGAGCGCCGCGACGGCCACCGCGGTGAGCGCGGCGCCGAGCAGGAACACCGACCGCCAGCCGAGCGCCTGGGCGACCACGCCCGCCACCACCCGAGACAGCAGCACCCCGACGAGCAGGCCGGACATCACCGTGGAGATCGTCTTGCCCTGCTCGCCGTCGCGGGCGAGGTGGGCGGCGAACGGGACGAGGATCTGCGCGGCGACGCTCGTCAGCGCCACGACGCAGGCCGCCGAGGCGAGCACGGCCAACGCGGGGCTCGCCGCCACCACGACCTGGCCGAGCACCGTCACCGTCAGCATGGTCACGACGAGGCGGCGGCGCTCCAGGAGGTCACCCAACGGCACCAGCAGGGCCAGGCCCACGGCGTAGGACAGTTGTATCGCCGTGAGCACCGCGCCCACCGCCGAACTCGTCACGTGGAACGCTTCGGCGATCGCCGCCTCGAGCGGCTGGGCGTAGTAGTTGTTCGCGATGATCACACCGGTGGCGAACGTCATCGCGGCCACCGCATGCCGCCGGGTCCGGTCCGCGGCTGTGTTCATGCCGCCTCCGCGCAGGGAAGTGCGTCGGCGCGGTTCATGCCGCCTCCGCGGAGGGGAGTGCGTCGGCGCGTCACGCAGCGATGCAACCATGATTGCCGTGGAACCGACCGCCGAACGCCGCTACGTCATCGCGCTGAGCTGCCCCGATACGACCGGCATTGTGGCCGAGATCTCGGGCTTCCTCGCCAAGGCAGGCGGCTGGATCGTCGAGGCGGGCTACCACTCCGACCCCGACACGGGCTGGTTCTTCACCCGCCAGGTCGTGCTCGCGGGCTCCCTGCCGTTCGACGTCGACGGGCTGCGGGCGCGGTTCGCCGAGGTCGCGGTCCGGCTGGGGGGCACGTGGAAGATCAGTGACACCGGGGCCGCGAAGCGGGCGGTGCTGCTCGTCAGCAAGGAGGCGCACTGCCTGCACGACCTGCTCGGCCGCGTGGCCACCGGGGAGCTGCCGGTGCGACTCAAGGCGGTGATCGGCAATCACGACGGGCTGGGCGACATCGTGCGCGCCCACGGCGTGCCGTTCCACCACGTCCCCTTTCCTGTCGGGGGGAAGGCCGAGGCGTTCGCGAAGGTCCGCGCGCTGGTGGAGGCGGCCGAGCCGGACGCGGTCGTGCTCGCCCGTTTCATGCAGATCCTCCCGCCCGAGCTCTGCGTCGCGTGGGCCGGAAGGGCGCTGAACATCCACCACAGCTTCCTGCCGTCGTTCGTCGGGGCGCGGCCCTACCACCAGGCTCACGCCCGTGGGGTCAAGCTCATCGGCGCGACCTGCCACTACGTGACCCCCGACCTCGACGCGGGCCCGATTCTCGAGCAGGACGTCATCCGCGTCGACCACGGCGACACCGTGGCCGACATGGTGCGCCGCGGCCGTGACATCGAGCGCCTCGTCCTGGCCCGCGGCCTGCGCTGGCATCTGGAGGACCGGGTGCTGGTGCACGGGAACAAGACCGTGATCTTCCGCTGACCCCGCCCCGCCCAAGATCGCCGTACCAGGGACATGACCGCCACATACGGCCGTGATGTCCCAGATCTGGCGATCACGGGCGGTTCCAGGGTGCGGCGTCACAGGCCACGCACACGGCGTGGGGTGAAGCGCAGCGGCACGGAGTACTGCGCCCCGAACTTCTCGGCGGAGCCCCACCCTGAGGTGATGCGCTCGCCGTACTTGGCGAGGTAGGCCGGGTTGTCGGCGGCCGCGGGCGCGTCGGGCGCGTCGACGATCTCGCCGGTGAGGACGACGATGTCGCCGCCCTGGCCGTTGCTGTTGAGGTTCAGCGAGACCCGGGGGCGGGCGCGCAGGTACGCCAGCCGTTTGGCCTCGGTGAGGCTGTAGACCAGCGCCGACTCGCCGTCCCAGAGGAACCAGACCGGGGCGGGCTGCGGGGTGCCCGCCCCGTCGACGACGGTCAGCCAGGCGACCCGCTCCTCGGCGAGACGGCGGGCCACGCGGGCCCCGAAGTCGGTGGACGGGTCGGGCAGCACGGTGCTCATGCGCGCTGCAACGCCCTGGGAACGCCGCCATTCCCGCGCCCGCCCCTCCCCACAACGCCTGCAGGGTGACATCTCTGCGACGGGGTCGCAGGAATGTCACCCTGCTGCAATGCGGCGCGGGACTACGCGGCAGCGGTGACCGGCGCGGGCTCCAGTGCCAGCGCGAGGACGTCCGCGACGTCGGCGACCGGGTGGATCCGGAGCTCACCGCGCACCGACTCGGGCAGGTCGTCCAGGTCGGGCTCGTTGCGCTTCGGGATGATCACGTCGGTGAGCCCGGCCCGGTGGGCGGCCAGCAGCTTCTGCTTGACCCCACCGATCGGGAGCACCTGGCCCTGCAGGGTGACCTCGCCGGTCATCCCGACCGACGACTTCACCGGGCGCCCGCTGGCCAGCGACGCCAGCGCCGTGGTCATCGTGACGCCCGCGCTCGGGCCGTCCTTCGGCACCGCGCCCGCGGGCACGTGGACGTGGAGCTTCTTCGACGCCAGGTCGCCGGCCAGCCCGCGCGAACGCAGGTAGGACAGCGCGATGGAGACCGACTCCTTCATGACGTCGCCCAGCTGCCCGGTGAGGGTCAGCCCCGGCTCGCCGTCCATCGAGGTGGCCTCGATGAACAGCACGTCGCCGCCCGCCCCGGTGACCGCGAGCCCGGTGGCCACACCCGGTACGGACGTGCGCTCCGCCGACTCCGGCGTGAACCGCGGCCGTCCCAGGTAGGTGACGAGGGCGTCGGCGTCGACGTGGATCGGCGCCCCGGTTCCGGAATCGAGCGCGACGGCGACCTTCCGCAGGACCTTCGCCAGGCCCCGCTCCAGCTGCCGCACGCCCGCCTCACGGGTGTACTCGGCGGCGATCATGCCGAGCGCCACGTCGGCGAACGTCGACGTCGGTCGGCTCGAGGCCGGCCTTCTCGATCTGCCGCGGCAGCAGGTGGTCGCGCGCGATGGCGACCTTCTCCGCCTCGGTGTACCCGTCGAGCGTGACGACCTCCATCCGGTCCAGCAGCGGGCCGGGGATGGTGTCGAACGCGTTCGCGGTCGCGAGGAACAGCACGTCGGACAGGTCGAGGTCGACCTCGAGGTAGTGGTCGCGGAACGTGTGGTTCTGCGCCGGGTCGAGCACCTCGAGCAGCGCGGCCGTCGGGTCGCCCCGGAAGTCGGAGCCGACCTTGTCGATCTCGTCGAGCAGCACGACCGGGTTCATCGAGCCGGCCTCGCGGATCGCGCGGACGATCACGGCCGGGCAGCGCGCCGACGTAGGTGCGCCGGTGGCCGCGGATCTCCGCCTCGTCGCGCACGCCGCCGAGCGCGACGCGGACGAACTTGCGGCCCAGCGCCCGGGCGACCGACTCGCCCAGCGACGTCTTGCCGACGCCGGGCGGGCCGACCAGCGCCAGCACGGCGCCGGAGCCGCGGCCGCCGACCTTCTCCATGCCCTTGCGGTCGCGCCGGGACCGCGCACGGCCAGGAACTCGATCAGCCGGTCCTTGACGTCGTCGAGGCCGGCGTGGTCGGCGTCCAGCACGCCGCGCGCGGCGACGAGGTCGTGTGTTGTCGGTCGTGCGGTCGTTCCACGGCATGTCCAGCACCGTGTCGAGCCAGGTGCGGATCCAGCCCGCCTCGGGGCGTCTGGTCGCGACGCGCGCTCCAGCTTGCCGACCTCGCGGAGCGCGGCCTCGCGGCACGTGCTCGGGCAGGTTCGGCGGCCTCGACCCGGGTGCGGTAGTCGTCCGCGCCCGTCGGGCTCGTCCTCGCCCAGCTCCTTGCGGATCGCGGCGAGCTGCTGGCGCAGCAGGAACTCGCGCTGGGTCTTCTCCATGCCCTCGCGGACGTCGCTCGGTGATCTTCTCGGAGACCTCCTGCTCGGCGAGGTGGTCGCGGGTCCAGCTCGATCAGCAGCTCGAGCCGCTCGGTCACGTCGGTCTCGGCGAGCAGTTCGGCCTTCTGCGTCGAGGTCGAGGTAGGACGCGTAGCCGGCGGTGTCGGCGAGCTCGCCGGGGTCGGTCATCCGCTGCACGGCGTCGATGACCTGCCACGCGCCCCGCTGCTGCAGGATGCGACGACGACCAGCGCCTTGTACTCGCTGGCGAGCTCGCGGGTCTGCCGGCCGGTGGCGGGCTGGTCGGGCACCAGGGTGGCCTCCACCCACAGCGCCGCGCCCGGCCCGGTGACGCCGGAGCCGATCTGCGCGCGGGTCTCACCGCGGATCACGGCGGCCGGTCTCACCGCTGGGCAGGCGGCCGACCTGCTCCAGGACGGCAACCGTCCCGATAGCGGCGTACTTGCCGTCCAGTCGGGGGACGACCAGCACCTTGCGGTCAACACCGTGCGGAGCGTCAGCGGAGCGCGCATCAGCACCGCCTGCCGCGTCTACCGCCGACTGAACCTCCGCGTTGTCCAGGCGGAGGGGAACCACCATGCCGGGCAGCAGCACCGAATCGGAGAGCGGAAGCACCGGCAGCTTCAGCGTTTCTGTCATGCCCAGCTCAACCGTTACACCGTTGAACTTGTTCCAGCGTTCAAGGAAGTCCGCTGCGAGCGAACGCAGGAAGCTTGAGCGCCCTCAGCTCAACGGGCGAGGCCCTCGATCACTTCCACCCCGGGCAGCCGGGCGGCCAGCTCGCCGGGCAGGGCGAGCTTGGAGCCGCGGATGCCGCTGCCGATCACGACGGCGGGCGCGGCCGCAACGGCGGCGTCGACGAGCACGGGCCACTCGGCGGGCAGGCCCACCGGCGTGATGCCGCCGTACTCCATGCCCGTCAGCGCGACGGCGTCGTCCATCGGCGCGAACGACGCCTTGCGCGCGCCCAGCCGCCTGCGGACCAGCCCGTTGACGTCCGCACGCGTGGTGGCGAGCACGAGACAGGCCGCGTAGCGGGTGTCCTCGCCGCGGCGGCCCGCCACGACGACGCAGTTGGCCGAGCCGTCCATGGGCGAGCCGTAGGCGGCGCAGAACTCGGCGGTGTCGGCGAGCGCGGGGTCGATCTCCGCGACGCCGACGAGCGCGGCATCGGCGGGCGCCAGCTGTTCGAGCGCGACGACGACGGGCTTGGCGAGCAGATCGGGGCGGTCGAGCGCGGGTACCGCGGAGAGCGAGCCGAAGACGTCCCAGCTCACCAGCGGCCGCCGCCCTGGACGCGCACGACCGCGGGTTTGACGTCGACGATGTAGACCAGCACGGCCACCAGCCCGGCCAGCCAGAAGAGCGTCATGCTGCTGCCCGGCCCCTGGAACGCGGCCACGATGCCCGGCGGGTGGTAGGTCGGGTCGCCCGCGTAGGCGAACATCGGCGTGAACGGACCCAGCGAGAACGCGGTGAACGCCGGGATGAGCAGCATGAAGAACACGGCCGCCCCGGTGATGCCCAACCAGGCGTTCTTGGTGAGCTTGCCGACGGCGGTGAAGGCATCGGCCCGCTGGCGCAGCGCGTGCACGAACGCGTACGCCGCCACCGGCGCTGACACGATCCCGATCACGAAAAGCACGAGCGCGTCGAGATGTCTGGGGTCGAACACCGGCCCAGGGTACGTGCGGAGCGCCGAGTAGCACATCCCCGGCCTGTGAACAACACGCTGCGCTACCCATCGGACACGCTCCCGACCGACCCCGGACAGCGCCGCGCCCCCGATGCACGGGAGTCATCGGGGGCGCTGCGCTGTCCGGTCGATCCGGCTTACTTGCCGGAGGTCCCGTTGGTGCGGCGGGTGGCGGGTTGGGGCGTCGCCGCCCTGGGCGTCGTCTTCGGGGCGGTGCGGTTCGCGGCCCGACGGGTGGTGCTCCGGGTGGCGTGCGCGGCCTCGGCACCGGCCTCCGTGATGCGCTCGGCGGCCTCGTCGCCCAGCTCGGAGACGGTCTCGGCAGCCTCGCCCGCGACCTTCTGCGTGGTCTGCGCGACCTTCTCGCCCGTGGAACGCGTCTGGCGCGTCACGAGGGCGAGTGCCTTCTCAGCGGCGTCGTGGGCGTCGTCCACGAAGCCGTCGACGCGTGCGTCGAGCCTCTCGGTGTAGGCCTCGAGCCGCGCGATCGTCTGCTGGACCCGCTGCTGCTTGCGGATCTTGCCCCACGCCTTCTCGCCGCGCTCGGCGAACTCGGCGTAGGCACTCTCGGCCTGCTCGCGCAGCTCGGCCACGGTCTTGCGGGCCTCGTCGGCGCTCAGGCGATGGGGCAGGGCCGCGATGCGGGCCTGCGCGTCCTCGGCCTGTGCCTTGCTGCGGAGACGGGCGTCAGCGACGGCCTTGGTCACGGCGGTGACAGCGGCGTCGCCTGCACCCAGCACGGCGAGCAGCGGGGTACGGGCGGCCTCGGCGCGCTCGGCGGCGTTCTTGGCGGCCTGCTCGCGGACCTTGCGGACGTCAGCGGCGGTGGGCAGCGTAACGGCCATGGTGATCACTCCTCTTCAACGACGACGGCGGCGGTGTTCTCGCGCCGGAACGATTGGTAGACGTCGAGGAGCACCTGTTTCTGGCGCTCCGTCAGCGACGGATCGGCGAGCACGGCGTCGGTGACGGCACTCGCGGGCTTCTCCTCGAGGATCCCGGCCTTGACGTACAAGGCCTCGGCGGAGATCCGCAGACCCTTGGCGATCTGCTGGAGGATTTCGGCGGACGGTTTGCGCAGGCCCCGCTCGATCTGGCTGAGGTAGGGGTTGCTGACGCCCGCGGCCCTGGCGAGCTGGCGCAGTGACACCTGCGCGCCTTCGCGCTGGCTGCGGATGTAGCTGCCGATGTCGTCGACGGCCTTCTCGACCGCCTTCTCGACGACGGTGCCCACGTGCTCCACCGCCTGGCCGACCGTATTGCCGTCCTTCGGGCTGCTCATCCGCTCTCACCTCCGATTCCGTCGCCACCGACGCTACCCGGGCGTGCTAGCTCCTGCAAGCAGCGTGCTTGCGCAGGTGACGTGGCCTCGGTCACGGCCGCGTGCTAAGACGACGGCATGACGTACCTCCCCCAGGGCGGCGAGGACGAGGTCTTCGCCCCTCCACCCCGACCATTCGCGCCGATGGCGGGCCAACGTCGCGCGCTCGGCGCGGTGGCGCTGGGCGGCGCAATCGGGGCATCGGCCCGCTACGGCATCAACCTGCTCCTGCCCCACCAGGCAGGCACGTTCCCGCTGGGCACTCTGCTGATCAACGTCGCGGGCGGGCTGCTGATCGGGGTCCTCATCGAGCTGGTCGCCGAGCGACCGCTCCTGCGCCCGTTCCTCGTCACCGGGATCCTGGGCGGCTTCACGACGTTCTCGACCTACACGGTCGACGCCGAGCAGCTCCTGGCCGCGGGCCGGATCGGAACGGCGGGGGCGTACCTGGTCGGCACGCTCGTCGCCGCGGTCGCCGCCACCTGGGCCGGTCTGGAGCTCATGCGGTGGGTGGCCCGGTGACCGCGCTGATCCCGCTGCTCGTGATCGCCGGTGCCGCCGTGGGGGCACCGCTGCGTTTTGCCACCGACCGGATCGTCCAGTCGCGGCACGCCACCGGCTTCCCGTGGGGGACGTTCACCGTCAACGTCGTCGGCTCGTTCGTGCTAGGGGTCGTGGTAGGCGCGGCCGCGTCGCCCTGGCTGACCGCGCTCGTCGGCACCGGCTTCTGCGGCGCGCTCACGACCTACTCGACGTTCGGCTACGAGACCGTCCAACTCGCGGCGGGCGGCAGCAGGGTGTTCGCCGTGTTCAACGCGCTGGGCTCGATCATGGCCGGGCTGGGTGCGGCAGGGCTCGGCCTGGCCATCGGGGCGGCATGAGGCGCGTAAGACCAGCGTCGATGTTCGCTCCGCAAGCTCCGCTCAGCGTCGACGTTCGCTCCGCAAGCTCCGCTCAGCCGCCGAACAGCAGCTGGCCGACCGTGTAGATCACCAGACCGGCCAGCGACCCGACCACCGTGCCGTTGATCCGGATGAACTGCAGGTCCCGGCCCACCTGCAGCTCGACCTTGCGCGAGGTCTCCTCGGCGTCCCAGCGCGTGACGGTGTCGGTGATCAGCGTGGTGATCTCGCGGCGGTAGTGCCGCACGACGTAGCCCGCGGCGTCGGCCAGCCAGCCGTCGAGCTTCGCGCGCAGCTCAGGATCGGCCGACAGGCGCACGCCGAAGCTCAGCAGGCCATCGCGCACGCGCACGCGCAGCGCGCTGGACGGGTCGGCCGCCGCGTCGAGGATCAGCCGCTTGACCGTGCCCCAGGCCTGCCCGATGAACTTCTGGACGTCGGGATGCGCCACGACCTGCGCCTTGATGCGCTCGGCGCGCTCGATCGTCTCGGGGTCGGTCTGCAGGTCGGCGGCGAACTCGATGAGGAACGTGTCCACGGCCTTGCGGAGCGGGTGCTCGGGGTCGGTCTTCACCGCCCACGCGAAGTTCTGCACCTCGGCGAACACCTTGTCGGCCACGAGGTCGTCGATGAACCGCGGCGACCAGGAGGGCGCCCGCTCGTGGACGATCCGCAGCACCATCTCCTGGTTGCCGGTGACCCAGTCGTAGGCGCGGTCGCAGACGAGGTCGACGAGCCGGTGGTGCGCCCCGTCGGCCAGCACCCCCTGCAGCACGGTGCCCAGCGGCGGCCCGATCGGGCGTTCCATGAGCTTGCGCACGAGGACCTGCTCGATCACCTCCTGCACATCGTCGTCGCGCAGCACGGTGACGACGCCGCGCGCGGCGGTGGCGAGCTCGGCGGTCACGCGGTCGGCGTTGGCCCGCTGCCCGATCCACGCCCCGACCCGCGCCGAGACCTCGACGCGGGCGAGCTTGTCGCGCACGACGTCCTCGGAGAGGAAGTTCTCGCCGACGAAGTCGCCGAGGCTGTCGCCGAGCACGTCCTTCTTCGACGGGATGATCGCCGTGTGCGGGATCGGCAGGCCGAGGGGGTGGCGGAAGAGCGCGGTGACCGCGAACCAGTCGGCCAGCGCGCCGACCATGCCCGCCTCGGCCATCGCGCGGATGTAGCCGATCCACGCGGGCCCGGCGTTGACCTCCCACCAGCGCGCACCCAGGAAGATCACCGCGGCGACGATCAGCAGGCCCGTGGCGAACCGCTTCATCTTGCGCAGGTCCTTCGCCCGCGTGGTGGCATCGACCCGGCCGAAGCCCAGGCCGACCTCCACGACCGGACGAGTACGCGGCGGCTCATTCGGCGCAGGCGCGTCCGATCGAGGGGTTTGTGAGGTCGTCACAGAACCATAGTGCCCGTCTCCGCGAACGCCTGACGTCCGGATCGTCCGGACCACGGCGCCCGGCTGCCGGACACCGGCCGGGGGCAGCGTCGTCGGTCGGGTGTTTGCCCCCACCCGGCAGGCGGCGTTCGGCACCCCGCCTGCGCCGTCGAAAACCTGGTGCTGGCCGGGGTCGGTGGTAATCCACCGACCCCGGCCACGTTTGCGGTGCGACCGCACGTCGACGGGAAGTGCCCGTCGCCGTGGTCGCACCGACGGCGTCCCGGGTGCCCTCGGCGCGCCGCGACGGGCTCGCGAAGCGAGAGCGGAACCGGGAGCCGGGTGCGCGGCCTCCTTAGGACCGCATGCCGACGGCCACCGCACCGGCGGGCCGCTGGGCGCCCGGATGCGTGTCGTCGGCCCGCAGCGCAACCGCACGCGCCGCGGCGGAGAGGATCAGGTCGGCGGGCGCCACGCCGTAGTCGCAGGCCGCGGGGGCCACGCGCCAGTGCACCCAGCCGTCGGGCACCTGGGAGGGCGGGGCCGCGACGGCGTCGCCCGCTCCGTGCAGCACCACACCGGCGACGCCCCGCAGTGCGGGCGGCAGCACCGCGCCTGGCGTGATCGGGTACCACCACGCGCCGGTCGGCGTCGCGGCCACCGGGACGACCAGGTCGGCGTCGCGCAGCTCTCCGCACACCCCGCGACCGATCGCCGCGGGCACCTCCAGCACATCGAGAACGCGCCCGGTGATCAGCAGCAGTGTGTCGTCCGACTTCTCGGCCACCGGCCATCCGTGGTCGAGGAACTCCCGCGCCGCCGCGCGCAGCTCCGCGCCGTGCACCGTGCGGTAGCTGTCCCAGCCCGGCATCGCAACCCTCCTCCTACAGCACGCCGTCGTGGCGCTCCGTGCATGTCTTCCAACGTGAGTGTGGCCCAGGGGAAACGGTTGCAGAACCGGAAGGCGGCGACCGAGCGTGACCCCGAGACGAGCGGAGTCATCGATTGATCACGGTGCGCGTTCGCCCGCTCATCGCGGGACCGCCGGTCCGTTGGCCGGGGTCGGCGGCTCAGCCGCTTGAGGGCCGGAACCGCCCGTCGTCGGTAGCGCACGGTGAGCGGCCGGGGGCGCGCCGGAAACGACGGTGCCGGCGACCCCGTGGGGTCGCCGGCACCGTGGCTCGGGGGAGCGAACTAGAGCGGGCTGACCGTGTCGGCCTGCGGGCCCTTCGCGCCCTGGCTCGCCTCGAAGGAGACACGCTGGTTCTCCTCGAGAGTGCGGAAGCCGTCGGACTGGATGGCGGAGTAGTGGACGAAGACGTCCGGGCCGTTGTCGTCCGTGGCGATGAAGCCGTAGCCCTTCTCCGCGTTGAACCACTTGACGGTGCCCTGCGGCATGCGAGATCTCCATGTGCGACGCGATTCCCGACGGCACCGCGCCGCCGGGGCGCGGAACGTATCACGCACCGGAGCTGAGCAGGGCGCGTGACGCGACGAGCGGCCTCGACGAAGCCCGCCGTTGCGATATCGTGACCTTCGGCCGCGGCGAACCATCCACACACCGCTGTATCTCCCCGCCCTGGCCCGCGGGGCCTCTCCAGCAGAGAAGAAGGTGACGCATGTCCACGGTCGTATCCGACCCGCCCTCTGCCGCTCCCATCGTCGAGGGCCGCAAGTCCGCGGTCGAGCAGGCGCTCGTGATCGTCTTCATGGTCGTGCCGGTGCTCGGGCTCGCCGCCGCCATGGCGCTGGCGTGGGGGTGGGGCATGAGCATCCTCGACGTCGTGATCGCCCTCGTCGCCTACGTCGTCAGCGGGATGGGCGTGACGGTCGGGTTCCACCGGCACTTCACGCACAAGTCGTTCAAGGCCCGCCGACCGCTGAAGGTGGCGCTGGCCGTGGCCGGGAGCCTCGCGTTCCAGGGCGGCGTCGTGAGCTGGGTCGCCGACCACCGTCGCCACCACGCGTTCTCCGACCGGGAGGGCGACCCGCACTCGCCGTGGCTCTTCGGCACCGGCCCGGTCGCGGTGGCCCGCGGCTTCTGGCACGCGCACATGGGCTGGCTGTTCGACCGCGACAAGACCAACGCCCGCCGCTTCGCCCCCGACCTGCTCGCCGATCGCGACATCACCGCCGTCGACAAGCGCTTCGTGCTGCTGACGGTGGCGAGCCTCGCCCTGCCCGCGCTCGTGGGTGGGCTGCTGAGCTGGTCGTGGTGGGGCGCGCTCACCGCGCTGCTGTGGGGTGGGCTGGTGCGGGTGGGCCTGCTGCACCACGTCACCTGGTCGATCAACTCGATCTGCCACATGTTCGGCAACCGCCCGTTCGCGACGCGCGACCGCTCGGCCAACGTCTGGTGGCTCGCGCTGCTGTCGTTCGGCGAGTCGTGGCACAACCTCCACCACGCCGACCCGACCTGCGCGCGCCACGGCGTGCGGCGCGGCCAGATCGACGTCTCGGCACGGCTGGTGTGGATCTTCGAGCGGCTCGGCTGGGTGCACTCCGTACGGTGGCCGACCCCTCGGCGGCTGGAGCGCCTCGCCAACCGGGGGTCACGATGGGTGAGCGGTAGCGCCTGACGACGCACGGAGCGTGGCGATCATCGATCGGTTGCGCTGTCCCACGCCGAAGGGTGACGGTACCGCCGATTGCCGAGGACGCCGCCGAGCGCGTCGCGGCGCGCCCGGGTGAGCGTGCGGCGTGCGTCCCGGATCGGGCGACCCCGATCCACCGACCACCCTGAGCCGCATTCACCGACCGTCACGATGTCCATTCCGACGCCGATTTCCGGGCTCTGGCGGTAACGGGGCGGGCGCCCCATGATTCGCGGCGCCATCAACCCTTATTCGATCGGAGGGCGTCCGTGCGGAGTCGAAGAATGTCCATCGTGATCGCCGCAGCCGCGGCCGGATTGCTGATCACTGTCTGCGGAACGGGGGTGGCGCAGGCCGCCGAGGTGCGCGACGCGGCGGCACCGACCGTGCCGGACATCCCGCCCATCCCTCTCGGCGGGCTGTTGAACAGCATGCTGCAGACGGCACAGGGCCTGCTGCCTGCTCTGCTGGGCGGGCTGGTGGCCGCCGCTCCCGATCCGTCGACCCTGCCCGACGTCGGCGGCGCGGCGCCGAAGCTGCCCGACGTCGGCGGCGCGGCGCCCGACCTCCCTGCCGTCGCCGGGTCAGGCACCCCTGGCGGCCTCGTGTCGCCCCCGGCCGCCTGAGGCGGAAAGCGTCAGCCCGAAAAGGCCCGCGCCCGTCGGGCCTTTTCCGGCCCACCGGGGCGAAAGAATCAGCCGAAGCGCCGCCGGTTCCGCAACTCGGAACCGGCTGCGGCGGAATAGCCCATCCGCACGAGGTTGCGACCCGCGCGCTTGGCCTGGTACATCGCGGCGTCGGCGGTCTCGAGCAGCCCGGCGAGGTCGCGCCCGTCACGGGGCGTGGTGGCGCCCCCGATCGACACCGTGAGCCCGTCGACGACCAACGGGCCCTGCGCTCCCGGCACGGCGATGCGCAGCTGCGCGATCCGCTCCCTGATCCGCTCGGCCACCGCCCGCGCGCCCGAGTGCGGGTCCTCGCCGTCGGCGCCCCTCAGCAGCACGACGAACTCCTCGCCGCCGAACCGCCCGACGATGTCCTCGTCGCGCACCTCGTCCTGCACGGAGGCCGCGACGGCGGCCAGCACCTGGTCGCCGACCAGATGCCCGAATCGGTCGTTGACGAGCTTGAAGTGGTCGAGGTCCAGGACGAGCACGGTGGCGGGCCGGTCGTTCCGCTCGGAGCGCAGCACGACCCGTCCGGCCTTGTCCTGCCAGGCCGCGGCGGTGAGCAGGCCGGTCTTGCCGTCGGTGTTGGCGTCCTCCTCGAGCTGGCGGACGAGCACCGTGCGGTGCAGGACGATGAGCGGCGGGAGCCCCAGCAGGACGTACGCGGGCCCGAACGTCGATGCGGCGGCGGCCACCAGCGCGCCCATCGAGAGGGTGGCGAACTCCAGCGCCAGGTCGTCGATCGGCCCGAGGACCTGACGCACCGACGCGAGCCCACGCTCCTGCTCGCTGAAGACGATCACCAGGACGACGAGCGCCAGGTTCACCGCCATGTAGGCGACCATCCCGGCGACGACGGCGAGCACACCCATGAGGCTCGCGAAGAGCGCGTCGCCGCCGAGCCACGTGGTGACGACCGACGCGACCTGCACGGCGAGCAGGATCGCCGCCGTGCTGAACAGCACGCGGTGGGCGGGCACGCCGTTGCGGCGCCAGACGCGCAGGTAGATGTGGAGGTAGATGACCACGGCCACGGCGGCGGCCAACGGCCCCGGCAGCAGGACGGCGCCCGCGAACGTCCAGACCGAGCTGAGATCGAGGTGCGGGTTGGCGTCCGACTGCCGCCGCACCCGTTCCACGCCCAGCGACGCCTCGGTGCTCACGATGCCCGCGAGGGCCAGCGCCACTGCGAGCCACGGCCACGGCCCGCGCAGCGGGATGCCGTCCGCGATCATGACGATGGTGCCTGCGACGAGCGACGCGACGACGAGCAGCTCGACACCCAGGATGGGGATCTTGACCCGCGCGGGAAGCGACCAGAACCTCCACCGGGAAACCCCGTCCGGTCGGCCGAGCGGTTGTGGCATCCTGCTGAACCCTTCCCCCACTTTCGCCAGGCCGTCAAGGAAAGCCTCAGTCGAGAAGATGCTAGCCGCGGACACGACACGCAGGGCAACCCGCGGCCAGCGCCATCGCTGGGAAAGAAGTGGCCAGGGGCGGGGTCGAACCGCCGACCTACCGCTTTTCAGGCGGTCGCTCGTACCAACTGAGCTACCTGGCCGTACCGATGCGGAACACCGGACGGGGAAGCGACCCAGACGGGACTCGAACCCGCGACCTTCGCCGTGACAGGGCGACGCGCTAACCAACTGCGCCACTGGGCCAAACTGGTACTGCTGGTGGAGCGTACCCCCAACGGGATTCGAACCCGCGTTGCCGCCTTGAAAGGGCGGAGTCCTAGGCCGCTAGACGATGGGGACTCGGACCGCCTTGACCGTCCTCGCGAGGCCCCGACCGTCCGTTGGGAGCGGAGCCAAGCATAGGACAACGGCGGCCGGGCGCGCGCATCTGGGGGTGCCCGCGCTCGTTCCCGCTGGTCACCGCGTGACGGGCGGGGGTTGGTCGGGGTTGGCCGAGATCAGGCCGAGCATGTCGAGCAGCTGGCGCAGGTCCTCCTGGTCCGCGGAGTTGCGGGCGACGACCATCCGCGCCCGGTGCAACTGGTCGTCCGACACCCGGTAGGCGTCCGCCGCCGTGCGCTGGCTCGGGATGTCGCCGGGACCGATCCGGTCCTCCCCCACGTCTCGTCGAACACTCCCGATACCGCCGCTCATGCGCGCCTCCCCGTCGCTGGATGTGCCCTGACGTGCACGCGGGGGCCTTGCGGGCGACTCTGCCCGCCGATTTCACCCGAACCGGCACTCCCCGTACCGGCCCGGTACTCCCCGCAGCCGCCCCCGCGGCCGAGACCGTAACGTTACCCATTCGCGGTACCGGGCCGCACGCCTCTTCCCGGGTGAGCCCCCACCAGGAGCAGTGACGCCCTGAACACGGGCCAGTACCCTCGCAGTCTGATCCGCCCGGGTATCTGCCAAGATCAGCGCGGCTGGCCCGTCGAGGAGGCATGCATGTCCATTCGGACACCGATCCGTAGCGAGTTCCACGTCGCCGGGATGACCTGTCGGCACTGCGCGCTCTCGGTGTCCGAGGAGGTGGCCGGCATCGACGGCGTCAGCTCGGTCGACGTCGAGCTGGCCACCGGGGCGGTCACCGTCCTCGCGGTCCGGGAGATCGGCCGGGAGGAAGTCGGCGCCGCCCTCTCGCACGCGGGGTTCGAGCTCGCGGGCTGAGGCCCGGGGTCCACACCTCGCGCACCCCGGCCCCGCGGGTTGCCATCGCGGGGACAGGAGGCGGTCGTAGGCTGCGCGCCATGCCGTCGTCCCACTCGCGCCACCGTGCGCCGGTCGCGCGCCCCGAAGCCGACGCCCAGACCGACGCCGTGCTCGCGAGCGACGGCGACCTGGACTCCTACCTCGCCGCGCTCTCCAACCACGACTCCGAGCACCCGACGGAGCTGACCGGGCGTTTCGGGACGGCCCAGGTGTTCCAGCTGCGGCTGCCCGCGCTGCGGACCGAGCAGCTGCGGCGGATCGCGACGGAGCGCGGTGTGTCGCCGGGCGCGCTGGTCGTCGACTGGGTGATCGACCGCCTCGACCGCGAGGACACCCCCACCGGACCCCTGCCGCTCGTCCTCGACGAGCCGACCCGCAAGCGCAGCCTGCGCCGCCTCGGCCTGGGCTCGTAAGGGGGTGAGTCCCGCGTTTCGGCGCGGCGAGTTCGGCAATCCGGCACGCCATGCACAGAAACGGGGTCAGTGGCCGGACAAGGCGACCGCGGCCGTGGCGCCGTCGGCCAGGCACGGGCTCCCGGTGAGCGCCCGCACCGGCACGGCGGCGGCGAGGGCCCGGTAGCCCGCGGCCGAGAGGTGCAGTCCGTCCCCGGCGTCGGCGGTGCGCGCGAGCCGCTCGGGGTGCGCGCGGTCGGCCACCGCCGCCGCGAAGTCGATCACCCCGGCGGCGTGCTCCCGGCCGTGCGCGCGCAGCCAGGCGTTCACCGCGTCACGGGTCGCGACGGCTGAGGGCGTGCCGCGCGGGCCCGCCTCCGACGGCGTGATCGTCGTGAGGAAGACGTGCTTGCCCGCCGCCCGCACGCGGTCGGCGAACCGCACGAGCCCCGCCTCGATCGCCGCCGCGTCGCGTCCTGCTGCGATGTCGTTGGTGCCGATGTTGAGCACGACGTCGGTCGCGCCGACCGCCGCCGCGATGTCGCGGTCGAACCGGGCCTCGGGCGTTTCGCCGCCCACCGGGGTGCCGGCCAGCAGCTCGTCGCCCGACATCCCGGCGTTCAGGACGGCCATCGCGGCGCCGCCGCCCGCGGTCGTCAGGCGCGTGGCCAGCGCGTCGGTCCACCGCGCGTCGGCATCGAGTGCGGTGCCGACCCCGTCGGTGATCGAGTCGCCGACCGCGACGACGGCATTCACCGGCCGCGGCGCCAGCACGTCGACCCCACTGAGCACCAGCCACGACGTCAACGGCTCCCCGAACGCGTGGCCGTCGGCGTCCGGGAGGACGGCGCCGGGGGCGAGCCACGACGTCTGCAGCGCGACCGGATGTTCGCTGACGACCGGCGGCAGCCACGGCACGGAGATCGTCACCGCGAGCGGGGTGCCGGTGTCGGCGACCGCCGACACCGCATCGCTCAGCACCTCCCCGCCGGGCGGGATGACCGTGCCCCCGCGTCCGCCGAACGTCACGGGGTGGGCCGTGCCCCGCACGAGCGCCGCGCCGCCCCCGGATCGCGCCACCGTCACCGCGGCGACGGTCAGCGGCGCCGTTCCGTACACGTTGGACAGCCGCAACCGCACCTGCGCCCCGGTGACCTGCGGCCGCACGATCATCCGCAGCGTCGCGGCGCCTCCGACGCCGCGCGGTGGCGAGCCCGCCTGCATCGCGGCGTGCCACCCGGTGACCCACGCGGGGCCGCACACGTCCCCCGGGGCCACGCTGGGCCTGCTCGGCGTGGCCCGCAGGCTCAGCAGCCCGACGACCAGCGCGACGACCGCGACCGCCGCGATGGCCACCGCGAGCACCGGCGCCGACCGGCGCCGCGCGGGAACCCGCGTCCACGGCATCGGCTGGACGGTCTGCAGCGGGAGCGTCACGATGAGTCGAACGAGTGACTCAAGGACCCGGTGAGTCTGCCAAATGGGTGATGTGCGTTCGGGTTACCAGGCGGGTGGTCCGCGCGACGCCTGCGGCCATAGGGTCGAGCCACCGCAGGGCGAGCAGGCGAGGAGGCCGACCGGTGGGTGCGTACGAGGATGTCTTCCGGGCCAGCACGCAGGATCCCGAGGCCTTCTGGCTGGAGGCGGCGCGCGGGATCGACTGGGAGGTAGCGCCCACGCGCGCGCTTGACGACTCCCGGCCGCCGTTCTACCGCTGGTTCCCCGACGGTCGGCTCAACGTGTGCCACAACGCGCTCGACCGGCACGTCGACGCCGGGCGCGGCGACCAGGCCGCGCTGATCTACGACTCGCCGGTCACGGGCACCCAGCGCACTTACACCTACACGCAGCTGCGGGACGAGGTCGCGCGGTTCGCGGGCGTGCTGGCCGGGCTGGGCGTCGGCGTGGGCGACCGCGTGGTGATCTACATGCCGATGGTGCCCGAGGCGGCTGTCGCCATGCTCGCCTGCGCCCGGATCGGCGCGGTGCACTCGGTGGTATTCGGCGGGTTCGCGCCGCAGGAGCTCGCCGTCCGGATCGACGACGCCACCCCGTCGGTGGTCGTCTCGGCGTCCTGCGGCATCGAGGGCAATAAGGTGCTGCGCCTACAAGCCGTTGCTGGACAGGGCGATCGAGCTCGCCGCGCACAAGCCGGGCAAGCGGGTGATCCTCCAGCGGCCGCAGGTCGCCGCCGAGATGGGCGCCGACGACCTCGACTGGACCGACGCGATGGCCGCCGCGACCCCCGCCGATCTGCGTATCCGTCGCGGCCACCGACCCGCTCTACATCCTCTACACGTCCGGCACCACCGGGAAGCCCAAGGGCGTCGTGCGCGACGGCGGCGGCTACGCGGTGGCGCTGAACTGGACCATGCCCAACGTCTACGCGGTCGGCGCCGGGCAGACGATCTTCACGGGCTCCGACGTCGGGTGGGTCGTCGGGCACTCCTACATCGTGTACGCGCCGCTGCTGGCCGGGGCGACGACGATCTTGTACGAGGGCAAGCCGGTCGGCACGCCCGACGCCGGGCAGTTCTGGCGGGTGGTCGCCGAGCACGGGGTGCGCAGCATGTTCACCGCGCCCACGGCGTTCCGGGCGATCAAGAAGGAGGACCCGAACGGCGAGTACCCCGCCAAGTACGACCTCTCCTCGCTCGAGTACCTCTACCTGGCAGGCGAGCGGCTGGACCCCGAGACGTACCGCTGGGCGTCGGAGCTGCTCGGCATCCCGGTGATCGACCACTGGTGGCAGACCGAGACCGGTTGGCCCATCGTCGCCAATCCGGCGGGCATCGAGCTGCTGCCGATCAAGCCCGGTTCGCCGACCCGCCCGCTGCCCGGGTGGGACGTGCAGGTGCTCGACTCGTCCGGGCGGCGGATCACGGACGGCAGTGACGGGGCGATCGTCGTCAAGCTGCCGATGCCGCCCGGCTCGCTGCCGACGCTGTGGAACGACGACGAGCGCTTCGTCTCCTCCTACATGGCCACATTCCCCGGCTACTACCTCACCGGCGACGGCGGGCGCATCGACGCCGACGGCTTCGTCTACGTCATGGGCCGCACCGACGACGTCATCAACGTGGCCGGGCACCGCCTGTCGACCGGCGGGATGGAGGAGGTGCTCGCGTCGCACCCCGACGTCGCCGAATGCGCGGTGATCGGCGTGGCCGACTCGATGAAGGGCCAGATCCCGCGCGGGTTCGTCGTCCTCAAGGCGGGTGTGTCGCGGGACGAGGACGAGCTGCGTGCCGAGCTGGTGCAGCTCGTGCGCGCCCAGATCGGGGCAGTGGCGTCGTTGCGGGACGTCGCGGTCGTCGCGGCGCTGCCGAAGACGCGGTCGGGGAAGATCCTGCGCAAGACGATGCGGGGCATCGCCGATGGCCACGAGGAGCCGGTCCCCAGCACGATCGAGAACGTCGACGTCCTGGACGCCATGCGCCCGGTCCTGCGCCGCCCCTGATCGCACAGACCGTCGGCCGTTCGGCCGAACTTCGGGTGGTCCGGTAACGCCGTGTGGCAACCGAGCGGATGAGCCTGTAGGCCGACGCTCCCCCTCGTTCCGGCCGTCCGATGAGAGGCCGTCCCATGTCCGTGCCCTGCCGCGTTCGGGTCGCGGTGTCGACCGCGGCGCTGAGCCTCGCGCTCGCCCTCGCCATGACCGGCACCGCGCTCGCCGCCGCCCCGTCCGACCTGCCCCACCCGCTCCCCGCACCGCTCGCCGCGACGTATGCGACCGGCGTCCACCCCCTGCCGGTGCCGACGACCCCCGCCGTCCCCGACGTCGCCCCGTAGCCCGCGCGGAGCCGCGGGCGCGAATGAGGGTCACCTGACCTTCCGCGGCCGCCAGGGGAAGGGCACGATGCGCGGCATGAAGGTGAAGGTCGATTTCGATCTGTGCGAGTCCAACGCCGTCTGCATGGGGATCCTGCCCGAGGTGTTCGAGGTCCGCGACGACGACTTCCTCTACATCCTCGACGAGCACCCGCCGGAGGCGTTGCGCCCGAAGCTGGAGGAGTGCGTCGCGTCCTGCCCGCGCGCGGCCATCTCGGTCGAAGAGGACGAGTAGGCCGACCGGTTGCCGCAACCGGTCGCCAGGGATGAGGATCGGCTCATGACGGCCGTCTGGAACACGCAACTCACCCCGCTGGCGTTCCTGCGCCGCTCCGCCGAGGTCTACCCGGACAAGACCGCCATCGTCTACGGCGAGCGCCGCCAGACCTACCGGGAGTTCGCCGCCGAGGCCACCCGGGTCGCGCACGCGCTGCGCGGCTCGGGCGTCGAGCCCGGCGACCGCGTCGCCTACCTCCTGCCCAACATCCCCGAGATGCTGGTGGCGCACTTCGCGGTGCCGCTCGCGGGCGCGGTGCTGGTCGCTATCAACACACGCTTGTCCACCGAGGAGATCCGCTACATCCTCGACCACTCCGGCTGCAGGCTGCTGGTGGTCGACGCCACGCTCTACCCGATGGTCGCCCCGGTCGCCCGCGAGCTGAAGACCGTCGAGGAGATCATTACCCTGATCGACCCGGCGCACCCCGGCGACCGCACCGGCTCCGGCGTGACCTACGACGACCTGCTCGCCCGCGGCCGCGACGACGCCGTCGAATGGACCGTCGACGACGAGGCCGCCACCATCGCGATCAACTACACGTCCGGGACGACGGGCCGTCCCAAGGGCGTCATGTACCACCACCGCGGCGCGCACCTCAACGCGTTCGGCGAGATCGTGCACTCCTCCCACAGCGTCGACAGCGTCTACCTCTGGACGCTGCCGATGTTCCACTGCAACGGCTGGTGCACGCCGTGGGCGGTCACGGCGATCGGCGGCACGCACGTCTGCCTGCGCGAGGTCCGCGCCGACGCGATCTGGCGCCTGATCCGCGAGCACGGCGTGACCCACCTCAACGGCGCGCCGACCGTCGTCACCACGATCCTGCGCGACAAGGCCGCCGCGAAGCTGGACCACCCGATCGTCATCACGACGGCGGGCGCGCCGCCGTCCCCGACGACCATCGCCGCCGCCGAGGACATGGGCTTCCGGATCGTGCACGTCTACGGCCTCACCGAGACCTACGGCCCGTACTCGGTCAACGCCTACCGCCCCGAGGACCTCGATGGCCCCGACCGCGCCCAGAAGCAGGCCCGCCAGGGCGTCGGGATGATCTGCGCCGACTGGATGCGCGTGGTCGACAAGGACATGAACGACGTCCCCGCCGACGGCATGGCGCTGGGCGAGGTCGTCATGCGCGGCAACAACGTCATGAAGGGCTACTGGGAGGACCTCGCGGCCACCGAGAAGGCGTTCGCGGGCGGCTGGTTCCACTCCGGCGACCTGGGCGTGATGCACCCCGACGGCTATGTCGAGCTGCGCGACCGCGCCAAGGACGTCGTCATCTCCGGCGGCGAGAACATCTCGACGATCGAGGTGGAGCAGGCGGTCATGTCGCATCCGGCCGTGCTGGAGGCCGCGGTGATCGGGGTGCCGGACGAGCAGTGGGGCGAGCGGCCCAAGGCGTTCGTCGTGCTGGCCGAGGGCCAGAGCGCCACCCCGGAGGAGCTGATCGAGCACGTGAAGTCGCGGATCGCCCGCTACAAGGCGCCCCGCGACGTGGAACTGGTCGACACGCTGCCGAAGACGTCGACGGGCAAGGTGCAGAAGTTCGAGCTGCGCGAGAAGGAGTGGGGCGACCGGGCGAGCCGGGTCAACTGAGCCGTTCCGCCAGCGCGATCGCGTCGAACGGCGCGTGCACCTTGGCGTCGTTGTCGAAGTAGACGAACACGTCCCCGTCGGCCCGCCAGGCCCGCACCCGCCCGGCCCAGGCGTCGAGGGCGTCGGCGGTGTAGCCGGACGCGTACAGCTCGTCGGCCCCGTGCAGCCGCGCGTAGCGGAAGTCCGCCGTCGACGCGTCGAACACCGGCCAGGTGCCCGCCGAGTCGGCGACGACCAGCGCGACGCCGTGCTCCCGCAGCAACGCGGTGAACGCCGGGTCGCGGAAGCTCTCGTGCCGGGGCTCGACGGCGTGGCGCAGCGGCCGGTCGGCGTCGGTCGCCGTCAGTGCCCGGCCGTCCAGGCGCTCGTCGTGGTGCTCGGCGAGCAGCGCCGCGGCGGCCGTCGAGCGCGGCAGCAACGCCAGGAACTCCGCCACCCGCTCGGCGTCGAACCGCATCCGCGGGGGCAGCTGCCACAGCACCGGCCCGAGCTTGGGCCCCAGCGCGAGCACGCCCGAGGCCAGGAAGTTCGCGACGGGCGTCGCCACGTCGCGCAGCTGCTTCAGGTGCGTGACGAACCGCGGGCCCTTGACGGCGAAGACGAAGTCGTCGGGCGTCTCGGCCGCCCACGCGCGGTAGCTCTCCGGCCGCTGCAGCGAGTAGAAGGACCCGTTGATCTCGATGCTGTCGACGCGGCGGGAGAGGTGGGCGAGCTCCTGGCGCTGCGGGAGGCCGTCGGGGTAGAACGTGCGCCGCCACGGCGGATAACGCCATCCCGATGTCCCGATGCGTGCACGCGCCGGTGTCCTTGCCATGGGGAAAGCGTGCAGGATGTCGCGCATGGACGCAGTGATCGTGACGGGCGCGGCGGGTGCGCTCGGGCATGCGGTGGTCGACGAGTTCCTCGGGCAGGGGCGCGCGGTGGTCGCGCTCGACCGGCCCTCCCCCCCGCTCGACGCCCTCGGTGAGCGGGACGACGTGCACGCCGTCGCCGCCGACCTGGCCGCGCGCGACGCAGTCCAGGCCGCGTTCGCGCAGGTCGACGCGCTGCCCGTCACCCCGAACGCGCTCGTCGGGCTCGCGGGCGGATTCCGGCCCGCCAAGCTGGCCGACACCGACGAGGAGCTCCTCGCGAGCCTCTGGACGTCCAACTTCGGCTCGGCGCTGTGGACGGCGCAGGCCGCTGCCACCCGGTTCGCGGCGGCAGGCGGCGGCGCGATCGTCATGGTCGGGTCGAAGACCGCGGTCACCGGCCCCGCGCCGGTCGGGCACGCCACCAGCAAGGCCGCGGTCGTCCGGCTGGCCCAGCTCCTCGCCGACGAGCTGCGCCCCCAGCACATCCGGGTCAACTCCGTGCTCCCCTCGGTGATCGACACCCCGGCCAACCGCACGTGGATGTCGGCCGATCTCGCCGCCCGCGCCGTCGCCCCGGCCGCCATCGCCAAAGTGATCGCGTTCCTCTGCTGCCCGGACGCGTCCCCGATCAGCGGCGCGGCGATCCCGGTGTACGGCGATGCCTGACCTCCGACTCGCGGTCGGCACGGTGCTGGACTGGCCCGTCGACCACGTCGCAGCCGCGGTCGTCACCGCCGACGGCACGGTCGCCGCCACGGCGGGCGAGACCGACCGGGTGTTCCCCCGCCTCGCCTCGGTGACGAAGCTGCTCACCGCCTACGCCACGCTCATCGCGGTGGAGGAAGGCGCGATCGAATGGGACACCCCGGCCGGGCCGCCCGGCGCCACCGTGCGCCACCTCGCCGCGCACGCGTCGGGGCTCTCCTTCTCCGAAGGGGTGGTGCAGGCCAAGCCCGGGACCCGACGGATCTACTCCAACGTCGGGTTCGACCTGCTGGGCGAGACCGTCGCCGCGGCCGCCGGGATCCCCTTCGCCGAATACCTGTACGAGGCCGTCTGCGAGCCGTTGGGCATGACCGCCACGCGTCTCGACGGCTCACCCGCCCATGAGGCCGCGTCGAGCGTCGACGACCTGGCGCGCTTCGCCGCCGAGCTGCTCGACCCCACGCTCACGGCCACCCTCGCCGACGCCACCCGTGTGGCGTTCCCCGGGCTGGACGGGGTGCTGCCCGGCTTCGGACGGCAGAAGCCGAACGACTGGGGGCTCGGCTTCGAGATCCGCGACGGCAAGTCCCCGCACTGGACGGGCGCGCACAGCTCGCCGCGGACGTTCGGCCACTTCGGGCAGTCGGGCACCTTCCTCTGGGTCGACCCGGACGCGGACGCCGCCGCGGTGGTGCTCACCGACCGCGACTTCGGGCCGTGGGCGATCACCGCCTGGCCGATCTGGACCGATGGCGTACTGGCGGCACTGGGCCGCTGACCTGCGCAGACGAGGGCGGGAATGGATCCGGCGGAGTGCGCGTTGCACAAGCTGTCCGCGCCAGGTGATCCGTGTCCCCGGGTCTCAACCATTGCCGCCTACGGGTGTGCCACGCGCCGAGAGGCGACCGGCACCGGCGCGGACCCCAGTACATTTCTTCACAGCCCACCGCGTCCCGGCGCTTCCCGCCGCCGTGCGATGCGGTCGCGACGGGCGGCGCCGCACCCCGACGGTGCCGCCCCCACCGCGTCACGAGAGAACGGGGAACGGCATGAAGGGCGACCGGGTAGAGATCGTCATCGACGCCGGCAGCGGCACTACGCGCACGTACGACGTCACCGCCACCCGCGCGGGGCGCAAGGTGACCATCACGCACGGGCGTGGCGTGGTGGAGGTCGCCGAGATCACCCGCGGCGGCACCGCCGTGCGCACGGCCCGGTTCCTGGCCAACCGCGTGCTCGCGCTCGTCGAGCACCCGGCGGCCGACGAGCCGGTCGCCGACGAGATCACCCCGTCCCTCCGCCCGGCCTGACGGCAGGCACACTGGACGAGATGGCGCGCCCGGAGCTTCAGGAAGGCCACGCCCCCGACCGGGCGTCCGGCGTTCCGGCACACCCGGAGGCCGCCCCGGCCCACCCCGAGGCGCGCGCGGGGCGCCCCCGTCGACGACGGCGCGCCACCCCGGACCGGGCCCGAGCCACCGACGACGGGCCGACGCCGACGTTCGCGGACGCCACCGGCGAGGTCGCCGCGCTCGCCGAGCGCCTGCCGGCCCTGAGCCTCGCCGACGAGCACCGCCTCGCCCGCCGCCTCGCCACCGCGGCGCGCACCCGCGACAGCCAGGCCCGCGACCGCGCGCTCGCGGCCGTCGCCGCCGCGGTCGACACCGCCGAGCGGCGCATCGCGGCCCGCCGCGCCGCTCTCCCGACGATCTCGTATCCGGCGCAGCTGCCCGTCAGCGCGCGGCGCGAGGACATCGCGGCCGCCATCCGCGACCACCAGGTCGTGATCGTCGCGGGCGAGACCGGCTCCGGGAAGACCACCCAGATCCCCAAGATCTGCCTCGAGCTCGGCCGCGGCGTGCGCGGGATGATCGGGCACACCCAGCCCCGCCGCCTCGCCGCGCGCACGGTCGCCGCGCGCATCGCCGAGGAGCTGTCCACCGAGGTCGGCGAGGCCGTGGGCTGGAAGGTCCGCTTCACCGACCAGGTCGGGCAGAACACGCTGGTCAAGCTCATGACCGACGGCATCCTGCTCGCCGAGCTGGCGGGCGACCGGATGCTCCGCGGCTACGACACACTGATCATCGACGAGGCCCACGAGCGCAGCCTCAACATCGACTTCATCCTGGGCTACCTCGCCCAGCTCCTCCCCCGTCGCCCCGACCTCAAGGTCGTCATCACCTCGGCCACCATCGACCCCGAGCGGTTCGCCGCGCATTTCTCCTCGCCCACCGATCCCGCCCGGCCTGCACCCATCGTCGAGGTCTCCGGGCGCGACCTACCCGGTGGAGATCCGCTACCGGCCGATCGTCGACCCGGAGGACCCCGAGTCCGATCCCGACCGCGACCAGCTCGACGCCATCGCCGACGCCGTCGCCGAGCTGCGCCGCGCGGGCCCCGGCGACATCCTGGTGTTCCTCCCCGGCGAGCGCGAGATCCGCGACACCGCCGACGGCCTGGCCCGGCGAACCATGGGAAACGGCACGAGCGGGGGCATCGAGATCCTGCCCCTCTACGCCCGGCAGACCACCGCCGAGCAGCAGCGGGTGTTCGCCCCGAGGCAGGCCACGCTGGGCCGCCGCGTCGTGCTGGCCACCAACGTCGCCGAGACGTCGCTGACCGTCCCCGGCATCCGCTACGTGATCGACCCGGGCCTCGCCCGCATCTCCCGCTACTCGCGGCGGCTCAAGGTGCAGCGCCTGCCGATCGAGAAGATCAGCCAGGCCAGCGCGAACCAGCGGGCAGGGCGCTGCGGCCGGGTGGCCGACGGGATCTGCATCCGGCTCTACGCCGAGGACGACTTCGATGTCCGCCCCGACTTCACCGACCCGGAGATCCTGCGCACCAACCTCGCCTGGGTCGTCCTGCAGATGATCGCGCTCGATCTCGGCGATATCACCGCGTTCCCCTTCGTCGACCCGCCCGACGCCCGCGCGGTGCAGGACGGCCTCGCGCTCCTGCACGAGCTGGGCGCGCTCGACGGCCGGGACCTCACGCCGGTCGGCCGCGCCCTGTCGACGCTGCCGGTCGACCCCCGCCTTGGCCGCATGCTGGTCGAGGCCGACCGCACCGGCTGCCTGCGCGAGGTGCTGATCATCGCCGCGGCGCTGTCCGTGCAGGACCCCCGCGAGCGTCCCGTCGACCAGCGCCAGGCCGCCGACGAGAAGCACGCCCGCTTCCAGGCCGACGGCTCCGATTTCCTCACCTACCTCAACCTCTGGCGGCACGTCGCCGAGCGCCGCGAGGCCCTGTCGGGCAGCCGGTTCCGCAAGGAGCTGCGCGCGGAGTTCCTGCACTTCCTGCGCATCCGCGAGTGGCAGGACCTGCACGCGCAGCTGCGCCAGGCCGCCCGCAACGCCGGTCTCATGCCGAACGACGCCGACGCCACGGTGCCGATGACCGGGCCCGCAAGCGGCCCGGTGGCAGACCGCATCCACATCGCCGTCCTCTCGGGCCTGCTCTCCCAGATCGGCCTGCGGGAGGGCGAGACGCGCGAATACCTCGGCGCGCGCGGTGCGCATTTCATGATCTTCCCAGGCTCGCCGCTGGCCAAGAAGAACCCGCGGTGGGTGATGGCGGCTGAGCTGGTGGAGACGTCGCGGCTGTTCGCGCGGACGGTCGCCCGGATCCAGCCGGAGTGGATCGAGCCGCTCGCCGGACATCTCGTCAAACGGACCTATTCGCAGGTGCACTGGTCGCGCAAGCGCGCCGCCGCCGTCGCCGTCGAGCGGGTGACGCTGCACGGCGTGCCGATCGTCGTCGACCGGAGCGTCGACTACGGCCGCATCGACCCCGAGGCCTCCCGCGATATGTTCATCCGGCACGCGCTCGTCGAGGGCGACTGGGACACCTCCCACCGCTTCTTCCTCGCCAACCGCACCCTCCTCGAGGACGTCGAGGAGCTGGAGACCCGGGCCCGGCGACGCGACCTGTCCGTCGACGAGGAGACGCTCGTCGCGTTCTACGACCAGCGGATCCCCGCCCACGTCGTCTCCGGCAGGCATTTCGACTCCTGGTGGCGCAAACAGCGCGACAAGACCCAGCTCGACTTCACCGACGAGATGGTCCGCACGGCCCAGGCGGACGCGGTCGACCCGTCCGCCTACCCCGACCACGTGGAGGCGGGCGGGCTGACGCTGCCGCTGTCCTACGCGTTCGAGCCGGGGCGCCGCGACGACGGGATCACGGTCGACGTGCCGGTCGCCGCGCTGCACCAGGTGGACCCGACGCCGTTCACGTGGCAGGTGCCCGGCCTGCGCGAGGAGCTCGTCACCGCGCTGATCAAGACATTGCCCAAGAACCTGCGACGGCACTTCGCCCCGGCACCCGACCACGCCCGCGCCGTGCTCGCCCGCCTCAGCGCTCGCCAAAATGATCATTTGAGCGAGCCGCTCCTCGACGGACTGGAGCGGGAGCTGGGCCGGATGCGGGGCGTCGTGATCCCCCGCGACGCCTGGGAGCTGGATCGCCTGCCAGAGCACCTGACCGTCACGTTCCGGGTGGTCGACGAGCGTGGCCGGGAGGTCGCGCGCGGCACCGACCTCGACGCGCTGCGCCGCCTGCTCGCGCCCCAGGTGCGCGCCGAACTGGCGGCCGCGGGCGCCGAGCTGGAGCGCACCGGGCTCACCACCTGGACGATCGGCGAGCTCCCCCGCGAGATCGGGGTGCGCAGGGGCGCGCACGTCGTCACCGGGTATCCGGGGCTGGTCGACCGGGGGGCGTCGGTCGACGTGCGGGTGTTCCCCACCGCCGCCGAGCGCGACTTCGCCCACGGCCGCGGGGTGCGACGGCTGCTGCTGCTCGACACGCCCTCGCCCGCGCGGCAGGTGCAGCGCGGGCTGGACAACAGCGCCAAGCTCACGCTCTCCCGCAACCCGCACGGTTCGGTCGCCGCGCTGGTCGAGGACTGTGTGACGGCCGCGGCCGACGCGTTGATCCACGCCGCGGGCGGCCCGGCGTGGGACGAGCGGGGCTACGCCCGGCTGCGGGCGCTCTTCGCCAAGCGCCTGGGGTCCACCACGCTGCAGGTGTTGGAGGCCGCGCGCGCCGTGCTGGCCGTCTGGCACCGGGTGCAGGCCGCGCTCACCGACCTCCGCGTGGTGCCGTCGGACCTCTCCGCCCAGCTCGCCGAGCTCGTCGGCCCCGGCTTCGCCACCCGCGACGGCGCAGGCCGCCTGGCCGACGTCGCGCGCTACGTGGAAGCCGTCGAGCGCCGCGTCGAGAAGCTGCGCGTCGACCCGGCCCGGGACGCGGACTGGACGGCGCAGGTGCGGGTCGTCGCCGCCGAGTACGCGCAGTTGCTGGCCGCGCTCCCCCCGAACACCGACCCGTCGCCCGGGCTGCGCGAGATCCGCTGGATGATCGAGGAGCTGCGGGTGAGCGTCTACGCCCACCCGATGCGCACCCGCTATCCGGTGTCGGTCAAGCGGATCCAGCAGGCCATCGACGCACTCTGATCATCGCCACATCCCGGGATATCGGCCACATCCCCGCCGAATCGCCACTCTCAGCGTGGCGAAACGCGGGACTCACCGTGGCGAGACGCGGGACTCACCGGGTCAGGGGCGGACCTGGATCTTGCGGCCCACGCCCGCCCGGAACTGCTCCAGCGCCGCGGGGTACTCGGCGAGCGGCTTCCGGTCGGAGATCATCACCTCGGGCTTGAGCACCCCCTCGGCGAGGAGCTGCGCGGCGCGCTCGAAGCTGTGCAGCACCGCCATCGAGCCGACGATGCGGATCTCCTGGTTGTAGACCCGGAACGGCGAGAAGCGCGCCACAGCGTCCTCGTTCGCGACGCCGAACTGCTGGAACGTCCCACCGCGGATCACCCGGGGGAGGGCGTCCTCGATCGCGGCGACGACCCCGGTGCAGTCGATCACGACGTCCCAGCCGCGCGGCCGCTCCAGCTCGTCGGCCGACCCCACCGCCGCCGTGCACCCCAGCTCCCGCGCCGTCTCCAGACGATTCGGGTTGAGGTCGACCATGCTCACGCTCGCCGCCCCGGACCGCTTGGCCAGCTCCATCATCATCAGGCCCATCGTCCCGGCGCCGTAGATGAGGTAGTGGTCGCCGAGCGAGGGCGCGAGCACGTCGAACCCGTGCACCGCGCACGACAGCGGCTCGATCAACGCCGCGTCGGCCGGGCGGACGTGGTCGGCCAACACCACGCAGTTCGCGACCGGCGCCACCGTGAACTCCGCGGCGCCGCCGGTCGCCGTGACCCCGATCGCCGCCCAGCGCTCACACAGGTTGCCCCGCCCGCGGCGGCAGAAGTAGCACTCGCCGCAGTACAGGGAGGGGTCGACGGCGACCTGGTCGCCGACCCGCACCCCGTCGACCGCCGCGTCGACGGCCGTGCCGACCGCCACCACCTGGCCCGCGAACTCGTGCCCTGGCGTGACGGGCAGGCTCGGCGCGAACTCGCCGTCGGCGATGTGCAGGTCGGTGCCGCAGATGCCGCACGCGGCCACCTTGACCACGACCTCGCGCGGGCCCGGCGTCGGATCCGGGATCGATTCGACCGTCACCCTGTCGACGTCGATGACTGCAGCCTTCATCGCTCCTCCCTCAACCGGCACTGGCCCTCCGCGGGATCCGCGAAGAGCCCAGGCCGATGGACGTCCGCTACGCCGTGGCCAGGCCCTTGAGCGTGGCCCGGGCGCCGCGCTCGTGCAGCGACGCGAGGTGACGCTGGTAGGTCGCGGCGAACCGCTCGTCGTCGACCAGGTCGCCGAACAGCTCCCGGTTCCGGACGAAGGCGAGCGGGTCCTCCCGCTGCCCGAGAGCGGCCGCGGTGAGCGTGTCCTTGAGCCGGTCCACGATCTCGATGGGCTGCCCCTCTTCGTCGACGCCCTCGGCGTAGCGCGCCCACGCGGCGACGACCGCCACCGAGCGCTCGATCTCCCCATCCGTCTGCGAGGTTGTACCGGATCACCGGCAACAGCCACTTGGGGATCCGGTCCGAGCTCTCCGCGCACAGCCGCGCGACCGTGTCGCGCACCTGCGGGTTGGAGAACCGGGTGATCAGCTCGCGCTTGTAGGCGTGCAGGTCGATCCCCGGCACCGGCTGCAGGCTCGGCGTGGCCTCCCGGTCCATGTAGGCGAGCAGGAACTCGGCGAACAGCGGGTCCTGGCAGACGTCGTGCACGAGCCGGTACCCCGCGAGGTAGCCGAAGTAGCACAGCGCCTGGTGGCTGGCGTTGAGCAGCCGCAGCTTCATCAGCTCGTACGGCTCGACGTCGGCGACCACCTGCACGCCCGCGTCCTCGAGCGGAGGCCGACCGAGGCCGAAGTCGTCCTCCAGCACCCATTGGTGGAACGGCTCGCAGACCACCGGCCACCGGTCCTCGACGCCGAACTGGCTCGCCAGGCTCGCGCGGTCGTCGTCGGTGGTCACCGGGGTGATGCGGTCGACCATGCAGTTGGGGAACCGGACGTGCTCGTCCACCCACTCGCCCAGCTTCGGGTCCCGCAACCGCGCGAACGCGGTGAAGCTGCGGCGGGCGGCGTCCCCGTTGCCCTGGATGTTGTCGCAGGACAGGACGGTGAAGGGCGCCAGGCCCCGCTGCCGACGTCGGGCCAACGCCTCGATGACCAGGCCGAAGCGTGGTCTTCGGCGCCGCGCCGGGCTGGAGGTCGTGTACGACGCCCGGGTCGTCCGCGTCGAACTCCCCGGTGACGGCGTGGAAGTTGTAGCCGCCCTCGGTGACGGTGAGCGAGACGATCCGGGTCTGCTCGTCGGCCATCTTCTCGATCACCGCCTCCGGGTCGTCCGGGGCGAGCAGGTACTCGACGATCGAACCCATCACGCGGGGGACCTGGGTGCCGTCAGGGCGCTTCTCCACGAGTGTGTAGAGGCAGTCCTGCGCAGCCAAGGCGTCCTTCATCCGCCGGTCGCCCGGCAGCACCCCGACCCCGCAGATCCCCCAGTCCAGGGCCTTGCCCTCGTTCATCAAGCCGTCGAGGTACAGGGCCTGGTGGGCGCGGTGGAACGCACCGACACCCAAGTGCACGATCCCCGCCCGGACCGCGCCCCGGTCGTACTGGGGCACGGCCACGGCCGGGTCGAGCGAAGACAACGACGCCGTGTTGAGAGGCGTCATTACTTGATCGCCCCCATCGACAGACCCTGCACCAGCTTGTCCTGGGCCGCGAACCCGGCCGACGATCACCGGGAGCGACACCACGACGGACGCCGCGCACACCTGGGCCAGGAACAGGCCCTGGCTGGTGACGAAGCCGGTGAGGAACACCGGGGCGGTCTGCGCGACCGTCGCCGGTGAGCACCCGGGCGAACAGCAGCTCGTTCCAGCTGAAGATGAAGCAGATCAGCGACGTGGCCGCGATCCCCGGCAGCACGACCGGCACGATGATCGAGACGCATCGAACGCATCAGCCCGGCACCGTCCAGTGAGGCCGCCTCGAGCATCTCGACCGGCACCTCGGCCAGGAACGAGCGCATCATCCACACCGCGATCGGCAGGTTCATCGAGGTGTAGAGGATGACCAGGAAGTAGATGTTGTCGAGCAGGCCGAGCGTTCTGCGCGATCAGGTAGATCGGCAGCAGGCCCGCCACCACGGGCAGCATCTTGGTGGACAGGAAGAAGAACATCACGTCGGTCCACTTGCGCACCGGCCGGATCGACAGCGCGTACGCGGCCGGGATGGCCAGCAGCCAGCACCAGGATCGTGGACACGATGGCGGCCGTCGCCGAGTTGATCAGGGGCGGCCAGGGGTTCACGCCGGTCGTGGCGAAGAAGTTGCGGTACGCCGTCCAGCGTGAGCGGAGCGAAGAACGACGGCGGGTTGGTCGCCGCGTCCGGCTCGCTGTGCAGCGACGTCAGCACCATCCACAGCACCGGGGCGACGAAGATCAGCCCGATGATCCAGGCGGCCACCCCGACGATCACAATCGACAGCCGACGTCGGGTGTCGGGCGCCATCCGCGGCTCGCGGTAGGCAGGCGCCGGGCGTTCCACGGTGGTGGTCATCAGGACTCCTCCCGGAACAGGCTCGACACGGTGCGCAGCGCGAACGTCGCGATGATGATCGTGGCGATGACGACCACGACGCCCGCCGCCGATGCCTTCCCGTAGTCGTGCGCGTTGTAGAAGATCGTGTAGATCATGTAGGGCAGGTTGGCCGTGCCCAGGCCGCCGGAGGTGATGACGAAGACGGCGTCGAAGGTCTGCACGACGTAGATCGACCCGAGCAGCGCGCCCAGCTCCAGGTACTGGCGCATGTGCGGGAAGGTCATGTAGCGGAACACCTGCCACGCGCGAGCAGCCGTCGATCTTGGCCGCCTCGAAGACGTCCAGCGGCTTGCTCTGCAGTCCCGCCAGCAGGATCAGCATCATGAACGGCGTCCACTGCCAGACCAGCGCCACGATGATCGAGCGTGAGCGGCGCTAGTCGAGATCCAGTCCGGCTGCGGCGCGTTCGGCCCGAACGACGACGCGCAGCAGTCCGTTGAACAGACCGTAGTTCGGGTTGTAGAGCGCGTGCTTCCACACCAGGAAGGCCGCGACCGGCACGACCAGGAACGGCGTGATCATCAGCGTGCGCACGACGCCGCGACCGAGGAATGCCGCGGTCGAGCAGCAGCGCGATCCCGAACCCGAGCACGAGGCTCAACAGCACGACCGAGACGGTGAGCACGACCGTCGTGATGATCGCCGACTGGGTGTCGGGGTCGGTGAAGACCGCGATGTAGTTGGTCAGCCCGGTGAACCCGATCTGGTCGGGGTAGTAGCGCGTTCCAGTTCATGAACGAGATGACCAGCGTGCCGACGAACGGCAGCTGGGTCACGATGATCATGAAGATCAGCGCGGGCAGCAGCGGGGCGCGCCGCGCCCAGTCCCCCGCCACACGCATGGCGCTTCCACCGCCCGAGGCGGGCGCGGAGGTACCCGCGCCCGCCTGGGGCTCGAGTAGCGGTGCTCACGTCGGCACTCGCCTCACTTCTTGTACTTGGCGGCCACCTGCTCGGCGGCCTGCTGGCCCTTGTCCAGCGCCTGGTCGACCGTCTCCTGCCCGGCGATGGCCGCGCTGATGTCCTGCGAGACCCTGCGTGCCCAGGTCGGGGAACTCCGGGATGCCGACGAACTGGATGCCGGGCGCGGGTCGCGGCTGCACGCCCGGGTTGTTCGGGTCGGCGGTCGTGATGGCGTTCTTCGTCGGTCCTGCGAACGCCCCGGCGACCTTCAGGTAGTCAGGGTTGGAGTAGGTCGAGGCACGCTTGCCCGGCCGGCACCCTCGACCAGCCCAGCTGCTGGCCCACGAGGTTCTCGTAGCCCGCGCTCGAGGCCCACGAGACGAACTTCCAGGCGTTGTCCTGCTTCTTGCTGGCCTTCTGGATGGCCCAGGCCCACGTGTAGAGCCAGCCGGAGACGCTGGGTCACCACGACCGGCGCGGCGACGTAGCCGATCTTGCCCTTGACCGGGGAGTTGTCGGCCTCGAGCGAGCCGGCCGCCGAGGTCGCGTCGTACCACATCGCGACGTTGCCCTGCTCCATGTCGTTCAGGCACTCGGTGAAGCCCGCCTGCGGGGCGCCGTTCTCGCCGTGCGCCCTGACCAGGTTGACGTAGAAGTTGGTGGCGTCCTTGAACCCCTGCGCGTTGACGAGGCGTGTTCCAGTCCTTGTCGAACCAGGTGCCGCCGAAGGTGTTGACGACCGTGGTCAGCGGCGCGAAGACCTCGCCCCAGCCGGGCTGCCCGCGCAGGCAGATGCCCTTCATGTTGGGCTGCGCCCCGTCGACCTTGGCGGCGATGTCGGCCACCTGCTGCCAGGTCGGGTTCGTCGGGCATGGTGATGCCCTTCGACTGCAGCACGTCCTTGCGGTACATGAGGAACGACGACTCGCCGTAGAACGGCTCGCCGTAGATCTTGCCGTCGGTCGCGGTCAGCGACTCGGCCATCGGCTTGAGGATGTCGGCCTGGTCGAACGCCGGGTCCTTGGCGATGAAGTCGTCCATCGGCGCGAGCCAGCCGTTCTTGGCGTAGATCGGGATCTCGAAGTTGGACAGCGAGGCGACGTCGTACTGACCGGCCTGGCTGGAGAACTCCTGGCTGATCTTGTCGCGGACGTCGTTCTCGGGCAGCACGGTGTAGTTGACCGTGATGCCGGTCTGCTTGGTGAAGTTGTCGGCCGTCAGCTTCTGCAGGTCGACCATCTGCGGGTTGTTGACCATCAGGACCGAGACCGAGTTCGGCGCTGCCGCCGCCTCCCGCCGCCCGCACCAGCGCAGCCCGACGTCGCCAACAGCATGGCGAAACCGAGCACAGCTCCTCGCCGACCCCACCGCTTCATCGCGCCCTCCGGCCATCGAGTTCATGCCGCCCTTGCCGGACGGCATCCGGATCATGCCGAAAGACTGTGTTACGGGTCACCCTTCGTCAATCTCTGTTGCAATAATGTGCTCAGAACCGCTCAGATGAGCGATCGGTGGAAGGGTTTTCACAGTGGCGGGAGCACACGGCAACCTGCGGGGCCCGGCGCAGCTCGTCCTCACCGCCTCGGTGGCGCGACGCTACTACCTGGACGGACGCTCCAAGGTCGAGATCGCCGAGGAGTTCTCGCTCAGCCGCTTCAAGGTGGCCCGGCTGCTCGAGGACGCGCGCAGCATGGGTCTCGTCCGCATCGAGATCGGGCATCCCGGCGTTGTCGACGTGGAGCTGTCCGCGCGGCTGATGGAGGCGCTCGGGCTCACCCACTGCGTCGTCACCGACACGCCCGACGACCACCCCGCGAGCCTGCGCGAGCACCTCGGGGCGGCCGCGGCCGAACTGCTCACCGAGATCGTGACGGCCGATGACGTGCTCGGCCTGTCCTGGGCCCGTTCCGTGAGCGCGATGGCCGGAGCGCTGCGGGTGCTCGCGCCGGTGCCGGTCGTCCAGCTGACGGGGGCGCTGGCGCGGCCGGGCACTGACGACAGCTCGATCGAGCTGGTGCGCGAGGTCGCGCGGGTCGGCGGCGGCCCGGCGTACTTCTTCTACGCCCCGATGGCCGTCTCCGATCCCACGACGGCCGCGGCGTTGCGCGGGCAGCCCGAGGTGGCGCGCGCGTTCGGTCTGATCGGTTCGGTCACGAAGGCCATGGCGGGCGTGGGGGCCTGGGAGCCGGAGCAGTCGACGCTCTTCGACGCCAGCAGCGAGGCCGAACGCCTGGAGCTGGGCCGCAGCGGGGTGTGCGCGGAGGTGTCGGGCGTGCTCATCGACGCCGACGGGGCGACCGTGCCCGCCGCGCTGACCGAGCGGATGATCGGTATCACCGCGGCGCAGATGCGCGCCGTGCCGGAGGTGATCGGCATCGTCTACGGGTTGGCCAAGACGCGCGCGGTGCTCGCGGCGGTGCGGGGAGGGTACGTCGACAGCCTGGTGACCCATTCGACGCTCGCCATGGCCCTGATCGAGGCTTCGCGGTTCGAGGCGGCGCGACGCGGGTGAGAGCCGCCGAGATCCCGCTGCTCGGCGGCACGGCCAACCGCGGCCAGGTGCACCGGGTCGGCGACACGGTGCGGCGGCCGATGCGGCCGTCGTCGCCGGGCGTCCACGCGTTGCTGCGGCATCTGGAGGACGTCGGGTTCGACGGCGCGCCGCGCCTGCTGGGCGTCGACGAGGACCGGCGGGAGGTGCTGAGCTTCATCTCCGGCGACGCCGTGATCGCGCCCGCGCCCGAGTGGGGGCTCACCGATGCGGCGCTGCGCAGCGTCGGCGAGCTACTGCGCCGATTCCACGACGCGGCCGCGGGGTTCGACCCGTCGCCCCACGCCTGGCCGCACCGGCCGCCGCCGCCGCACGACGCGGGCGGGATGCTGCACAACGACCCCAACCTGGACAACGTCGTGTTCCGCGAGGGCCGCGCGGTCGCGCTGATCGACTTCGACCTGGCGGCCCCGGGCTCCCCGCTGTGGGACGTGGCGGCGACCGTGCGGCTCTGGGCGCCGCTGCGCGCCCCGTCCGACGTCGCCGACGAGCGGCGGGACCGGGCCATCGTCCGCGCCCGGATCCTCGTCGACGCCTACGGCCTGGACGAGGCGGGGCGGCTCGGCCTGGTCGACGCGGTGCGGGCGAGCCACGACTGGATGTGCGGCATCGTCGCCGACGGCGCCGCCCACGGCGTGCCCGGGTTCGCCGCCTATTGGGGCCCCGACGCCGCCGCCCGCGCGCAGCGCACCGACGCGTGGCTCCACGCCAACACCGCGCCGATCACCCACGCGCTGGTCGCCCCCTGACCGCGAACGCCTGACGACCGCGCCCTGCTCACCGCGGCGCCGCGCCCACCGCGTGCCGGGCCACCGCATGTCACCGCACGCCGGTCACGCGACGACGCGCACCTGCCGCACCGCGCCCCGCAGCCCGACGCAGCCCACGCAGAACACGCACCCGACGCAGTCGACACACCCGATGCAGAACAGGCACCGCCGACACCGCACGCAGGCCAAGCTGCCCACGCACGCGACGAGCGCGACCGACAGGACGCTGAGCACGCTTCCGAGGATCCCGACGCTGCCCGACGTCGCGACGCTGCCGATGACCCCCGCGCTTCCGCTCGTCGCCACGCTGCCGATCACACCCGCGCTGCCCGCGGTCGCGACGCTGCCGATCACGCCCGCGCTCCCGGCCGTCGCGTTGCTCCCGATCACGCCCGCACTCCCCGACGTCGCGTTGCTCCCCACGACGCCGACGCTGTGGTCGGCGGCGCTGTGGTCCGCCTCCTGATCACCCATACCGCGCAGCATGCCGTGGTCGGCCCCGCGCGGCCAGAGCGCGGGCCGGTCACCGCACCGGCAGGCCCGCCGCCTTCCATGCGCGGTAGCCGCCGTCCAGGTCGGTGGCGTTGCGCAGGCCGAGGTCCTGCAGGGAGGCGGCGGCGAGGCTGGACGCGTATCCCTCCGAGCAGACCACGATCCAGGCGACGTCGTGGTCGACCGCCTGCGGGATGCGGGCGTCCGAGGTCGGGTCCAGCCGCCACTCCAGGTGGTTGCGCTCGATCAGCAGCGCGCCGGGCAGCTCCCCCTCCCGCGCCCGCTGCCAGCCCGGCCGCGTGTCCACGAGGTAGGCGCCGCGCGCCACCAGCTCCGCGGCACGCTGCGGACCGGGCCGGTCCAGCCGCGCCCGCGCCGCCGCCAACTTCTCCTCGATGGCACTCACGCCGCCTCCACCAGTTCGCTGCGCGTACGCCGGAGCCGCCCGTCGGGCGCCACGGCGTAGTAGGACATCGCCGTCAGCGGCGGCGAGTACGCGTGCACGCTCACCGCGGACTCGGCCGCCGGGTTGGCCACGTCGTGCACGTGCCCGAGCGGGAAGCCCACGCTGCGGCCCGCCCGCAACGTCCGCGTGCGCAGCCCGTCCCCGGCCCACCGCTGCTCCACCAGGCTGCCGGACACCACGGTCAGCGCTCCGAGCGACCCCGCGTGGTCGTGCAGTTCGGCGGCCTGGGAGGTGGCCCAGCTGATCAGCCAGACGTCGACGAAGTCGTCGCTGCGCAGGAGCCGGTACCAGCGCTCGTCGGGGTCGACGTGGACGGCGTGGCGACCGGCGCGGACCTCGGCGGCGGCGCGGCGGGTGAGATCGGTGAGGTCGGCGAGCGCAAGGGACGTGGGGGCGTGCGACAGCACGGGGAACTCCAGCGGTGATGGGGGCGACGGACGGAAGAGGGTCAGCCCCGGCGACACGACTGGTCGAACATGTCCCCGCGGCGGGTGCCCCAGATCTCTCCGAGGACGCTGGCGGGCGGCATGTCCCGATAGGACCACAGCCCGGCGGCCGTCCGCCACTTCGCTCCCAGCGTGCGGACACGCGCCAGGGAAATGTCCGGCCTGATCAACTTCGTCAGCGGCGCGCGGCCAGCCACTCCCGCAGATCGGCGAGCGGCTCGGCGCGCTCCGGCTCGTTGTAGATCTCGTGCCAGAGCCCGTCGTACCAGCGGATGGTCTTGTCGTGCGAGCCCACGGTGGACTCCAGCATCCGGCTGCCCGCCGGGTCGGTGAGCGCGTCGGCCGTGCCGTGCTGCAGCAGGAGCGGCACCGTGAGGGCGCGCGCGCGTTCGGGCAGCGCGTCGAACTGGCCGTACAGGCCCAGCGCGAGGCCGAGCGTCGGCTTGCCGTGGTGCACCAGCGGATCGGCCTGGTAGGCCGCCACGACGGCGGGGTCCTTGCTGACCAACGCGGTGTCGATCCCGGCGGGCCGCAGCGTCGGCGCGACCCGGCCCAGCGCACGCAGGGCGGGGATCGCGGCCTTCGGTACGGCGTCGCTCACCAGCGCGGGCGCGGAGAGGACGAGGCCGCGCAGGTCGGCCTGGTGGTCGAGCGCGTAGGCCAGCGCGATCTGGCCGCCCATGCTGTGGCCGAGGAGGAACACCGGCGCGGCGGGGTGGCGGGCGACGACGAGACGGCGGAAGGTGTCGAAGTCGGCGAGGAAGTCCGCGTAGTCCACGAGGTGGGCGCGACGACCACCGGACAGCCCGTGGCCGCGCTGGTCCAGCCCGTAGACCGCCCAGCCGTCCGGCAGCAGGGCCTCGACGACGTTGCCGTACCGACCGGAGTGCTCGCCGAGGCCGTGACAGAGGAGCAGTACCCCGTGCACCGCGCCCGCGGGAAGCCAGCCCTGCCAGAACAGCTCGACGTCGCGCGCGCCGCCGAGCCTGCCCTCCACGCGGTGCCGCTGGTCGGTCATCAGAGGTGACTGATCATCACATCGTCGGTCGGGCCCTCGGCGCACAGGCCTGCGGGATCGAGGTCGACGTCGTGGCGCAGGTCCGACCTCGTTCGGACAGGTGCAGCACCACCGCCGCGGGCTCGCACTCCGGCGCGCTGACCGACAGGCCGTACTCGCCCCCGGCGAGATCGGCGAACCGGTAGGCGCCGTCGGCCGCGCTCTCCGCGGTGTCGACGATCTCGCCGTCCTGCACGAGGGCGAGCTGCGCCCCGACGACCGGGCCGTCCTCGCCGCACACGGTGCCCGCGACCGTCGCCGAGCGGGTGAGCGGGATCTCGACCTCGACCGGCCCGTCGGCCACGGCGATCGTGATGGCGCCGGGCTGGTAGTCCGTGGCCGAGGTGACCAGCATGTAGCCGCCGGGGTGCCGGGCGGTGACGGTGCCCCTGCCGTCGGCGTCGGCGGCGGTGCCCGCGCTTTCGCGGCCGTGGTCGTCGAGCAGGGTGACCGAGGCGGCGGGAACCCCGCGACCGTCGCGGTCCACCACCAGGAACACCACCGGCTGGGCGACGCCCGCGGCGGGCTCGTCGTCGGCCGCGGCGCAGCCCTCCAGCTCGACCTCCGCCTCGTCGGCGGCGGGCCCGGCGGCTGACGACGCCGAACGTGCGCAGCAGGGCGAGGTCGGCGGCGGCCTGCTCGGCCGCGGTCGCGGACGGGCTGCGACGGACCCGCCCGGCCACCCGCGCCGGGGTGGGGATGGGCGTATCGGCGGAGACGGGTGCCGGCTCGGGTTCGGCCTCGGCCTCGCCCGCGGCCGGGGGCCCAGGAACGGCCGCGGGCTCCACAGAGGGCTCGACCACATCCGCGGTGGGCTGCCACATCCGCGGTGGCTGCCCAGTCCGCGGTGGCTGCCACATCAGCGGTGGCTGCCACATCAGCGGTGGCTGCCACATCAGCGGTGGCTGCCACATCAGCGGTGGCTGCCACGGCCGCGATCGGGCCCAGCGCGGGCAGGTCCGGCTCCTCCGGCGGACGTCCCGATCCGCGACGGCGCCCTCCGACGGCGGATCGGCGACCTCGGCGACGACCTCGGCGACCTCGGCGGCCTCGGCCTCCGCCGTCGGACCCGACGCCTGCTCGACGGCTGTCGGCGCCTCGTCGGCAGGCACGGGTTCAGACGGCGCGATGGGCGCGGGGGCGACGACCGGTGTCGACGGGCGCGGGGATTCGGCCGCGGGGGCAGGCGTGGGCGGGTACAGCGTGGTCAGGCGGGACCGGGGCGGCGTGGGGAGGGCGCCGCGCTCGCGCGCGCCCAGGAGGTGGCCCGGGGCGCCGCCGCGGGGCGAGCTCATCTCGTGGCCGTCGCGGCCGACCGGCGTGGGCCATTCCGGCCATTGGTCGGCCATGCGCGCGGCGCGGGCCCACGGGGTGTCGTCGGCCGACCCTGCCGCACTGGACACGGCGACGGGCCGTTCCTGCCTGGCGGACTGATCCCCGACGGTCTCGGTGCCTGCGGCCCCGACCCCCGCCCGTGCCGACGACCCGCCGACCGCCACGGACGACCCGTCGGCCGGGTCCGCCTCGTGCGCCGCCGTGGGCCCCTGCGCCCTCGCGGACCCCGCCTCCGCCGACCAACCCGCCGACGTCGACGACACGCAGGCTCCCCGCGCCGAGCCGCCCGTCTCCACCGTGTCGTCGGCCGCGTCGGCGGCCCAGCCGTCCCCACCATCGGGGGTGGTGTCGTCGGTGGTGTCGCCTGCGGCCGCGGCCGCCCGGGCGGCGGCCTCCTCCCGCATCCGCACGAGATCGGCGACAGTGCGGGGCTGCCCGGGGCCGGGCCGCGACCGCCGCTGCCACCTCGCGAACGCCGCGATGCCCACCGCGACCAGCAGCACCAGCACGAGGAGGCCCACGGAGAGCGCACCCAACGTGATCATCGGCTCCCAGCTCCGTCCGCGTGCAGGCCCGGCGCCGGAGAACGGCCGGAACCGACCTTCGCGCGCCGGGGGGCCGGGCGAACCGCCCGCGCCTGCGAACCTAGCATCCCGACGACTCCGCGCCCGGCACCGGTGCGCGGCGTGTTATCGCAGCTCAGCGTGGTAAAGGATGGGCGTGGACGAAGACCTGGTCAAGATCGCCGCTGCCTACGGGGTGGCCACCGCCTATCGCGACGGGGACCGACGGCCGGTCGCGGTCGCCCCGGAGGCGGTCGTGCGGGTGTTGGGGCTGCTGGACGTCGACGCGGGCAGCCCGCAGGCGCGGCGGATCGCGCTGGCGGCGCTGCGCGAGCGGACGCCCATGACCGTCGCCGCCCGGCCGGACGCGCCCCGGCCGATCCCTGCGCCGGGCATCCTCGTCGACGAGGAGGGCACCCGCCGGGACGTCACCGAGATCCCGGCCGGGCTGGCCCCGGGCTGGTACCGGCTGGACACCGACGACCGGGAGCTGACGGTCGTCTCAGCCCCACGGGCGCTCCCCCGCACCCCGCGGGGTTGGGGCTGGATGCTGCAGCTCTACGCCCTGCACTCCCCCGCGTCGTGGGGGATCGGCGATCTCGGCGACCTGCGCACGTTCACCACCTGGGCAGGCGCCGAGCAGGGCGCGTCGGCCGTGCTCCTCAACCCGCTGCACGCGATCACGCCGGTGCCGCCCGTGCAGGCCTCTCCCTACACGCCGTCGAGCAGGCGGTTCGGCACACCGCTCGCGCTGCGGGTCACCGACCTCGACGCCTACGCCCACGCCGACGCGGCGACCCGCGCGGAGGTCGACGCGCTGCGCCCCGAACAGGTCGGCGACCGCATCGACTACGACCGCAGCTGGGCCGCCAAACGCGCGGCCACCGAGCTGCTGTGGCGCGCGGCGGGGCGTCAGCAGCCCGGCGACGACGCGCCGCCCGACCTCCACTCCTTCGCGGTCTTCTGCGCCCTCGCCGAGCGCTTCGGCGGCCGCTGGAGCCGCTGGCCCGCGGCCCTGCGCCACCCGTCGTCGCCGGAGGTGGCGAGCGCGGCCGCCGCGCTCGCCCCCCGCGTCGCCTTCCACGCCTGGCTGCAGTACCAGGTGCAGCGGCAGCTGCGCGACGTCCGGGAGGCCGCGCGCGGGGTCGGGGTGCGCGTGGTGCACGACCTCGCCGTCGGCTGCGACCCCGACGGCTTCGACGGCTGGGCCTGGCAGGACGTCCTCGCGCTCGGGGCGCGGGTCGGTGCGCCGCCGGACGCCTTCAGCCAGCAGGGCCAGGACTGGGGCCTGCCCCCGTGGCGCCCCGACCGGCTCGACGTCACGGGCTACGCGGCCTACCGCGACCTCGTGCGCGCCCAGCTCCGCCAGGCCGACGGCCTGCGCGTCGACCACGTCGCGGGGCTCTTCCGACTGTGGTGGGTGCCGCCGGGCGAGGGTCCCGCGGGTGGCTCGTACGTGTACTCCGACGCCGAGGTCATGCTGGCCGTGCTGACACTGGAGGCGCACCGGGCGGGCGCGATGGTGATCGGCGAGGACCTGGGGACGGTGGAACCGGAGGTCACCGAAGGCCTGCACAGCCGGGGCATGCTCAGCTCGGCCGTGCTGTGGTTCACCCGCGACCGGGACGCGCCGGGCGAGCCGCTCCTGCCGCCGGACGCGTGGCCGGAGCAGGCGGTGGCCAGCGTGTCGACGCACGACCTGCCGACGGTCACCGGATTCCTGCGTGCCGAGCACGTCCGCGCCCGCGCGGGGCTGGGCCTGCTCGACGACGTCGCCGCCGAGGAGGCGAGGGCGGCTGCCGCGCGCGCCGAGCTGATCGACCTGCTGCGTGCGGAGGGACTGGTCGGCGATGCGCCCACCGAGGACGATCTGGTGCTCGCCATCCACGTCCTGTTGGCCGAGAGCCGCTCGCGGCTGGTGCTGGTCGCGCCCTACGACGTCGTCGGCGAGGCGCGCCAGCCCAACCTCCCCGGCACGGTCGACGAGTACCCGAACTGGCGGCTGCCGCTGCCGTTGTCGCTGGACGAGCTGCGCGACCACCCCCTGCTGGCCGCGGTCGTGGCGGAGCTGCGGCGGCGCCGCCCACGCTGAGTCGGCGCTGAACCGGCATCATCGGCCCCGTGGACTCGACCCGCGTGGACCGGTGGCTGTGGGCGGTGCGGCTGACCAAGACCCGCCCGGACGCCGCGGCGGCCTGCCGGGCGGGCCACGTGCGGGTCAACGACCGGCCCGCCAAGCCCGCCACCACCGTCGCGCCGGGCGACGAGGTGCGCGCCCGCATCCACGACACCACCCGCGTCGTCGAGGTCGTGCGGGTCATCCAGCGCCGGGTGGCGCGGCCGACGCCGCGACCTGCTACGTCGACCACACGCCCGCGCCACCGCCCGAGGCCGCGATCCCGGTCGCCCGCCGCGACCGCGGCGCAGGCAGGCCCACCAAGCGCGAGCGGCGGGTGCTGGACGCGTTCCGCACTACCCGGTGACGGGCAGGTGCGCCGTCACGATGTGCGGCTTCGGGGCGGCCGGGCGCACCCTCGCGCGCGTCGGTGGCCTGCTGCTGCGGGAGCCGGTTGCAGGTCGCCGAGCCGATGACGATCGGCGCGCCCCGGGTGGGCAGCGCCGGCGAGGACATCCCCGACGGTCTGGGCGGCCACGGGCACGCGCAGCCCGAGCGCGTCGAGGCCGGGCAGGGCGGACTTCTCGACGCCGGTGAGCACCCGCGTGGGCGGGCGCGCCGGGCAGCACGGTGAACGTGATCCCCTCCACCGTGAGCGAGCCGTCCACGTTCGCCACCTGGTGGTTCAGCTCGATCTTCACCAGCCCGCTCACCCCGATCGTGTCGTCGCCCAGCGGCGTGCGCGGCAGCGGATGTCCCAGCACCGCGCCGCCGACGATCTCCAGGCCACCCTCGCCGTCCGCACACCAGGTGCGCACGACATCGGCCTTGACCAGGCCCGCGACGTCGAGGCCCGCGACCGACGCCTCCGCCCGTCCCTGCTGCGCCGACAGGCTGAACACGCCCGTGCCCAGACCCGTGCGGGCCAGGCTCTTCCGCACCGGCGTGCCGTCCTCCGACACCACCGACGGCACGGGGGGCACGCCGACGGTCGTGATCCCGAACGCCGCGTCAGGACGGCCGGGCTCGTCGGCGAGGGCGTAGGTCGCGCCCGTCACGATGCCGCGGCCACCGCGACGCCGACAACGATCGACTGCACCTCGTCCACCTCATCTTTCGTCGATCATGACGAGCGTGCCGAGCGGCACCTCGGTCAGCCGCTCCAGCGCGTCGGACGGCACGCGGACGCAGCCGTCGCTGCTCGCGGTGCCGAAGACCTTCGCCGTCGGCCAGGTGTGGATCGCGACGGGAAGGAGGAGGCTTCGAAGCAGATGCCCACCAGCAGGCCCTGCTGACCGGCGAGTGCGTCGGACTGGACTACCCGCTCATGCAGACGCGGGCTCGCCAGTTCGGTGGTTCATCCTCATTGTGGGCCGGATATTGCGCCCTCTTTGATCCTGACGATTTCGTCAAACGCGACTGGGTTGCGCATAGCGGTTGGCCGTTTGGTGTCGAAGAGATCCTGCCGTACTACCCGAAAACGGCTGAGTTGCTCAATCTCCGGGCGCCCCTATTCGATGCCGCGGGCATAGCCAAAAGCGCCGGCCTGCCCCTTCCTTCCGACGGCAGGAGCCTCCGGACCTCCGTCTGGCGCTTCGGCGTGCCGACGCGGCGATTCGGCGACGATCTCCGCGACGAGTTCGAGAGTTCGTCGAGCATCACGGTGCTGCTGCATGTCGATGTGGTCGATATCCGCCTCGACTCCAGCCACGAGGCGGTCATCGAGCTTGCGCTTCGCACGTTGGACGGCCGAACGGGTCGTGTGCGTGCGGATCTGTTCGTTCTCGCGATGGGCGGAATCGCAACACCCCGCCTACTGCTCCATTCGGACAAGCAACTTCACCATGGAGTGGCGAATGGTCGCGGGTTGGTTGGCCGATTTTTCATGGAGCACCCGCACCGGTCGATTGCACCGCTGTCGGTGCAAGCGGATGGCCCGCTCGCAAGCTGGGCACGGCGCAAGGCGCACGAGGATGGTCGTGATTTCCTGCTCTGCCTCGGCTTGCCGCCATCGGTGCAGGCGCAAGCGGGTGTTCTGAACGCGCGAGCCCACGTCTACCGCACGCCGGACATGGACGACGGCGAAACGCCTCGCATTGGCATGTTCATGGAGCAAGCGCCGAATCCCGAGAGCCGGGTCACCTTGTCGGACCGTATCGATGCGCTGGGCATGCGAGTCGTCCGCCTCGACTGGCAACTCGACCAGCTCGACCGGCGAACGTACACGCGCACCGCCGCCCTTCTCGCCATGGAACTCGAGCGCGTCGGTGCGGCGCGCCTGGACGACGTCATCGACGCCGGCGCGTTCGACCGCGAGCCCTTGCTGCACTCGAACCATCATCTCGGTACGACCCGCATGTCGGCGTGCACGGAGGACGGCGTAGTCGACGCCGACTGCCGAGTGCACGACCTTGAAAATCTCTACATCGTCGGAGGTAGCGTATTCCCTACCGTCAGCTGGGCCAACCCCACTTTCACCGTGCTGGCCTTGACCTTGCGGCTGGCTCAGCATCTGCGGGCAATCCTGCATCAGCCTCGCGACGGCCCGACTTCCAACGCTCAACCTCAGCTGCGATGAAACGATGCAGGAATTCCGAATACGGAAAGCGGAGACGCAGGAGATCCTCGACTTCGCCTGGCTGCGGGACGCGATAGCCCTCCGGCGAGACGGCGGCGATCGACTCGAAGTAGCGCCATTCACCCGAGTGGCAAGCCTCCTCCCAGCTGCAGGCGCCTTCCGCAAGCGCACACAAGGCTTTTCCGCTGATGATCGCCGTCGCATTAGCCCTGGTGCTCCAGCCCTCGACAGCCACGGCGTCTCCTGCGAAGTTCCAGTGCACGAACGCGTTGCCGCGCTCGAAGCAGACAATGAGCTGATACACGACGCGCCACCGCCGGAACGCCTGTAGAGGAGACCCCTCGTCGCATGTCTGCTTGGTGATGAAGCTGCCGAGATCGTCGATGATCCCGGCAATACCTGCCTCCGCCGCTTCGAGTACGGGCTTCTCTTTGAAAAGCGACTGGAAAGGATCCACCGGGCAGAAGGCGACCAATTGATCCTCGCCCGCATGGCTGGAGACAAAGCGGCTGGCCTGTTGGCACAGCCTTAGCGTGGGCCCGTCGCATTCGATTTCGTCGCCGGGATCCGCCTTTTCGAAGCGTGCGTCCCCCGCTGGTAACGCGGCTCGCAGATCTGTCGCGAACCGGTCACGGGCGACAGGGTAGGCGATACGATTCAACCAACTCGATCGGGCTAAGTAGCGCAATCCGCTGGCACCGGGGATCCACATGCGGGCGTTGCAGCGGCCGGCGCGCGCGAGCATTTCGGCATATGCGGCGTGTGGGAACGCGAACCCTTCGTTAAGCTGGAACTTCAGCTCCAGCAAGGGCTGCCACGGAGCGATCACGACGTCTAAGCGGCCGTGAAACCGGCGGATCCGTTCGGCTGTCGCTGGTGCCACCTGGCTGTCCACCTGGTTCCAGATGGCGTTAGCCGCGTCGAAGACGACGAAGCCCTGCTCCGGAACACTGTTCAACGACGGCGTGGCCCGCAGGGTCGTACCGCCCCAGCACATGCAATCCCAATCGGCAGTGACGCGCACGCCCGCGAACCCGATCGCTCGCACGGCTTCGATGACAAGGTTGTCGTTAGGACACAGCACGGTTGCCGTCTTCGGCATCCTGCTCAGTGAACGCACATCGAAATGGTCGATATGTCTATGCGAGACCACGACCACGTCAACGGGGCCTAGGCCCTCCGGGCAGACCCTTCGCGTCGGATGGACCTCGTAGCAGTTAGCTTGGTTCGGGTCGAAGAGCAGCGGATCGAAGATGATCCGAACATCCGCCGTTTCGACGAGCCAGCAGGCATGACCGACCAAGGTGAGCTTCATAGGCGACGGTTTCCTCGTGGCCCCCGATTCAGTCGCCGGACCGCGTGCCTTGCTGCGCCGGCCCGCATTTCCAGGGCACCGGCACTTGCCGTGCCCGACTTAACCGGCAAGATACGCTTGCCAGCGCCGCACTGCGGACGTTAGAGTCAAACTGCCATGGGCGGTTCGAAAGTCGGAGTTGGCGGCACACTTGGCCTGCTGAATGGATCGTGACAGCGCTGTGGGCGATACGCGCGCCTTGCTGTTTCGTCCGCGCTCTGTCCTGTGCCGTTCTTCGGTCCTTGACAGAAGCTCAAGCGACGTGCCTCTCGCGCGGCCGAGGCTGACCGTCGGACGCCTCACGGCCTGGAAAGTTGTCCCTCATCCAAAACGAGCGAAGGAGTATGCCGAAATGACTACGCAGACGAAAACAATTGTCGACAGGATGGCGCGCGTAGAGGCCGCGTCGAAGTCGGGCCTTCTCGCGGCTTACGGTCCGGCCAAGGCAGTCCAAGAAGCCGGACCGAAATCGCCAACCAGCTGGGGACCCGCTATGCGCAAATGAGCGCAGGGTCCCGCTTGTTGGGATGACCGAGGCGCTCCGCGCGCCTCGGTTACCGGAGGCGGGCACACCGGACTTGACCCTCGATGCTGCGATGACTGCCACAACCCCGACGTCGCTCCAGCCGGTCGAGTTGGTAGTTCTGCAAGGGACTTCGTTGTGCAATCTCAATTGCACCTACTGCGACCTAAGCCCGGCGAGCCGACGGACTCGGGCGGTCATGGAGTCGAAGCTCGTCGAGCGGTTGTTCACCGAGCTGTTCAAGAGCCGTCACCTTGCCCGAGACCTGACCGTTATCTGGCACTCGGGCGAACCGCTCACGCTCCCGCCCACTTATTACGACGAGGCGATCGCGGTCATCCTACGCTTGAAGGAGGCGTATTCACGCGACGATGTAGAACTGAAGTTCGACATTCAGACCAACGGGGTTCTCATCGACGAGGAATGGTGCCAATTCTTCAAGAGACACGAGGCACGGCTGGCCGTCGGAATCAGCTGCGATGGACCCGCCGTCCTGCACGACCGGTTCCGCCTGAACTGGAACGGTGGCAGCACGCTCGCGCGGACTGTCCGTGGCATGGATCTTCTCCAGGCACACGGGCTTCGCTACAAGATCATCGCGGTGGTCACTGGTAGAACACTCGCCGACCCCGAGCCGTTTTACGACTTCTTCTTTCACCGACGCGAGCACCTCACGGGCTTTCACTTCAACATCCTCGCGCGAGGTGGGCCCTCCACAGACCCGGACCTCTCCTATTCCGCTGAGGATCGCGCCGCCTACTATTTGTTCTATCGGCGCATGCTCGACCTGGGCCACGCCAAGCGACTGGAGGGCGAACCATTCGACATCCTCAACTTCTCGCTCGCGACCGCTCGCTTGCTGGGGCCGAAAACCGAAGCGAAGCCGAGCGACTCCAGCGCGCCGTTGAGGTCCCTGAATATCGATGCGGCGGGCAACGTGACGACGTTCTACGCGGGTCTGTCCCTCGATGTTCTTCGCAACGAGTATGGTGACGATCTGGGCATGTCGCTCGGCAACATTCTCGAGACGACTTTCCAGGAGATGGTTCGATCGCCTAAGCTGCCGCGCATACTGCAGGACTTCGAGCGCAGCGACAGGAGCTGTCGCGAATCCTGCGACTACTTCCCCGTCTGCTCGGGCGGCTTCGAGATCACGAAGAAGCAATCGTTCGGGACGTTTGAGGCGTCCGAAACGGTGGAATGCCTCATCCACGTCAAGACGCTCGTCGATGCAGTGCTCGACGACATCGAAGATCATCTCGCCGCGGAACCCGCTCGATGCACCGGCAGTCACCCCGGCCGCTGATTGACTCCATCGCTCCCCACAAACTGGAGCGCTTCCGCCGGCACGTCCACGCACTCGGATTCGGCAGGCTGCCGACCAGGTTGGATACGGCAGTGTTGCGGGAGCTCCAGGACGAGGCCGAGGGGGGCTTCGTTGCTGCATCGGCTGCGGAACAGGGTGTCGGCCTGCTTTATCGCGCCCGCATCGCGCCTCTCGGGCCGCGGGCAGTCGCTTGTCTTTCCGGCTTCTCCATGCGCACCGTGTTGAACGACGTGTTCAGCGAGTGCTTCGAGCTGACCCCGAATCGCAGTTGCTTGACGTACTACATGGAGGGCGACTATCTGGGGCCGCACCGCGACGAGCCAGCCGAGGAGTGTGCTGTCACGATCATCATATGCCTCAAGGCCATAAGCGCGGCCACGCGCTCGCCGCAGACCGGCCTAGTGCTGCGCGTTCTCGGCAACGGTCCGAGCGACGATATTCAGCCACGGCTGATGATCTCCACCCGCACGGGTGACATCGTAGTCGGGCGCGGCTCCGAGTTTTGGCATGAACGTCCCCGCCTACAGCCAGGCGAGTCGGTCGCGGCATTGACCGGGTGCTATGCGCGCCAAGTATGTGCCGACGACCCATCCGTCGCATGAACCCGGCAGTCGACCACCACCGCGCCGAGCTGCTGCTTCCGCTGGACGCCGGGTATCTGCGCTCTCATTCAACCGACGAGGCCATGGACGCTATCGCGCGCATCGTGTGCAGCGTTCGGTTTGAAATGCTGCCCGAAGAGCGGGCATTCAGGCTGCTGGGGCCCGAGATGAGCTACCACAGCTGCGACCCGTACCTTTTGAACACGCTCGCGAGATGGGGCATCGGACCGACGTCGACCGACATCCTGGAGTACCGCGTGAGCACGCCCCATTACGATCTTTGTCTCGAGGATTCGTGGACCTCTTTTTTCATCTCCTCGCGCTTCGAGCGGCAACGCGATATGCGCGATCTATTGCTGGTCCATCTTGACGACCACACTGACATGATGCCGACCCTGCTCGAGTCGAGCGAGGCCGGTCTTACCGATCCAGCCACGGGATTGGCTTTCGACCCGATGAGCAGTCACGACTGGATTTCCGCGATCGCCTCAGGTGCGGTGAATATCGGCAACTACATAACGCCGATGTTTTATTCGGATCGCCACGTGCACGTCCGTCACCTCAACAACAAGTCGGCGGCCTTCAGTGAGGGGCTGGACATCGTGCGCGAGCCTTGCTCTTATGCGCTGATACCGGATCGACGCTTCGCGGACATAGAGAGATCTGCGGCGTCACGGATGGACCGTGTGGGCAGCTATCGGGCTGGCGACTGTCCCGATCACGTTCTGACAGATCTGCCCCAGACGTGGACGATAGTCCACATCGACCTTGACTATTTCATCAATGACTTCGACGGAGCATCGAAGGGACAAGACTATGTTCCAGACCCGGGTTTGAGGGACCGGGCTGAGTTGAAGATGCGGCGGTTCTTCGATGCGATGCGCGCGTCTCGCCTCGACGTTGACCGATGGCTGATAGGCACCTCCCCAGGATTCTGTTCCGCTTACCATTGGGAATGGCTTATCGAGAATATCGAGCGAGGTATTCGGGCGTTATGAAAGAACACCGTGAACCTTCCCTGTGAAGGTGTCGCCAAGAAATGACTGACGGGGACGCGTAGCAACTCGGATATCCAGGCCACCCCCATAAGAGGAGACAATCTGCTGCGCGCGCTGGTGAACGACAGTCCGCCACGGCTTTGCCTGGACTTGGACTCGATGCAGCTGCAGGGAGCAGCTAGTTCTTTCACACGTGTCGACCGTCTGCTTTTGGGTTGCGCAACGACGGATCCGTATCTCCGGTTTGGGTCGACTGCGGGCCCTCCCGCTTGCGATCGCGTTGCTTGAAACCTGCCGTTCGCCTTCGGCCGCAGGTGGCCGAAGGACGATTTCGTGGCCGGCGGTCGAGCCCTCGACTCCTTCGAAGAGCGGCGGCACGATCGGGCGCACGAGCAGCTCGTGGATCCGGTCCTCGGCCTTGACGGTGGCGGCGAGTTCCTCGAGCGCGACCTGGTCGAAGCTGCGTCGCGGGTTGCACGGCTCTCGGGCAGATCGTTGAGGCGGAGCTCGACAGCCGCATCGCGTAGGTCGTTCGAAGCGCCAGACGACGCCTGTGCTCCGCAGAAATGCAGTCCGGTGGGGCACCGCAGGACTCGCTCAAGGAGATTAGCCGTTGTGAGCGCTTCAGGCGCTTGGTCCGAGACTGACTACGCACCCGCCGGAGCCACTGCAGTCCGATACTCGTGATGCAAGCCGCCCAGCACCGATTTCGCGAGCACGATCGGCGCCCGCCGCCTGTGGAGGTCGGGATTCCAACTTCGATACTCGAGCGGCTCCCGCGGAGGGCCCGGCACCCCGGGACCCAATGCACTCGTAGCGGGCGTCCACCGTTGTAGTGAGTCACCCACTCGCGCAGGATCGAACGCAGATGCGCCTCGGACAGCGGGAGCGTCCAGTCCAGGCACTCCCGGCGAATGGTGCCGATCACCCGCTCGCAGATCGAGTTCGCTTTTGGGCTCGCGACGGGCGATCGCGACACTTCGACGCCGAGGGCTCTGATCGAGCTGTCCGATGCCTGGCGAAGGTCGCAGCACGGTCATGAATCAGGTACTTGTCGCTTTCGGCATCTCCGATGACCTCTCTCGAGCTGGTGCAGCGTCCAGCTCGCGCTCGGGTGTGCGGTGACGTTCACGTGCGCCAGGCGTCGTGCGCCGTGCTCGATGACGATGAACACGTACAACACCGGAACGTGGCCTTAACGGCGACGAGGAAGTCGCAGGCGAGGATGGCGGCCGCATGGTTCTTCAAGAAGGTTGACCAACGCTGGTCTCCGCGCGGATGCCCGCGGGGCCGCTTCGGCGGACTTGTCGCACTGTTCGCGGCGAGATCCGAATGCCGAACTTGACTTGTAGTTCATTCGCGATGCGCTCTTCGCCCCAGAGACGATTGTCCTGCGCCATCCGGCGAATCAGCGCGCGCAGCTCCTTTGGGATGGGAGGACGACCGGGTCGGCACTTCAATCGCCAGAACAAGCGCCAGCCTGCTCGATGCGAACGGATCATCGTTGCAGGCTGCACGACAACAAGTGCGCTGCGCCGATCGAACAGCCTTGCCAGGACGGCCAAGCTGACTCGAGTTGCCGTATCTACCGGTCGCGGCTGGACGCCGCGCTCGAGGGTCAGCGCCAGTTGACGGCGCAGGAAGAGGTTCTCGGTCTGGACCGATTCGGTCGAACGGAACAGCAGCACCACCCAGCGCAGGGGCGTTTCTTCGATCAGGCGCAGTGCAATCCTGGCGAGGGTGACGATGCGCCTCATCGTGCCGCAGAGCGTTCGGCCCTGAGCCTACCGAGGGACGCAGCGCTGGGTTGGAAGGCAGACACTCGGTCGCCGCGCGCCGGCGACCGGCTTCTTGCACGCCAACATTGGAGAGATGCTTTTCCGCTTGGACAGCTTTCCAATCCGCGTTCCGGGGAGCATGATCCGCATGCCACTTCGGCAATGCGGAACTCGACGGCGAGCCCTGCGACCAGCGCGCGAAGTCGAATCACCCCAGCCGGTGAGAGTGACCCCGTGGCCCGTCTGAGGGGACAACATGAGCATCAAGCTTTGGCTTGTCGGCGTTGCGACGGCCTTCGCTCTCGCGCTGCCTCAGATCGCCTGGTCGCAGAAGAAATACGACCCCGGTGCCTCAGATACCGAGATCAAGATCGGCCAAACGATGCCCTACAGCGGACCTGCTTCCGCCTATGGAACGCTTGGCAGGGCCGAAGCCGCCTACTTCCAGAAGATCAATGACGAAGGTGGCGTCAACGGCCGCAAGATCGTCTTCATCAGTCTGGATGATGGCTACAGCCCGCCAAAGACCGTGGAAATGACGCGACGCTTGGTCGAGCGGGATCAAGTGCTTCTGATGTTCGGCTCGCTCGGTACTCCGTCGAATACTGCGGTTCATGGCTACCTGAACGCCCACAAGGTCCCTCAGCTGTTCGTCGCGACCGGCGCAACCAAGTGGAACGATCCGCAGAATCATCCGTGGACGATGGGCTTGCAGCCCGACTTCAGACCGAGGGGCAGATCTACGCGAAGCACATTCTGGGGACCAAGCCGAACGCGAAGATTGGCGTGCTCTACCAGAACGACGACTACGGCAAGGACTACCTGAAAGGACTGAAGGACGGGCTTGGCGACAAAGCGGCGAAGATGATCGTCGCCGAGGCTCTACGAAGTGACCGATCCGACCATCGATTCGCAGATCGTGCAGTTGCGCGGTTCTGGTGCCGACGTTTTCGTTGACATCGCCACGCCCAAGTTCGCGGCGCAAGCGATCCGCAAGGTCTATGACAGCGGCTGGAGACCGGTTCACTACTTGAACAGCGTGGCGAACTACGTGGGGTCGTATGTCGAGCCCGCCGGACTGGACAAGTCGATCGGGCTGATTTCGACGCTTGCCTCCAAGGATCCGACGGACCCGACCTGGAACGACGATCACGGCATGCTCGAATGGCGTGCGTTCATGAAGAAGTACTACCCGGATGGCGATCTCACCAACAACCTCAATGTCGGTGGCTTTGGCGCTGCGTACACCCTGGTGCACGTGCTGAGGCAATGCGGCGACAACCTGACCCGGGAGAACGTGATGCGGCAGGCGGCGAGCCTGAAGGACTTCTCGACGCCGACCGCGCTCCCGGGCATCTTGGCCACGACACCGAGCCCGACGGACTTTGCGCCGACCAAGTCGATGCAGCCGGTCCGGTTCGAACGGCAGAGGGCGCGGTTTCGGCGAGGTCCTGGGCTTGTGAGGGGTCGTTGACTCGCCTTCTTAATCAGCGTGCTCTAGCCTCAGACAGTCGGAGCCCGACAAAACTTCCGCCGCGGGCCTGAGCGTCAACTTCCCAGCAGCCAACCTGACGTCTGCGATACGTCGCGGATGGGTCGACTCGCGGACCCTCCCGCTTCCGATCGCCTTGCTTGAAACCTATCGTTCGCATTGACACGCCGAACAGCTGTCGTTCGTGTACATCCGGACCCGGCCACTACCCGACGGTCGCGAGCGGCTGCTTCGGCGCAGTCCAGCTGCGCTTGCCTTGCCGAGAGGGACCGAACGGTTCCAGGATGCCTGAACGGTCCCATCTGTTACGGCGCAGCGAAACTTGTCAGGACGCACAATCCAGCGGAGTTATGGCGCTGTTGCGCCCTATACCAGCTAGGTTCCGAGAGGAGGATTGTTTGTCATGTCGCCGCCTTTATCTGGGCAACTGCCTGTGTGGCCAGATCAAGTTCCAACTGACCGCAGAACCACTGACGCTTTATGCCTGCCACTGCACAGATTGCCAGCGCCGCTCGGGAGGTGCGCTGCTTCTGTCCATGTGGGTACACCGCGAGTCACTCGAAGTGCTGGAAGGCACCCCTCTGCTGGTTTCGTCAATCGCCAACGATGGCGGAGAACGAAAGAGACAAGATATGTCCAGCCTGTCAGATCCGTCTGTGGTCGGAGCCGGTCAATCGGCCCGAAAACTCTTGCAATTGTCCGGCCAGGCGCGCTGCAGTAGGCCAAAGAGTTCGTCCCCATCGCTCACCAGTTTGCTCGCAGCGCTCTCCCGTGGTTTGTCTTCCCAAGCGGTGTCGCACGCTATGAAGGATCGGCTGAACCCACTGAGCTTGTGCGCTTATGGCGTGAGACTAGGGCCACGAAGCCCTCGATCGGCAGAACCTAACCCTGGCTGAGAATGCAGGTCCCTATCGAGACGGTTGCCCCATGGATGGCTCCCCGGCACTGAGGTTTGGTTCCTTTGAGCTGCAGGCGCGCCACCGACGGCTGCTGCGGGACGGCGAACCTCTGCCAGTGGGGGCTCGGGCATTCGACGTACTTTCGACATTGGCCGAGCGGCGCGAGCGAATCGTGACCAAGGCCGAGCTGATGGATCTGGTCTGGCCGGGCCTAGTGGTCGAGGCAAACAACCTGCAGGTCCAGATCAGCTCGCTGCGCAAGCTGCTCGGCTCGGACGCGATCGCCACCATTCCAGGCCGCGGCTACCGGTTCACAGCCGCGCTCGCAGGCCCCGAGGAAGTCCCGTCGATCAAGCAACGCCTCGTCGCGATCATGGCTGCAGATATGGCCGGCTATTCCCGCCTGATGGGCGCCGACGAAAACGCCACCGTGATGGCGTTGGACGCGGCGCGCGCGGTGTTCAGGATCCGGATCGAATCGGCCCGCGGCCGGGTCGTCGACATGGCGGGAGATTCCGTGCTGGCGGTCTTCGAGACTGCGACCGGAGCCGTTTCGACGGCGCTTGCAATTCAAGACGATCTTCGAGCCCTCGTCACCGACCTTCCGGAAGAGCGGCGCATGCTGTTTCGGATTGGCGTCCACCTGGGCGACGTCATCGAGAAGGCCGACGGCACGGTGTACGGCGACGAGAGTGAACATCGCCGCGCGCCTTGAAGGGCTCGCCGAGCCAGGCGGCATCATGATCTCTGACTCGGTGCGAGGCGCGGTCAAGGGCAAGGTCGACGCGGAGCTTCCTGGATCAGGGCGCGCAGGCAGTCAAGAACATCGCTGACCCTGTGCGTGGGTTCAAGGTGACCTCGGGATCGCAAGCGCCAACCGTGTCACGCTTCGTCGAAGGCGAGTCGTTATCCGAATCGATACGTGACTCGACTCAGTCGCCGGCGGTCGCTGTCGCCGAACCTTCCAGCCTCAAACCCTTCACGCCGCCCGGGGCGCCACCGACTCTGCTCGGCCGCGACGACGAGCTTGTCGCGCTCGATCACCTGATCGCCCAGAATCGCCACGTCACGGTGCTCGGTGCGGGCGGCATCGGCAAGACCTCGCTCGCGCTCGCCGCGGCACACGCCAGGCGTCACGCACAGCGCGACGGGGCGGCCTGGGTCGATCTCTCGTCGATCTCCGAGCCAGCGCTCGCTTGCGCAGTGGTGGCGCGGGCGCTAGAGCTCCCGGTGGCGAGCGGAGACCATGAGCTATCCGCGCTCGTGGCCGGTTGAAGGTCGCTCGACGTGCTGCTCGTCCTCGACAACGCGGAGCATCTGATCGATGAGGTGGCGCGTCTGTCCGATGCCATCGTGACCGGCGCGCCAGCCGTGCGGCTGCTCGTCACCAGCCAAGTCCTGTTGAAGGTCGAGCGCGAGCGGGTGTTCCGGCTCGGGCCGTTGGCGATACCCGAGCCAGGCACGTCGGCGCACGACGCGATGGAATACGGCGCCGTCGGATTGTTCGTCGATCAGGCGCAGGCGGCGGACCGGCGGTTCCGAGTCACCGACGAGAACGTCGGCAGCGTCATCGAGCTTGTGCCGGCATCTCGATGGGCTGGCGCTGGCGATCGAGCTACCGCTGCGGGTACCGACTGCCGCTATTCGGCCTGCGCGGGCTGCAGCAGCGGCTGGGCGATCGGCTCAAGCTGCTTGTAGAGCGGAGCCGCAGCGCGCCGACGCGCCAGCAGACGTTGCGGGCAGCCCTCGATTGGAGCTACAGCCTGCTAAGCGCA
>CAVYOT010000026.1:0-104763 GCA_963770115.1 uncultured Actinomycetota bacterium
GAGGACCCGGCGGCAGCCGGCGACGTGGCAGACGAGCAGCGCGTCGAGCGGGCTGACGGGTTTCCCGGTCGCGGCCAGATGGGTGGTGACGGTGTGGAGGTTGCCGCACAGGAACGGGATGGCGCGCTGCAGGTGGGGTTCGGGTTGGAAGACGGGCGCGTCGGGTGGTGGCGGGGTGCTGGGCCACGGCGGGCCGCCTGCGGCGGTCCAGGCGGGTTGCGGTGAGTTGGTAGAGCCCGGCCGCGTGTCCGGTCGCGTTGTAGGCGGCGGGGTTCCAGCTGGACTCGACCTGCGGGATGGCCAACGCCCAGGCCAGCGGAAGTTGCGGGCAGTCGCGCGCCAGCAGCTCTTGCAGGTCGGGCAGGAGCTCTCGAGCCAGCGGGGGCAGCGCATCGACGTTGATCGCTGCTGGCGCGCTACCGAGGGTCGTGGTGGTGGTGGTGATGGCGAGGAGGAGCCCGACGAGCAGCAGCGGCGCCGCGAGGACCGCGCCGGCGGCGCCGCCCAGGAGCGCGGTGCGGCCGGTCATGGCGGGGTGGTGGTGGGCAGGGTCGGTAGTGGCCGGTGGGTGTGGGGGGTGCTGCGGTGGCGTTCGGTGTGGGCGCAGTCGGCGAAGGGCCCGTTGGGGCTGAGTAGGACTTGTAGGCAGGGGTCGAGGTGGTCGCGGATCCAGATGGACAGGGCGGCGCCGGGTTCGGGGGCGAGTTCGGTCCAGGCGCCGTGGAGGGCTTCGAACCGGAACACGGCTTCGGGGTGTTCCCACCACAGCGGGCACCAGGCGTACTCGCCGCGCAATGGGCGGGCGGTGATGGCGGCGACGGTGTCGTGCACCCACTCGATGAGCGCGTAGCCACCGATCGTCGGGGACTGCGGGTCGACGGTCGGGATCGTCTCCGCCGAGATCAGCCGCGTCCGAGGCTCAGGACCGTCGAGATCGTCGTCCGGGTCGAGATCGTCGCGGTCGGGGTCGGGATGGCTGTTGAGGTGTTCGTCGAGGAGGTCGCTCTGGTGGGCGCGCCAGGCGTCGAGGGCATCGACGCGGGCGTGCAGGTGGGCGAGCACGCGGGCCAGGTCGTCGGCGGTGTCGTCGACGTGTGCCGGGTGGTTGGCTCACGGGTGTTCTCCTCGGGTGGTGAGGTGGGTGGAGGCGGCGGTGTCGCGGAGCGCGGCCAGTGCGGCGGCGCAGCGGCGGGTGATGTCGGCGGCGTCGGGCTCGCGGTACCAGGGGCACAGGTCGATGAGCCCGGCCGGGCGTCCGGTGGACAGCAGCACGGCCCGGGTCTTCGGGCAGGGCGCGCAGGTCGGACACGGCGAGGACGGGACGCCGATGGGTGGAGTACTGGCGTGAGGGGCCTTGTCCGCGGGCGTGGGTGATGGCGAGTTGTGGCGACGTCGTGGTCGCCGATCAGCCCGGACAGGCGGGCGAGGAAGGGTTGGTCGTCGACGCCGGCGCCGACGAGTTTGATGGTGGCGGCCGACCAGAGGGCGTCCATGCCTTGGTTGCCCCAGACGCCGACGCCTTGTTGGTAGCTCTGCAGCATGGTGAGGACTTGGATGCCGCGGGAGCCGTAGTGGGAGTACAGCTGCGGGAGTTCGCGGATGGGGCAGATGTTCGCGGCCTCGTCGAGGACGGCGACCACGGGTGGGTCGAGCCGGCCGCCGCGGGCTTGGGCGTTGCGTTCGGCGGTGTCGAGGAGCCGGTCGACGATCGCGGCCACGACCGGGGCGGCGGTGCCCGCCCCTTCTTTGGACAGCAGATACAGGGTGGAGGGGGTGTGGTCGAGGACGGTCCAGGGGTCGAGCTCGGGCAGGTCCGGGCCGGGTTCGCGCCACGTGTGCGGTGGGGTGACCCAGCGCAGGATCCGCTGCGAGGTCAACGCTTTGGTCGCGGTGCGCGCGGTTTGGAAGATGCCTTTGGCGGTGACGTCCGCGCCGGAGAGGGCGGCGTGCAGGTCGGCGGCTTCGGTCTCGGCGCCTGCGGTGTCGAGGGCGATGATGGCGTCGCGGCGGCCGTGTTGCAGCCACTCGACGACCTCGCGCAGGGAGGCGTCGGGGTCGAGGGCGGCGGCGAGCAGGGTGCCGGTGAGGACTTGTTCCCCGGCGGCGTGGAAGAACGGGTCGCGGCGGGTGCCGCCGATGGTGGCCATGAAGTGCCCGGCCAGCCGGGTGGCGGCTTCGACACGGTGCGGGTCGGGCACCTCACGGATCGCCCGCAGCGGATCCCACCACCACTGCTGGGGGTGGTAGGCGATGTCCTGCGGGTCGAACACCCACACCGGGCCCAGCTCGGCGCGGGATCCGCTGGTCAATGCCCACAGGTCGGCTTTGTTCGAGGTCGCGACCGCGAGGCCGGGGGCGGCGCGGACGGCGGGCACGGCGAGGGCGCTGGTCTTGTTCGACCGGGGCCCCATGATGATCAGGGCGACGTCTTCCCAGGACATGCGCACGTCGTGCCCGTCGAGGCGGCCGACCCGGATCCCCACCTGATCGCCCGCCGACGCTGCCGCCGGTGGCCGGTGGTGGTGAGGGAGGGCCGCAGCTCGCGCCGCCTTGGTCTGGGCGGCATGGCCCGGTGAGGTCGCCGAGCTGATGCCCGCGCAGCAAGGACCGGGTGGCCGGGTCGCGGCGTGGCCGTGTCCGCCGCCAACCCAGGGTGGCGGCGCCGACGGCAGCGGCGACGAGCGTGGCCAGCGCGGCGAAGAAGCCGACCGGTGGAGGCCGCGGGGCCGACCAGGGCGGGGACACCGCCGGTGAACAGGCGGGGGAGCAGGGCCAGGCTCCATGCCGGGGCGGTCCAGCTGCCGGTGCCGAGGAGCGCGGCGATTCCGGCGGCGACCCAGACGGCGCTGGTGGCGAGCACGGCGGCGGCGAGGGCGGCCAGGAGCAGCAGCGGTGCCGCGGCATCGCGTGCCAGCCCGGCGTGCCGCCGCTGGTGGGGCGGGGTCATGGCCGGATCCGGAAGGCGGTGTCGGTGTCGTAGAGCCGGGCTTCGGTGGGGGTGAGCAGCATGGCGACGGGCAGGCCGATGCGTTGCCCGGACTTGATCAGGTAGCGGCCGCGGCCGGGGTGGGTGTGGCCGGGATGCCAGGTCGGCGGGGCGGCCCACGAGGCGACCAGCTCACGTTCCGGGTCGGTGAGGGCGACGATCCCGGCGAGGCGGTCGACGTCTTGGGGGGCCATGCCGCCCAGGATCAGGATCGCGTTGCGGGCGGCCATGCCCCGGGCTTTGGCCCGATCCGTGGGGGTGGGCAGCGCGTCGAGGTCATCGAGGCTGTGGGTGACCTGGATCGACACGATCCCGCGGTGGCGGCCCAGGCGGGTGATCCGGTCGGAGTGCTCGACCAGGCCCGGCGCCGCGCGCAGGGCCCGCCACAGCTCGTCTTGGACTTGGACGGTGTTGCGGTCGGTCGCCTGCGGTGTCGGCGAGGGTGGCCGACCACGCCCACGAGCAGAGCATCGCGGCGGCGACGACGTCGTCGGCGTCGTTGTCCAGCGCGGACAGGTCCAGCGACATGGCGGGGGTGGTGGGGTCGGCGGTGATGGTGGAGGGCCGGTCGAACAGCCCGCGCAGGCTCCCGTCACACAACAGTCCGAGGGTGTTCACCAGCCCCCGCACCGCGCGGGCGTAGCCGCGCTCGTCGTCGGTGGCGACGATCTGCGGGAGCGGGTCGGCGCCGAGGGTGAGGGCGTGCAGCAGGTCGGGGATGGTCGGCTCGATCCGGGCGGCGGTGGTCTGATCCAGCGCGGCGGCGAGCAGCCGTCGACCCGTCGCCGACAGCTGCACGACCGCTGGTGATGGCCAGCAGGGCCTCGAGCAGGGCGAGGGTGCGGGTGCGCAGGTTCTCGGCCGAGCTGTTGGCGTTCGGTGCCGACGGCGGCGGCCAGGGCGGGGGCGGCGAGGCCGGGGTCGAGCGGGTTGAGGGTGTGCTGGCCGCGGCCCAGCCGCCACACCGTGCCGCCGAGCGCGGTGATCGAGCGGGGTGTATTCGCCTTTGATGTCGCCGGGGATCAGGGCGCGCATCCCGAACCCGACCAGGCCGATGACGAGGCGTTTGGTGATCGAGGACTTCCCGATCCCGGGTTGGCCCTGCACCCACACCCCGGTGTTGCTGATCAGCCCGGTGCGCAGCCAGTGCGCGGGATCGAGCCCGACCGGCTCGGCGGTGTGCAGGCTGCGACCCAACGGCACCCCGGTCAGGGTGGCGCCCGAGGCCACGGTGAACGGGAACAGGCCGCAGAGCTGGCTGGTGGTGCCCGCATAGCGGGTGCCCGCGGCGACGTTCGCCGCCCGGCCACCACCGGGGAGGGCCCAGCCCATCGTCGTGAGCTTGATCGAGCGCTGGGGTCATCGCGACGTTCCGAGGGTGAGCAGGTCGTCGGGATCGACGCCCATGCCGAGGGCGGCGGCGAACCCGGCCGCTTGCGCTCCGCGCAGGCGGCGCAGCCGCAGTCGGGCTTGCCCGGCGCGTTGTTCGACGTCGGCGACCGCGGCGGACAGCTCGGTGTCGTCGGTGACGGTGGTGGTGGTGTAGAGGGTGAAGCGGCCGACCCCGGCGCCGGCGGCTTCTTCGCGGGCGGCTTGCAGGGCGCGGTCGCGGTCGTCGCGGTCGCGTTGGGTTTCGTCCCGCCGCGTGCGGGCGGCCCAGGCGCGGCGGATCTGTCCGGCGGTGACCTGGGCTTCGACCTTCGCCGGCGGCCTGCTCGGCGGGGTAGGGCTGATACAGCCAGCACACCCGCCGCGGATACGGGCCGGGCGCCACCAGCGGGGCCAGGACCGCGGCGTCGACGGCCTGGCGGGGTGCCTCGCGCAACGCCCAGCTGACCGAGACGCCGCTGTCGTGGCGGTAGTGGTCCCATTCCTCGCGGGCGGCGACCGGGACCGCGTCCGCCCACTCCAGCGCGGCCGCCGGCGAGGTGGGGCCGGGTGGCCGGGTCGAACGCGGCCCGCACCGCCGCGGCCAGCCAGGTCAGGGTGGCGCGGCCCTGGACGGCGACGCCACAGGCGGCGAGCTGCGGTCTCGAGCCCGGGTAGCCAGCGACCGACCTCGACGCAGGCGGCGAGCAGATCCGTCGGTTTCGGGGTGGCCCGGGCCGGGTCGAGGCACACCGACAGCCACACCTGCACCGACGCCGTCCGGGCCGTGGTGTCGGCGACCAGTTCGGTGAGGACCTGCCGGGCGAGCCTGCGGCGCGTGCGGGTCGAGGTGGGTGGTGACGTGGGTGGCGAGACCGCCGCCGCCGGTGGGGGCGGTGTCGATGGTGACCGCGATGTGCCGGACGAGGGGTTGATAGCCGAGGTCGGCGAGGAACCCGCCCCACGCGGCCACCCACTGGTCGGTCTGATCGGGGTCGGCGAGATCCAGCCCGATCGGGGCGCACCGCAGCACCGCGGTCAAGGTGCCGGTGCGCCGGTTGTGCAGCAGCACGTGACGGCGGCCGCGGCCATCGTCGATATCCAGGGGGCGCAGCGGGGCCAGCACGCCGGGCAGGTCGGCGGCGCGGGTGTCGTCGGCGAGCACCCCGGCCGACAGCCGGGTCCAGCCGCGGCGGCGCGCCCGCCAGAACCGCAGCCGCACCCCGAGCACGTCGACGGCCGAGCGGCCCCCGATCCGGATCACGATCGCGGCCACCACCACGACACCGGCCACGGTCAGCGGCAGCACCGTCGACGGGTGCGGTCGACGCGGCCAGCAGCGGGGCCAGCACGGCCAGGAACACGATGATGGTGGCGCGTGCTCGACAGGCGGCCGATGCCCCAGCCGCGTTCGGCTCGCCAGTTCCCGTACAGCCGCGGCTGCCGCACGTCGGCGGGATCCGCCCGCAGCCGGGGTGCTCATGGCCGGCCACCACCTGGGCGTGGTGGCGCCGGTGAACTGGTTCACCGCGCCGCGCCCGGCCGCTGCTGCCGCACCGGCCGCCGCGACCGTGGCACCCGCCGGGCCGGCCGCGGCCGTGGCCCCGAGGGCGGCGCCGCGGTCGATCGCCGGGCCGCGTCCGGCCCGGGCCAGCGCGACCGCTCCCGCGGCGGCCAGCGTCCCGGAGCCGCTGCCGCCCGAGCCGCCGATCTGGGTGCCCGACCAGGAGAAGAACTTCAGCAGGACCGGCATCGCCACGACGGCCATGCCGAGGATCAGCACGCCGGTGAGGATCGTGCCCAGGTCGCCCGGTGCGCCGGCGCGGGGGGACAGGTAGGAGAAGCCGAGGTAGTAGATGAACGCGGCCGCGGGCTTGTAGGCGACGATCGCGAGCAGCCAGCCGATCAGCCGGTCCAACCAGGCCCGGGTGGCCCGGTTGAGCGACCCCGACGCGGCCAGGGTGAGCATGGCGGCCAAGCACCAGCAGCCCGGCCTGGCGCAGCTCCATCAGCAGCCACTGCACCACGGCCAGCACGGTGGCGATGATCGACAACAGCAGCACCCCCCACAGGTTGGTGGGGTTGGCCAGCAGCATCGCCTGCAGCAGCCGCGCGAACTTCGCGGGTGCGTCGTCGAGGATGCCGGTGGCCAACGCGTCCCCGGCGGTCAACGCGGCATGCAGCACGGTCAGCCCGAGCCCGGCGGTGACCGCGTAGCGGACCAGCCCGAGCAGCACCTGCACGAGCGGATCACCCTTGCGGGAGATCATCATCCGGATGGCCTGGGCCAGGATCGACCCGACCAGGATCGCCAGACTCAGCGGTTGCAGCACGCGTCTGGGCGTGCCCGACCGCCGGATCCAACGGGTCCACGCTCGGGGTGGTGATCCACCAGGTGGTGGCCGAGACGACGAACTCGCCGGTGCCCCGGGCGATCTCGGCGACCAGCGACTGGAACCCGGTCTGCGCGAGCTGCCCGGCCTGACACCCGGCATCCCACACCGCGCACGACGGCCCGGGTGTGCGGCGGGATCGGCGTGGGCGGAGGTTGCGCGGCGCTGGCAGCGATGACGGAGGTGAAGGTGGTCATCACGGGCCCAGCTGGAACGCGCCGACGATGAGCGCGGCGACCGAGGCCAGACCGAGCCCGGCCAGCACCCACGCCGACCCGACCAGACCCTCGTAGGCGGTGGCCGACCGGTTACGCCGCCCGATGATGATCATCATGGCGCAGGTGAGGAGGCCGACCACCCCGACCACGACGACGCCCCACTTCATCCACGACAGCAACAGGTTCGTGATCGCGAGTCAGTCCCGGCGGTGGCGCGGGTGGTGGGTCCGGTGGCTGGGCAAGTCGCGTGATGGCCAGGACGAGGGCGGACGAGAGTCCTCGTGGATGGTGGAAGGTCACTGCTGGCTCCTCTGTGCGGTGGTGTGAGACGGGCGTGGAACGGGTCGGCGGGGAGCGGACGAGCGCGTGCGGCGAGGTGCCGCCGGTGGGGTGGCCGAGGCTGTGGGCGAGGGCGTGCACGGCGGTGGCGAAGCGGCGCAACGGCCGCGGTAGCTCGGTCACCGGGCGGCCCAGCAGACCGGTGACGTCCTGCAGCGGGGTGGCCAGGTCCCGCCAGCGGCGCACGTAGGGCAGCACGACCACGCCGGCGGTGTGGGGCTCCAGCAGCCGCATCCGCGCCACGCTCGGGCGGCTCGGCCCGGCGGTGTCGGCGGTGTTGACCGCCAACACCGGGCGGCGATGCTGCTGGGTGGAGATCAGGTAGGCGGCGCGCGCGGCGCGCACCAGCGAGTCCGCCGTCGCGCGACACACCAATACGTCGACGGGGCGACCGGTGAACACGCCCCGGTCCGACCCGGCCAGGGCGCGGGCGATCGTGGTGGTGCCCACGCCGCCCGCGACCCCGGCCACCGACGGTGCCCGCCGCGCGGCTGCCTCGTCCACGTCGCCCCCTTCGTTCGTGTCGGGGCTGACGGTCCGCGGTCGCGTGCGCGTTGCGTGGCTCACCGCGTGCGCACGCCCTCTGCCCGCCGGGAGGACACGGTGCGCACGCAGCGCGCACGCAGCACGCACGCGGTGGCCACGCCGCTGAGCTGGGCCTATACGCGCCGCACGCGTGCGCCGCAGGCGTGGCCAGACCGTGCGCACGCTGTGGCCATGCCGCTGATTGGGTATCTATGGAGTCGACCACGCCGACGCACGCGTGCCTCACGCGGTGGCCACGTGGGCGGATGTCGTGGCCACACCGCCGCCGCCGCTGTGCCGACTCTGGTGTCCGGCCCATACCCACTTCAGGGTATGAGCACGGTGTCGCCACGTGACGAGCACACGCGCACTCGGCGGATCGTCGTGGCGTCGGTGTGCTCAGGCCGTAACCCGAGTGACGGGTCCAGGACGACGCGTGGAAGCCACGAATCCGTACAACGCGCCCGCCACCGTTCGTGCGGTGAGTGATCACCGGGATTCAGCGGCAACTGGCTGTCCACATCCGAGGCCTCAACCCAGGGCCGAGCGCGATGAGTTCGATACCATGTCCGTCCCAGCGCGACCAGAATCTGCCATCGTCCGTGTGACTGTGCCGAGTGATCCGCCTGTCCTGACTCCGGATGCTGCGCGGGCGTTGGCCCGGCTGCTGATGAGGGCAATGAACAAGCGGAGTCAGACGGAGTAGCCGCATGGCGATCAGGTTCGCGTTCTACGGCCGGGTGTCCACGGAAGACAACCAAGACCCGGAGGCATCACGCAACTGGCAGCTCGCCCGCGCCCGTGCACTCATCGAGAAGCACGGCGAGATCGTCGCAGGAGTTCTTCGATATCGGACAGTCCCGGTCGCTTCCCTGGAGACGACGACCCGCGGCCGCACGTCTGCTCGACGCGTCGGTAGACGCGGAGCGTGGATTCGCGGCTGTCGTGATCGGCGAGCCACAGCGCGCGTTCTACGGCAACGCAGTACGGGCTTACCTACCCGGTGCTGCAGCACTGGGGCGTGGACCTGTGGGTACCCGAGGTCGGCGGTGCGGTCGACCCCGACTCCGAGGCGCACGATCTGGTGATGTCGGTCTTTGGCGGCATGTCGAAAGGGGAACGCACCCGCATCAAGATCCGCGTCCGTTCGGCCATGGCAGCCCAGGCGCAGGTCGAGGGCCGCTTCCTCGGTGGTCGACCCCCCTATGGCTACCGCCTTGCCGACGCCGGACCGCACCCCAACCCTGCGCAAAGCCGCTGACGGCAGCGGCTTCCGCGTCTCGAGCCCGACCCGGTGACGGCGCCGGTCGTCGAGCGGATCTACCGGCATGTACGCCGACGGAGCGGCACTGCGCACATTGCGCAACAGCTCACCGCCGACGACATCCCGTCGCCCGGCCGCTGACCCGGCGCGAAACCGACACCGGACGGCCGCGGCTGGTCCAAGACGGCGATCCGAGCGATTCTCACCAACCCTCGCTACACCGGAGCGGCAGGTGTGGAACAAGCAGCGGAAGCAGGAGTGTTGGTCGATGTCAACGACGTTGCTCTCGGCCATGCCACTCACCTGGCGTGGAACCCGCGCGAGGCGTGGATCTTCTCGGATGAGCAGGCCCATCCTGCGCTCGTCACGACCGAGACTTCGAACGGGCGGTTGCGCCTGGCGTCACGCGGGCCCACCTCCGGGCCGGTCGTAACGCGACGCCGCCACGGCTATGCGCTGCGTGGTTTGGTGTTCTGCGAGGTCTGTGAGCGCCGTATGCAAGGAACGTGGAATAACGGCCGCGCGCACTACCGTTGCCGTTTTCCGAGCTGAGTATGCGATGCTAACAAGATCGACCATCCGGCTGCGGTCTATGTCCGCGAGGACGCGCTGGTGCCGCGTCTCGATCAGTGGTTGGCCGACGTGTTCGCCCCGAACCGGATCGCAGGCGCTAGCGGCGATGGAGGCGGCGCAGCCCGAGCCGCATCACGGGCAGGATGACGCGGTCAGGAGGGAGATTGCCGAATGTGACCGCAAGCTTGCCCGGCACCGCTCTGCTCTTGAGGCAGGCGCCGACCCCGCTCTTGTCGCGTCGTGGATGGCCGACGTACAGCAGCAGAAGCGCGCCGCGGAGGCCCGCATCGAAGCTGGAGCTGATCGAAGCACGAGACGCATGAGTAGGGCCGAAATCGCGGCGACTGTCGCCGCCTTCGGGGGATTGCTCGGGGTTCTCGACGACGCCGAGCCTGTCGATAAGGCCGAGGTCTACCGGCAGCTGGGCCTGACCATCACCTACCGCCACGCCGACAAGACTGCGCTGGCTGAAGTGACGCCAACACCAGTCCATGTACGTAGTGGTCGTGTCCGAGGGGGGACTTGAACCCCCACGCCCTACTCGGGCACTAGCACCTCAAGCTAGCGCGTCTGCCATTCCGCCACTCGGACCTGCCGGGCAAGGATAGCCGACGCGTCCCGGCCCGCCGCCACCGGACCTGGGTGGTAGGAAGATCCGCATGACGAGTGTGCGAGCCGAGGACGAGGTCGTCGAGCTGTGCTCCGAGCTCATCCGGTTCGACACCTCCAACACCGGGGAGTTGGAGACGACCAAGGGCGAGCGGGAGGCGGCGGACTATGTCGCCGCGAAGCTCGAGGAGGTCGGGCTGGCGTACGAGCGGGTCGAGTCCGGGGCGCCGGGGCGCGACAACGTCTTCTGCCGCGTCCGTGGCGCCGACCCGGGGCGGGGGGCGCTGCTTGTCCACGGTCATCTCGACGTCGTTCCCGCCGATCCGAGCGAATGGTCGGTGCACCCGTTCTCCGGCGCGGTGCAGGACGGCTATGTGTGGGGCCGTGGCGCGGTGGACATGAAGGACATGGTCGCGATGATGCTGGCCGTCCTCCGCCGCTTCCGGCGCGACGGTGTGGTGCCGCCGCGCGACCTGGTCTTCGCCTTCGTCGCCGACGAGGAGGCGGGCGGGGCGTACGGGTCGATGTGGCTGGTCGAGAACCGGCCCGACCTCTTCGACGGCTGCACGGAGGCGGTCGGCGAGGTCGGTGGGTTCTCGCTCACGCTGAGCGAGAACCGGAGGGTCTACCCGATCCAGTCGGCCGAGAAGGGCATCGCCTGGATGCGGCTGCGGGCCCGCGGCAAGCCCGGACACGGCTCGTTCCTGCACGACGACAACGCGGTGACGAAGGTGGCCGAGGCGGTGGCGCGGCTGGGCAACCACACGTTCCCGGTGACGCTCACCGACACCGTCCGCGCGTTCCTGGAGCGGATGAGCGAGCTCACCGGGTTGGAGTTCCCCGAGGACGACCTGGAAGGGTCGCTGGCCAAGCTCGGCCCGGTCGCGCGCATCATAGGCGCCACCGTCCGCGACACGGCCAACCCGACCATGCTCAAGGCGGGTTACAAGGCCAACGTCATCCCGTCGGTCGCCGAGGCCGTCGTTGACTGCCGGGTGATCCCGGGGCGTCAGGAGGCGTTCCTGCGTGAGGTCGACGACCTGCTCGGTCCGGACGTGACGCGCGAATGGGTCACCGACCTGCCGCCCGTCGAGACGGAGTTCGAGGGCCCGCTGACGGAGGCGATGATCGCCGCCCTGCAGGAGCACGACGACGACGCCATCGCCATCCCCTACATGCTCTCCGGCGGCACCGACGCGAAGTCCTTCCACAGGCTGGGCATGCGCTGCTATGGCTTCGCGCCGCTGCGCCTGCCGCCCGACCTGGACTTCGCCTCCCTCTTCCACGGCATCGACGAGCGGGTGCCGGTGGATGCTCTGACGTTCGGCACGCGGGTGCTCGACACCTTCCTGAGGAGCTGCTGATGGATCTCGACGGCAAGGCCGGGCTCGTCACGGGCGGGGCGTCCGGCATCGGGGCCGAGGCGGTGCGACGGCTGGCCGCCGCGGGGTGCCGCGTGGCCATCGCCGACCTCGACGAAGCAGGCGCGCGGGCCCTCGCCGAGGAGATCGGCGGCCTGGCGCTGCCGGGCGACGCCGCCCAGCCCGACACGATGACCATGGCCGTCGACATCGCCGAGGACACATTCGGCCGCCTCGACGTCGTGTTGCTCAACGCGGGAATCACCGCGGGCCAGTCGGGGGTGGAGAACCTCGACCTCGCGGGCTATCGCAAGATCATGGGTATCAACGTCGACCACGTCGTCTTCGGGTTGACGGCGGCGGTGCCCGCGCTGCGGCGGGCGGGTGGCGGCGTGATCGTCGCGACCGCATCACTGGCAGGCCTCACGGCCATGCCCGGTGACGCGCTCTACACCCTCAGCAAGCACGCCGTGGTCGGGTACGTGCGCGCGGCGGCGCCGACCCTCGCCCCCGAGGGCATCCGCGTCAACGCGGTGTGCCCGGGGTTCGCCGACACTCCGCTCCTCGCGCCCGCCAAGGGCCAGATGGCGGACTTTCCGCTGCTCACGTCGTCGGATGTGGTCGACGCGATCGTCGCGATCCTCGACCGCGGCGAGCCGGGGGAGTGCTGGTATGTCCAGCCGGGGCGGGAGCCGGGGCCTTACGGGTTCCGCGGCGTGCCCGGGCCCAAGGACTCGCCGCCACCCCCGGACATCAGCTGGCGGGACCACTGACGCCGTGGTGAGATGCGCGGTTCGCCGTGGCGAGACGGACGACTCACCGTGGCGGATCGCGGGACTCACCGTGGCGGATTGTGGGACTCACCGGATGGGGGCGTGACCGATGTGGGGTTGGCAGGTCTGTCAGCTGGGTGATCCGGCCGACGTCTTGACGTGGGGCGAGCTGCCCGACCCCGAGCCGGGCACGGGGGAGGTGCTCGTGCGCGTGCATGCCGTCGCCTGCAACTTCCCCGACATCCTGCTCTGCCAGGGCCGCTACCAGGACAAGCCGCCGCTGCCGTTCACGCCCGGAATGGAGATCGCGGGCGAGGTCGTGGCCGCCGGTGAGGGGGCCGCGGCGGCGGTCGGCGACCGGGTGCTGGGAACGCCCCCGATGGGGCGCGGCGGCTACGCGGAGCTCGCGGTTCTCGACGCCGCGTCCACGCTGCCGTGGCCGGAGGGGATGAGCGCCGGACAGGCCGCGGGCATGTTCGTGACCTACCAGACCGGCATCTGCGCGCTGGAGCACCGCGGTCGGCTCCAGCCGGGGGAGACCCTCCTGGTGCACGCGGCCGCGGGCGGGGTCGGCAGCGCAGCGGTGCAGCTCGGCAAGGCCCTCGGCGCGCGGGTCATCGGCACCGCGGGCGGCCCTGAGAAGTGTGAGGTGGCGCGCGCGATGGGCGCCGACGCGGTGGTCGACTACGCCGCCGAGGACATGGTCGCCCGCGTCAAGGAGCTCACCGACGGCGGCGGCGCCGACGTCGTCTACGACCCCGTCGGCGGCGACGTCTTCGACGCCTCGCGCCGGGTCGTCGCGTTCGAAGGGCGCATCCTCGTGATCGGCTTCGTGGCAGGCCGGTTCGCCGAGGCGCCCACCAACCACGTGCTGATCAAGAACTACGCGGTCGTCGGCGTGCACTGGGCCTTCTACCGGCGCGTGGCGCCGGAGTGGATCCCGCGGTGGCAGGGACGGCTGAACGACCTCTGGGCGGCCGGGAAGATCGCGCCGTTGGTCGGGGCCGAGCTGCCGCTACGCGAAGCCCCCGAGGCGTTGCGGCGCCTCGGGTCGCGGGGGACAACCGGGAAGGTCGTTCTGGTTCCTTAGGAGTGCCCCTGGACGGGCTCTTCTAGATCGAGAGGCCGGGGAGCATTCTCGAGCTGCGCCGACGGCGCAGTACCACCTTCCGCACACCGCCCGGGTAGAGCCGCACCCGGGCGAGCTCCCATCCGCTGTATTCCGCCTGAATCGCGAGCCGGACGGCCGCGGTCATCCGCGACACGTCACCGGGGAGCTTCACGGGGCGGTATTCCCATTCCCCGAGGGCGCTCCCCTCCCCACGATTCCCTTCGACTGCGTCTCCTTCGATCGTGCCGGTCGGGCCGCTCCGCGCCACCGGCTCACCTCCGAAAGGTAGGGACCGTTTTGCCACCCGTCGGTGAACGGCGGGTGGACTGCTCACCCTAGGCGCACCCGAGGGTCGAGTGCCAGATCTCCGAGCGGGACGCTCACGTCGTCGAGCGCGGCGCGGATCTCCGCGGGCAGCGTGACGGCCTCGGTCGCCATCGACGCGGCGAGCTGCGCCGCGTCGCGGGCCCCGACGATGGCCGACGCGACGCCCGGCCGGTCGCGCACCCAAGCCAGCGCGACGGCGAGCGGCGAGGTGCCCAGCCCGTCGGCCGCGGTGAGGACGGCCTGCACGATCCGCGCCGAACGCTCGTTGCGTCGCGCCTCGACATAGGGCGCGAGCGCGGGGGAGGCGGCGCGGGAGTCGGCGGGCGTGCCTTCGGCGTACTTGCCGGTGAGCACACCCCGGCCGAGCGGCGCCCAGGCGAGCAGGCCGACGCCGTGGTGGGTGGCCGCGGGCAGCAGCTCCGCCTCCGCGTCACGGGCGAGCAGCGAGTACTCCGCCTGCGCCGACACCGGCACCGTGATGCTGCCCAGCGCCCGCCCGCGTTCGGCGACCGTGGCGAGCTGCCACCCCCGGGGTGCCACCAGCCCGGCGTAGCGGGCCCGGCCGGACATCACGGCCACCTGGACGGCCGAGAGCGTCTCCTCGAGCGGGACGGTCGCGTCGAAGCCGGGGAGCTGCCAGAGGTCGAGGTGGTCGGCGCCGAGGCGCTTGAGTGTGGCGTCCAGCGCGGTGAGCAGGGCGCCGCGGGCCGCGCCGTCGCCGAGCGGACCGCCGGGCAGCGTCGCCCGCCCGGCGATCACCACGTAGTCGCGCGAGACGCTCGTGGCGAGCACCTTCGCGAGCACCTCCTGGGCGGCCCCGTCGCCGTAGCCGTCGGCGGTCTCGACGAGTGTGCCGCCCGCGTCGACGAAGGCGGTCAGCTGGGCGGTGGCGCTTTCAGCGTCGGTGAGATCGCCCCAGGTCATCGTGCCCAGGCCGATGCGCGACACCTCCAGCCCGCTTCCGCCCACCCGTCGCCGCAACACGGGGTGAGCTTATGCGGAGCCTCAGGTTGACCCGCTACGGTCGCGCACCGTGTCGTGGCTCGAAGTCGTCGTGCTGGGGATCGTGCAGGGACTCACGGAGTTCCTGCCCATCTCCTCGTCCGCCCATCTGCGCATCGTCTCGGGGGTGTTCTTCGGCAACGATCCCGGCGCGGCCTTCACCGCGGTCAGCCAGCTCGGCACCGAGGCGGCCGTGCTCGTCTACTTCGCCCGCGATATCTGGCATCTCATCGCGGGGTGGTTCCGGGGCCTGCGCAGCCCGGAGGCCCGCGCCGACCCCGACTATCGGCTGGCCTGGCTGGTGATCATCGGCACGATCCCGATCGCGGTGCTCGGCGTGGTGTTCAAGCACTCGATCGAGACGGTGGCCCGCAACCTGTGGCTGATCGCGACGACAATGGTCGTGTTCGGCGTGTTGCTCGGGCTCGCCGAGTACTACGGGCGGCAGCGCATCGAGCTGCGGCAGCTCAAGGTCGGCGACGGCGTGATCCTGGGCTTCGCCCAGGCCTGTGCGCTGATCCCCGGGGTGTCCCGCTCCGGCGGGACGATCACCGCGGGGCTGTTCCTCGGCCTGCAGCGCACCGCGGCCGTGCGCTACTCGTTCCTGCTGGCGATCCCCGCCGTGGTCGCGGCGGGGATCTTCACGATCCCGGACATCGGCAAGGGCGGCATCACGCCCGTGCAGATGATCGTGGCGACGGTGATCGCGTTCGTCGTCGGCTTCGCGGTGATCGCCTGGTTGCTGCGCTGGGTCGCGAAACACACGGTGTACGTGTTCGTGTGGTATCGCATAGCGCTGGGTGTTCTGCTCTTCGTCGCCCTCGGTGCCGGGTGGGTGTCGGCGACCTGACCGGCCGTCACACGGCGAACGCGGGCTCCAGGCCGGAGAGCTCCACCGACGTCTCCCACAGCCGACGGGCGGCGGCGCTGTCCCGCGCCGCGCGCGTCGGTGTCTCGCGGACCGGCGTCGCCCCGAGCACGACGAAGCGAGGGCCGTAGAACTCGCCACCCCGCACCGCCGGGTCGGTCAGCGCGCGCAGCATCGGGCGGGCGCCCGCCTCGGCGGACTGGGTGAAGAACGGCGCGAAGCGCATGCCCCGGTTGGCGAGGCCTGATCCCTCGGTGCCGAGATCGGTGTTGGAGGCGCCGGGATGCGCGGCCACCGCGATCGTCGACGCCCCGGCCGCGGCGAGGCGCCGCTGGAGCTCGGCGGTGAACCGGAGGTTGGCGAGCTTGCTCTGGAAGTAGGCCTGCCAGCGGTCGTAACGGCGTTCCAGCCGCGGGTCGGCCTGCCCGCGGGCGCCGCGGTGGCCCATGCTCGACATGGTGCCGACGCGCGAGCCGGGTGTCGCGAGCAGCAGCGGCAGCAGCCGGGCGGTGAGCGCGAAGTGCCCGAGGTGGTTCACCCCGAACTGCATCTCGACGCCCTGCGCGGTGCGCGCCTCGTCGATGGCCATCAGCCCGGCGTTGTTGACCAGCAGGTCCAACCGACCGGACTGGGCGTCGGCGAACGCGGCGACACTGTCGAGATCGGCGAGGTCGAGCCTGCCGACGGTGACGTGCGCCTCCGGCGTCCGCGCGGCGATCTCGGCGGCTGCGGCCTCGGCCTTGGTCGTGTTGCGGCAGGCCAGCACGACCTCGGCGCCGTGCGCCGCCAGCCCGCGGGCGACCTGCAGGCCGAGCCCGGCGTTGGCGCCGGTGACGATCGCGCGCCGCCCGGTCAGGTCGGGGATGTCGGCAGGGGTCCAGCCCATCGTGGGTCCTCCGATCGAAGATGAATATGGCTTCATCTTAGCCACAACATGAACGATGCTTCATGATGGGCCTGTGAGAGTCGACGCACAGCGCAACAGGGACCGGATCCTGGAGGCCGCCCGCGCGCTCGTCGCCGAGACCGGCGTCGACGCGACGATGGAGGACATCGCGCGCCACGCGGGCGTCGCGGTCGGGACGCTCTACCGGCACTTCCCCGCGAAGGAGGACCTCGTCGCCGCGGTCGTCGAGGACTCGCTGGCGCAGATGGCCTCCCTCACGGAGGGCGCGCTCGCGGCCGTGCACGCCGGGGCGCCGCCCGGGCCCGCGCTCGGCGAGCTGTTCCGCGAGATCGCCGAGCGCCACGCGTCCGACCAGGCGTTCAAGTCCGCCGCGGGGCGCCTCGACGTCGACTCTGAGATCGCGACCGCCGCACCCGGCTCGCCCGTCGCCCGCAGCGTCGCGGGAATCACCGAGCTCCTGCTGCGCGCGCAGCTCGCGGGCCAGGTGCGCGCCGACCTCACCCTCGCCGACCTGGGGGTGCTGCTGGGCGCCGTTCCGGGCGCCGGGGTGGCCCCCCACCTGCGGGCGCGGTTCGTCGACATCGTGATCGCCGGGCTGGCTCCGCCGCCGCAGCCGTAGGCTCGATCATGTGACCACCCTGATCCTGCTCCGGCACGGCCGCAGCTCCGCCAACGTCGCGGGCGTGCTGGCCGGTCGCACCCCGGGCGTCGAGCTGGACGAGACGGGTCGGGCGCAGGCGCAGAAGGTCGTCGAGCGGCTGGCGGGGGTGCCGATCGCCGAGATCGTGTGCTCGCCCCTCCTGCGCTGCGAGCAGACCGTGGCGCCGTTGGCGCAGGACCGCGGTCTGGTGCCGGTGCCCGAGCCCGAGCTGGCCGAGGTCGACTACGGCAGCTGGACGGGCGGCTCGCTCAAGACGCTGGCAAAGGAGCCGCTCTGGAAGGTGGTGCAGGCCCACCCCTCGGCCGCGGTGTTCCCCGACGGCGAAGGCCTCGCCGGGATGCAGGCCCGCGCGGTGGCCGCGATCCGCCGCCACGACGCGCGCATCGCGGCGGCCTGCGGGCCGCAGTCGGTGTGGCTCGCGTGCAGCCACGGCGACGTCATCAAGGCAGTGCTCGCCGACGCGCTGGCCTCCCACCTCGACAACTTCCAGCGGATCATGGTCGACACCTGCTCGATCAGCGTCGTCCACTACACCCCGACCCGCCCGTTCGTGGCGCGGGTCAACGACCTCGGCGGCGACGTCGCGGGCCTCATCCCGCCCAAGCCGCGGCGTCGCCGCAAGCCCGCGCCGCGCAGCTCGGACGCCGTAGTGGGCGGAAGCACCTGACAGCGATGTGCCTGCGAGCCCGCGGTGGCCTACTCTGGATTTCGCCATGTCACGAGTCATCCACGTCTTCCGCCAGCCCGAGCGCTTCGTCGCGGGCACCGTCGGCGAGCCCGGGGACCGCTCGTTCTACCTCCAGGCCATCGAGGACTCCCGCACGGTGAGCGTGCTGCTGGAGAAGCAGCAGGTGACGGTGCTCGCCGAGCGCATCGCCGCGTTGCTCACCGAGATCACCCGCCGCTTCGGGGCGGGTGTGCCGGAGACCCCGGGCGCCGATCTCGATCCGCTCGCCGTCCCCCTCGAGGAGGAGTTCCGGGTCGGCACGATGGGGCTGGGCTGGGACGCCGACTCCAAGTCGATCGTGGTCGAGCTGCTCGCCGTCACCGAGGAGGAGGTCGACGAGTCGGTCGTGCTCGACGACACCGAAGAGGGGCCCGACGCGCTGCGCGTCTTCCTCTCGCCCGGCCAGGCCAAGGCGTTCGCCGACCGGGCCGAGCGGGTCGTCTCAGCAGGGCGCCCGCCCTGCCCGCTGTGCGCCGAGCCGCTCGATCCGCAGGGCCACGTCTGCGTGCGCCTGAACGGGTACCACCAGAGGACCCCGGTCGCGGAGTAGGGAGTACGTGGATCCGCGTGACCCGGCGGTGCCGGACCTGCTCCTCCGCGGTCGCATCGAGATCACCGGGAGGCTCGTCGACGCATCCAACGCCACCCTGGTCGGCACGGTGAGCGCCGACGGCGTGGCGGCGCAGTGCGTCTACAAGCCGGTGCGCGGAGAGCGGCCGCTCTGGGACTTCCCGGACGGCACGCTCGCCGGACGCGAGGTCGGCTCGTTCCTCGTGTCCGAGGCCGCGGGCTTCCACGTCGTGCCGCCCACCGTGTACCGGGACGGGCCGTTCGGGCCCGGGATGGTCCAGATCTGGGTGGAGACCACCGACGAGCGCGAGCTGGTGGACGTCTGCTCGCCGAAGAAGGTGCCGCCCGGCTGGGTCGGCGTGCTGCGCGCCCGCGGCGAGCGGGGTCAGCCCGCCGTGCTCGTCCACGCCGACACCCCCGCACTGCGCCGCATGGCGGCGTTCGACGTGGTGGTCAACAACGCCGACCGCAAGGGCGGCCATGTGCTGGCGGGCACCGACGGGAACCTCTACGGCGTCGACCACGGCCTCACGCTGCACGTCGAGGACAAGCTGCGCACGGTGCTCTGGGGTTGGGTCGGCCAGGAGCTGCCCGCCGACGTCGTCGAAGGGCTGGAGAAGCTGCGCGCCGAGCTCGACGGGGTGTTGTGCGACGTCCTGGGCGAGCACGTGACCCGCCGGGAGGTCCGCACGCTCTCCGCGCGCGTCGACGCGCTCCTCGCCGACCCCCGCTATCCCGAGCCGTCCGGGTACGGCCCCGCGATCCCCTGGCCTGCTTTCTGACGGACCCGCCTACGGCCCTGGGCCGCTAGGCGAACCAGGGCGGCAGCGCGGGCAGCGCGGCAAACGGGACGACGTCGTCGCGGAAGGTCAGGGCCGCCGAGCCGTCCGGGGCCACCCGCACCCGCACGTCCTCCAGGTTGTGCGGCTCGCCGGGGTCATGGCCCAGTGCCGCGGCGACCACCGCCCGCATCGGGCCCGAGTGGGTGGTCGCCAGCACCACGAGGGGACGATCGTCGACGAGGTCCCCGAACTTCGCGACGCCCTGCCAGATCCGGTGGGCGGCGAGCTGCGGCGGCTCGAAGAACAGCGTCGGGTTCCGCAGCCAGTACTCGATCGGGCCGCCCGCGGCCGCGATCGCCCGGAAGTCGGTGTCGAAGCGGTCGTACTCGCGCGCCCAGTCCGGGCGCTCGTCCGCGGGCAGCGCGAGCCGGGTCGTCACCGCCGCCGAGGTGTCGACGACGTCGCCGTGCAGCGCGAACCGCAGGTTGGCCAGGTGCGGCTCGGTGTGGAGCGGGCCGACGGTGGTGCCGTCGACCTCCTCCCCGCCCAGCTCGTCGACCAACGCCGCCCGGAGCGCGACGGCCGTCGCGGTGGCCCGCGCGGTCTGCGCGTGCGGCATCCGGACGTCGGTCCCGGGCGCGATCTCCTTGGCCAGCGTCGCGCCGCGCTCGCGGGCCTGGCGCTCGCCGAGCGGGGTGAGCCCGAGGTCGCCGTCGTAGCCGACCGTCTCGCCGTGGCGCAGCAGCACCACCTCGTATCCGTTCACGCGTCGCACGCTACGGGGGCACGGGCGCCCGGGGAGGTACGCCGTACCGCCCGGCGGAACGGGGTCGCCGGGCGCGGGCGCGGATCCCGTGCCAGGCTCAGGGGAAGACGCCCGCCGCGCGCGGGCGCACGAGGAGGAGACACGTGAAGATCGGGCTGCACATCGCAGATTTCACCTACCCCGGCGGTGGTCCGACGCTGGCCGACGACCTGACGCGCATCGTCGTCGCGGCGGAGGAGGCCGGGTTCGCGCGGGTGAGCGTCATGGACCACCTGTTCCAGATCCAGGTCCTCGGTCCGCCCGAGCACGAGATGCTGGAGGCCTACACCACCCTCGGCTACGTCGCGGCCCGCACGTCGAAGGTCGAGCTGCTGGCGTGGGTCACCGCCGTCACCTACCGCGATCCCGGCATGCTCGCGAAGATCGTCACCACGCTGGACGTGCTGTCCAAAGGCCGCGCCTGGCTCGGCATCGGCGCCGCATGGAACAGCGAGGAGGCCGAGGGCCTCGGCCTGTTCTTCCCCGGGACGGCCGAACGCTTCGAGCGCCTGGAGGAGACCCTCCAGATCTGCATGCAGATGTGGAGCGGGTCCGACGCCGCCTACGACGGGAAGCACTACCACCTGGGGCGCACCCTCAACGTGCCGCAGGCCCTGCAGCGCCCGCACCCGCGGATCCTCATCGGCGGGGGCGGGGAGAAGAAGACCTTGCGGTTCGTCGCGCAGTACGCGGACGCCTGCAACCTGTTCCCCAGCCCTGACCTGGAACGGAAGCTGGAGGTCCTGCGCGGGCACTGCGCCGACGTCGGCCGGGACTACGACGCGATCGAGAAGACCGTGATGTTCGGCCTCGACCCTGGCGGGAAGGGGGAGAAGGTCGACCACCTGATCGCACAGCTGGAGCGCCTGGCAGGCCTGGGGATCCAGGAGGCCCATGGCTGGGTGCCGCGGGTGTGGGAGATCGAGCCGCTGGAGATCCTCGGTCGGGAGGTCGTCCCGGCCATCGCGGAGCTGTAGGTTCGCCGCATGAGCGAGCTTCCGAGCGAATCATCGGCGTCGGCAGGGCCCTCCCCGCAGCTCAGCCGCATCGGTGTCACCGGCCTGGCCGTCATGGGCGCGAACCTGGCCCGCAACATCGCGCGTCACGGCGTGCCGGTGGCCGTGCACAACCGCACGGCCGCGCGCACCAAGGAGTTCATGGAGGCGTACGCGTCCGAGGGCACGTTCACCGGCGCCGAGACGACCGAGGAGTTCGTCGCCGCGCTCGAGCGCCCGCGGCGGATCATCGTGATGGTCAAGGCGGGTGCGCCGGTGGACGCGGTGATCGCCGAGCTCACCCCGCTGCTCGACGAGGGCGACATCGTCATCGACGCGGGCAACTCGCACTTCCCCGACACCAAGCGGCGCACCGAGGAGTGCGCCGCCGCCGGGCTCCGGTTCATGGGCGTCGGCGTGTCCGGCGGCGAGGAGGGCGCGCTCAACGGGCCGAGCATCATGCCCGGCGGCGACCCGGCCGCGTACGCCGAGGTCGAGGAGGTCCTCACCTCGATCGCCGCCAACGTCGACGGCACGCCGTGCTGCGTGCACGTCGGGCCGGACGGGGCCGGGCACTACGTCAAGATGGTGCACAACGGCATCGAGTACGCCGACATCCAGCTCATCGCCGAGGCATACGACCTGCTCACCCACGTCGGCGGGCTCGACGCCCCCGCAATCGGGAAGATCTTCGAGGAGTGGAACTCCGGCGACCTGGAGTCGTTCCTCATCGAGATCACGGCCATCGTGCTGCAGAAGACCGACGCCGCCACCGGCACGCCGCTGGTGGACGTCATCCTCGACCAGGCCGAGCAGAAGGGCACCGGGCGCTGGACCTCACAGGACGCGCTCGACCTCGGCGTGCCGCTCACCGGGATCACGGAGGCGGTGTTCGCGCGGACGCTCTCGTCGCTGCGGGAGGAGCGCAAGGCCGCGTCGACCGCCCTTGGCGGGCCGACCCCGGGCGCGGGCGGGGTGCCCGACGGGCTCGTCGAGGACATCCGGCAGGCGCTGTACGCGTCGAAGATCGTGGCCTACGCACAGGGGTTCGCACAGATGCGGGCCGCGTCGGAGGCCAACGGCTGGGGCCTCGACCTCGGCGCGATGGCCACGATCTGGCGGGGCGGCTGCATCATCCGCGCGCAGTTCCTCAACCGGATCAGCGAGGCCTACGCCGAGCACGGCGACGTCGAGAACCTGATGATGGTGCCCTACTTCACGCAGGGCCTCGCCGAGGCGCAGGACGCGTGGCGGCGGGTGGTCGTCGCCGCGACGGAGCAGGGCGTGGCGATCCCGGCGTTCTCGAGCTCGCTGTCCTACTACGACGGCTACCGGCGTGAGCGCGGCCCGGCCAACCTCATCCAGGGCCTGCGTGACTACTTCGGCGCCCACACCTACCGGCGCACCGACGCCGAGGGCAGCTACCACACGCGGTGGGGTCAGGACGGCACGGAGGTGCGCACCGACGCCTGAGACACCGACGGTCGGGGCACGAACATGAATTCGGCCGGGTCGATCCTGGCCGTCGCCGCGGCGTACTGCCGCATGTAGCCCGGCCAGTTCGTGACGATCCGGCCGTGGTCGTCGCGGTACCAGGAGTCGCAGCGCAACCAGGCGGTGCCCGCGAAGCGCGCCTGGAGGGCGCTGTCGCTCGCCGCACTCGGCGGCGCGCGGAGGGCCGGGATGGGCGAGAGTAGGCCCGTGCCCGACGCCATACCTGCCCCAGCGCCCCTCTCAGCGCCCCTCTCAGCGCCCGCCCCCGACGCGCTGACCACCCACGCCGCGCTGCAGCCCGACAAGCCCGCCGTGATCGACCCCGAGGGCGAGCGGCTCACGTACGCCGAGCTGGAGGACAGGGTGAACCGCCTCGCCCACGGCCTGCTCGGGCTCGGGCTCCGCGGCGGCGACCGGATCATCTGGTGTGGAGCCAACAGCGTCGCGGTGCTCGTCGTGCTGCACGCGGCGCGCAAGGCGGGCCTCGTCGCGGTGCCGCTGGCCTACCGCTTCACCGCCGACGAGATGCGCTACGTGATCGCCGACAGCGGGGCCGCCGTCGTGCTCGTCGACCCGGAGCAGGCCGACCGGGTGGCCGCGGTGCGCGCCGACCTTCCCGACGTCCGCGAAGTCGTCGTCTTCGGCAGCCCGGCCTGGGACGCGCTGCTCACGGGGCCTGCCACGCCGTCCCCGCCGCCCGACGGCTCCGGCGGCCAGATGATCTACACGTCGGGCACGACCGGAAAGCCAAAGGGTGCGGTGCGCGGCCCTGCGGATCCGGAGGCGACAGCCGCGCTCGCCGCCGTGCTCCGGCTGCGCCCGGCGGCGGAGGTGCACCTGACCACCGGGCCGCTCTACCACTCCGGGCCGTTGGCCTGGGCCCTGCTCAACCACGTGCTCGGCGGCACGGTCGTGCTCCTGCGCCGGTTCGACGCCGCACGCTGGGTCGAGCTGGTGCGCGAGTACCGGGTCACGAACACGTTCACCGCCCCCACCCCGCTGAAGCGGATCGTCGCGCTGCCGCCGGAGGTCGTCGGCCGGGCCGACCTGTCGTCGATGCGCTCGCTGGTCGTCAACGCCGCGCCGGTGCCGTACGCGCTCAAGCAGGAGGTGGTCGCGCGGTTCGGCGACGGGTTCCTCTTCGAGGTCTACGGTTCCACCGAGCTGGGCGTCGACGCGGTGCTGCCCCCCGAGGAGCAGCTGGCCCGGCCCGGCTCGTGCGGGAAGGCCGTGCCGGGCGTCGAGCTGCGGGTGGTCGGCCCGGACGGCGACGAGCTGCCGCCCGGTGAGCCGGGGGAGCTGCAGGTCCGCTCGCGCTCGACGTTCCGTGGCTACCACGGGCGCGAGCAGCTCGCCGACGGCTGGAAGTCCGTCGGTGACATCGCCCATCTCGACGTCGACGGGTACCTCTTCATCCGCGACAGGCCCGGGGACCTGGTGATCACCGGCGGGATGAACGTGTACCCGGCGGAGGTCGAGGCCGTGCTGCACGAGCATCCCGACGTGCTCGACGTCGCCGTCTACGGCCTGCGGTCGGCGGAATGGGGCGAGACCGTGCACGCCGTCGTCGTCCCGCGCGACGGCCGCGAGATCGACGTCGCGGGGCTCGAGGCGCACGTCGCGCAGCGGCTCGCGAGCTACAAGCGCCCGCGCAGCTGGCAGGTGCGCGCCGAGCTGCCGCGCACCGAGGCAGGCAAGCTCCTCAAGCGCCTCCTCCGCGCGGAGCACGGCGTTTCCAGGTAAAGGAATTCCCAGGTCAGGGCCTGGTGTACGGTCCGACGCCGTGACGTTCGTACGCCTGACGCGCAGGGGGTTCCTCGCAGCGGTGCCCGCTCTGGCGGCGGCCTGCGGGGTGCCCACGACGGCCGGTGTGCCCGCCTCCGCCGCGTCCGCCCATGCCACCCCGGCCGCGCCCGTCACCGCCGCCCCGGCCACCGTGGCGCCCGTCGCAGGCGGGCCCGCGCGCGAGCTCGTCCACGCCACGTCCGGACGCCCCGAGGTCGCGCTGACCTTCCACGGCGCGGGCGACCTCGACCTCGCCCGCCGGATCCTCACGACGCTCGCCGACCGCGGCGCCGCCGTCACGGTACTGGCGGTCGGGACGTGGCTCCAGGAGTACCCCGACGCGGCCCGGCTCGTCACCGACCACGGCCACGAGCTGGGCAACCACACCTGGAGCCACCCGACGCTCAGCACGCTTTCCGCCGCGGGCATCCAGGCCGAGATCGAGCGCTGCCGCGACCGGATCGCCGCCCTCACCGGCGGCCCCGGCGCGTTCTTCCGACCCTCCGCCGCCCAGCACGCCACCGCGCAGGTGCTGCGGCTGGCCGGGGCGGCCGGGTACCCGACCGTGCTGTCCTACGACGTGGACTCCCGCGACTTCACCGACCCCGGTCCGGCGGCGATCCGGCGCGCGGTCGGGGCCGCGCCCGCCGGGTCGGTCGTGAGCATGCACCTCGGGCATCCCGGGACCCTCGACGCGCTGCCCGGGCTGCTGGACGACCTCGCCCAGCGCGGACTCAAGCCGGTCAGCGCCGGTGCGCTGTTCCGTTGAACCCCCGATGAGAAGAGCGCCCGTGCCGCTGTCCGCCCGCCCCCTGCTCGTCGGCGTCGTGCTCGCCGTCGTCGCGGCGCTCGCCGGGTGCGCCGCCGCGACCCCGGCCGTGTCGCCCTCGATCGGGCCGACCCCCGCGGCCGCCCCGGCGCCCGCCGTCGCCGCCCTCGCCGGGACGCCGCTGCCGGGGATGCCGCCGGTGACCGACCCGCACGACGTCTACGCCGCCGCGGGCGCGAACATGCTCTCCGCCGCGGCCAAGGCGGCCCGGCCGATGATCTACGTGCCGCACACGAAGACCGGCGAGGTGTGGACGATCGACCCGGCCACCTTCGCCGTGGTCGGGCGCTACCGGCTCGGCGGGGAGCTGCAGCACGTAGTGCCCTCGTGGGACATGAGCACCCTGTACGCCAGCAACGACACGGGCAACACGCTCACGCCGTTCGACCCGCGCACCGGGCTGCCGGGAAAGCCGATCCCGGTGATCGACCCCTACAACCTCTACTTCACCCCGGACGGCCGATCGGCGATCTCGGTGGCCGAGGCCCGGCACCAGCTGGTGTTCTACGACCCGCACACCTGGGTCGTCCAGCAGACCCTCACCACGCCCGAGTGCACGGGCATCGACCACGCCGACGTCACGCCCGACGGGCGCACCGCCGTGTTCACCTGCGAGTTCGCCGGGCGCGTCGCCGTGATCGACCTGGTGGCCCGCCGCGTGCTGCGCATGATCGACATGCCGACCCGGCACACGACGATGGGGCCGCAGGACATCAAGCTCGCCCCCGACGGCTCGGTGTTCTACATCGCCGACAGCCAGGAGGGCGGGGTCTGGGTGCTCGACGGCGCCGCGACCAAGGTGCTCCGCGAGATCCCGACGGGCCGTGGCGCCCACGGCCTCTACCTGTCCCGCGACGCGAAGCGGCTCTTCGTCACCAACCGGCTGGAGGGCACGATCAGCGTCCTCGACTCCTACACCGGCGCCGTACAGACCGTCTGGCGCATCGGCGAGAAGGCGAGCCCGGACATGGGCAACGTCACCGCCGACGGCACGCAGCTGTGGCTCTCCGGGCGCTACAGCCGCGCCGTCTACGTCCTCTCGACGGCGGACGGCCACCTGATCAAGCAGATCGACGTGGGCGGCGGGCCGCACGGTCTGTGCGTCTGGCCGCAGCCGGGCCGCTACTCCCTGGGCCACACCGGCATCACGCGCTGAACCGGCCACTCCAGGCCGTCACGTCGCCGATGGTCGTGTTCCCCCCGCAGACGAACAGGCCCAGGTGCGCGTCCCCGCCGACGCGCTCCAGCACCCGGCGGGCGGCGGGCAGGAGGCACCCCGCGGCGGGCTCGGTCCAGACCTTCGCCTGCTCGGCGAACGACACCGTGCCCGCGACGGCCTCGGCGTCGGACACGACGAGGACGTCGGTCAGGAGCTCGCGGGCGTGTTCGAGGGTGAGGTCGGAGACGGCAGGCGCGCTGAGGGTCGTGACGAGCGAGGTCAGCGGGATGGCGACGGGCGCGCCCGCGGCCAGCGCCCGGCTCATGGCATCGGCGCCCTCGGTCTCCACGCCCCAGATCCGCACGTGCGGGGCGAGCGCGCGGAACGCGGTGGCCACCCCGGCGATGAGCCCGCCGCCGCCGACGCTGACCAGGACGTCGGTCACGGTGGGCGCGTCGGTGGCGAACTCCAGTCCGGCGGTGCCCTGCGCGGCGATGACGACGGGGTCGTCGAACGGGTGCACCAGCGTGGCCCCGGCCGCCACCAGCTCCTCGAGCAACGCGAACGCGCCGTCCATCGTCGGGGTGAGGCGCACGTCGGCCCCGGCCGTACGGGCGAGCGCCACCGACCTGGCCGGTGCGGAGTCCGGCATCGCGACGGTGGCCCGCACCCCCAGCGCACCCGCCGCGTCGGCGACGGCGATGCCGTGGTTGCCGCCGCTGACGGCGACGACGCCCGCCGCGCGCTCCGCGTCGGAGAGCGACGTGAGCTTGGCGAACGCCCCGCGCGCCTTGAACGATCCCGTGCGCTGCAGCAGCTCCAGCTTGAGCGTCACGGGGACGCCGAGCTGGGCCGACAGGCCGGGGCTGGGCAGCGTCGGCGTGCGGAGCACGTGCGGCGCGACGCGCTCGGCGGCGGCGCGGACGTCGGCGATGTCGATCAGGTTCCCCACCTGGCCGACGCTAGCCCTTGGCGCGCCCGCGGCGCCCGCCGGGCAGCCGCGACCTCGTAGTCGACCATGCGCCGGGTCGATCCGGTAGGACCACAGAGGGGCCGGGCGCGGTGGCCCGGCCCGGTGTGGGGGGTGGGCGACCCTCAGCGCAGCGGGACGACCTCCGGGGCGCCCATGCGGGCCGAGTCGGCGGTCTCGTCGTCGGGCATCGTCTGGCTCTCCCGCTCGGCCTCGACGCGCTTGCGGTAGTGCTCGACCTCCCGCGCGACCTGCCCCTCACTCCAGCCGAGCACGGGCGCGGCGAGGCGGGCGGCCTCCTCCATGGCGCCGATGCCGCGGTCGAACGTCTCGATGGAGATGCGGGTGCGGCGGGCGAGCAGGTCGTCCAGGTGCCGGGCGCCCTCGTGCGACGCCGCGTAGACGATCTCGGCCCGCAGGTAGTCCGATCGCGCCCGCCAGTGGCTCGCCCAGCGTCGGGTCGGCGGTGACGAGGTCGAGCACCTCGTCGGCCAGTGAGCCGTAGCGGCCCAGGAGGTGCTCGATGCGGACCACGTGCAGCCCGTAGCGGTGGGCGAGCTGGTAGCGGGCGTTCTTGACGGCCGCGTACCCGTCGGCGCCGAGCAGCGGGATGCTCTCGGTCACCGACGGCGGCACCTTGGCGTCGATCGCCCGAACGGCCTCGTCGATGGCGTCGCGGGCCATCACCCGGTAGGTCGTGTACTTGCCGCCCGCGACGACGACGAGCCCCGGCACGGTGTGCGCCACGGCGTGCTCGCGCGACAGCTTGGACGTCGAGTCCGACTCGCCCGACAGAAGCGGCCGCAGCCCCGCGTACACGCCCTCGACGTCGTCCTGGGTCAGCGGCGTCCTCCAGCACGGTGTTGACGTGCTCGAGGAGGTAGTCGATGTCGGCGGCCGACGCGGCGGGGTGGGCCTTGTCCAGCTCCCAGGCGGTGTCGGTGGTGCCGATGATCCAGTGGCGGCCCCACGGGATGACGAAGAGCACCGACTTCTCGGTGCGCAGGATGAGGCCCGAGTCGCCGCGGATCCGGTCGCGCGGCACGACGAGGTGGATGCCCTTGCTGGCGCGCACGTGGAACTGGCCGCGCTCGCCGGCGAGCGCCTGGGTGTCGTCGGTCCACACCCCGGTGGCGTTGACCACCTGCTGGGCACGCACCCGGATCGTGGCGCCGGACTCCAGGTCGAGCACGACCGCGCCGACCACCCGCTCGCCCTCGCGCAGCAACCCGGTGACCCGGGCCCGGTTGGCGACGTGCGCCCCGTACGCGGCGGCGGTGCGCGCGATGAACAGCGTGTGCCGGGCGTCGTCGACCTGGGCGTCGTAGTACTGCAGCGCGCCGACCAGCGCGTCCTTGCGCAGCGACGGCACGATGCGCCGGGCGCCCCGCCGGGTCAGATGGCGGTGGCGGGGGACTCCTCGGGAACGGCCGGAGAGCATGCCGAGCGCGTCGTAGAGCGCGACGCCCGGCCGGCGTAGAGGCGCTCCCAGCCGCGGTGCTGCAACGGGTAGAGGAACGGCACCGGCCGCACGAGGTGCGGCGCGATGGTCTGGATGAGCAGCCCGCGCTCCTGCAGCGCCTCGGCGACGAGCCCGAAGTCGAGCATCTCGAGGTAGCGCAGGCCGCCGTGGATGAGCTTGCTGGAGCGGCTCGACGTGCCGGAGGCGAAGTCGCGGGCCTCGACCAGTCCGACGGACAGGCCGCGGGTGGCGGCGTCGAGCGCGGCGCCCGCGCCGACGACGCCGCCGCCGATGACCAGCACGTCGAGCTCGCTGGCGGCCATCGCCCTCAGCGACTCCTCCCGTGCGGCGGCGAGACAGCCTCGACCGATCGCATGGTGATCCCGTTCTAGTCCACGTCTACCCAGTTCAAGGGTCCGTTCGACCGCCTTCTTCCAGCGCGCGTACCCGCTCCTCGCGCTGCTCGTCGCTCCAGTGCGGGCTCCCAGCGCCTGCTCTCGTTCCAGTTGTGGCGCAGCTCGTCGGTGCCCGACCAGAACCCGACGGCCAGGCCCGCCGCGTAGGCCGCGCCCAGCGCGGTCGTCTCGGCGACGACCGGGCGGCTCACCGGCACTCCGAGGACGTCGGCCTGGATCTGCATGCACAGTTCGTTCGGCCGTGACACCGCCGTCGACCTTGAGCACGTCGAGCGTCACCCCGGAGTCGGCGGCCATCGCCTCGGCGACGTCACGGCTCTGGTAGCAGATCGCCTCGAGCGTGGCCCGGGCCAGGTGCGCGTTGGTGTTGAAGCGGGACAGCCCGACGATCGCGCCGCGGGCGTCGGAGCGCCAGTACGGCGCGAACAGCCCGGAGAACGCCGGCACGAAGTAGACGCCCCCGTTGTCCGGGCACCTGACGGGCCAGCGCCTCGCTCTCGGCCGCACCGCGAGATGATCCCGAGCTGGTCGCGCAGCCACTGGATCGGCCGAGCCGGTGACCGCGATCGAGCCCTCCAGCGCGTAGACCGGCGGCCTCGTCACCGAACCGGTAGCAGACCGTGGTGAGCAGGCCCGCCTTCGACCGCACGAGCTCCGTGCCGGTGTTCAGCAGCATGAAGTTGCCGGTGCCGTAGGTGTTCTTCGCCTCGCCGGGGGCGAAGCAGACCTGTCCGACGGTGGCGGCCTGCTGGTCGCCGAGGTCCCCGGTGATCGGCACCTCGCCGGCGAACGGCCCGTCGGCCAGCGTGGTGCCCAGGCCCGGGGCGTGGGAGCTGAGGGCGGATCTCGGGCAGCATCGCGCGCGGGACGCCGAAGAAGCCCAGCAGCTCGTCGTCCCAGTCGAGGGTCTCGAGGTCCATCAGCATCGTGCGGCTGGCGTTGGTGGGGTCGGTGACGTGCACGCCGCCGCGCGGCGCCGCCGGTGAGGTTCCAGAGCAGCCAGGTGTCGGTGTTGCCGAACAGCGCGTCGCCGCGCTCGGCGGCCGCCCGCACGCCGTCGACGTTCTCCAGGATCCACTGGATCTTGCCCGGCGGAGAAGTACGTCGCGGGCGGCAGCCCGGCCTTGCGTCGGATGACGTCGCCGCGCCCGTCGCGGGACAGCGCGGCGGCGATCCGGTCGGTGCGGGTGTCCTGCCAGACGATCGCGTTGTAGAGGGGACGGCCGGTGTGCCGGTCCCACACGACCGTGGTCTCGCGCTGGTTGGTGATGCCGAGCGCGACGAGGTCGCGGGCGGTGAGCCCGGTCGCGTTGAGCGCGGTCTGCACGACCGCCGACGTCCGCTCCCAGATCTCGACGGGGTTGTGCTCCACCCAGCCCGCCCGCGGCAGGATCTGCTCGTGTTCGAGCTGGTGGCGGCCCACCTCGTCGCCGCCGTGGTCGAAGATCATGAATCGGGTGCTGGTGGTGCCCTGGTCGACGGCACCGACGAACTCGGCCACGTGCTGATCCCCTTCCCCGGGTGTCGACGACCTTACGAGGACCAGACCCGCGCGTCGTCCCCGGTCAGGGTGGCCAGCAGCGCGTCGAGGTCGTCGACGACGAGACGCGCCCCGGCCAGCTCGCCGGGCTCGGCGTACCCCCAGGCGACGCCGATCGCGGGAACGCCGTGCTCGGCCGCCCCGTCGACGTCGTGGATGCGGTCGCCGACCATGACGACCGGCGTGCGGCGCGGGTCCACACCGAGCCGGGTGAGCACCGAACCGATCACCGGGCCCTTGCCGACCCGACCCCGTGCGTGGTCGGCGCCGCCGACCAGCGCGAAGCGGCCCACGAGGCCCACGCCCGCGATGATCCGCCGGGCCGTGCGCTCCGGCTTCGACGTCGCCACCGCGAGGAGCAGCCCCGCGGCGTCGAGCTTGCCGAGCAGCGCCGGGATGCCGGGGTAGACGGGGGTCTGCTCGGCAGCCACCGCGTCGTAGGTCCGGCGGTAGTGCACGATCGCCGCCGCGGTCTGTTCGGCGGAGAGGCCGATCGCGGGCAGGGCCGTCTCGAACGGCGGCCCGACCAGGCTGAGCAGGACGTCGGGTCCGGGAATCCGGCCGCCGACGGCGGCGATCGCGCCCGCGAGATGCGCCGTGATGAGCGCGGCGGAGTCGACCAGGGTGCCGTCGAGATCGATCAACACGGTCCGCACCGTGTGCACCCTACGGGCGCCCCTGCGCCGCAGCAGGGTGACATTCCTGCGACTGGGTCGGAGGAGTGTCACCCTGCTGCAAACCGGGGGTGGGGGAACCCCGGCGCCGCCTGCGCCGTTGGTCAAGTGTTGGTAAAGCCTCGAGAAGGGTGGCGGAGTGCTGGAGATCGGGGGACTCACCTGGGCGGTGACGATCGCCCTGGTGCTGGGGCTGCTCGCGGTCGACCTGGCCCTGGCCGCGGTCCGACCGCACAAGGTCGGCTTCAAGGAGGCCGTCGCCTGGTCGGTGTTCTACATCGGCGTGGCCGTGGCGTTCGGCGTCTGGTTCGCCGCGGCCTACGGCGGCGACGCGGGTACGCAGTACTTCGCGGGCTGGATCGTCGAGAAGAGCCTCTCGGTCGACAACCTCTTCGTCTTCGTGATCATCATGACGACGTTCGCGGTGCCCGATCGGTACCAGCACAAGGTCCTCACGTTCGGCATCCTGCTCGCCCTCGTCATGCGGGGGATCTTCATCGCGCTCGGCGCCACGCTGCTGTCGCTGTTCTCGTTCGTGTTCCTGCTGTTCGGGCTGCTCCTGATCTACACGGCCGTGCAGCTGTTCCGGCACCGCGACGAGGACCCCGACGTCGAGAGCAACGGCGTCGTCCGCACGGCGCGGCGCCTGCTGCCGGTCACCGACGAGTACGTCGAGGGCAGGCTCGTGACCAAGGTCGACGGCAGGCGCATGGTCACGCCGCTGTTCATCGTGCTGATCGCGATCGGCAGCATCGACCTGCTCTTCGCCCTCGACTCGATCCCGGCCGTCTTCGGGGTGACCGACGAGGCGTTCATCGTGTTCGCGGCCAACGCGTTCGCCCTGCTCGGCCTGCGCGCGCTGTACTTCCTCGTCAAGGGCCTGCTCGACCGGCTGGTCTACCTCTCCACCGGGCTCGCGCTGATCCTCGCCTTCATCGGTGTCAAGCTGATCCTGCACTGGGCGCACACGGACATCAGCCCGGTGGTGCCGGAGATCTCCACGCCGTTCTCGCTGGGGGTGATCCTCGTCGTGCTGGTCGTCGTCACGGTGGCGAGCCTCGTCAAGACGCGCAAGGACCCGACGGCCACCGCGCACGCGGGCTCGATCACCGGGCACAAGGCCGCTGAGCAGGCTGAGCAGGCTGAGCAGACCGGGCAGGCAGGCGAGGCGCGGGAGCCTCGTCAGATGCCGTAGTGCCAGATCGTCAGCGCGTAGCCGCCATACCAGGCGGACGCGAGCGCGGCGGCGACCAGGACGGTCACCGCCGTGCCCGTGCGCCGTCGCGCGAGGCCGATGGCGACGGGCAGCAGCAGCGTGAAGGCGGGCAGCAGCAGCCGCAGCTTGGCGTGCGCGAGGCCCTCCGAACCCCAGACGATTGCCAGCACGAGCCCGCCGTAGACCAGCAGCGGCCACGGCAGGCCCATCCGGATCGAGACGGCGAACAGCACGAGGCTGGCGGCGAGGGCGAGCACGATCGCGAGGTCGAAGACCTCCGAGCCGCCCACCAGAGCATCGCCGGTGAAGCGCACGGTCGCGGCGCCGCCGTCGAGGTACCAGCCCCAGCCGTCGCGCTGGATGCGGCTCCAGCCGTCGAGCCTGCCGGTGACGAGCGCGACGTAGCCGAGATAGCCGAACAGCCCGCACGCCGCGACCGCCCCACCGAGCCAGGGCCGCCATCCGTCGCGGCGCTGGAACACCGCGACGAGGGCGGCCAGTCCGACCGCGACGACCAGCGCCGCGGCCGTCGGACGCACCAGGCCCGCTCCGAACGCGGCCAGGCCCGCCAGCACCCACTGCCTGCGCAGCACCCCCACGAGCGACCAGACGGCGAACGCGCAGAACAGCGCCTCGGTGTAGGTCATCGACAGCACGACGCCCATGGGCGACGCGGCGAACAGCCCGACCATGAGCAGCCCGGCGCGGGCGGAGCCGCCCGGCACGAGCGCGCCCAGCCGGGCGAGCCCGTAGGCCGCGACGACGCCCGTGACGAGCGCGACCAGGAGACCGGCCAGGATCAGGTCGCCGCCGGTCACCATGCGGGTCACGGCGACGAGCGCCGGGTAGCCGGGGAAGAAACCGAGCGATGTCTCGGGGGTGTGGTTGCCGAAGGCGTCGAGCATGTCGTCGGGCACGCCTGCGTACCCGTACTGGGCGATCGCGAGCAGCCAGGCGCCGTCCCAGGCGTGCAGGGCGTCGACGAGCTTGGCGCCCCCGCCGGTCATCCACCCGAGCACCGCGACGCCGACCAGCCGGACCGCGAGGTACACCCCCGCCGGGGCGAGCGCCGTGAGCACCCGCGCAAGCGGGGGTGCGGTGACGCCCGCGCCCGCAGGCGCGCTCTCGTCCACCGTCGCGGGGATCGCGGTCACGGCGGAAGGGTACGCCGGAGCCGCGAAGGGCCCGGAAAGCCGCCGCAACGGGTGTCTTGATGGTGGAGGTGAGCTGGACGAGCGTCGCCGAGCCCGTGGGCGCGGGCATCCGCTCCCGGTGACCTCCTGATGAGCGCCGCGTGCGCGGTCAGCGGAGCACCCACGTGTCCTTGGCGCCGCCGCCGCGCGAGGAGTTGACGATCATGCTCCCCGCCGGTGCCACCCGGCTCAGCGCGGCGGGCAGCACCTGGACGTCGGTGCCCGCCCCGCGTCGGGACTGCAGCACGAAGGCACGCAGGTCCACCGCACGCGGCTCCAGCTTCTCGCCGGAGAACGTGGGGTGGGTCGAGAGGTTGACGAGATCCTGGGCGACCCACGCCGCGGGGCGGGCCCGGATCGCCTCCGCCAACTCCGCCAGCTCCTCCCGGCCCGCGTGCGGGCCGATGACGATGCCCTGGCCGCCGTAGCCGTCGACCGGTTTCAGGACGAGCTCGTCGAGCCGGTCGAGCACCTCCGCGCGGCGGTCGGGATCGACGCACGGGTAGGTGGGCACGTTCGGCAGCAGCGCCTCCTCGCCCAGGTAGTAGGAGATCATGTCCGGGACGTAGGCGTAGACGACCTTGTCGTCGGCCACGCCGTTGCCCATCGCGTTGAGCAGCGCGACCCGCCCGCGCGCCGCGGCGTTGCACACCGCCCGACCCACCGGGCGCAAGTCGGCACCCTTCGCCGTGAGCAGCGCACGCTCGTCGATGCGCCGGTAGAGGGCGGCGAGCCGGCGCCGCCCGCCCTCGCCCACGAGGAACACACCATCGTCGGTCACCTGCAGCTCACGCGGGGTCACCACCGGCACGCCCATGCGGTCGGCGAGAAGCCGGTGTTCGTAGAACGCCGAGTCGACGGGGCCCGCGGAGAGCAGGGCGGCCTCGTCGTGCCCGGGCTCGTCGGGTTCGGTCGCCGAGAGCAGCGCGCCCCGCAGGAGGCCGGGCACCCCCTCGAGCCCGACGACCCCCGCGGGCGGCTCCAGGTCGGGGAAGACGCTGCGGATCAGCCGTCGCGACGTGATCGCGTAGCCGATCCCGGAGGGCACCCGCAGGTTGTCCTCGAGGACGAGCCAGCGGTCGGCGCGGTCGCGGACGAGGTCGATCCCCGCCACCGCGATCCGCACCGCGTCTTGAGGGGCGAGCTTGCCCAGCCTGTTCCAGCCGGGCGCCCCGTCGATCACCGCGGCAGGCAGCGCGCCGTCGGCCACGATCCGGCGAGCGCCGTACACGTCGCGGACGAACGCCTCCAGCGCCCGCACGCGCTGCGTGAGGCCCGCGGAGAGCCCGGCCCAGTCCTCGGCGGTGACGATGCGCGGCACGAGGTCGAGCGGGAAGAGTCGGTCGGGCTCGCCGTCGTTGACGCGGAACGTCACCCCGCGTGCCCGCTGCTCGGTGCGCAGCGCGGACTGCGCGGCGACCAGCCCCCGGCGCCCGAGGCGCCCGAGCGCCCGGAACATCCACCCGTACTGCGGCAGCACCTCGCCGTCCGGACCGACCGCCTCGTCGTAGGCGCCGGGGTGATAGGCCGCCAGCAGCTCCGGCCGGGCGGGCACGGTGTCGGGCGGCTCCAGCACGGGGTCGTGGCCCTGCGTGCGGGCGAGCAGGGCGTCGACGACGTCGGTCAGCTCCCCCCGGCGGCCGAACGTCCGGCGCTGGCGCGCGGCCGCGCTGCCCTTCGTGAGGGTGGCCTCAGAGAGCGCGAGGACCTGTTCCCAGTCGCCGAGCTCCTCCAGCTGCGGTCGCAGGTCCTGCACGAGCCGGTTGATGAGCAGCTGCGGAGCGACCAGGTGCGGGCCGTCGAGGTCGACGAGGTCGCCCTCCAGCCCGGAGCGTGCCGCACGCCAGCTGCTCGCGCGCAGCAGCTCGTGCCGGTTGTCCGGGAGCGGAAGGCCCGCATCGAGGTCGGTGCGGGCGCGGCCGACCAGGGCGCGGAAGAGGCCCGCGATGAGCACGACCTCCTCGACGTCCGGGCAGGCGTCGCACACCCGCAGCTCGACCGTGGGCAGGTGCGCGCTGGGGCGGATGTCGAAGTACACCATCCCCGGGTCGGAGATCGTGCCCGACGCGATGAGCTCGGCGACCATGGCGTCGTAGTCGGCCGCCGTCTCGACGTGGCCGGGCGGGCCCGCGGTGGGCCAGCGCGACCAGACCATGCTGCGGTAGCTGGCGTAGCCGGTGTCCCGGCCGCGCCAGTAGGGCGAGCTGGCCGAGATCGCCAGCAGCGTCGGGAGGTACGGCGCGACCCGGCGCACCACCTGCACCGCGATGTCCCGGTCGGGCACGTCGACGTGCACCTGCGCGCCGCAGATGTGCTGTTCGCGCACCAGCAGCTGGTACTCGTGCTGCATGCGCTCGTAGCGCGCGCCCGCGGAGATGTCGTCGCCGTCGAGGTCGACCAGGGGCACCGTGCCCGCCGCGACGATGCCCAGCCCGAGCGGCTGGGCCACCGAATCCAACGTGGCGCGCAGGCGGCGCAGGTGCCCGCGGAGCTCGTCGAGGGTGGTGCACACGGGCGTGTTGGTCTCGACGAGCGAGCGCTGCAGCTCAGGCGCGAACTCCTCGCCGTCGAGCTGGGCCAGCAGGGCGTCGACCTCGGGCGCCGAGCGGCGCGTCTGCAGGTCGACGACGTGGAACTCCTCCTCGACGCCGAGTCGGGGGAGCTCGCTCATAGCGGTGACGCTAGGCGGCCGATGTTACGGGCGGAAGTCGGGGCACTGGACCGCCCGCGGCACGCCCGCCCCACAGCCGGGGTGAGTCCCGCGTTTCGCCACGGTGAGTCGCGCGCTTCGCCACGGTGAGTCCCGTATCCGGCCCGGGTGAGTCCCGCATCCCGACACGGCGTCGTTGGCGTTTCGGCACGGTGAATCGGCGTGTCGCCACGGCGCCGTCGGCGTCTCGCCGCAGCGAGCTCCGCGGCTCGCCGCGACCTCCGCGGCGGGGTCACGTCCGCAGGATGCCGTCGACGAGGCGCGGAGCCTCCGTACTGATGTCGAGGTCGGCGGCGAGCGCAACGTCCTCGCCGTAGCCATCGGCGATCAGCTCCCGCCCCGACACGAGCCCGGACAGGACGTCGAGCAGACCGCTCCGTGCCCCCGCGGCGAACTGGGCGGCGGCGAGCTCGGCCTCAGGGGAGCGGGCCGGGGCCGGGTCACACCGCCCGAGTGCGGCGACGATCGCCCCGGCGCCGAGGGCGTCCTCGGCCGCGACCCGCAGCGTGTCATCCGGCCACCGCTCGCCCGCAGGGACCACGCCGACCGGTCCGCCGACGGCACGGGCGGCGGTCGCCACGGCCGTCGCGTTGCGCAGACAACCCGCGAGCACGACGGCGCGCTGCCCGGCCGCCGCGGCGCACAGCGTCGCGCCGTTCGGAGAGGGGAGCGCCAGCAGCGTGCCGGGCGCGAGGCCGCGCAGCGACGACGGGCGCAGCGACGGACCAGGCTCGGCACGCCGCCCCGCGCGCACCGCACCGTGCTCGTCCGCCGCCCGCGCCGCGGGGCTCGACGCCGTGACCGCCCCGGTCGTGGTGGACGCGTCGGCCCATCGTCGCGGCAGGACGCGTGCCCCACGACCCACGGCGACGTCGACCGCGGTGCAGAACGACAACACGTCCACGATCACCACGACGGCGCACTCGCGGGCCAGGAGCTCGGCCCCGTGCGGCCCCCACTCCAGCCGCACGCCATAGGGGCGCTGCCGGTGCTCGGCCCGCGGTTCGACGACCACGCCGCAGCACCCTACGGCGGGTTAGCGTCTCCCGGTGACCGTTCACGACGTGTTGGGCCGGGTCGGGCTGCCCATGCCGGTGCGCGAGCTGGCGGCGCGGCGGTGGGACGCCGTCGTGGTCGGCGGTGGTCACAACGGGCTCACCGCCGCCGCCTACCTCGCCAGGGCGGGCCGCTCCGTACTGGTGCTGGAGGCGCGCGAGCAACTCGGCGGCGCGGCCACTCTGCGAGCGCCCGTTCGCCGACGAGCGCTATCTCGTCAGCCCGTGCGCGTACGTCGTCGGGCTCCTGCATCCGCTGGTCGTCGACGAGCTGGACCTGCGTCGGCACGGCTTCGACGTCGTGCTGGTCGACCCCAGCCTCTGGTGTCCGTTCGCCGACGGCACGTCGGTCGCCGTCTACGCCGACGCCGAGCGCACCGCCGCGCAGATCGCCGCGATCTGCGCCGGCGGACGTCGAGGGCTACGTCGCCTACGAGGCGCTGTTCGAGCGGATCCGGATCGCGCTGCGCACCGGTCCGCGGGACGCCTGGGTCGGCGCGAGTCCCGACCGCGCCGAGCTCGCCGAGCTGCTCGACGGCGACACCGAGGCGCTCGATGTGCTGTTCCACCGCTCGGTCGCCGAGGTCGTCGAGCGAGCACGTCCACGACGAGCGGCTCCGCGCGCTCCTGCACGGCCAGGGCGTGATCGGCACCTGGGCGGGCCCGCGCGATCCCGGTACCGCGCGCGTGCACGCGCTGCACTCCCTCGGCACGCTCGCGGACGGCCCGATGGGGCTACGTGCGCGGCGGCATGGGCGTGTGTCGCTTCGCCCTCGCCGACGCGGCGCTCGAACACGGGGCGGTGCTCGCGTCGGGGGTGCCGGTGGCGGCCATCGAGCCCGGTGTCGGCGTGCGCCTGGAGGGCGGGGACGCTCATCCGTGCCGCCATCGTCGTGTCCAACGCCGACCCGAAGCGCACGACGGCCCTGTGCGCGTCCGACGTGCCGACCGGCGTGCCGTGAGCGGGTGACCGCGTGGCGCATCCACCAGCCCGGTCCTCAAGATCAACTGCGGGCTGTCGCGACTTACCGCGGTTCACGGCCGCGGCTGCGGACGCCGACCTGCCGCACCGCGCGATGGTGACGATCACCTCCGGCATCGACGCGACCCAGCCGGCGTTCGAGCGAGCCGTCGCCGGGCAGCCGGCGCCGTCGTGGGCGAGGTGTACTTCCAGACCGCCTACGACACCTCGGTCGTCCGCGCCGGCGGCCACGCCGATGAGCGTGTTCGCCCAGTACGTGCCCTACGCCGCTCGCCGAGGGACCTGGGACGCCGGCGGGACGAGATCGCTGACGCGCAGCTCATCGAGGTCGCCGCGGTTCGCTCCCGACGTCGTCGACTGCATCGTCGAGCGCGAGGTGCTCGGCGCCGCCCGACGTCGAGGCCCGCATCGGCCTGACCGGCGGGCACATCTTCCAGGGCGAGTGCCTGCCCGACCAGATGTGGGACCGCCGGTTCCGCCCGCGCACCGCCGTGCCCGGCCTCTACCTCTGCGGCGCGGCCACCCATCCCGGTGGAAGCGTGATCGGGGTCAACGGCCGCAACGCGGCGATGGCCGTCCTCGAATATATCGATATCGAATGATGCGATATCTAATTACCCGTGGCACCCTGAGCGTATGACGGAGCTCGGGGGAGCGGTGCGTCGGATCTGGGACGAGGGTCGGCGCATCGAGAAGGTGGCCTACCTCGTCGGTGGCGTGCTGTTCGTCAGCGGGGTGGTGCACGTCGTCGTGCTGGTGGTCACCGGCAGGACCTGGATCGGACCGCTCTCCCTCCGCAAGGCGGCGACGTTCGGGCTCTCCTTCGGCCTCACGCTCGCCTCGGTGGCCTGGGCGACGTCGTTCCTGCGCCTGCGCGCCCGGGCGCCGGTGTTGGGGGCGTTCCTCGTCGCCTGCGTCACCGAGACGGCGCTGGTCACCCTGCAGGCCTGGCGTGGGGTGCCGTCGCACTTCAACTTCGAGACGCCGTTCGACACGGCCGTCTCGATGACGTTGGCCCTCGGCGGTGGCGTGATCGTCGTCGTCGGGATCGCGTGCACCGCGGCGGCGTTCGCGGGCGCGGCCGCCCTCGCACCGAGCCTGCGCCTCGCGGTGCGGGCCGGGCTCGTGGTGCTGCTCGTGGCGCTGGGCACGGGGGCGGTGATGATCGCCCGCGGCGTCCTCGCGACCCGCAGCGGCAACCCCGGGATCGCCTACGACACCGCGGGGTCGCTCAAACCCCTGCACGCCGTCGCGATGCACGCGGTGTTGGTGCTGCCCGCGCTCGCGTGGCTGCTGGGCCACGCGCCGTGGGACGAGCGACGGCGGCTGGCGCTGGTGCAGGTCGCGGTCGTCGCCGATGCCGTCCTCACCGCCGTCGTCGGGATCGAGGCCTTCGCCGACATCCCGCCGCTGGCCCCGCCCCTCCTCCTCGGCGTGTTCTCGGCGGCGGCGTTCGCCGTGCTGGTGGCGACCGGGGTTGTGGCGCTCCGCGCAGCCCTGACCGCACGCGTCCCCCGGCCGGCATGATCCGCCCGGAATCGGCCGGATGGAGGAACAGGATGAGCGAGTTCGGGGGACGGGTCGCGGTGGTCACCGGAGCCGGGTCGGGCATCGGCCGGGCGCTGGCCATCGACCTCGCGCGGCGCGGAGCGCGGGTGGCCGTCTCCGACGTCGACGAGAAGGGCCTCGCCGAGACCGTCGACCAGCTCGCCCACCTTGGTGTCGAACACCGCACCGATCCTCTGGACGTCACCGACCGCGGGGCCGTGCTGGCCTATGCCGACGAGGTCGCCTCCGCGTTCGGCCGCGTCAACCAGGTCTACAACAACGCGGGCATCGCCTTCGCCGGTGACGTGCTGACCAGCTCGTTCGCTGAGATCGAACGCGTGGTGGACATCGACTTCTGGGGTGTGGTCAACGGGACGAAGGCGTTCCTGCCGCACCTGATCGCGTCGGGCGACGGACACGTCGTGAACGTCTCCAGCCTGTTCGGGCTGCTGTCGGTGCCCAGCCAGAGCGCGTACAACGCGGCGAAGTTCGCCGTGCGCGGGTTCACCGAGAGCCTCCGCCAGGAGATGCTCATCGCGGGGCACCCGGTGCGCGTCACCTGCGTCCACCCCGGCGGCATCAAGACCAATATCGCCCGCAACGCCGCCCGCACGGCCGCCTACGCCGACGGCAAGGCGATGGAGCGCTTCGAGCGGACCGCGCTGCGGATGGCCCCTTCCGACGCCGCCCGCATCATCCTCACCGGGGTCGCCCGCAACCGACCCCGTGTGCTGGTGGGCAACGACGCCAAAGCGCTCGACCTGCTGGTGCGCCTGACGGGGTCGGGCTACCAGCAGGTCGTGGCGCGGGTGGCGCGCCGGACGCTCAGCTGAGGCTCCCGGCCACCAGCTCGCGCAGCTGCCTGCTGCGCAGGTAGAGCGCCACCCAGACGACGATGCCGAAGTACACCGGGAAGAGCATCGTCGAGAACAGCGGGGCCTCGATCCGCAGCTGGGCGCAGACCGCGCCGCCGAGGTAGCCGGTCAGCAGGACAGCGCCCAGGATGGCCGTGCGCGGCACGAGGTAGAGCGCCAGGCATACCAGCAGCACGCTGCCGATGACCGGAACGGAGGAGGCGGGGAAGCCCATCTGTTGGGTGGCCACGACGACGTCGGGCACCCGCAGCAGCTTGGTGACCGCGTCGAAAAGGAAGAAGACCGTGAGCAGCACGGTGAGCACCGTGCCGGTGCGGGATGCGGCGCGGGACACGGGACGGGCGGAGGTGAGGGCGGACATCGAAAGCTCCTGGGATCGGTGGGAAGTGACCAGCGGCGCGCCTACGGGAGGGGAGACCGGGGCGACGCCCGGAACTCATCGGTCCGTCGAGTCACCCCCAGAAGGCCCTTCCGCGCCACGACGCCCGGGCTGGGGAGGCCGACTTCCCGGTGAGCCGGAGCCCGGTGAGCGGCGGCACGCCCTCGCCGGACGCGGTCATCGCGGGTGTGCAGAGGCCGCACAATCGCGATCCTGATCGGAGGCGGCGATGGCGTCAGCCCCGCGGCCGCTTCGCCGATCCGGCTGTCGCTGTGCAGGGCCCGGGGCCCTGCACAGCGCAGGCGGCCCTGCGAGGTACACGCGGGCCGTGCGGATGCGGCCGTGCCTGCCCTGCAGGCGGCCAACGGCATCCGCAGGTCCGGTCTGCCCGGGCCGAGGACGTGGCAGGCGGCGTGGACCGGCGTCGCGCCGCAGTAGCGGACCTCAGTCGTCCAGGAGGTACCACGGCACGAGCTGGATGGCACCGTTCAGGCCCGGCATCGGCACCCCTCGGGCGTCGAGCGCGCGGGCCTCGTCCCGCGCGACGACCATCCATCGTCCGGCCGTGTCGACGCTCATCTCGATGTCGACGACCTGGTCCTCGCCGTCGGTCCGCGCCCGGTAGACGCGGCAGCGGTGGGCGATCTCCCACAGTTGCGCGTCGGCGAGCTGAGGCACCTTCTCGAGGATCTCCAGGACATCGACATCGGCACGTCGCATGCGGCACGGTATCCGGCGAGCGTTGTCGGGCGGGAGGTTCGCGATGGCGACCCTGAGGGCGCCTACGCGGCGAGCGCGGCGTACCGGCCCTCGGCGGCGAGCAGGGCCGTGTGGGTGCCGGACTCCGCGACCCGGCCGTGGTCGATCACCACGATCCGGTCGGCGTCGCGCACCGTGGAGAGGCGGTGCGCGATGGTGATCGTGGTGCGGCCCTCGGCGAGCGAGTCGAACGCCTCCTGGACCGCACGCTCGGTCTCGGTGTCCAGTGCGCTGGTGGCCTCGTCGAGGATGAGGACGCGGGGATCGCGCAGGAGGGTGCGGGCGATCGCGATGCGCTGCTTCTCCCCGCCCGAGAACCGGTGGCCCCGGGACCCGACGACCGTGTCGTACCCGTCGGCCAGGTCCGCGATGAGGTCGTGGATCCGCGCGGCCCGTGCGGCGGCCTCGATCTCGGTGTCGGTGGCGTCGGGCTTGGCGTAGCGCAGGTTCTCGCGCACGGTCGTGTGCAGGAGGTAGGTCTCCTGGCTGACCACACCGACGATCCGGGCGACGTCGGCCAGGCGCATGTCGCGCAGGTCGATGCCGTCGATCGTGATGCGTCCGGCGTCGGGGTCGTAGAGGCGGGCGCCGAGGGCGGCGAGCGTGCTCTTGCCCGAGCCGGTCTCGCCGACGAGCGCGAGCGTCGTGCCCGCGGGGGCGTCGAGGTCGATGCCGGTCACGGCGTTGCGGTCGGCCCCCGGGTAGGCGAACGTGACGCCGTCGAAGCGGACGTCGCCGCGGACCCTGGCGGGGTCGACGGCCACCGGATGCGGCGGGTCGTCGACGTCGACGGGCAGGTCGAGGTACTCGAAGATGCGCGCGAACAGCGCGAGCGAGGTCACCAGGGACACGCCGATGCCGAGCAGGCCGGTCAGCGGCCGGAAGAGGCTGCCCTGCAGCGTGGTGAACGCGATGAGCGTGCCGATGGTCAGGGTGTTGCCGGGCAGGCCTGCGCCGAGGTAGATCACGGCGGGGATGGCGGCGAAGATCACGCTCGTCGACGCCATGCGCCAGCGGCCCGCCAGCTGCGAACGCAGCTCGAGGTCGATCAGCCGCTCGGAGGAGCCGGTGAACCGGGCGACCAGCGCGGGCCCGGTGCCCAGCGTGCGCGACAGTTGCGCTCCGTTGACCGAAAGACCCTCCTCGATCGTGACGTTGAGGTCGGCCAGCTCGCGCTGCTGGGCGGTGGTGATCGCGCGTCGCATCCGTGCGACGCGGCGGGTGAGCCAGACCGAGGGGGGCAGCACGACGAGCGAGATCAGCGACAGCCGCCAGGACAGGGCCGCCATGGCGACGGCCGTCGCGACGACGGTGGTCAGGTTGGCCGCGATCGAGGTCGCCGTCGAGGTGACGACCGACTGCAGGCCCCCGACGTCGTTGGTGATGCGCGACTGCACCTCGCCGGTGCGGGTCTTCGTGAAGAACGCGATGGACTGGCGCTGCAGGTGGGTGAAGACGTCGGTGCGCAGCCGGTGCATCACGTGCTGGCCGACGCGGGTGCTCACCCAGGTCTGGACGACGCCGAGCACTGACGTCAGCGCGGCGACGGCGACCATGCCGGCGGTGAGCGCGGCGAGCAGGGGCAGGTCGCGGGAGGGGAGCGCGGTGTCGATCACGGCGCGCAGCAGGAACGGCGAGGCCATGCCGAGCACGGACGCGACGACGATGATCGCGGTGACGCCCGCGATCGCCCAGCGGTGGGGGACGAAGAGGCTGCCGATGCGGCGCAGCGAGACCCCGCGGGCCTGCGCCTTCTCGGCGGCGGTGACAGTGCGGCCGCGGCTGCGCGACCCGGTGGGGGACGTCAATAGGGCTCCTCTCGACGGCGGCCAATCTGGAGGTTACCTCACAATGAGGTAGGATGCCATCGTGGACGGGATGGACGAGCCGCTGGTCGAGGCGTTCTGGGCGGTGAACCGCAGATTGCGGGCGATGGCCCGGGAGGCGTTGGCCGAGTGGGACGTCACCCCGTCGCAGGCGCGCGCTCTCGCCGTCCTGCGCCGGGGAGGCCCGGTGCGGCTGGGGGACCTGGCCGAACGCCTGCGCATCGCGCCGCGTTCGGCCACCGAGGTCGTCGACGCGCTGCAGGAGCGGGGCCTCGTCGAGCGGCGCGCCGATCCGGCCGACCGCCGCGCCACGCTCGTCGCGTTGACCGCGCACGGCGAGAGCGTCGCCGCCGCGATCCGCGCCGCGCGCAGCTCCGGCGCGGGCAGCCTCTTCGCGCGCCTGCCCGATCCCGACCGGGCCGAGCTGGCCCGCATCCTCGGCGCGCTGCGCGCCCAGGCGGGCGACGGCCCGGCCCGGTAAGGCCTGCCGGTTGCCGCAGGGTGACCCTGCTGCGATCCGGTCGCAGCAGTGTCACCCTGCTGCGTTCACCGCACCGGCACCGTCGCCCTGGTGACGTTGTTCGCGGGGTTGGGGTCGGGCAGCGCGGAGCGGGTCGTGGCGAGCAGGGTGATCGGCGCGCGGGCGGCCTTGTCGACGGCGAGCGTGACCGTGTAGGTCACGGAGCCGCCGACCGCCAGCGTCGGCGTGCGGAACGTCGCCACCCCGCCGATGCCGAAGCCGCCCTGGGCGCCGACCACACGGGCGCCGGTGACGAGGAGCGTGGTGCTGACGTCACGGGCGGGGGAGCGGCCCGGGTCGGTAGCGGTGACCTTCGCGGTGACGGTCGAGCCCGGCTTCGCGGTTGCGGGTGCCGTGATCGCCACGCCGAGGTCGGCCGCCGGGGGCGGGTTCTCGAAGTCGTACGTCGTGCCGTTGACGCGGAACTGGTCGACCCCGGCGATGAGCCCGATGCTGCCGCTGCCCTGGTTCACCGCGACCGCGAAGACCGTCGCGTCCGGCAGTGCCGCCTTGACCTGCGCGAACGTCGCGCTGTAGCTGGGGAACCCGTACTTGTTGGGTGCGCCGGTCGCCGTGATCGCGCCGGTGGCCCACCAGCCGCCCGTGCTCGTCGAGGGCGCCCACCGCTGCCACTGGCCCGCCGCGACGCGCGCTCCGGTGTAGGTCGGCTCCCACACGAGCGTGGTGAACGTGCTGCCCGCTTTGTTCGGGTTGATCGGGATGTTGATGCTCGGCGCGGCCTGGCCGTTCCCGGCCGCCGCCTGCTCGATGTAGGTCTCGAAGGCCAGGTCGGTGATGTCGGCGAGCTTCTTGCCACCGAACTTCTCGGCGTACACCGTCGCGTGGTCGTCCGACGCGAGCGTCGTGAGCCGCAGGTAGCCGCGCCCGGCGTTCGCGCGCCCGTCGTCCACCACGGCCGCCGCGCCCGCGCCGTGGAGCTCGGTGCAGAAGCCGGTCGCGCTCGGCGTCGTGCAGGCGGGTGTGATGTCGGTGTTGCTCACGCGGGTCGTCGTCGCCGCGGCGGCGGTGCCTGCCGCCGCGACGGTCGCTGTGCCGATCGCGGTGGCGACGGCCAGGGCGGTCGCGGTGGCGACGCCCAGGCGGCGGACATGGGACGGTCGACGGTCGGTCGGCACGGTGTGTCTCTCCCCGGTCGGTGGTCGGCGCCCCCCTCGGGCGCCGCGTCCAGTCTTCGACCGAGCGGAGTCTCTCGTTAGTCTCAATGACCGATCGGGTGAGGTGGTAGTCAGGCGCCGATCGTGGTGCGCACGGCGTACAGCTCGGGGAAGAACGTGAGGTCCAATGCCCGCCGCAGGAACGGGACGCCGCTGGAGCCGCCGGTGCCGGTCTTGACGCCGATCGTGCGCTGCACGGTCTTGAGGTGGCGGAAGCGCCAGAGCTGGAAGTTCTCCTCGATGTCGACGAGCTGCTCGCACGTCTCGTAGACGGCCCAGTACTTGCTGGTGTCGGCGTAGACGTCGGTGAAGACGTCCACGAGCTCGGGGTAGAAGACGTGGGCGCGCCGGACGTCGCGGTCGAGCAGCTCGCGCGGCACCGGGTGGCCGCGCGCGGTCCAGCAGGCGCAGGAACTCGTCGTAGACGGACGGCCGCTCGAGCAGTTCGGAGAGCTCGGCGTGGGCGCGTTCGTCGTGCTCGAACACCCGCAGCATCGCGGCGTTCTTGTTGCCGAGCAGGAACTCGACGGCCCGGTACTGCGCCGACTGGAAGCCCGAGGACGAGCCCAGCACGCCCCGGAACTCGGCGTACTCGGCGGGAGTGAGCGTGGCCAGCACCGACCACTGCTCGGTCAGCGTCTTCTGGATGTGCTTGACCCGCGCGAGCTTCTTCAGCGCGGGGCCGACGGCGTCGGCGGCGAGGTCGTCGCAGGCCGACCGCAGCTCGTGCAGCAGGAGCTTGAGCCACAGCTCCGACGTCTGGTGCTGGACGATGAACAGCAGCTCGTCGTGGTGCACGGGCCTGCTGCGCGGCTGCTGGGCGGCGAGCAGCTCGTCGAGGTGCAGGTAGGCGGAGTAGGAGAGATTGGTCCGGAAGTCCCGGACGATCCCCTGCTCGACCGCCCGGGTGTTCTCCGCGGTCATGGCCGCCAGGCTAGTCCCGGCAGCCTCTCGACGTGGTGGATCAGCCCTCCGACATCAGCGCCGTGCCCGTCTCCAGAAGAGACTTCAGGTCGGACAGGATGAACGGCCAGCCGCCGCCACCCTGCAGCGTCTCGCCGGTGACCAGCGACAGGTGGATCGGGGCGCCGTCGAGCTCGTGCGTGACCGTGAGCCTGGAGACCTCGGGGCCGAGCGGCTCGATCTCCCAGGTGATCCGGGTGAGGGGCTCGGCGGCCTGGCTCGGCTCGAACAGCATCCGCCAGGTCTGCACGAGCTTGCGCGGCGGATCGACCTCGAGCACCTCGCCTTCGACGACGACGTCGGGCGCTGCCGATCGCCTTCATGCCCTCGTTGGCCAGCGAGCGGAACGCGCCGCCGGGTCGCAGGTCGTACTCCGACGCGGCCGCGGTAGCCGTAGCGGGCGGTCCACTCGGGCGTCGTGATGGCGTCCCAGATCGCCTCGGGCGTGGCCTTGATGTAGACCCGGTACACCTGGGTGGTGACGGTGGTGGCTGCGCGGATCGATGCGGTCATGACGGGTTCTCCAGTTCGGCTTTGAGATCGGCGAGCGCGCTGACCTGGCGCTCGGTGTACTTGTCGATCCAGCGGTCGTGGATCAGCCGGATCGGCACGGGGTTGAGGAAGTGCAGCTTCTCCCGGCCGGACCGCCGCGAGACGACGAGTCCGGCCTCCTCCAGGACGCGCAGGTGCTTCATCACGCCGAAGCGCGTCATCTCCAGCTCCGACTCCAGCTCGGTGAGCGTGCGCCCGTCGCGGTGAGGAGCCGGTCGAGCAGGTGGCGACGGGTCGGGTCGGCCAGTGCCTTGAACACCAGGTCGTCGTCCGTCACCCGGCAAAAATAGGTGACTGAATGGTCACATGTCAACCGGGTGCGGTGACGAGGGACGCAGTTTCCGTTCCGGGTCCGTGCTGGACGGCCCTGGTCCACCTACCGCAGGCGATCTACCGTGGTCGACCTGGACCTGGGAGGGTGCCCGATGAGCGCTGACGCGTCTCGGTTGGTGTACGACTTGACAGAAGGCAGCCGGGAGCAGGTGGACCTGCTGGGCGGCAAGGGCGCCAACCTCGCGGAGATGACCCGCCTCGGGCTGCCCGTGCCTCCTGGCTTCACGATCACCACCGACGCGTGTCGGCACTACCTCGCGCGCGGCGAAGAGCCGCAGGCGCTGCGCATCCAGGTGACGATGGCGCTGCGCCGCCTGGAGGACCAGCTCGGCCGCCGTCTGGGCGACGTCCAGGACCCGCTGCTGGTCTCGGTGCGCTCGGGCGCGAAGTTCTCCATGCCCGGGATGATGGAGACCGTCCTCAACGTCGGGCTCAACGACTATTCGGTCAAGGGGCTGGCCGAGGCCGCGCAGAACGAGCGGTTCGCGTGGGACTCCTACCGCCGCCTCCTGCAGATGTTCGGCCGGACCGTGCTCGACATCCCCGCGGAGCTGTTCGAGAAGGAGATCTCCGCGGCCAAGGAGCGGGCGGGCGTCACGGCCGACGTCGAGCTGTCGGCGACGGTGCTGCACGAGCTGGTCGACCGGTTCAAGCAGCTCGTCGTCGAGCACACCGGGCGCGACTTCCCGCAGGACCCGCGTGAGCAGCTCGACATGGCGGTGCGCGCGGTCTTCAACTCGTGGAACACCGACCGGGCGCGGATCTACCGCCGTCGCGAGCGCATCCCGCAGGACCTCGGCACTGCCGTCAACGTGTGCGCGATGGTGTTCGGCAACCTCGGCGAGATCGTCGGGCACCGGCGTCTGCTTCACCCGCGACCCCGCGACGGGCAAACAGGGCGTCTACGGCGACTACCTGACCAACGCCCAGGGTGAGGACGTCGTCGCGGGCATCCGCAACACGCTGTCGCTGGAGGACTTCGCCCGGTTGCGACCCGGCTTCGCACGGCGAGCTGACCCGGATCATGCACCGGCTGGAGACCCACTACCGCGACCTCTGCGACATCGAGTTCACCGTCGAGCGCGGCAAGCTGTGGATGCTGCAGACCCGCGTGGGCAAGCGCACGGCCGCGGCCGCGTTCCGCATCGCCACCCAGCTCGTCGACGAGCGGGTGATCACGCAGGACGAGGCGTTGCACCGGGTCACCGGCCACCAGCTCTCCCAGCTGATGTTCCCCCAGTTCGACCCCGACGCCGACCGGACGCTGCTCGCGAAGGGCATGGCCGCCTCGCCGGGCGCGGCCGTCGGCGAGGTGGTCTTCGACTCGGCGACGGCCGTGGCGCGCGCTGCCGCGGGTGACGCCGTGCTGCTCGTCCGCCGCGAGACCACGCCCGACGACCTGGACGGCATGATCGCCGCGGCGGGCGTGCTGACCAGCCGCGGCGGCAAGACCAGCCACGCCGCGGTCGTCGCGCGCGGCATGGGCCGCACCTGCGTCTGCGGGGCCGAGGCGATCGACATCGACGGCGAGGCGCGGGTGCTGCGCGTCGGGGAGACGACCGTGGTCGAGGGCGATGTGCTCTCGATCGACGGGTCGACCGGTGAGGTGTTCCTGGGTGAGCTTCCGGTCGTCGCCCCGCCGGTGGTGACCTACCTGCAGCAGGGCCTCGAACCCGCGTTGGCGGTGGCCGACAGCGAGGCCCAGGAGCTGGTGCGGGCCGTCGACCGGCTGCTGCGCCACGCCGACCGCACCCGGCGGCTCGCCGTCCGGGCCAACGCCGACACGGCCGAGGATGCCGAACACGCGCGCCGTATGGGTGCCGAGGGCATCGGGCTGACCCGTACCGAGCACATGTTCCTCGGCGAGCGCCGTGCGCTGGTCGAGCGGTTGATCCTCGCCGAGGGGGCGGAGGAGCGGGAGGCCTCGCTGGCCGAGCTGCTGCCGATGCAGCGCGCGGATTTCGTCGCCCTGCTCACCGCGATGGACGGGCTGCCCGCCACGATCCGGCTGCTCGACCCGCCGCTGCACGAGTTCCTCCCCGACCGAACCGAACTGGCGGTCCGGGTCGCCGTGGCCAAGGCGACCGGCGGCGCCGACCCGACCGACGAGCGCCTGCTCGCCGCGGTCGAGCGCCTGCACGAGGCCAACCCGATGCTCGGGCTGCGCGGCGTGCGCCTCGGCCTGGTCGTGCCGGGCCTGTACACGATGCAGGTGCGCGCGATCGTCGAGGCCGCGGCGCAGCGCAAGCGCGACGGCGGCGACCCGCGCGTGGAGATCATGGTGCCGCTGGTGGGCTCGGTGATGGAGCTGCATCTCGTGCGCGACGAGATCGACACCGTCGTCGCGAGAGCACTGGACGGCGTCGACCTGCACGTGCCGATCGGCACGATGATCGAGCTGCCGCGGGCGGCCCTCACCGCGCGACGGATCGCCGAGGCGGCCGAGTTCTTCTCCTTCGGCACGAACGACCTCACCCAGACGACGTGGGGCTTCTCCCGCGACGACGTCGAGGCGTCGTTCTTCCCGGCCTACCTGGACAAGGGCGTGTTCACGGTGTCGCCGTTCGAGTCGCTCGACCGGGACGGCGTCGGCGCGCTGGTGCGCATGGCCGTCGAGGCCGGACGGCGCACTCGGCCGGACCTCAAATTGGGCGTATGCGGCGAACACGGCGGCGACCCGGATTCGGTGCATTTCTTCCATGACGCCGGCGTCGACTACGTTTCGTGTTCGCCATTCCGGGTGCCGGTCGCACGCTTGGAGGCCGGGCGGGCCGCGCTGCTGGCCGAAACCCGTAGCATTCCCGACTGAGGCGAAAGCACCTCTGCCGCGCTTCTCTGAAGAGTGCCAACGCGGTTCGGCGGCGCACTTGTCATGGCTCCGCCATGTCTGATTCCGAGATCGTCGCAGGTCGCGGCGTCATATGACCCACGACACGCCTGAACAGGCAGTGAACGAGGGTTGAAGGCGCGCGGCATATGCTGGCGCGCGGTCGGTCGAAACCGTCCGCGGCCGCCGTGACGGAAGCCCGACAGGCCCGCGCTCGGGGAGGAGTTCGTGAACGCAGTGATCGTGTGGTGACGCTGCCCCAGGGGCCTGTGCAGGCCTACGACGTGGAGCTGAGCGCGCCGCCGCGGCTGCCGCCGGTGGCGGGGGCCCGCGCGCGTGTGCTGGTGCGGCTGCAGGGCGCTCCGGTCACGCACTGTGTCCTCGACGTGCCGCCGGACGGATTGGCGCCTGCGGACGTCGCGGCGCGGCTCGAGGCGATCATGGGCGCGGCCGCCGAGCCCGATCCGGTCGACGCGGAGCGCGCGGCCCGCCGCCGTGAGCTGGCCGAGCGCGGCCCGCACATCACCGTGCAGATCGCCACGCGGGACCGCGCCGCCTCGCTGCGGCGCTGTCTCGATTCGCTGGCCCGGATGAACTACCGCTCCTTCGACGTCCTGGTCATCGACAACGCCCCGAGCGGCACCGAGACCTGCTCCGCCGTCAGGGCCTGGGAGCAGGCCCACCCGACGGTGCCGGTCCGCTACCTGTGCGAGCCCGTTCCGGGCGCGGCGCGGGCACACAACCGGGGGCTGGAGGTCGCCGAGGGCACGTGGGTGGTCCGCACCGACGACGACGTGGTCGCCGACCCGCAGTGGCTGGCCGCGATCGCCGAGGCGGCGACGTCGGCGTCCGACGTCGAGTGCGTCACCGGGTTGATCCTCCCCGCCGAGGTCGACACCCCGGCGCAGGAGCTGCTGGAGCAGTTCGGCGGCTACGCGCGGGGCTACCGGCGGCGTCGGGTCGACATGGGCGCACAGCGCCCGATCGACCCGCTGTTCCCCTTCACCACCGGACGCCTCGGCAGCGGCGCGAACATCGCCTTCGACGCCGCGCGGCTGCGCGCCCGCGGCGGGTTCGACGTCGCGCTCGGCCCCGGCACGCGGGCCAGGGGCGGAGAGGACCTGCTGGCGATGTTCGACGTGCTCACCGCAGGCGGTGGCGTCGTCTACGAGCCGAGCGCCCTGGTCTGGCACTGGAGCAGGCGGGACGACACGAGCCTGCGGCGCCTCATGTTCGACTACGGCGTCGGGTCGACGGCCTACCTCACCGCGGCGGTCGTCCGACGGCCCCGGCTCGCGCTCGGCATGGCCCGACGCACGGCGCTGGGCGTGCGCCACATCCTCGGGCGCTCGTCTCCGAAGAACCGCGCCAAGGGCCGCGACTATCCCCGCGCGCTGGAGCGCCGCGAGCTGCTCGGCATGGCCATCGGCCCTGGTGCCTATCTGGTGGGCCGCCTGACGAGCCGCGGCGACCGGCCGGAGGCGTCGCTCGTGCAGCGCAGCCGCGAGGTGGCGCCGTGAGTGCCGCCATGGCGACGAGAACCGACGGGCCGATCGCCGCGTGGCCCGCGGGCCGCGGCGCGGTCGACGCGGCGCAGCAGAGGTGCGCGGATGCAGCCTGATCAGGCCGTCCATGCCGTCCATGCCGTCCACCCGGTACTGGAGCGGGCCTTCGGCGCGCTCGATGCCTCCCAGGTCCGCTGGTGCCTGCTGCGTGGCGAGGCCGCCCTCGCCGACCCGCCAGGCGATGTCGACCTGCTGGTCGCCGCGGCCGACCTGCCCCGGCTGGACACGGCGCTGGAGGAGGCCGAGTTCCTCCGCCTGCACGCCCTTGGCGCGGGCGGCCACCGCGGTTACGTGGGCCGCGACGCCGCGACCGGCCGTCTCCTCGAGCTCGACGTCGAGTCGGACGTCGAGTTCGGGCCGTCGGGCCACTTCGCGGTGAACTGGCTGCGCCCGACCCTGCGCACCAAGGCGGCCGAGGCGCTCCTGGCAGGCCGCGTGCGGATCGGGTCGATCACCGTGCTGGGCCCCGACGATGCCTTCTGGGCGTTGCTGCTGCACTGTGTCGTCGACAAGCGCGCGATCGCGCCCAAGCACACCGCGCGGCTGGCCGCGCTCGCGGTCGCCGCGCGACCCGACGGGGTCCTCGGCCGGATCGTCACCGGGCACTGCCCGCCGGGCCGGAACGCCGAGCGGGTGCTCGCCGACGCCCGCGCGGGTCGGTGGTCCGCGCTGGTCGCGCTCGGCGCCCAGCTCCCGGGCCGGGCCACGCTGCCGGGTCGGGCGGCGGCGCTCGGGCGTGGGCTGCGCAGGTACGCCAGCGGGCTGAGACAGTCCCGGCGCGGCCTTTCGGTGGCCGTGATGGGACCGGACGGGGCAGGCAAGTCCACGCTCACCCGTGCCGTCGCCACGTCGATCGGGCCGCCTGCGCGGGTGGTCTGCATGGGTCTGTGGCAGGGCGAGGGCGACCGGGCGCGGCACTCGCCGTTCGCGGCCGCGCTCGGGGCCGTGCTCGCCGCCGTGCGCAGGCCGGTCCGGTCCTGGTGCCGCGTGGCGATCGCCCTTCACCACCAGGCCCGCGGCAGGCTCGTCGTCTTCGACCGACACCCGTATGAGGCGCTGCTCCCCCCGAAGCCCCCGCACGTCGGGCCCAAGCGAATCTTCTTCGCGCTGCTGGCCCGCACGGTGCCCGCGCCGATCCTCGTGTTCGTGCTGGACCTGCCCGCCGAGGTCACCGCCTGCAGGCGTCCCGAGGAGGACCCGGCCGCGCTCGCCGGTGCCCGCGCCGACTACCTCGCCCTGGCCGAGCGGCTTCCCGCGGCCGTGGTCGTCGACGCCGACCGCACACCCGACGCGCTGCGCGCCGCCGTCGTCGACCGCATCTGGCGCGCCCTGCTGGCCGATCGGAGGAAGCGCTCGTGAGCATCGTCGAGGTCGGCGGGCGGGTCCTGCGGGCGGGCCCGGCGGCGTGGCGACGCGGCGCAGGGCGATGGCATCGGCACCGTGCCCAGGAGCTGGTCCCCGGAGTGCTGCGACAGATCGGGGACACCGCCGCCACCTGGGTGCCCGGGCCGATCATCGTCAGCAGCACCCGTATCGCGGTGGTGCCGCTCGGGCCGTTGGGCGGGAGCCCGGTCGCGGTGGCCAAGCTGCCCGGCACGTCGTGCGGGGCGTCGAGCCAACGGCGCGAAGGGCGCGCGCTGCAGGTCCTCGCCGCCGAGCCCGCGGTGGGGGACTTCACCCGGTTCCTGCCGTTGCGCGTGACCGACGGCTACATCGGCGGCCAGCCGTTCGTGGTGGAGCGGGCACTCCCCGGTGTCGCAGCCGACACCATCGGTGCGGCCGCGGCGGCCTGCGCGGCCTCGGCGATCGCCACGTTGCACGCGCGCACCGCGCACCCGGCGGTCGTGGACGACGAGCTGTTGCGGCGGTGGGTGGACGACCGCATCGACCTCCTGGCGCGAACCATCCGCTGGCGCGACGCACTGGCGCGGCTGCGCACGCGACTGCGTGCGGCGTGGGCGGGGCGCGAGGTCGAGATCGGGTGGGTGCACGGTGACTTCTGGCTCGGCAACGTCATCGTCGACCCGGCGACAGGCATGGCGGAGGGCATCATCGACTGGGAGTGGGCGGCGGCCGATGAGCTGCCCGCCCAGGATCTGGTCTTCGCGTGTGTGCATGCCCGGATGCTGGCCAGTGGGTCGGAGCTGGGCGAGGTCGTGGCCCAGATGCTCGACCACCCGGTGTGGAGCGCGGCCGAGCGGGAGCTGCACCGGGCCGCGGGCGTCACGGTCGGGTCGGAGATCGATCCCGACCTCCTGCTGCTGGTCTGGCTCCGCCAGATCGCCGCGAACATCACGCAGGCGCCCCGCATCGCGCGCAATCCGGTGTGGGTGCGGTGCAACGTCCTCAGCGTGCTGCGCGCCATCGACGCACAGCGCCCGGGAAACCCCTAGGAACGCGTATGCCGAACACTGCGGGTGAGCAGGCGTGCTCGACGTCTAGCACTCTGAGTACCTGTATTCTCACCGATCGTGTACGTGTTCTGTCCGTTCCTCAGCGCCACCACAGGTCGTTGAGGCATTGTGGATTTCTGTGGTGGCTGAACATGCAGTGGACGAAACGTGAACGGCCAAGGCCCAGCCTCCGCCACATGGCCGATGGAATTCCGTCCGAGCGGCTGTGGTGAGGGTCTGGTGACGCTTCCCGGTGGGCCCGTGAAGGCCTACGAGGTTGAGTTGAGCGGTCTGCGCGGACTGCCGTCGACGGAAGGCGGCCGGGCACGCTTGCTTGTGCGCTCGCATGGCGTTCCGGTCACTCTGTGTGCCGTCGACGTGCCGCCGAGCGGACTGGACCAGGCCGAGCTCGAGGCCCGGCTGGCCGCGGTGCTGGGCGGGGGTGCCGAGCCCGATCCGGCGGATCTGGCCCGGCAGGAGCGCCGCCGCGAGATGGCCGAACGCGGCCCGCGTATGACCGTCCTGATCGCCACCCGGGACCGGCCCACGGCCCTGCGGCGCTGCCTGGATTCGCTCGCCGGGCTGGACTACCGCTGCTTCGAGGTCGTGGTGGTCGACAACGCTCCGAGCACCGACGAGACCCGTGCCGTGGTGCGGGCGTGGGAGCTGGCCCATCCCACGATCCCGGTGCGGTATCTGCGCGAGCCGGTGCCGGGCGCCTCCCGCGCGCACAACCGCGGCCTGGCGGTCGCGGAGGGCGAGTGGGTGGTCCGCACCGACGACGACGTGGTGGTCGACCCGCAGTGGCTCGCCGCGATCGCCGAGGCCGCCACGTCGGCGTCCGGGATCGAGTGCGTCACCGGCCTGATCCTGCCCGCCGAGGTCGACACCCCGGCGCAGGAGCTGTTGGAGCAGTTCGGCGGCTACGCCCGCGGCTTCGCGCGGCGCCGGGTCGACATGGGCGCGCACCGGCCCTCCGATCCGCTGTTCCCGTTCACCACCGGCAGGCTGGGCAGCGGTGCGAACATCGCGTTCGACACCGCGCGGCTGCGGGACCGTGGGGGGTTCGACGTCGCGCTCGGCCCCGGCACGCGCGCCAGGGGCGGGGAGGACCTGCTGGCGGTCTTCGACGTGCTCGCGGGCGGCGGCGGGGTGGTCTACGAGCCGAGCGCGCTGGTCTGGCACTGGAACCGGCGCGACTATGCGAGCCTCCGACGGCTGATGCGGGACTACGGGATGGGGCTCGCGGCCTACCTCACCGCGGCCGCGATCCGACAGCCAGGGCTCGCGCTCCGGATGACCCGCCACGCGGTGCTCGGGGTACGGCACCTCCTCGGGCGCTCGTCGGCGAAGAACGCCGCCAAGCGCGCGGACTACCCCCGCGAACTGGAGCGCCGTGAGCTGCTGGGCATGGTCGCGGGCCCGGCGGCCTACCTGCGGGGACGGTGGGCCGGTCGCGCCCATCCGTCCGTGGCGGCGCAGACGCAGCAGAGCACCGAGGTGACGCGATGACAGACGCGATGACAACGGTGTCGATGATCCCCATCCTGCTCTACCACTCCGTCGCCGACCGGCCGTCGGACTTCATCGCCCCTTACACCGTGAGCCCCGCGACCTTCCGCCGTCATCTCGACGCCGTGGCCGCCCTGGGCGCCACCACGCTCACCGTGTCGGGGCTGCTGGCCGCGCGTGGCTCCGGCACCCTGCCCGAGCGGCCGGTGCTCGTCACGTTCGACGACGGCTACCGCGACACGCTGACCAACGCCGCCCCCGCACTCGTCGAGCGCGGCATGTCGGCCACGACGTACGTGACGACCGGCGTGGTCGGCTCGGTCAGCCCGGGCGGGGACCCGATGCTGACCTGGCCCCAGATCGGCGAGCTCGCGGGCATGGGTCACGAGATCGGCGCGCACAGCCAGACACACCCGCAGCTCGACACGCTCTCCGTCGGCGCGATGCGGCGCGAGATCGCCGGTAGCCGCGCCCGGCTGCAGGCGGGCACCGGCCTGCCGATCGAGAGTTTCGCCTACCCTCACGGATACTCTGACGCCCGCGTCCGCCGGGCCGTGCGGGAGGCCGGGTACACGTCAGCGGCCAGCGTCAAGAACGCGCTGAGCTCGCCAGAGGACCCGCTGTTCACGCTGGCCCGGCTGATGGTCATGAACAGCACCACCGAGGACGAGTTCGCCGGGTGGCTCGTGGGCCGCGGAGTGCCCGTCGGGCGCGACGACGAGCGCCTGCTCACCCGCGGCTGGCGGTGGTACCGGCGGGCCCGCGCCCGCGTCGGCGCGCCGTCGCCGGGATGGGCCGCGGCCTGACCGGTTCGTCACCCCGGTCAGGTCATTCACCGGCAACTCGCCGGTAATGCCTGGTCAAAGGACTGTCGCGGGATGTGACGTGCTCAGGAAACCCATAGGAACCCACCAGGATTCTCACAGCCTCGCTCTCTAACTTGCGCGATGCTCCTCCGCCCGACTGGCGGGGACGGGCGCACGGCAGAGGCGGGTGGACGTGGCATTTCGGCGGTTCCTGACGCAACGGCGGCTGGTCGTCGCCGCTGCCGCGCGGGCACGGCGGGCCGTCGCGCAGCAGTCGCCTGCGAACGACGCTGACAGCGCCCTTCACGGCACGGTGGCGGCGGTCGGACCGGACCGTCGGCAGGCAGGTGTCCGCGGGGCTTCCGATGGGGGAAAGTCCTCCGGCGGCGGTGGCGGGGGCTCCGCCGCCGGAGGCACCTCCGCGCCGTCGGCGGCGGCGGCGTGCAGGTCGTCGCCGTCGCGCGCACAGATCGTGCCCGTCGCCGCCCCTGACGCATGGAGAAGCGAGTGATCACGATGATCGTCCCCCGTAGAGCGTGTGGTGGTGCTCTCCGTCTCGGCGTGCTCGTCGGCGCCCTCGGCCTCGCCGTGGCCGCCTGCGGTGGGAGCTCGACGACGGCGTCCGACGCCGCCGCGCCGAGCGCCAACCCCGCTCCGCCCGGGACGACGGGCACGATCGCCGCTGTCGCCGCTACGAGCATCAAGGTGCAGAACCCGCGGACCGGGCAGGTCACGGTGGACTTCTCGGGATCGACGGCGATCACGCGGACGGCGGCGGCCTCGGCGGCGGACCTCGTCGTGGGCGGTTGCGTCGCGGTCACGCCCGCCACCGCGAACGGCGGCGGCGCGTCCACGGGTCCGGTGGCCGCCGGGACGGTGATGATCAGTCAGTCCACCGGGCAGGGCTGTCGCCCGGGCGCTGGGATGGGTGCTGGGGGCGGCGGCGCCCGACCGAGCGGCGCCCCGCTGCCCAGTGCCGCGAACGGCGGCAACGCCGCACGACGGGCGCGCGGCGTCCTCGGGACGGTGAGCGCGATCTCGGCGAGCGGCTTCACGGTGCAGGAGACGAGCGGCAGCGCGACGGTGACGACGAGCGCGTCCACGACGTATCTGAAGACGCAGAGCGCCGACCACTCGGCCCTCGTCGTGGGCCAGTGCGCCACCGCGATCGGTCAGGCCGACGACACCGGCACGCTCACGGCAACGGCGATCAGCGTGCGCGCACCCGGCCCTGGCGGCTGCGCCGCGGGCGTCGGCGGAGGCCGTCGTCAGGGTGGCGGCCAGGATGGCGGTCAGGGTGGCCAGGGCATGGCCGGTGGCTGACGGGGGCCGGTCGGGGCCCAGGTCCTCATCGCCGACGCCTGCCGATTCCTCCCGACCCCATCACCGGTCTTCGCGGGGTGGCCGGTGGCGGGTGGTGCGATGGCGGCGGCGGGTTCGGTGGCGGTCGTGGGGGCGGCGGCTGATCCGGTTCCGAGTCCGTCGCCGCCCGACGATCAGACCGCCTTGCGCGTCCCCCGGTGATCGACTCGCGCATGACGGCGACAACCGGTCAGGGACGGCAGAGGACCTCGCCGTGGATGATCCCGAACCAGCCGTCGTCGTCGGCGGCCCACGAGCGCCAGGCGTCGGCGATGTCGCGCAGCTCGGCGTCGTCGGCGTGCCCGGCGTCGATGGCCTGATGGGTGATCGACGAGGTGAGGATGCGGTCCGCCCACATGCCACCCCACCAGGCGCGCTCGCCCGGCGACGCGTAGCTCCACACGGACGCGCTCGCCCGCACCTCCGCCGCGCCGGCGGCGTTCGCCCACGCGAGGAGCCGACGACCCGCGTCGGGCTCGGCCCCGTTGCCGTGCGCGACCGCACGGTAGATCTCGAGCCAGCGGTCCAGCCGCGGATCGGCCGGGAACCAGGTCATGGCCGCGTAGTCGGCGTCGCGGGCTGCCACCACGCCGTCCGGCCTGCACACGCGCAACATCTCCCGCAACGCCGCGACCGGGTCGCCGAGGTGCTGCAGCACCTGGTGGGCGTGCACGATGTCGAAGGCGTCGTCGGGGGCGTCGAGCGCGTAGACGTCACCGACCGCGAGTTCCACGTTCTCGACGCCGACGCTCTCCGCGTGTGCGCGGGCGCCTGCCAGCGGACTCGGCGTCGGCTCGATCCCGACGACGCGTCCGGGGGCCACGCGCGCCGCCATGTCGGCGGTGATCGTGCCGGGGCCGCAGCCGACGTCGAGGACGAGCGCACCCGGGCGCAGGTGGGGGATCAGGTAGGCGGCCGAGTTGGCGACCGTCCGTGTCGCGTGTGAGCGCAGGACGCTCTCCGCGTGGCCGTGGGTGTAGATCTCCTCGTCGGCGCGCACCACCCGATGGTGGGGCGCGGTGTCCACATCGTGCAACAACTGTCTCAACGTGTGATACGCACGGCGTTGTGGAACGGCAGGTAGGCCAGCTTCGTGTACTGCACGGGCTCGCCGGACTGGGTCGCGTTGAGCACCATGCCGTTGCCCGCGTAGATGCCGACGTGGCTCACGGGGGAGTAGAAGAACACCAGGTCGCCGGGCTGCAGTGCGGCCTTCGACACCGGTGTGCCCATCGTCGCCAGCGTCGCGGACGAGTGCGGGAGCGCGATCCCGAGCTGCTTGTAGGCCCACACGATGAGCCCGGAGCAGTCGAACGCGTTCGGCCCGGCGGCGCCCCAGACGTAGGGTTCACCCAGCTTGCCCCTGGCGAGGGTCAGCGCCCGGCCGCCGACGCCGCTGCCCGCGGGGGCGGCGGCGGGCTTCGGGGCGGCGGGCTTCGGTGGGGCGTGCCTCGGCGCAGGCGGCAGCGAGCTCTTCAGTGCGGGGACTGATGTCCGAGCCGACGTGGCCCGTGCGTGGGTGGCATGCTGCGTGGCGTACGCCTTCGCGTCGGCGGCGGCCTTCTCGGCGATGGTGGCGCCCCGCATCGGCGCGGCCGTGAGCAGGCCCGCCTGCCCGCCGACGGCCTGCGGGGCCGCGTGTGCGGGGGTCGTCGGGGGCAGCGCGAGATCCAGCGCCGCGGCGGACGCCGATGCGGACGCCGCGGCGAGATCCGGAGTGGTCGCCTTCGGGGCGACCGTGGCAGGGGCGGTCGCCGCGACCGCGGCCGTCGCGGTGATCATGGTGACGGACACCGCGGCGTACAGCGGACGCACGCGCAGCCCGGCGAGCCGTGCCCGGCCGGTCTGCGTGGTGGCGTCCGGCGCCAGACCTGCCGGGGCGTTCCCGCCCGCGAACCCGATCGGGAACGGCGTGGCCGGGTCGGTGGGCAGCCGCCGGGATCGGCTCGACCGGTCCTCCGTCGCACCGCGTCGGACGGGTCGGGGGTCCTCGACGGGCTGTGGCAGGGCCGGGTCTGCCCCGAGAGGATGACCAGGAGGCGGGGGGGTGCCTGCCGCGCGACGGTCCCGGACCGGGATGGCGCCGGTGGTCGCCTCGACGTGGTCAGCGCGGGTGTCGGTCGTCGCGGGCCGCGCCGTCGGTGGTGTCGGGGTGATCAGCGACATCGGGCGGGACGCCGTCCCGGCGCAGCGAGTGGCACCCGGGCTCGCCTGCAGGAAGCCCTGCGCCGTCGGACGCGGTGGGCGTGCGGGGAAAGGGGCTGTCCCGAACGGGTCCAGCGAGGGCCGTGACGCGTGGCGCGTCCGCGCAGGGCGCGGGGTCGTCTCCGCGGCGAGCCGGGCGAGAAGGTCGGTGGCCAACTCCTCCGACTGTTTTCGGTCAGGCCGGTGCCGGGCGCGGTGTGAGCCCATGGAAGATCCTCATCCCGGCGTGCGCCACCGAGCGGGGGAGCATGCGGCGCGTCCCCGCCCTGGCCGGTGCGGCGCCCGTGGGGAGCTGTCGGCGGGCGGGGGAGCCGGGACCGACCAGGCGCACCGCACGGCTCCTTGCGTCCGGGCGGCGATCTGACCGTAATCATCCCGTGACCATGATCGGACCCGATCCGCCGGACTATGGCGCTGATCGGCCTGATGCGCACCATGAACGGTTCGCGCATGCTGCCGTTCGGGCTAACGGACGATCAGGCGGACGCCGATAAGACCATTCGGCGACGGCTCACGCCGCCGCGGCCGAGGCGCGGTGGAGGGACAGCACGCCGTCCGACGCCCCGGCCGCGCCCCATGCGCCGTTCTCCGCCGTCCAGGTGCGGCCGTCGAACGTCACCGCATCCAGGCCGAGGCGGGCCGCGTGCCCGACGAGCCAGGCCGCGATGGCCCAGCCCCGCGTGGGCGGCTGGCTCCCCGACAGCCGGGCCGTGCCCAGCTCGGCGGCGGCGAGCTGGGCCACGTCGGCGCCCGGCACCGCCAGGGTGAGGTCGTGGCAGGTCAGCGCGGCCGGGTCCTCCCCGGTGAGCGCGCGGGCGAGCGAGCGGGCCACCGGTTCCCAGCGCGCGTAGGCCTCGGGCGAGGCCGAGCGCTGCACGAGCTGGGCCGCCTGGGTCACCGACAGCGTCGTCCAGTCGGGCTCGGAGCGCAGCTTGGCGTAGAAGGCACCCGCGGCGTGGACGGGGTCGGTGACCTGGGCGTAGGTGCCCCAGCCCTGGCTGGGCCGCTGCTGGAACAGGCCCGCCGAGTCGCGATCGCCCCCCGGCAGGTTGCGCAACCCGGATTCCTGCAGCGCCGTGGCCAGCGCCACCGTGACGGCGTGGTCGGGCATTCCCATGGCCAGGCCGACGCCCGCGATGGTGGCGGCGTTGTCGGCCTGCTCGACGGTGACGGGACCCGCGCCGTCACCCACCGCCGTCGTACAGCCGGGCCCGGGCCGGAGCACTTCGCGCAGGACGACGACCGTCAACCCGATCACCAGGGCGAGCACCAGCCCGCTGATGACGATCGTCCGGACACGCACGTATTCCATGGTGCCCGGCGGCCCTTACCGGAGGGTGACACAACCCTGCCCGCGCGCAGCATCCCCCTGGCCGTCGCGGTGATGATGTATCGGCTCGCGGATCGGCACCATCGGTACCTACGGGGGCGGACATCCCGCCCCAGCAAGATCGGGAGCTGAGAACGATGCGCGAGAACACCGGAAACCAGGGCCTGCTTCCCCGGCAGGACGAGACGACGGTGTCCTTCAACAACGGCGCCCCCCGGGCCCCGTTAGCCCCGGGCCGCCCGTTCGCTCCGGGCCGCCCGGCCGCTCCGTCCGCACCCGCCGACGGTGTGACCGTCTGCGTGCCCGGCGCGCTCCTGGCTCCCGCCCCCACCCACGAGGCCGTCGAGGCCGCCGAGTCCCCGGTCTTCGTCGACGACAGCGGTGGCCGCAAGCGCCTGCTGCGCATCGTCGGGGTGCTGCTGGGGCTGCTGTCGATCAGCTTCCTCGCCGTGGTCGGCGTCGCGCTCGCGGTGCCCTCGGTCGCCACCTCGGTCGGCCTGGGCGACGTGGTCCCGTTCGTCGTGCCCGGTGCCGCGGCCCCGCCGCCGCCGAAGGCCCCGCCCGCGCCCCGCGTGCAGGTCGCCAAGCCCAAGCCGACGCCGAAGCCCGTGATCGTCGCGGCCCCCACGACCAAGCCCAAGCCGGTCACCGTCGCGCCGCCGACCACCGAGCCCGCTCCGGTCACCTCGGCGCCGGTCACCTCCGCTCCGGTCACCCAGGCTCCGGTCACCCAGGCCCCGGTCACAGAGGCTCCCGTCACGCAGGCCCCGGTCACCGAGGCTCCTCCCGCGGGCGGTCAGCAGGGTCAGCAGGGTGGTCAGCAGGGTGGCCAGCAGGGTCAGCAGGGTGGCCAGCAGGGTCAGCAGGGCGGTCAGCAGGGTCAGCAGGGTCAGCAGGGCGGTCAGCAGGGTCAGCAGGGCGGCCAGCAGCCCCAGGGTGGTCAGCCTCCAGTGGACAACAACCCTCCGGCGGCTGACGCCAACGCCGCGGCCCAGTAACACTGGTCCCTCCGCCGATCAAGCTCAGAACTGAGGTCTCCCGCCATGAGGATCCTGCCGCGCCCCACTTGGGTGCTCTCAGTGATCGCCTTCCTGGTCTTCGCGACGATCCTCGTGGTCGACGGCACGGTCCGCGGCGGTGTCGGCGTCCCGCCGAGCAAGCCTGCTGTCAAGGGCTCGGTCGAGCAGGTTCCGTTCGTCGTGACACACGGCCAGCAGGTGGTCGAGGCCCGCACCACGCCGGTGCAGACCTTCGCGCTCAAGAAGGGCACGATCGCCCTCACGTTCGACGGCGGCCCCCAGCCCGAGCGCACGGCCGAGCTGTTGTCGGTACTGGACCACTTCCACGTCCCCGCCACCTTCTTCATCGACGGCTCCGTGGCCGTCCAGCACCCGGACTCGCTGCGGGCCATCACCGCCACCGGCTCTGAGCTGGGCATTCGCACGTTCAACACGCTCGACCTCACCTCGGCCTCGCCGAGCAGGCTGCAGCGGGAGACCACGCTGACCCAGCTGACCCTCGCGGGGGCCACCGACAGCACGACCTACCTCACCCGGCCGCCGTTCTCCGCTTCCGTCGCAGGCCTGGACGACGCGCACTGGACCGTGGTCCAGCGGCTGGCCGCGCAGGGGTTCGTGACCGTGTTCAGCGACGTCAACGCGAACAACTGGTCGGCGCGCAGCACCGACGACATCCTCAAGGACATCGTCCGCAAGGACCAGAAGGGCATGATCGTCGGGATCGACGCGAGCCAGGGCGGCACGGCGCAGCTCGCGTCGGCGCTCTCCCGCGTGATCCCGGCGCTGCAGAAGGCGGGCTACTCGTTCAACACGGTCACCGCCGCCGCGGGCTTGCCCGCCGCCCCGCAGGCCGCTCGTGAGCGTGACCAGCGGATCGGCCAGGGCATGATCATCGCGGTCTCGGTGGCGACGCACACCGTCGACGCCCTCGGCCTGCTGCTGCTCGTCACCGGCGCGCTCGTGATCCTGCGCCTCGCGCTCATGCTGATCTTCGCCATCTGGCACTCGTGGCGGCGCAACCCGAAGCGCTACTCGTGGGGCCCGCGGGTCACCGAGCCGGTCTCGGTCATCGTCCCGGCCTACAACGAGAAGGAGTGCATCGCCGCCACGATCAACTCCCTGCGGGCGAGCGACCACCCGATCGAGATCATCGTCGTCGACGACGGCTCGACCGACGAGACCGCCGCGATCGTCCGCGCGATGAACTACCCCAACGTGCGCCTGGTCCGCCAGGCGAACGCGGGCAAGCCCGCCGCGCTCAACAACGGCATCCGGCACGCCCGCCACGAGATCGTCGTGATGATCGACGGCGACACCGTCTTCGAGCCGCACGACGATCAGCACGCTCGTCCAGCCGTTCGCGCGGCCGTGGGTCGGCGCGGTGTCGGGCAACGCCAAGGTCGCCAACCGTCGCAAGATCGTCGGCCGGTGGCAGCACATCGAGTACGTGATCGGCTTCAACGTCGACCGCCGCATCCAGGACCTCCTGGGCTGCATGACCACGATCCCCGGCGCGGTCGGCGCGTTCCGCCGCAAGGCACTCCTGCAGGCGGGCGGGGTCAGCGAGGACACGCTCGCCGAGGACACCGACCTCACGATGGCGGTCTGCTCGGCGGGCTGGGAGATCGTCTACGAGGAGCGGGCGCGGGCCTGGACCGAGGCCCCGACCACGCTGCAGCAGCTGTGGCGGCAACGCTACCGCTGGAGCTACGGGACGATGCAGGCGATGTGGAAGCACCGCGGGGCGATCTTCAAGTCCGGCCCCGCCGGGCGGATGGGCCGGGTCGGCCTGCTCAACCTGGCGATCTTCCAGGTGCTGCTGCCCGCGCTGGCCCCGCTGATCGACGTGTTCCTGATCTACGGCCTGCTGGCGCTCGACCCGATCCGGACACTCCAGCTCTGGGCCGCGGTCCTGCTCATCCAGATGTTCGCCGGGCTGCTCGCGTTCGCGATGGAGCGGGAGAACCCGCTTCCCCTGTTGTGGATGCCGCTGCAGCAGCTGGCCTACCGCCAGCTGATGTACGGCGTACTGATCAAGTCGCTGGGCACTGCCCTGGCCGGGGTTCGGCTGAAGTGGCAGAAGCTCAAGCGAGTCGGAGACTTCGGCGCCGTCGGCGCCCCTGGAGGTGCGCGGTGAAGCGTCTGTTCGGTTTTTTCGTCGGGCTGGCCCTGGTGGTGGGCCTGTCCGCCTGCTCGACGACGGTGTCGGGTTCGCCCGCCGTGGCGGGCTCGTCCTCGGGGGCGGCGCGGCCCGCGTTCGCCCCCTACGTCGACATCTCGGTGAAGCGGCCCGACCTGGTCGCGGTCTCCAAGCAGACCGGCCTCAAGCACGTCACGCTCGCGTTCGCGCTGGCGGGCAACGGCGGCTGTGAGCCCGCGTGGGGCGGCACCCAGCCCCTCGACGCGCTGAAGGGCGAGATCGACGCCTTCAAGGCCGTCGGCGGGACGGTCTCCGCCGCGACGGGCGGGGCCGTGGGCAACTACCTCGAGAACGCGTGCGGCAGCGCCGCCGACCTCGCGGGCGCCTACGAGAAGCTCCTCGACGCCACCGGCACCAACTTCCTGGACGTCGACATCGAGGCGCCGGTGCGCAACGACGTCGTGGTCGACGCCCTGTCCCAGCTGCAGCGCAAGCGCGGCACGGACATCACGCTCACCCTGGCGGTCGATCTCGGCGGTCTCCCCGCCCCCACGCTGGACCTGGTGCAGCGCGCCGCGGCGGCGAACGTCGCCGTCACCGTCAACGCGATGGACATGAACTTCCGCACCGGCGGCGACTGGGGCCAGGCCATGGTCGACGCCGCCCAGGCCACCCTTGACCAGCTGCGCAAGGTCTACCCGAACGCGAGCGAGGCCGTGCAGAACCGCACGCTCGCCATCACGATCATGATCGGGCGCAACGACATCGGCGTGATCACCCAGCCGGACGACGCGCAGAAGGTGATCGACTTCGCGAAGACCCGCGGCGTCAGCAGGCTCGGGTTCTGGGCGCTCGCCCGCGACAACGGCTCGTGCGCCAAGAAGGTCAAGGCCCAGCCGAACTGCAGCGGGATCGCGCAGAAGGACTTCCAGTTCACCCAGCAGTTCGTGGGCTTCACCGGCCCGACCGCAGCCTGATCGGCGCGGACAGGCCCAGGGGGGTGGGCCTGCCCGACCGTGATCACCGAGAGAGGGACATGCGCGCCGCATCTGGCGCGCATGTCCTGTTCTGTCCGTTCTGAGGGCGGGTCAGTACCCCCGGCGTAGCGTCGGAAGCGAACTCGGGGGAAGGACTTGCATGACCCAGGCACCGACCATGCCGCTGCACATGCGGCGCGACCGCTTCGCTCCCGTCGACGAGCTGCGGCAGCTGCGCGAGAACGAGGGTGTCCGGCAGATCGAGACGCCGTTCGGCGCCCGGATCTCGCTCATCACCCGCTACGCCGACGTCCGCCAGGTGCTCGGCGACGCGACGCGGTTCAGCAACCGCAGCGCGTTCACCGGCCCGCTCGATCCCCGCAGCGACGAGGAGCGCGCCAAGGCCCGCGCGGGTCAGCTGCTCGCGTTCGACCCGCCGGAGCACACCCGTCTGCGCCGCCTGCTCACCCCGGAGTTCACCGTCCGGCGGATGAACCGGCTGGAGCCGCGGATCATCGAGATCGTCGACCAGCACCTCGACGCGCTGGAGGCCGCGGGGAGCCCCGCCGACCTGGTGCCGACGTTCGCGCTGCCGATCCCGTCGCTGGTGATCTGCGAGCTGCTCGGCGTGCCGTACGGGGACCGGGCGGAGTTCCAGGCCCGCACCGCCCGCCAGCTCGACATGTCCATCCCGGTGGACGAGCGGCTCGCGCTCGGCCGGGCCGGGCGGGCGTACATGGAGGCGCTCGTCGCCCGCGCCAAGGCCGATCCCGGCGAGGACATGCTCGGCATGCTCGTGCGCGAGCACGCGGGGGAGATCACCGACGACGAGCTGGCGGGCATCGGGTCGCTGCTGCTCATCGCGGGGCACGAGACGACGTCCAACATGCTCGCACTCGGCACGCTCGCGCTGCTGCGGCATCCCGAGCAGCTCGCGCTGGTCCGCGACGACCCCGATGCCGCCGCGCCCGCCGTCGAGGAGCTGCTGCGCTGGCTGACCATCGTGCACTCGGGCGTGGTGCGCACCGCCACGGCCGACGTCGAGCTCGCCGGTCACGTGATCCGGGCGGGGGACCTGGTGGTGTGCTCGCTGCCGACGGCGAACCGGGATCCGGAGCTGGTCAGGGACCCCGAACGGCTCGACGTCAGCCGCGGCGCGCCCGGCCACCTCGCGTTCGGCCACGGTGTGCACCACTGCCTGGGCGCGCCGCTCGCCCGCATGGAGATGCGGATCGCGTTCCCGGCGCTGCTGCGCCGCTTCCCGGGCCTCGCGCTCGCCGTACCGCTCGAGGAGGTGCCGTTCCGGGCGTTCCACTTCATCTACGGGCTGCTGGCCCTCCCGGCGCGGTGGTGACCGGGTGCGGATCACGGCGAACGTCGACGTGTGCATCGGCGCGGGCATGTGCGTGATGACCGCCCCCGCCGTCTTCGACCAGGGCGACGACGGGCTCGTCGAGCTGCTGGTCGAGGAACCGGAGGGCGCGGCCGCGGTCGCGGCCCGCGAGGCGGTGGCCCTGTGCCCGTCGGGCGCGATCCGCGTCGTCGATCTCCCATGATCGCCAGAAGCGGGGCATTTCGTGCGCGAGCACGCGAGATCCGCGGATCCTGGCGATCATGGCCGGGGGTGGGCCCGGCTAGGGTGCGCCGGACTGCGCTCGGGTGGCCGCGCCGGACCGGATGATGGTGCCGCCCAATGCGGTGCCCTCGGCGGTGCCGCTGCGCCAGATCCCGGTGATCGGCTCCGCCTGCGCGCTCCTCCCGAGCGGGACGAGCCCGTACATGTCCTCGATCGTGCGCAGGATGCTGAGGTGGTCGATGCGGCCCGCGTAGTCGCCGGGCGTGACCATCGGGCCCGCCAGGACGGTGGCGATGGGGTTGCCGCGCGTCTCGGTCTCGGACTCGTCGAAGGTCAGCACGAGCAGGCTGTTGTGGGTCTGGGCCCAGTCCGTGTAGCTGCCCAGGGTCTCCTTCGCCCACGCGTCCCCGGCGGCGACGGGGCAGTCGTGCATGTCGTGGCACAGGTCGGGCGTGAGGAACGCGACGGTCGGCAGCCGGTCCCAGTCGGTGCCCACCGCCGAGGCGGGGAGGTTCGTGGTGGCGCCCGGCAGGTCGGTGAAGTTCGACCCACGGGCTGTGCTTGCGCGCGTACCGGCCCGCCGTGCAGACGGTCGAGCCCGCGCCGGGCAGGCCCTCGGCGTATCCGACGAAGGTGCGCCCCGCGGCGATCAGCGCCGAGCCGAGGTTGGGCGTGTCGAAGGAGAGGCCGCAGCCGTCGTCGGTGACGCCCTGGGTGCCGCCCGAGAACAGCGCGAGGTAGTTCGGCTGGCTCGGGTGGGTCTCGGCGTGCGCGTCGGTGAAGTTCACCCCGCCCGCGGCCAGCGAGTTCAGGTACGGCGCCGCGCTGCTGCCGATGATCTCGCCCGTGTCCTTGTTCTCCATGACGACGACGAGCACGTGGTCGGGGGTGGGGAGGACAGCGGGCGCGGCCGATGCGCTCGGGGCGGCGGCCAGCAAGGCGGCCAAGGTGAGCGCGACAAGGCCTGCGGCACGACGGGCGGGCATGGCGGGCAGTGTGGCGAAGGCCGTCCGGAGTCCGTGGCCGAACGCGCGCCGGGTCACCCGGTCGAGCGGCGGGAACGTCCGATCCGGCGAGATCGCGGCGGCCTGCCCGCGGCGCCCGGCCGCGAGCCGCACCGATCAGTCAGAGCGAGGCCGCGAACCCACGCAGCTCGGCGTTGAACCGATCGGGGTCCTCCCAGAACGTCGCGTGCCCCACGCCTGCGTAGTACGAGGCCCGCGCATGCGGGATGACGCGGGCGTGGTGCTCGGCCATCGACGGGAGCACGACCGCGTCCTCCAGCCCCTGGGTGACCAGCACCGGGACGTCGAGCCGCGCGAGCAGGTCGTCGTTGTCGACGGTCCGGCTGAGCAGGCCTCGACGGACACGCGGCGGTACGACGGCGTTGTGGCCGAGGAAGAAGTAGAAATCCTCGGGAGACATTTTCTCGCTCGTCAGAGTCATCATGAATGCTTCGAGCGTGGCCGTGCTCTCGTCGACGTCGAGGGAGCAGAGACCGGGGACCAGCGACACGAACTGCGGCCCGAGGAACCGCAGGGCAGGCTCACCCAGGCGGGACGTCGCACTGACCAGGTGAATCCCGCCCACCTCGTCCTGCCCGCAGTGGCGGAGGTAGTCGCAGATGACCACACCCCCGTAGGACCAGCCGCTCAGGATCGGCCGCTCGAGACCCAACGACCTGATCACGGCGTCCACGTCCTGCGCCCAGGCAGCCGAATCCCCGTAGGCGTCGGCAGGCCGTTCGGACGCGCCGTGACCGCGCAGGTCCATCGCCACGAGCCTGAGGTCGTCAGTGAGATCGGAGTGCAGCTGCTTCCTCCACGCCAATCGGTTCTGCGAGACGCCGTGCAGGAACAGCACCGGTCGTCCGGCTCGGTTGCCGGTCTCCTCCACGTGCAACCGGACGCCTCCCGCGCCGGTGACGCGGTGGGTGCGGGTCTCGGTCGTGTCGGATGTCTGGGCCATCGCCATGACGTCGTCTCCTCGGTCACATTCCGGACCCGCCGGCGATTCCGGCGGCGTTCCGCGGAATTCCACGAGCCTATGGACGTGCCCCGGAACGGACATCTGCACAATTCCCCAGAGCCAGAAGGAAAGCCCTGATGTGATGGGGAGATTTCCCTACCGTGCGATCAGTCCGCCGAGGTTCGCCCCAGCCCGTGCTCGAGCGCCCACACGGCGATGCGCGTACGGGAGCGCAGGTCCAGCTTCGTCATGACGTGGTCGATGTGGTTCGCCACGGTCTTCTCGGCGATGCTGAGCGCGGCCGCGATCTCGCGGTTCGACAGGCCGCGGGCGACGAGCGCGGTGACCTCCCGCTCCCGGCGGGACAGGGGCGTCGGAACCGGTTCGCGGTGGCCCGGGGCCGCCGAGCGGGCGACGGTCGTGGCGGAATCGTCGAGGAGCGCGAGGGCGACGGCGTCGTCTGCGGACAGGGCACGTCCCGCCGCACACGCCCGCTCCCAGGCGGGGATCCCCAGCCGCACGCGGGTGGCCGCCAGGTCGCGCGTCAACGCCGCGTGGTCGGCCGGTGCGAGGGGGACACCGATCGCCTCCAGCTGCGCCACGCCCGCCGCCAGTATCCGCGTGGCCCGCTCGGGTCGTCCCGCGGCCGCGACCGTCCCGGCGAGCGCGGCCAGGCACTCTCCGATGCCCTGCGCGTTGCCCAGCTCCCGCTGGAGGGCGAGGCTCTCCAGCAGGTCCGACCGCGCGCCTGCGATGTCGCCTGCGGACCGCTTCACCTGACCCAGCTTGTGCAGCGCCGAGGCGATCCCCGGCGTCCCCCGCAGCTCCCGCCACAACGCGAGGCTCTCCTCGTAGAGCGCGGTGGCGCGCGCGCCGTCGTCGGCGAGGCGGGCGAGGTCGCCCTGGAGGTTCAGGACGCCTGCGACGCGGTCCTTCAATCCGTGCCTGCGGAACAGCGCGAGGCTCTCCTCGAAGACCGCGCCTGCGGCGGCGTGGTCGCCCCGGTGGTACGCGACGAGGCCCAGGTCGGCGACGAGCGGCAGGCTGCCCGGCGTGTCCTCCGCCTGCCGGTAGGCGTCCAGGCTCTCCTCGAAGAGCACGCGGGCAGCCGCGAAGTCGCGTTGGTCGAACTGGACGTGGCCGAGTACGTGCAAGGCCTCGGCGAGGCCGCGCCGGTCGTTCGTCCCGCGCCACAGCGTCACGCTCTGGTCCAGGTGAACGCGTGCCGCGGCGAAGTCACCCTGCCGCCACGCCAGCGTCCCGGCGCCGAGGAGAGCTTGGGCGGCGTCGGGTCCCCGCTCGGGCGTGCGGGCGAGCGCCCGCGTCAACCACTGACGTCCCTCGCCCGGCAGACCACGCTGGAACCAGAAGTACCAGAGCGCTCCGGCAAGTCGCAGGCCGTTCGCGGAGTCCTCGGGGGAGGCCGAGCCGCCTGTGGCCCAGCCCAGCGCGCTCCGGAGGTTGTCGAGGTCATCCTCCAGCCGGTCCCGCCACCGCTGCTGGTCCGCCCCGCGCAGCCCGGGCTCGGCGTCCTCGGCCAGCCTGCGGAAGTACGCGGCGTGGGCCCGCCGGGCGGCGTCCTCCTCGCCGTGGGCGGCCAGCTGCTCGAGGGCGTACTCGCGGAGCGTCTCCAACATCGCGAACCGGGGGTCGTCGCCGTCCGAGGTCGTCTGCTGCAGCAAGCTCTGGTCGACCAGCGCCGTGACCGTCTCCAGGGTGGACGGCGGTCCTTCCGATCCGACGAACTCGGCGGCCGCCAGCGTGAACCCGCCTGCGAACACCGCCACCCGCCGGAACAGGGCCTGCTCCGGCGGGCGGAGGAGCTCGTAGCTCCAGGCGATCCCGGCGCGCATCGTCCGGAGGCGCTCGGGGACGTCGTGTCCGCCCTCCGTGAGGAGCGAAAGGCGACGGCTGAGGCGATCCAACAGCGCATGTGGCGGCAGGACGGTCACCCGAGCCGCCGCGAGCTCGATCGCCAGCGGCAACCCGTCGAGCCGCCTGCAGATCCCGACCACCGTCGAGGCGTTCTCCTCGGTGAGGGTGAAGGACGGGCGCACGGCCCGTGCACGCTCGACGAAGAGCCGGACCGCCTCGAACTCGCCGAGCCGCGACACAGGCACGGGCGCCGCCGTGTCGGGCAACTCCAGCGGCGACACCGCCACGACGTGCTCGCCGGAGACGCGCAGCAGCGCCCGGCTGGTCACCAGCGCGGTGACGCCCGGGCACGCGACGAGGAGATCGACGAGATGCGGCCCCCCGGGCAGGACCTGCTCGAAGTTGTCGAGCACCAGCAGGAGCCTCCGGTGCCGGAAACGATCGGCAACGGCCTCGGCGGGCGGCGCCCGCGGGGACTCGGGAACGCCGAGGACCTGCCCGACCGTGGCCACGACACGGCCTGGCTCGCGGACCGGCGCAAGGTCGACCATCGCGATCTCGTCGAAGCCGCACTCGAGGCTCGTCGCCACCAGCACCGACAGCCGGGTCTTGCCGACTCCGGCGGGCCCGGTGAGCGTCACCAGCCGGACGTTCTCGCGGAGAAGCAGGGCGCGAACGGCCGCGGCCTCCTCCTCGCGGCCGACGATGGCGGTGAGATAGGCCGGTCGCCTGCCTATCCACACGGGCAGGCCGCCTGCAGCGACCCCGGTGGACCGGCCCTGGCCCGGACCGCCGTGCTGGGAATCCTCGGGACGAGTGGCATCGGTCATCGACGCGGAACCCTCTGCCTGAGACGAGAAGTGTCCCGAGGTTAGCAGTGGACGATCCGCACGCTCAGCCGCTGACGAGGGTGAGCAACGCCCCGACCCCGGAGCGCAGGTAGGCGACTGCCGACCCGTCGCCCGCCAGCCTGCGCGCGAGCGCCTGCTGGAACAGCCCGTCGAACATCGCGTAGGCCAGCGGTGCCTCTGCGCGCGACGGCGTGTCGGTGAGCTCGGCGTGCCTGCTCACGATCCGCCAGATCATCCGCTCCAGCGACGCGTCGATCTCCCGCACGTCGGCGCGGAAGGACTCCTCGAACAGCGACTGCGAGCGCAGGTCGTACCAGAGGCGGTGCATCGTCGCGTCCGCGTCGAGCGTCGCGGCCATGGCGTCGGCGAACCCCGCCGCGAGGCCTTCGGCGGTGTCGGCGTCGGCGACGATCTCGTCATAGCGCCGCACGCAGACCGCTTTGTAGCGGCGGACGCAGTAGGTGATGAGGTCGACCTTGTCGCGGAAGTAGTAGTGCAACACGCCGTGCGAGAACGCCGAGTTCTGCGCGATCTCCCGCAGGCTGGTGCGGGCGTAGCCGAGCTCGGACAGCGTCTGCAGCGCCGCATCCGCGAGCTCGCGGCGGCGCTCCTCGAACTTGTCGACTCGTTCCGCGGTGGCTGTCATCGCACACCAGCGTAGCGTCTTGACGACCGTCCAAGAAATTCTTGACACTCGTCCAAGGTCGCTCCTAGGTTGTGGTGCGCATCACCATTGATGTCGAGAGGACGCCGAGCATGACCACGTTCGACCTGTCGGGCCGCTGCGCCCTCGTCACGGGCGGCGCCCGTGGCCTCGGCGCGGGGATGGCCCGCACGCTCACCGAAGCCGGGGCGCGCGTGATGATCGCCGACGTGCTCAAGGATGTCGGCGAGCAGACCGCGGCCGAGCTGGCAGGCGGCGGGTTCGTCGAGCTGGACGTCACGAGCGACGCCGCGTGGGAGGGCGCGGTCGCGCACACGGTCGCGGAGCTCGGCGGGCTCGACATCGTCGTCAACAACGCCGGGATCGAGGTCACCCAGCTCCTCGTCGACACCGATCCCGACCAGATCCGGGCGATGTTGGAGGTCAACGTCCTCGGCACGATGCTCGGCATCAAGCACAGCCTGCGCGCCATGCGTCCCGGCGGCGCCGCCGGCAACGGCGGCACGATCATCAACGTGTCCTCGGTCGCCGCCACCATCGCGTTCCCGGCGATCGCGGGCTACTCGGCCACGAAGTCGGCGGTCGACCGGCTCACCCGCGTGGCCGCCATGGAGTCGGGCAAGCTCGGCTACGGCGTGCGCGTCAACTGCGTCTACCCGGGTCTGGTGGCGACGGAAATGGGCGTCAAGCTCGCCGTCGAGACGTCCGGGCTGGGGCTGTTCGAGAGCCCGGACGCGGCCGTCGCCGCCGTCATCGGGCTGACGCCGTCCGGGCGTCTCGGCGAGGTGTCGGACATGGCCGACGCCGTGCTCTTCCTCGCGTCCGACGCGTCGAGGTTCGTCAACGGCGTCGGCCTGCCGGTCGATGGCGGAATGGGGATGTGACCATGAGCGAGCTCGCGAGCGAATCATCGACGCGGCGCAGGCCCGTCGTCGTCTACGGCGTCTCCGGCTACACCGGCCGCCTGATCTGCGAGTACCTGCGCGAGTACCACGTGCCGTTCATCGCGGCGGGCCGCGACGGCAAGAAGGTGCAGGAGGTCGTCGACAAGATCCCCGGCATCGAGACGGTCGAGCACGACGTCGCCGAGGTGAGCCACGACGTGGAGGCGCTCACCGAGCTGTTCTCGGGCGCGTCGGTGGTGTGCAACACGGTCGGGCCGTTCATCAAGCTCGGCCCCGCGACCGTCGAGGCGGCGCTCGCTGCGGGCTGCCACTACCTGGACACGACCGGCGAGCAGGACTGGGCCCTCGACGCCCAGAAGCGCTGGGGCGCGGGCTTCGCGGACGCGGGCCTGCTGCTCTCGCCCGGCGTCGCGCAGATGTACACGACCGGCGAGATCGCCGCGAACATCGCGCTGGAGACCGTGCCGGGGCTCGACACGCTCGACATCCTCGTGCTGTGGAAGGGCTTCCCGACCTACGCCTCCACCCAGACGATCTTCACGATCCTCAAGGCCGACTGGTTCCACCTGCTCAACAACGAGTACGCCGCCTGGGACCACCGCGCCACGCGCGAGTGTGTGGTGCCCGGCCAGCACGCCACCGCGCTCACCGTGCCGTGGGGCGGCACCCTGCACCCGGTGTGGTTCAAGGAAGACCCGCGGGTGTCGACGTGCCTGGTCACCGGCGGCGTCATGGACCGCGCGGTGATGGACGGCGTGGTCGCCACCACCGGCATGTTCGAGGACCAGATCCGCCCGCTCGACGCGGAGGGGCAGGAGGCCGCGCTGTCCGAGATCGCCGCGGGCCTGCAGGCGTCCATGCCGCCCCGGGAGAACCCGCGCGTCAACACCTCCATCGACTCCGTGCACGCGTCCGGGCCGCTCGGGCGCGTGCACGTGGCCGTCCACGGCAACTCCAACTACAAGCAGACCGGTCTGCTGCAGGCCTACTGCGCCTACTCGCTGCTGCAGCAGCCGCCGCGGCGTGCGGGCTTCGCGTCGGCCTGCCAAGCGTTCGGGCACCGGCAGCTGCTGGGGGTGCTGCGCAACTTCGGGCTCGTGCTGAACCCGGTCGTCGAGGCCCACACCTGATGGGCCTCACCACCTATCTGGACAAGGGGGCGTCGCTGGGACCCGCCGCCCCCTGCCTCACCCTCGACGGCGTCTCGCTGTCCTACGGCGACGTCCAGGACCTGTCCCACGCCGTGGCCGCGGCACTGGCGCGGTCGGGCGTGCGCGCGGGGGACAAGGTCGCGATCCTGTCCGGCAACGACGCGCGCGCCTTCGCGTGCGTGTTCGGCATCGCGCGCCGCGGGGCGGTGTGGTGCCCGATCAACCCCCGCAACACCGCGGCGGAGAACCGCGAGCTGTTGGAGCTCTTCGACTGCGTGGCGCTGCTCTACGCCCGGTCGTACGCGGGCATCGTCGAGGGTTTGGACCTGCCGACGATGGTCTGCCTCGACGAGCTCGACGCGTGGCTGGCCGACAGCGCCGACAGCGCCGACAGTGCCGACGGGACCGACACGCCGCCCGACGACACCGTGATGATCGTCGGGACGGGCGGAACGACGGGGCGGCCCAAAGGGGTGCAGCTCACCGACCGCAACATCGAGACGATGACCGCCCTGACGCTCATGGGCTACCCCTTCGGCGCCGACGCCGCCTCCGCGGGAGGGAGCGCGTCGGCGGGGCCGCGGCCGGTCTACCTCGCCATGGCGCCCCTGACGCACGCCGCGGGCGTGCTGTGCTTCCCCGTGATGGCGATGGGCGGCGAGATCGTCGTGATGGCGAAGCCGGACCTCACCGAGTTCCTCGCGCTCGTGGAGCGCCATCGCGTCACCCACACGTTCCTGCCGCCGACGCTGATCTACATGCTGCTCGCGCACGAGAAGCTCGGCGCGGCCGACCTGTCGTCACTGCGCTGTTTCTGGTACGGGGCGGCGCCGATGTCGCCGGAGCGGCTGGAGCAGGCCCTCGCCGCGATCGGGCCGGTGATGGCCCAGCTGTTCGGGCAGTCCGAGGCGCCGATGATGGTCTCGATGCTGCCGCCCGCCGAGCACTTCCACGCCGACGGCACGGTCGCGCGCGAGCGGCTGTCCTCGGCGGGACGGCCCGCGCCGCTGGTCACCGTCGGCATCATGGCGTCGGACGGCACGCTGCTGCCGCGGGAGGAGCGCGGCGAGATCGTCGTGCGCGGGTCGCTGGTCATGGCGGGGTACTACAAGAACCCCGAGGCGACGGCCGAGGCCTCCCGGCACGGATGGCACCACACCGGCGACATCGGCTACCTCGACGACGACAACTACCTCTTCATCGTCGACCGCGCCAAAGACATGATCATCACCGGCGGCTTCAACGTCTACTCGGCGGAGGTGGAACAGGCGCTGATGGCGCACCCGGCGGTGCGCGACTGCGGGGTGGTCGGGCTGCCCGACGAGAAGTGGGGCGAGCGGGTGGTGGCGGTGGTCCAGCCGCAGGACGGGACGCGCGTCACGGAGGAGGAGCTCGTCGCGTTCGCCAAGGAGCGGGTCGGCAGCGTGAAGGCGCCCAAGCAGGTGCACGTCTGGCCGGATCTGCCGCGCTCGACGGTCGGCAAGGTGCTCAAGACGGCCATCCGGGAGCGCCTGCTGCCCTGATCCAAGCCTCAGCTGCGCACCAGGCGGGCGATGGCGGCGGACGCCTCCCGCACCTTCTCGTCGGCCTCCGGGCCGCCCGCCGCCGCGGCCTGCACCACGCAGGTCGCGAGGTGCTCGCCCAGCAGCTCGAGGGAGAACGCCTGCAACGCCTTCGTGGCCGCCGAGACCTGCGTGAGGATGTCGATGCAGTACTTGTCCTCTTCGACCATCCGCTGCAGCCCGCGCACCTGGCCCTCGATGCGGCGCAGCCGCTTGAGGTACGCGTCCCGGTCACCGGTGTAGCTCGCCATACCCCCACACGGTACGGGACGACCGTAACGGCGTCTTCCGCCCAGCGGGATCATGCCGAAGCGGATTAGGCTCGGTCACGCGCATGCTCGGGGTGCCCTCCGAACAGGCGCGCCGGCGGTCGTCGTACGGACGACCCCTCCCCAACGACGACCGCCGGCCCACCCGGTGTTCGCATCTCGCCACCGAACGGTTCAGACGAGGAACCGGTACGCCGTCGTACCCGGGGCCACCAGCTGGATGCGCAGCGGGCTCGCCTCCATCCGCTTCCACAGCGGCTCGTAGGCGTCGCGCTCGCTGATCTCGATGCCGACCAGCGCGGCGCCCGTCTCCCGGTTGTCGCGTTTGACGTACTCGAACAGCACGATGTCGTCGTCGGGGCCGAGCACCTCGTCGAGGAAGCGGCGCAGCGCGCCGGGCTCCTGCGGGAACTCGACGAGGAAGTAGTGCTTGAGCCCGCGGTGCACGAGCGAGCGCTCGACGACCTCGGCGTAGCGGCTCACGTCGTTGTTCCCGCCGGAGAGCAGGCAGACGACGTCGGTGTCGGGATCGAGGTCGAGCGCGTCGAGGGCCGCGGTGGCCAGCGCGCCCGCGGGTTCCGCGATGATCCCGTCGGTCTGGTAGAGGTCGAGCATCTCGGTGCAGACGCGTCCCTCGGCGACGGTGCGCAGCTCCACGCCTGCCGCGCGGACCAGCGGGTAGGTCACGTCGCCGACCCGACGCACCGCTGCGCCGTCCACGAACGTGTCCAGCTCCGGCAGCGCCAGCGGTCCGTCCGCGGCCAGCGCCGCCGCCATGCTCGCCGCGCCCGCGGGCTCGACCCCCACGACCCGCACGGCCGGATGCGCCGCGGCCAGCCAGCTCGCGACGCCCGCCACCAGGCCGCCGCCGCCGACTGGCACGACGACGACGTCGGGCGCCTTCGCCAGCTGGGCGACGATCTCCACGCCGACCGTGCCCTGGCCCGCGATCGTGCGCAGGTCGTCGAACGCGGGCACGACGGTCGCGCCGGTGCGTTCCGCGTGCACGGCGGCCGCCGCGGCCGCGTCGTCGTAGGTGTCGCCCTCGACGACGAGCTCCACCAGTTCGCCGCCCAGCGCGCGGATCCGCTCCCGCTTCTGGCGCGGCGTCGTCGCGGGCACGTAGACCCGTCCCCGCATGCCCAGGCGGCTGCACGCGTACGCGACACCCTGGCCATGGTTGCCCGCGCTGGCGCAGACGGCCCCCGGCGCGCGTTCGTCGGCGTCGAGGCCCGCGAGCAGGTTGTAGGCGCCGCGCAGCTTGTAGGAGCGGCCGACCTGGAGGTCTTCGCGCTTGAGCCAGATCCGTGCGCCGGTGGCGTCGGCCAGCCGGTCGCACGGCTGGAGCGGAGTGGTGACGGCGACGCCCGCGAGCCGCGCCGCGGCGCGCTCGACGAGCCCGGACATGTCCATCACCCGATGATCCTCGCCGGGGCGGGTGCGGGCCTCCCCGGGTCGGTCGCGGGAGGGCGCGTCAGTGGACGTGGCTGGGCCAGTCCGCCGGGAGGCGGTCGGACGGCCCGGGTACGGACTGGTCCAACGGATGATGGGTGGGCTCGGCGAGGGCGGGGCCGGTGAAGCCCTCGCCGCGCACATAGTCCCAGAACCAGTCTTCGCCGGGCTCGAAGCTCTGCACGACGGGATGGCCGGTGGCACGGGCGTGGGCGGTGGCGTGCTGGGCGGGGGAGGAGTCGCAGCAGCCGACGTGGCCGCACTGCGCGCAGCGGCGCAGGTGTACCCACCAGCCCCCTGCCGTGTCGCACTCCACACACCCGGGGCCGGACGGGGCTACGGAAGGGTCGATACCGGTCATCACGGGAGCCGACGCTACTCCAGCAGCGAGCGCGCCAGGTCCTTCCAGATCCGCAGGTGCGGGTCGGTGCGCGGATCGCGCGGGTCGAACGCGTAGGTCAGGCCGACGCCGCGCATGCTGGTGAGCAGCAGTTCGCGGACCTGCGGGTAGCGGGGATGCGCGACGAGCTGCGGCCCGTAGAAGGCGTCCGCGCCCGCCCGGATCGCGGCGCCCACCTCCCGCTCCTCCGGCAGCAGCGCCCGACGCAGCTCCGCGTTGGTCCGCGCGGCCGTCCACAGCTCGACGGCGGCCCAGAAGTGCGGTTCGGAGAACGTCTCCCACATCAGCTCGACCGCGCGGTCGAGGCGTTCCCCGCCGGTCAGCCCGCGGGAGAGGCGACGGATGCGCTCGCCCGCGGTGCGCAGCCGCTCGGTGGCGAGGTGGCGGGAGGCCGCGACGAGCAGCTCGTCGCGGGACGGGAAGTGGTGCAGCAGCCGCCCGCGTGAGACGCCCGCGCGGGCCTGGATGCGCAGCGTGGTCGCTCCCGCGTAGCCCGACTCCACGAGGCAGGCCACGGCCGCGTCGAGGATGCGCGCCCGGCTCGTGGCCGTGCGCTCCTCGCGGCGGCCCCGCGGGGCCGGGCTGGTGGCGGGCTCGCTCATCCCCGGCAGCGTACCGGAACAGTCACCCCTGACCGGGTTGGCGCGGCGCGGGGTGCAGCGGGGTGACACCGCTCCCACCCCGTCGCAGCAGGGTGACCTTCCTGCGATCCGGCAGGCGCGCGCCCGCGCGTCAGGACGGGGGCGCGCCGCTGGTCGTGCCGATCCGGAGCGTCACGGGCAGCAGGACGTCCGGCGCGGGCTCGCCCGCAACGAGCGCCATGGCCGCCGACGCCGCGGCGCGCCCTTTCGCCTCCGTCGGCTGGACGACCGTGGTGAGCCGCGCGGGGGCCAGCCAGTGCAGGTCGGCCCCGTCGAACCCGGTGACCGAGAGGTCCTCGGGCACGCGCAGTCGGAGGTCGGCGGCCGCGGAGAGCACGCCTGCGGCGAGGATGTCGCTCTGCGCGAGCACGGCCGTCGGCCTGCGCCCGGCGGGCACGTCGAGCAGCGCCCGGCCCGCGAGCTCACCCTCCGCGACGGCGTTGCTCGCGGTCTCCAGGATCGGGACCGGCCCGAACACGTCCTCCACCCCGGCGATCCGGTGCCGCACGTCGCGGTAGTGCGCGCGGTTGCGCCGCGCCGCGCCGACCTCCCCGCGCGTGCCGTCCAGGCGCAGGGGCATGGCCACCGTCGCGACCCGGCGGTGGCCGAGCGCGTACAGGTGTCGGGCGAGGTCCGACACCGCGGTGCGGTCGTCGATGTCGATGAGCGGCACGCCGTCGACGTCCGGGCCCTCCACGGCGACGATCGGCACGCCGCGGGCCTGCAGCGCGGCGAGCGCGGGGTCGTCCTCCAGCCCGCACGTGGCGAAGATGGCGGCGTCCAGGGGCATGCGCAGGATCTGCTCCAGCGGCGGCCTGCCCGAGTCGCCCGAGAGCAGCAGCAGGCCCGCGCCGTGCGCGCCGAGCACCTCCGTGATGCCGTCCAGCAGTTGCACCGAGACCGGATCGCGGAACGCGTAGAGCAGCCGTTCCCCGATGAACACGCCGACCACGCCACTGCGGCCGCGCCGCAGCGAGGCGGCGAGCGGGTCGGGACCCGCGTAGCCCAGCTCGGCCGCGGCGGCGAGCACGCGTTCCCGGGTGGCGGCGGTGACGCGCGGGCTTCCGGAGAACGCGAGCGAGGCGGTGGAGGACGAGACCCCGGCCCGCGCGGCGACGCCCGCGAGCGTGGGTCGAGAGGTCATCCCCCGACGGTAGCGGTTGAGTTGACGAAGGGTGGTCGCGTACCGTCGAAGCTGCATCGAATCGATTCGATTGGAGCCTCGTCCGTGACCACCGTCCAGGTCGCCCCCTCCGTCCTGCGCGCCCGCACCGCGGTCGTCGTCACATTCGGGACGAGCGGCGTCGCGTTCGCGTCCTTCGCGTCGCGCACCCCCGCGGTGCGCGAGGCGCTGGGCCTGACGACCGCGCAGCTGGGACTCCTGCTGCTGTGCATGTCGGCCGGGTCGATCGCGGGGCTGCCGCTCTCGGGACCGATCGTGCACCGGTTCGGCACCGCCCGCGGCGTGCTGGGCGGGTCGCTGACCCTCGGGATCGGCCTCGGGTTCACGGCGCTGGGGCTGGTCACCGGGGTCGTCCTCCCCGCGGTCGCCGGGCTCGTGCTCGTGGGGCTGGGGATCGGTGTCTGGGACGTGTCGATGAACGTCGAGGGCGCCGATGTCGAGCGACGGCTCGGACGGTCGCTGATGCCCCGTCTGCACGCGGCGTTCAGCATGGGGACGGTCGCGGGCGCCGGGATCGGCACGGCCACGGCCGCGGCGGGGGTCCCGATCGCCGCGCAGGTGGCCGCGATCGCGGTGGTCTCGCCGCTGGTCATCGTCTGGGCGTCGCGGCGGTTCCTGCCACGCAGCGCGCCCGCGGCCGAGGAGCGCGGCGGCGGCTCCGGGGTGCTGCGCGCATGGCGCGAGTCGCGCACGCTGCTCATCGGGCTGCTGGTGCTCGCGTTCGCGTTCACCGAGGGCTCGGCCAACGACTGGATCGCCATCGCCATGGTCGACGGGCACGGGACGACCGAGACCGTCGGCGCGCTCGCGTTCGGGCTGTTCGTCGCCGCGATGACGGTTGGACGCCTGTGCGGCGGCTGGGCGCTGGAACGCTTCGGGCGGGTAGCGGTGCTGCGGGCGACGGCCGTGTGCGCGCTGGTCGGGCTGCTGATGGTGCTGCTGGGCGGGTCCACGCTGCTCGCACTCGTCGGGGCGCTGTTCTGGGGCGTCGGGGCGTCGCTGGGCTTCCCGGTCGGGATGAGCGCCGCCGCCGACGACCCGGCGCGCGCCGCGATCCGCGTCTCGGTGGTCAGCTCGATCGGCTACACGGCGTTCCTCGCGGGCCCGCCGCTGATCGGCGTGCTGGCCCAGCTCGACGGCATCCTGATCGCGCTCTTCGTGGTGGTCGGCGCGCTGGTACTCGGCCTGTTGGTCAGCGGGGCCACCCGCCCGCTGAACCCCGGCGGCTGACGCTCCGCCCGCGGTTCTCGTCGGTGGTGGGCGCCATACTCCGCACATGGCGTATGACGAGGAGCTCGCCAACCGGATCCGCGAGGTCGTCGCGGGCGAGGCGGGCGTCAGCGAGAAGCGGATGTTCGGCGGTCTGGCGTTTCTCATCAACGGCAACATGGCCGCGAGCGCGAGCGGCCACGGCGGCATGCTGCTGCGGGTGGATCCCGCGCACACCGACGCGCTGGTCGCCGAGCCGCCCGCCGAGCGCGCCGTGATGCGCGGACGGCCTATGGATGGCTGGCTGCGGGTCGATGTGGCGGCGCTCGGGGAGGACGAGCTGGACACCTGGATCGGGCGGGGCGTCGCCTACGCCCGCTCGCTGCCCGCCAAGTAGCCCGCGGGCGGCCGGGGCGTCGCGCGAATCGCGGTGCCGGACAAGGGGATTCCGGGCTACGGTCGAGCCCACCTTGATATGACCTCAGCGACACGACCTCAGCGACACCACCTCAGGCCAAGGGCGGGGGAGCGCCTCGTGACCGGCGACGAACTGCTGTCGGCGTTGCGCACGGCCGGGGACCCCGAGGCCGACGCCTACGTCGCCGAACAGCTCGCGCACGTCGCGTCGCGCCGCCGGGAGTGGCTCACCACGGCCATCGCGTCCCTGCGCGGCGCCGACCCCACCGACGCGGCATGGGCGACGGCATGGGAGCGGCGGGTCGTCGACCCCCCGGAGTGGCAGGACGAGGAGCTGCTGCGCCGTGGGCAGGCCGTGTTCGACGACTGGTCGCTCGACCTCACGACGGCCCTGTTCTGCTCCTCGCTCCCGCACGCCTACGCCAGCGGCAGAGGAGCCGCCGTGCTCGCCTCGGCGTCTGAGCTCTACGACCGGCGCCGGGTGCTGAAGCGGGTCTCGCTGACCGGCCAGATGCTGCTCGACATCACCGTGCCCGGCGGGCTCGCCGTCGGGCAGGTGGGATACCGCACCCTGCGCCGGGTGCGCCTGCTGCACGCCTGCGTCCGTGCGCTGCTGTTGCTCGGCGACGCCGCGGGCAACCCGTGGCCGACGGCTGCGCGCGGGTTGCCCATCAACCAGCAGGACATGATGGGCACGCAGCTGGCGTTCACCACGGCGGCGTTCCAGGGCATCGAGCGGCTCGGCTACCGCATGACCCGACGGGACAAGCGCGCCTACCTCCATCTCTGGAGCGTCGTCGGCCACTATCTCGGCGTCCAGGAGGCCCGGCGGCTGGCCGATATCGAGGAGGCCGAGCGGCTCATGGGGGTGCTCGAGGTCAGCCTGGAGCAGGCGTCGCCGTGGGGCGCCACGTTGATGCGGACGCTCCTCGACGACATGTCCGCGATGATGCCCCGGCCGCTGCGCTCCCTGCCCGCGGCGCTCGTGCGCAGGCTCGCGGGCGCGGACGTGGCCGAGCTGCTGGCCGTGCCGCGGAGCCGCTGGACGCCGGTGGTGGGTGTGGTGGTCGGCGTCGAGCGGCTCGTGTCGCGGGCCTCGCTCGGCCGATGGACACTGCGGCTGCCGTCGCGGCTGCTCGGTCGCGCCCTGATCCGCCGCTCGATCCGCGAAGGCACCGGCGCGGCCGATCCGGCGCACCACTGGCCCGATCAGTGGCTGTCGCTGGAGCGGCTCTAGATGGGCCTGCCGACGAGGAACCGAGGGCCGGGCACGCTGCACGGCCGGGCGGCCGAATGCGCCCATCTCGACGGACTGCTCGCCGACGCCCGCGCGGGCCGCTCCGGGGCCCTGGTGATCCGCGGCGAGGCGGGCATCGGCAAGTCGGCGCTGATCGCGCACGCCCACGCGCAGGCGGCCGACATGACCGTGCTGTCGGTGGCGGGCAACGAGTTCGACGTCGAGGTGTCCTACGCGGGGCTCTTCGACCTGCTGCGGCCCGCGCTCGACGTCATCGACGAACTGCCCGTCCCGCAGCGCGACGCCCTGCACTCGGCCTTCGCGATGGGCTCGCCCACCAGCGGCAGCCGTTTCGGGGTGGCGATCGGCGTGCTCGGTCACCTGTCCCAGCTCGCGGGCCGCGCACCGGTGCTCGTCACCGTCGACGACGGCCAGTGGATCGACGCCGCCTCCGTCGAGGCCCTCGCGTTCGTCGCCCGCCGCGTGTCCGCCGAGGGCGTCGTCGTGCTCGTCGCGGAGCGGTCGGGCCCCGGCACGCCGTCGCTCTACGGCGGGCTGCCCACGCTCACCCTCGAAGGCCTCGACGACGCCGGGGTCGCCTCGCTGTTACGGGAGCTGGGCCACCCCGAGGGCGACGTCGCGCAGTACCGGCGGCTCACCGCGGGCAACCCGCTCGTGATCCACGAGCTGGCCCGGAGCCCCGGAACGGGCCGCACCGCCGACGAGCAGCCCGTACCCGCCACGGAGGCGATACGGGCGACCTTCCTCGCCCAGGTCACGCCGCTCGGCGAACGCTGCCGCCGGGCTTTGGTGTTCGTGGCCGCGGCGGGCCAGAACGACATGCCGGTGCTGCCCGCGGTGCTCGCCGCGGCCGGACTCACGATCGCCGACCTCGACGAGGCGGAGGAGCGGGGCCTGCTGGGCATCGACGCCGGTCGGATCACGTTCCGGCACCCGCTGCTGCGCTCCGCGATCTACCACGAGGCGCCGCCCGCCGTCCGCCGCGCGGTGCACGTGAGCTTCGCCGGGGCGCTGGCCGGCCTGTCCGCCCCCGCGCACGCCGAGCGCAGGGTCGCCCACCTCGCGATGGCGGGCGACCTGCCCGACGAGTCGCTCGCCGCCGAGATGGAGCGGGTCGGGCACGCCGCGGCCGCGCGAAGCAGCTACGCGACCGCGGCCCGCATGCTGGAGCGTGCCGCGCTGCTGTCCACCGACACCGACCTCCGCGCCCGTCGGTACCTCGCCGCCGCCGCGGCCGCGCTGCCCGCGGGACGCCTGGGCGACCTGGGCAGGCTTGTCGAGGCGACCTTCGCGTGGGCGGGCGACGACACCACCCGGATGGCCGCCTCGCACCTCGCGTACCGGGCGTCGCTCTGGCAGGGCGTACCCGACTCCGTGGACCGTTTCCTCGCCGACGGGGCGCTCGCGCACGCCGATCCCGGCGAGGCCGCGGTGATCCTCGCCGAAGCGGCGTTGGCCGCGCTCCTGCAAGGCGACCGGACGACGGCCGTGGGCGAGGCCGATCGGGCCCTCGCGCTCGGCCGCGACCTGCCAGGGCCCGTCCGGATGCCCGGCCAGCTGGTGCGGGCCATGCTGCACGCGATGGCGCTGGAGCACGGCCCCGCACGGGCCCTCCTGCAGCAGGCGGCGCCGTTCGTCGCGGCCCGCCCCGGCGAGCAGTGGCCGCTCATCGCGCCGATGCTCCTGTTCCTCCTCGACGACCTGGGCGCGGCGGCGCAGGGGCTCGATCTCGTGATCTCGGCGATGCGCCGGTTCGGCGTGCTCGACCTCCTGCCCACGCCGCTGCTCCTGTCGTCCCGTCTGGAGTTCCGCCGCGGTGACTGGGCGCGGGCGCGGATCGCGGCGCACGAGGCGGCCTCCCTCGTGTCCTCGCTCGGCGGCGCGGCGTCGGAGACCGGGGGTGTGCTGGAGCCCGAATGCGCGGCGGCGATGGCCGTCCTGGAGGCCGCGACCGGCGACGCCGAGGAATGCAGGCGCCACGCCCGGATCTGCCTCGCGTTCGGCACGGCCCACGGCGTCGACTTCATGATCGGCCACGGCCGTCGCGCCTTCGGCCTCCTCGCGCTCGGCACCGGCGACTTCGAGACCGCCGTCGTGCAGTTCCGCGAGCTCGACGACATGGCCTCCGCATACGGCCTCGTCGACACCCCGGTGCTGCCGTGGCTCGGCGACCTGGCCGAGGCCGAGCTCGCCACCGACGACAGGGCGGCCGCGGCGGCGACGACCGCGCGCCTCACCGAGCTCGCGGCGACGCTCGGCACGCCCGCGTCCGAGGCGTTGGCGCTCCGCGCGCGGACGCTCGCGAGCGACGACCCCGATCCGGAGGCGCTGGAGGCGTCGGCCCGGTTGCTGCGCCGCGCGGGCATGCCGTTCGACAGCGCGCGGAGCAGGCTGCATGCGGGCCAGGTGTACCGGCGGCGCAAGCAGCTCGGGCAGGCCCGCCAGCAGCTCGTCAGCGCGTTCGACGCGTTCGAGGCGCTGGGCGCGGCACCATGGCGCGAGCGCACGGGCGCGGAGCTGCGGGCCAGCGGCGCCGCGGTGCCCGATCAGCCCGCGGCGGCGGTCGACCTGACACCGCAGGAGCTGCAGGTGGTCCGGCTCGCCGCCGACGGCGAGTCCAACGCGCAGATCGCGATGACGCTCTTCCTGAGCAAGAAGACCGTCGAGTTCCACCTCGGCAAGGCGTTCCGGAAACTGGGTGTCAACCGCCGCTCGCAGCTGGCGAAGATCCCGGGGGTCACGGGCTGAGAAGACCGCGCTGAGCAGATACTGGGAGCGGCACTAGGGATTCTGCCGATTCGCCAGGGTGTCCTCCGGCCGCACGCTCGTCGCATGAACGCTGATCCCGATGTGGCAGGTGCCGACCGAGATATCGACGTCGATGCCGCGGTGCGGACAGCGGTGTTCCGGTTCCACGACGGGCCCGGCGGCGGCCCGGTGGACACCGCGATCGTGATCCGACCCGGTGACGCCGTCATCCTCTCGGCCACCGGGACCATCCTTCCCGGCGCGTTCCTCGGCGTCCGCACGAGCCCCGAGGGGTGGCTCGGGCATCCGCCCGCCGAGGACGCGCCGGTGCCGACGGACGCGAACGCCCACAGCCTCGTCGCGCGCGTCGGCGACACCCCGTGGTTCGAGGCCAGGAGCTTCCACGAGTGGCGGGCCCGTCCCGACCAGCACGGCGTGCTCGTCCTCGCCTCGAACGCGGCCTCGTGGACGCGGGGCGACGCGGGCGCCACCTGGACGATCGCGGTCGAGGTACGACCAGCCATCCGGTAAGGACTTTGTCACCCGGCGGCGACTGTGGGCGCGCCGCCCTCCGGCGCATCGTCAGTGCATGTCGCGCAACTCCGCTCTCGAGGTGTTTCCCCTGCGAGCCGCGTCCGCGCCCTCCTGGTCGGACATCGCGCGCCCGGTCGAGCTGCGCACCGGCGACCTGAGCGTGCTCGCGCTACGGCGCGGCCCCGAGGCGGTCGATGCCGTGCTGGCGGTCCTGCACGACCTCCAGGACGTCTTCGAGAGCCGGGGCGGTCGCGCGGGCGCCGCGGCGGCCGGGTTCAACGGCCTGTACATCGCGACCACGACCAAGGTTGCCGAGCGGCTGGCGGCGGGCGGTTTCCGCGCGCCCGCGTTCATCTGCGCGCTCGACCTGCAGTTCGCCCTGCGGTACCTCGCCGCGGTGCGCGGCATGGCCCTCGACGCCCCGTCGGTGCCGCTGGCGTGGCAAGTCGCCCTCGACCCGCGCGCGGACGCGTCGCCGATGGCCCGCATGGCGGCCGGGGTCAACGCCCACATCAACTTCGACCTGCCGTTCGCGCTGCTCGCCGCGCTGCGTGACGCGCCGACGTTCCCGGCGGGCCCCCGTGACCTCCTCGACGGGGACGGCGGGGCCGACGACGAGCCCAGCCCCGAATACCGCGACTATGCCGAGGTCAACGAGATCTTCCACGCGCTGCTGCCCCAGGCGCTGGAGTTCGCGACCGCCCACGACGGGTTCCTGCGCTGGCTCTACCGGCTGGGCGACGTGCGCGGCGACGCGCAGATGCTCATCGAGGCCGCCCGGCGCATGGCGTGGGTGGTGTGCGAGAACCACCTGTGGCCGATCCCCGCCGACGAGCGGCGCGCGCTGCGCCGTCGGGAGCGCTTCCTCGACTGGCTGGTCGCGCGGCTGGGCGCCGAGATGCTCAGCCCCGTCGGGCACCTCGTGTTCGGGGTCCCCGAGGATGCCGTCACGGACTCCCCGGACGACGCGGCGGCTTGACCCGCGCCTGTGGCCTGAGTAGGCAACGGGAGGCACCGCGCCGTCGAAAGGGGGACCGCTCGCGTGACTGGGTCCCGGATGCAGACCGAAGGCGAGCGGGTGCCGTGGTGGCGCCGCGCGTGGGTGGCGATGCGGCGCTTCCTGGCCGAGCTGGTGCGCCGCTGCCGGGAGCGCGGGCGCACCGCCCTGTTGCGGGCCCTGCGCATCACCGGCGCCACCGTGGCCGCGTTCGTCGTCGCCGAGCTGGTGGGCCTGCAGGACCCGCCGCCGCTGGTCGCCGCACTGACCGCGCTCCTGGTGGTGCAGGCGACGTTGGCGAGCACGCTCGTCAACGGCGTGCAGCGGGTGCTGTCGGTGGTGCTGGGTGTGTTGGTGGCCGTGGGGTTCGTCTCGGTGGTGGGGCTGACCTGGTGGAGCCTGGGCATCGTCGTCGCGGCCTCGATCATCGGTGGCCAGATCCTCCGGCTGGGCCCGCACCTGCTGGAGGTGCCGGTCAGCGCCATGCTCGTCCTCGGGGTCGGCTACGCCTCCGGCGCCGAGTCGGCGGGGCTCGCCCGCATCATCGAGACGCTCGTCGGCGCGGCGGTCGGCGTGCTCGTCAACGTCGCGTTCCCCCCTGCGGTGCAGACGCGTTTCGCCGGACAGGCGGTCGCCAAGTTCGCAGGGGAGATCGCCGACCTGCTCGTGGAGGCGGCGGCGACGATGGCCGAAGGCCCCGTCGACGCGTACACGGCCGCGCGCTGGCTGGAGAGCGCCCGGCGGCTGAACCGCCATGCGCCCCAGGTCGACCGCGCACTGGCGGAGGCCGACGAGAGCCGCAGGCTGAACGTGCGCGCGATCGGCGTGCCGCGGGTCGGGCGCAGCCTGCATGAGGGCCTCGAGGCCCTGGAGCACAGCTCTGTGTCGGTGCGGGTGCTTTTCCGCTCCCTGCTCGACGCCACCCGCGACCGGCCGGGCCCCGCGCCGGACCCGGAGTACGCCGAGGAGGTGCGGCTGGCGACGGCGGCGCTGTTCAGCGAGCTGGCGGCGGTCATCCGGACGTTCGGGCGCCTGATCCGGGACGAGATCGAGGAGCCGGAGGCCCCGGACGAGGCCGAGCTCACCGCGGCCCTCACGGCGCTGCGGCAGCACCGCGGCCAGATCGAGGGCCTGCTGCTGGACGACCCGCGCAGCCGCGACCGGCTGTGGGAGCTCACCTCGTCGCTGATCACCATGACCGACCGCATGCTGGCGGAGCTGGACGTCGTCGAGCACGCCCGGCTGCGCACCGAGCTCAGCGACGCGGCCAGGGCCAGGCGGCGCGCGGAGATGGCGTTGGAGCGCATCCGCGACACCGCCGTGAGCCGCCTGGTCGAGCACGAGCACGACGAGGAGCCCCGCCAGGAGGAGGCCTGACCCGCCCGGCCGCGGCTCAGCCCGCGGCCACCGGGCTCGGGTCCGGCACCGACTCGAGCGGCACCGTGGTCGTCCCTGTCGTCAGCTCGACGGGTCGGCCGTGCACCAGCACCGGCACCGTGGCGCCCTCCGCGCCGTCGAACTCGAAGGTGATCCCCGCGTGGTCGACGGCGACCCGCAGCCGGTCGCCCCGCCATCGCAGCCGGAAGTGGATCGCCTGCCAGTGCTCGGGCAGCCACGGCGAGAACGACATCTGGCCGTGCACCACCCGGAACCCGCCGAACCCGCACACCAGCACCTGCCAGGTGCCGCCCGCCGAGGCGATGTGCATGCCCTCCGCGGTGTTGCCCTGGTTGTCGGTGAGGTCGACGAACGCCGAGCGCGCGAAGTACTGCTCGGCGCGCGACGGGTCCCCGACCTCGATCCCCATGATCGCGTGGATGGACGGGCTGAGCGACGACTTGTGCAGCGTGCGCGCCTCGTAGTACTCGAAGTTGGCCAGCTTCGCGGCCGCGTCGAACGCGTCGGGCAGCACGTAGAGCAGCATCACGACGTCGGGCTGCTTGAGCAGCTGGGTGTCCTCGCAGTTGAAGTGGTGGTAGCCCGCGGGGTAGCGGGGCATGTTGTTCTCGTCCCACTCCGTGACGGGCACGTCGAGGCGGTCGAAGTAGCCGGTGAACTGCTCGATCAGACCGTCCGGGCGCGTGCGCGGCAGGGCGATCGCCGCCGCCACCGCGCGCCACCGCTGCGCCTCGTCCTCGGCGAGCCCGATCGCGTCGGCGAGGGCCGCGAACGCGGCGGGCTCCGACGCCTTCAGGTCGTCGTGGACGGCCGCCGCCGTCTCCAGGTGCCAGCGGACGAGGTGGTTGGTGAAGGCGTTGTCGTCGGTGTGCGAGTGGAACTCGTCGGGCCCCATCACCCGCAGCAGGGAGTAGGTGCCCGTCTCGGACGCCACGGCGCGCTCCACCCAGAACCGGCTCGTCTCGAACAGGATCTCGGCGCCCCGCTCGACCAGGAACGCCCGGTCGCCGGTGGCCTCCACGTACTGCATCACGCCGTGGGCGACATCGGCGGAGACGTGCACCTCCTCCTCGCGGGTCCAGAACCGGTTGGCCCCGTCGGAGGTGAACTCCGGGCACTCCTCGCGGCCGGTGTCGGCCGACTCCCACGGGTACCGCGCACCGGCCGTGCCGTTGATCCGGGCGTTCTCGCGCGCGCCGGGGAGCGTGTGGTGGCGGTAGGCGAGCAGCGCACGGGCCGCGTCGGGGCGGGTGTAGACGAAGAAGGGCAGCATCAGGACCTCGGTGTCCCAGAACACGTGCCCCCGGTAGCCCTCGCCGGACAGCGACTTGGCGCCGATGTTCACGGTCGGGTCCGCGTCGTTCGCCGCGATCAGCAGGTGGTAGAGGCCGAAGCGCACAGCCTGCGTGCTGCTCGGGTCCCCGTCGATCGCACAGTCGCAGTCCGCCCAGCGCTGTGCCCACTCCGCGCGGCTGGCGGCGACGATCGCCGTCGAAGCCCGTGGCCCGCGCGGCCGCGAGTCCCGCCGAGGCAGTCATTCCGCACCGACTCGCCGCCCCGGTCGACGTCCCGCGACGTGCCGATCCGCACGATCTTGTCCAGCCGCAGCGTGGTGCCCTCTGCGGGGCGGAACGTGGCGTGCCAGGCGACCTGCTCGTCGTCCAGCGTGAAGGCGCTGCCCACCGGGGCGAGCGAGGATGTGGTCGCCGCGGCGTAGCCGATCGTGATGCCGCTGGAAATGGTGCGCATCTCGAGGTAGCCGACGTCGTCGTGCGCCTCGCGCACGGTCCGGTCGAGGTGGCGGGTGAGCGCCCACTTCTCCCAGCGGGTCTCCAGTGGGAACCGGGTGCCCTCGGGATAGACCGGCAGCCGCTCCAGGTTGCGGCGCCGCCCGTCCACGGCGCTGACGACCGCGATCTCGCCGTCGTGGTTCTCCGGCGTGATCTCGACGCGCAGCGCGCAGGTGTGCCGGTCGGCGGCCGAGGCGCAGCGCAGCGTCTCCAGCCGGGTGCGGCGGCCGTCGGCGGAGGCGAACACCGTGCGCCGGTAGAGCAGGCCGGTGCGCAGGTCGAGGGTGCGCTCGTGGTCGAGGACCGAGCAGTTGCGGACGTCGAGCCGCACGCCGTCGACGTGCACGGCGAACGCCAGCCAGTCCGGGACGTTGACCAGGTCGATCACGGGCGAGTCGTGGTCGTCGTAGACCCCGTTGAGGTAGGTGCCCGAGAGGTCGCCGGGGTGGCCCTCCTCCAGCGTGCCGCGGGTGCCGAGGTAGCCGTTGCCGACCGTGCACAGCGTCTCGTAGACGTTCGCGCGGGCGGGGTCGAACCCGCTCTCGGTGACCAGCCACTCCGGCCCGGAGAGCACCTCACGCATGTGCGTCCGCCATCGGGCCGTAGGTGCGCTCGATCTGCGCGTCGGTCTCGGCCCGCGGCAGGTAGATCGACAGCCCGGACCCGGCGCACCGCTGGGCGCCCATGGCGTTGCCGTACCGGCAGGCGCGCACGATGTCGCGGCCGAAGAGGTAGCCGAAGGCCATGCCCGCCGCGAAGGAGTCGCCGCACCCGGTGGTGTCGACGACGTGCTCGACCGGGATGCGGGGCACGACATGCTCCTCCAGCTGACCGTCGCCGTCGAGCCGGTAGGCCACGCAGCCGCGCTGGTCGAGCGTCACACAGACCGCGCGGACCCCGTGCCGCAGGCAGTGCTCGGCGAAGTGGGGCATCTCGGACTCGGTCATCGGCTGGCCCATCGTGGCGGTCCCGTCGTCCCCCTCGCGGGGGAACCAGCTGCGGCCCGCCTCCTCCAGGTTCATCTTGAGGATGTCGACGTAGGGCAGCCACGCGTCGCGTTCGGTCCACAGGCGTTGCTGGCGCTCGCCGCCGAGGGTCAGGACGCTCGTGGGGCCGTGGCCGTCGAGCAGGATGACACCCTCGCTGTTGGCCCGGATGTAGGCCAGGGTCGCCTGCCCCACCTCGTAGTCGGTGATCGGGACGCAGACGAACGCCTCGGCGTCCAGCACGAACTCGACGTCCTGCGGCAGGATCGGGCTCATGAAGCCGGTCTGCCGCTCGATGCGCCGGTTCTGGTCCTCGTAGTTCAACTCCACGATGTCGCCACGGTCGGTGTCGGACCGGATCCCCGTGAGGTCGACGTTGGGCATCGGCGCGAGCAGCTCTTTGATGGGCCCCTCGTCCTGCTTGCGCACGTGCACGATCGGGCAGATCCGGTCGGTCGGCTCCATCAGCGCCGAGAGCGCCGCGACGGTGTAGAGAGCGCATCCGTACTTGACGAATACCTCGTCGCGGTGGGTGATGATGCGGTCTCGGGGGATGGGGCCGAGGACGGCGACAGTGCGCATGGGCGATCCCTTTTCAGCGGCGGATGCGGCCCGAGGAGTGACCCGTGATCCGCCCCTGGACCACGGGTCACTGTAACCCAGATCATCTGTCGACGCGGCCGGTCAGCCCGGCCGCGGGGCGCCCCGGTAGGTGCCGAACGACCAGATGTTGCCCTCGGGATCGCGCAGCGCGAAATCGCGGGAGCCGTAGTCGGTGTCGTGCGGCTTGTCGAAGATGTCGGCACCCGCGGCCGCGCACCGCTCGTAGAGGGCGTCGACGTCGTCGGCGACGACGTAAGCGCTGAACGAGCCCGCGGGGCGGTTCCAGCGGTCGTCGCGGACGGAGCCGATCATGATCCCGCCGCCGAGCGGCCAGGACAGCTCGGCGTGGCGGACGAGGTCGCCGTCGCCGTGCACGGCGGTCTCCTCGAACCCGACGACGTCGACGAGGAAGCGGATGAGCGCGCGGGCGTCGCGGGCCCACAGGGTCGGCCAGACCTGGGGTGCAGGGGTGTTCTCGGTCATGCGGATCAGTGTGTGCCGGGCCTCCGGGCCCCGGCTTGGACGTTTCCGAACTCCTCGGCGAGCCATCGGGTCGGCGAGCGGCCGGTGAAGGCGACGAAGTCGCGCACGAGATGGGACTGGTCGCTGTAGCCGTGCTCGGCCGCGATGACGCCCAGCCGCCCCGGCTCCGCGGTCTGCACGGCGCGCCGCGCGCGGTCGAAGCGGATGACGCGCGCCGCGGTCTTCGGGGAGAGGCCGATCTCGGCGTCGAACAGCGTCGAGAGGCGACGGTCGCTGTAGCCGACGGACGCGGCCAGCCTGCCGATCGGCAGGGCGCCGTGGCTGGCGCGCAGCAGGCGCCACGCGTTCACCACGGCGGGCGGCGGCCCGGGCCGCTCCTCGCGGACGAGGAGGGCGCCCAGCTCGTCGTCGAGCACGACGAAGCGCTCACGCCAGGTGCGCGCCTCCCCTATCCGGTTGCGGATGCGGTCGGCGAGCCGCCCGAGCACCGTGTCGGCGTGCCCGTCCAGCCCCGCGAGCTCGCCCGCGGGCACGCCGAAGAGCGCCCTGGCGGCGTGCGGATGCACCTGCAGCTGGACGCCGGACTGGCGGCCGTCATGGGTGATCACCGCGGGGGTGGTGTGCAGGCCGCCCGCGAGCGCGTCGTAGGACTGCGCCGCCCGCCCGTCCTCGACCTGTTGGGCGATGTGCAGCGGGTCGTCGAGCGTGAAGATCAGCGTGAGGTACGGCGAGGGCAGCCCGAGGTGCCGCGCCGGGGGCACGCCGCCCTGGCGGTAGCCGTGGTAGGCCGCCACCGCGCCTGCCGCGGGCCCGCTCGGCCGTCCGACGGCGGCCTCGTCGATCACCAGACCAGCATCAGCGGACCGCGCGGCCGCCGCAACCCCGGGCCGCCTACCCGGACAGGCCGTAGACCCGCACCGCATTGTCGCGACCGATCATCCTGGCGATCCGCTCGGCATCGGCGACGCCCGCATCGCCCTCGTCCACCCACGCCCGCAGCACCCGGGTCATCCCGCGTCGCCACAGCAGCGCCCCGAGGTAGTGCAGCTCGGCGGGACCGTACCCGTCGGACGAGAAGAGGATCTTGGCGAACGGTGCCAGCTCGAGCGACTCGGCGATCACGGCGGGCGAGCGCGGGCCCGTGTGGTGCGTGGCGAGCCCGACGTCGAAGTAGACGTGCGGGAACACCTGGGCGAGGTAGCCCCCGCTGCGGTGGTAGGGGTAGCAGTGCAGCAGGAGCACGTCGACGCCGCGGCGCTCGACGAGCTTGAGGAAGCGGGTGAGCAGCAGCGGGTCGCACCGGTGCAGCTCAAGGTCGGGGTCGCCGTAGCCGGAGTGCAGCTGCAGGGGCAGCCCGCGCGCCACGCCCGTCCAGAGCAGGAACCGCAGCAGGGTCGGGTCCGCGACCCGCGGCCTGCCCGCCCCGGCCGCGGCGAGCATGGCGTCGGTCGCCGCCCGCACCTCGGCGGCGCCGGGCGGTTCGGGCGCGAAGTCGAACCCGCACCGGTAGGCGACCACGCTCTTGAGCCCGACGGCGTCCCTGCTGCGCTCGGCCAGCGCGTCGGGGAACCGCCGTACGGCCGCGGCGGCACCCACGTCCCGGGCGAGCTCCTCGAAGAGCGGCTCCAGGCGGACCACCTCGTCGGCGGGCGCGTCGGCGGCGAGCGCCATCTCGTCCGGCGTCAGGACGGCGTCGGCCTGGAAGCCGGTCTCGACCAGGTAGCGTCCGACGCCGCTCGCGCGCAGCAGCCGCCGTGTCACCTCGGCCTCCCCGAGGCCTGCCCGCCGCTCGAGGTACGCCTCCGCCGACGCCAGGGGCTCCAGGTCGAGCACCGGGGCGCACCACCGGCGGACGGCCAGGCCCACCGGCGAGTCGAACGTCGTCATCCACGGCGGCACCGGCCGGTCCGACTCGGTGAGCATCCCCTCCAGCGCGCGGCGGTCCGGCGTCTCCCGCAGCGTGCCGTGGACGTGGTGGTCCACGAGCCGCACCGCGGACACCGCGGCACCGACCGGGTCCGACGTGGTCATGGGGTCTCCCTTCGCTCGCGGCGTTGTCCGGCCTGGACAAGGCCGTCCGCGACTTTTATCCGGGCGATCCATCGGTGGGGGAAGTGACGCGCGGCACAGTGACCAGGAGCGCCGCCCTTTCCGCACGTCCGAGGAGGAACAAGGCATGGCCGAGGTACTGGCCGAGGGCTACAACGTCTTCGACACGAGCAAGTCGCCCAGCGGCACGGTCAAGTACCTGTCCGCGCCTACCGACGTGATCGGCCTGATCCAGTCCGGAAAGCTCCAGGAGCACATCCTGCTGGTCCGCGGGGGCACCACCACCTTCCTCGCGCCCGCGCTGAGCATGGGCGCGATCGGGGTGATCACCATGTCCGGCGCGCCGGAGTCGCACCTCGGGATCCTCTCCCGGGAGTTCCAGACCCCGTGCGTGATGACGGCCTACCTGACGACGAGCGACTCGCGCTATGTCGTGGGCAAGACCGACGAGTCGCACTTCGAGGAGATCGCGGCCGCCCTCGACGGGCGCAAGGTCCGGCTCGACTGCACCGACCACGAGGTCGGCCGCGTCGTCGCCGACGACTGACCACCACCCCCGACCCGGACAGGAGCACACGGCAGTGACGACCACCGAGGGCAAGCGCGCCACGTACAAGCAGCGTTACGAGGACGCCGACGACGGCCTGCGCTTCCAGGACCTGACCTACACCGGCAACTTCGTCGGCTTGGAGCCCGCTACCGACGGGATCAAGGGCGACAAGACGATGAAGTCGCGCGCGAAGAGCGGCGTGCTGGAGAAGGTGTCGCGCGACGACGTCCTCCGCGACCAGTTCACCATCGACGAGCTCAACGACCTCAACAACTACCTCGCGTGGAACATCTGGGACGTGTTGGTCATGCGTGCCACCGAGGGCGTGAGCGGCATGATCCCGCGCCAGGAGTACGAGATCCTGGCCTTCATGCACGAGTTCTACCGCTGGCCGGAGATCCTGCGCATGACCACCGAGGAGGCGGGCGGCGCGCAGGCGGTCATGGACATCGGGGCCACGGCGCGCCGCGAGATCGGCACGAAGGTGAACGCGGTGCACGACTGGTGCATCGGCGCGGTCGGGTTCGGCATGGGCCGCTGCGGCCTGCTGGCGCTGGAGGTGATCCAGCCCGACGACTTCATCGAGGAGTCGAACGAGATCCTCAAGTTCATGCAGCGGATCCTGTGGGGCAAGCGCCAGGACGGTTACATCCTCAACTCCCAGGACCGCTACCGCTGCCGCATCCACGAGCCCGACTTCCTCGACCAGATCACCGCGCAGATGGAGCCGCTGGAGAACGGCAGCCCCGCGCACAGCCAGTTCACCCGGTTCAACGCGGCGGCCGAGCTGCTGGCGTTCCTCGACCACTACGACTGCCGCCTCGGCCTCGGCGACACCGGCCCGTACGAGCTGCCCGACGGCAGGCTGCTCATTCTGCGCGACCTGTTCGTCAACGAGGAGGTCTTCCACTGGAGCGACGTCTGCGACGACGCGAAGCTCCCGCACTGCTACACGCTCGCGCTGACGATCGACCCGGAAGCCATGGGGCTCAACGAGATCAGGGTGAACGACATCTCGACGACGTTCACGCGCCCCAAGAACTACATCGAGGCGATCACGAGCGGCGCGGTGTTCGCGCGCGAGAAGTGGAACACCCCGATGGGCGAGGTGTACCCGATCAAGGTCGCGGACCTCGACGACCACCTGGGCCGCGTGCAGACCGCCACGCTCAAGCTGTACACCAAGACCGCCCGCATGAACCGGCGTGACCTGATCTGGAACGGCCAGTACGTCTACTACGTTGACATGATCCTTCCGCACATGCGGCTGGCGGGCACCTACGACAAGGCCTGCCGCGACTACGACCTGTGGGAGATCGACCAGCGGGTCGCCAACTACTACTACGACATCACCAAGCGCGGGTTCGCCCAGGAGACCGTGCCGCAGAAGATCTTCTCAGGCGCGGGCTACCTGCCGTTCTCCGACGGCGCCGACCGGCGCCGGTCGAAGTACCGCTGGCTGTAGAGAACCGTCCCCGACACCCCGGGCGGCGCCACCCCTCCGCGTCGCCCGGGGTTCCCAGCGCGCGCGAGGACTCCTATGACGACGCCCCTCACGACCGGCGACTACGACGTCCTCAACGTCGTGGCGCTCAAGAAGATGGCCACGGCCGACGCGATCGCCGCCGACTGCGGACTCGACGTCGGTGTGGTGGGGCCGGTGCTCGCCGCGCTCGCCGACCAGGGACTCGTCGTGGTCGCCGGGGGCGCCGCGCTGCCAAATGACGCCGCCGGGCACGCCCTCGCCGCCGCAGCCGCCGCGCGGTACGCCGCCGTGCGCGCCGACCCGGACGTCGGGGAGCTCGTCGCGCGCTTCGAGACCGCCAACGCGCAGCTGCTGTCCACGATGTCGGCCTGGCAGCAGGTCGACGTCGGCGGCCGCAAGGTCGCCAACGACCACACCGACTCCGCCTACGACGGCAAGGTGATCGGCCGGATCGAGCGGCTCGTGCAACGGCTGCAGCCGCTGCTTTCCGCCCTCGCGGATCACGACCCGCGCTTCGCGGCCTACCCGCGGCGGTTCGCGGCCGCGCTGGACGGCATCGACGCGGGCGACCACAACCTGGTGTCCTCGCCCCTGCGCGACTCGGTGCACACCGTCTGGTTCGAGTTCCACGAGGACCTGCCGCGCACGCTGGGGCGGGACCGGAAGGAATGAGCTTCACGCTCACGTTCGAGGACGCCGACCCGCACGCCGTCGACCGGCTCGGCGGCAAGGGCGCGGGCCTCGCCCGGATGACGCAGCAGGGCCTGCGCGTGCCGCCCGGCTATGTGATCTCCACCGCGGCCTGCCGCAGCTACCTGGCCGAAGACCGGATGCCCGACGGGCTGCCCGACGAGCTCTACGCGGAGCTGGCGGCGCTGGAGAAGCGCTCGGGCAAGACGTTCGGCGCGGGCCCGTTGCCGCTGCTGCTCTCGGTGCGCTCGGGCGCACCCGTCTCGATGCCCGGGATGATGGACACGATCCTCGACCTGGGACTCTCCCGCGACGCCGCCCTCGCGATCGCCGCGGCCACCGAGGACAGCAGCTTCATGGCCGAGATCGTCGCCCGCTTCCACGCCATGTACGCCGACACCGTGTTGGGCGCGCTGGATCTCGGCGCGGCCGCACGTTCAACGTCGCGGGCATCGCGGCGGCGTCGGACGTGCTGTGGCTGGAGGTGCGGGCCCTGCAGGCGGCGATGTTCGGGATCCCGGCCCGGCAGCTGCTCACCGCCGAGCCGTTGGACGGGCTACGTCCGGCGCGGCCTGCTCGCGGTCGACCCGCGCACCGCGATCGACCCGTCGGTCGAGGGGCTGCTGGCCAGGGTCGCCGCGGCAGCCGACGCGGTGCCGGACCGGCGGGTGGGGCTGCGGCTCACCGGCTCGGTGTCCGAGGCCGCCGCGGCGCAGCTCTTCGGGCTCGGCTTCCGCCGCTTCGCGGTCGACGCCCGCGAGACCCGGCCGTTCCTGCTCTCGCTCGGCAAGGCCGCGCTCGGCTGACCGTGTGACCCTTCGTCGCCACCCTCCGGGTCGGCCACGGCCGTACCGACCCGCCCAGCGGCCTGGTGGCATCAGCGCAGGAGCGATCGGCGCCGGTGGCCGGAGGCGCTCACCGTCACGCGGCCGCGCAGAGCCTGCGTGTGTCTCGCAGACGCCGGGGGCGCTGCGACGCGACGACGCAGTCGGTGAGGTGGTCTCGCTAGCGGGAGCGGACGATCCTGCCGATTGCGGCGAGCAGATCGGCGTCGACCTCGGAGCCCTTCCGTTCCGCCGTGCCGCGGGCGGCGGGCGCGGGGTCGCCAGGGCGGGAGGGGAGGACGGCGCGGCGGCGGCGTTCGCGGCGCACGCTCCCGACGGCGGCGAGCTCGCTCTCGCGCGCGGGAGCCGCCGCGTCGCGGGCGGGCGGGACCGGGCAGGCCCTGGCGGCGGGCCTGGCCGCGGTGATACGTGCGGGCGGGACCGCGCAGGCGCCGGTGGCAGGCTCGGCCGCGGCGTCGCCGAGCAGGTGGGCCGCCACCTCCTGCGGCCAGAGCGCCACGAACTCGGCCCCGGCCGCGGTGAGCTCGTCGACCGCATGCATCCCCCACGCCACCCCGACGACGCGGATCCCCGCCTCCAGCGCGTCGCGCACGTCGCCCGCGGTGTCGGTGACGAGCACGGTCGTCGAAGGGCCCGGGTCCGCGCGCCGCCCCGTCTCGTCGTAGTCGGCGGCGCACCGGCGGCCGAACCCGCTGCCGGTGTCGGCGAGGAACGCCCGGATTGCGGCCCGCTTGTCGGGCATGACGTCGCCGCCGAACACATGTGCGAAGCAGAACGCGAGGTCGTTGGCGACCAACACCCGTCGCAGCACCTGCATCGCGTTCGACGACATCACCGCGAGCGTGCACTCGGCCGCGAGCCTGCGCACCACGTCGCACATGCCCGGCACCATCGGCGGCGTGTAGTCCCTGCGCAGCCGCGCCATGAACGCGCCCTTCACCTCGGCGGCGTGCGCGTCGTCCCGGCACAGCCCGCGGATCGAGGCGAAGAGGTTGCCGCGGAACAGGTCGAAGTACTGCTCGGGCGCGGTGACCCCGAGGTCGAACCGCTCGCTGATCGGCCGGAACACCTCCCACGACGCCACCCGGGTTTGCACCAGGGTGCCGTCGAGGTCGAACAGGACGGCCCGGACGGGCACGGGTCAGGCCTGCGCGTAGCGGGCGCCGAGCTCGCCCAGCCCGATGAAGTCCATGCACTCGCCGTAGCCGGTCTGCCCGTCGCAGGTCCAGCGGTGCAGGGCATTGTGCCCCACGGTCCCCGGCCAGGCCTGCCACGGGAACGTCGTGAGCGCCATGCCCGCCAGGTCCCATGTGCGGTCGGCGGCGTCGGTGACCGACAGCGTGATCGCCTCGGGGTAGAACCCGGCGCGCCGGGTGGTGCCGCTGCCCGCCTTCAGGCCGTAGACCTTGCCGTGGTCGAGCACGTACCCGTGGGTGAGGGCCAGCGGCGTCGGAGCGTCCGGCCCGCCGTCGGTGGGGAAGTCGAACATGGCGTGCATCGCGAAGTCCTTCGAGAAGTGCGCGTGCATCCACGACAGCCGGGACGTCTGCCGCTCGGCCCTGATGCCCCAGCTGTGGTCCATCGTCGTCACGCAGTCGATCGGCAGCGTCCGGCCGCGCAAGGTGATCTCGCCCTCGCAGTGGCCGGTCAGGTCGAAGTGCCCGGCGTAGGCGTGGCCCCAGGTCAGGTCCATGTCGCGCGCGGCGGCCAGCGGGTCCTGGGCCGGATCGTTGATGTCGTAGGGCTCCATCAGCGCCGTGAAGCGGAACCGCAGGTCGAGACCGGGCACCGGGTCGGAGTACGCGACGTCCCACACCCGGTTGGGGTCGGAGCACGTCACCCGCAGGCCGTTGGCGAGGTCGTAGTCGAGCAGGTTCGACGGCTGCGGGATCGCGAGGTGCTCCCACGCGTCCCAGTAGTCGGCGGCCCACGGGAGCGCGACGCGCTTGCCGTTGACCGCGACCGTGGCCCCGACGACGCCGAGCGGCTCGCGGAACAGCCCGTAGACCCCGATGTTGACCGGCGAACCGGTGTCCTGGCCTGCGTAGAGGCCGAAGTAGTTGGTCTCGGCCCACAGCGGATCGTCGCTGGTGGGGGCGTGGAACTGCGCGTCGTCGGGGCGGATCACCGGACACCTCCTGGCGTCGTCGCGTCCGATCGACCCTTCCCTACGGCCCAGCGCCCGGCCAGGGCGGCGGGGGACAACGGGCCCCGTGGATGTTGTCCGGACGGGATAGCGCCGCACGATGTGACCCCGCTTACCGTCACGACCAGGCGGAGGACGGAGGTGACCGCGTGCAGCTGGCCAAGGTGCTGGGCCAGGTCGTCTCCACGGTGAAGGAGCCCGGCCTCGCGCGCTTCACGCTGCTGCTGGTGCAGGACGCGACGGGCAGCGACCCCCAGCGGGTCAGCGGGCCCGCCTACGTGGCCGTCGACCTCGTCGGGGCCGGGGCGGGCGAGCTCGTGCTGGTGTCGAGCGGCGGAGCGGCCCGGGTCGCGGCAGGACCCGACGCGCCGACCGACCGTGCCGTCGTCGCCATAGCGGACTCCGTCATCCGGGCGGGCACCGTCACCTACCGCAAGACCTAGCAGCGCCGATTCAGCAGATCGATACGGAGGACGCCATGGCCACCCCGAACGGCACGCCCACGCCACGCGGCGCGCTCGGCCTGATCGAGACCAAGGGTTTGGTCGGCGCGATCGAGGCGGCCGACGCGATGGTCAAGGCCGCGAACGTGCAGATCGTCGGGCACCGCGAGATCGGCGGCGGCCTCGTGACGGTGATGGTGCGCGGCGACGTCGGCGCGGTGAAGGCCGCCACCGACGCGGGCGCGGTCGCGGCGGGCAAGGCGGGCGAGGTCGTGTCGGTGCACGTCATCCCGCGCCCGCACGACGAGACCGAGGGCATCCTGGCCGTCCTGACGCGCCCCAAGAGCTGACATGAGATCCCGACGACACGACTGCTCGCGGGCGGTGCCCGCGGCCTGGCCCGGTGGGAGACGCTGAGGTGTGCCCCGCACCGGGGACGCTCGACGCGGACCTCGCGGGCCTCGCCGACGTCCGGGCCAAGGCGCGGGCGGCACGCCGGGCCTTCGAGGCGCTCGAAGGCGCCGACCAGGAGACCCTCGACCGCTTCGTGCGGGCCATGGCCCTCGCGGGCACGAAGGCCGCCGAGGAGTTGGCCCGCCTCGCCCTCGACGAGACCGGCTACGGCGTGTACGAGCACAAGATCTACAAGAATCGCTACAACACCGGGTTCGTCGCCCGGTGGATGTTGGAGCGCCGGGCGGTCGGCGTGCTCTGGACCGACGAGCGGGCCCGCGTCACGGCCGTCGGCACCCCGATGGGCGTGCTCGCGGCGATCATTCCGGTGACCAACCCGACGTCGACCTCCCTGTTCAAGAGCCTGGCCGCGGTGAAGTCCGGCAACGCCGTCGTGCACGCGCCGCACCCGCGCGCCGCCCGCTGCACGCTGCGCGCCGCCGAGGTCATGGCCGACGCCGCGGTGTCCGCAGGGGCGCCGGAGGGCCTGGTGTCGTGCCTGGCCGCGCCGACGCTCGCCGCGACGCAGGAGCTGATGCGCCGCCCCGAGATCGCACTGGTGCTGGCCACCGGCGGGCCCGGCATGGTGCGCGCGGCGTACTCCAGCGGCAAGCCCACCATCGCCGTCGGCGCGGGGAACGTGCCGGCGTACGTCGGCGCGAGCGTGCCCGACCCGGCCGAGGCCGCCGAAATGATCATCACGTCGAAGGCGTTCGACAACGGGACGGCGTGCGTGGCCGAGCAGTCGGTCGTCGTCCACGAGGCCGTCGCCCCCGCCTTCCTCACCGCCATCGAGGAGCGCGGCGCGCACTGGCTCAACGAGCCGCAGCAGCGGCACCTGGCCCGCGTGCTGTTCGACGACCGCGGCGGCCTGCGCCCCGATGCCGTCGGACAGAGCGCACCCCGGCTCGCCGAGATGGCCGGGTTCACCGTGCCGTCCGCGACACGGGTGCTGACCGCCGAGCTGTCGGTCGTCGGAGCGGACGTGCTCCTGTCCCGGGAGATCCTCGGCCCGGTGCTGAGCGTCTACCGCGCGCGCGACGCCGCGGCCGGGTGGGCTCGGTGCCGGGAGGTGCTCGCGCTCGGCGGGGAAGGCCACACCTGCGCGGTGCATGCCGCCGACCCCGACGAGATCGCCCCCTTCGCCACCCTGCCCGCGGGCCGGATCCTCATCAACACACCCGCCCTGTTCGGCGGCATGGGGTTCTCGGCCGAGGTCGACCCGTCCTTCCAGCTCGGCACCGGCACCTGGAGCGGCTCGATCTGCTCGGACAACGTCACCCCGCTGCACCTGATCAACATCAAGCGGGTGGCGCACGAGGTGCGCCCGTGGCGGACCGTCTACGACCCGGTGGAGCTCTAGTGGCCCCCGTCGGAAGTCCACCACGAACCTCGGCGGCCCAGCCCACCCCTGGCGGCGAGGGCGGCATGCCCGAGGGCGTCCTACCCGCGCACCCAGGAACGACCTCCGACGGGGGGCACGAGGTGGTCGAGCGTCTTCTGGCGGCGGCCGCCGCGCGGGCCGGACAGGTGGCGGTGGCGCCCGTCGGGCCGTTGCGGGTGGGCGTCGACCTGGGCACCGCGAGCTGTGTGCTCGTCGTCCTCGACGGCGCTGCCGACGCGCGCGCTGACGCTCCGCGCGGTACCGACGCGCCCTCCGCGGGCACCGGGGCGGACGAGCCGGTATGGGTCGACAGCCATCCGTCCGCGGCGCTGGAGGATGGCGTGGTGGTCGACTTCGCCCGTGCCGTCGCCACCGTCCGACTGCTGCGCGAGCGGGCGCAGGACGCGCTCGGCGTCGAGCTCAGCTCGGCCGCGACCGCCCACCCGCCCTGCATCCCCGCCGGGGACGCGCGGGCCTGCACGTACGTCTGCGAGGCCGCGGGGTTCGCCGACGTCGCGCTCGTCGACGAGGTGAGCGCCGCCCAGCGGACGATCGAGGTCCGCGACGGCGTGCTCGTCGACGTCGGCGGCGGCTCCACCGGCGTCGGCGTGTTCCGCGACGGCAGGCTCGTGGCACTCGACGACCGCCCGGGCGGCGGCCACCACCTCGACCTCGTGCTCGCCGGGGCGCTCGGCATCTCCGTCGAGGACGCGGAGGTGCGCAAACGGGAGCACCCCGAGGAGGCGCTGCCGATCCTCGTGCCCGGCCTGCAGCGGATCGCCGAGTCCGTCCGCGCCATGACGCGCGACGCCGCCGACCTGCCGCTGCACCTCGCGGGGGGTGCGCTCATGATCCCCGGCGCGGGCGACGTGCTGGCCCGCTACCTGGGGCGCCGCGTCGTCACCTACCCGCACGCGCTCCTGATCACGCCCATCGGGATCGCGAGGTCGGCGTCGTGACGGGCGCGACGCTGCGGACGTACGCCTTCATCGACCGCATGCAGCCCCAGTGCGCCGCGCACATCGCCGCGACGAGCCCCGGGGACGTGCCGTTGGCCGGGATGGCCGAGCTCTACATCGAGCTGGCGCCGGGCAACGAGGTCTTCCGGGCGGCGGACATCGCGCTCAAGGCAGCCGGGGTGCGCCCCGCCCTGCAGATCATCGAGCGCGAGTTCGGGCTGCTCGAGATCCACTCCGAGCAGCAGGCCGAGGTGCTCGCGTCCGGCCAGGCGGTGCTCGACGGGCTCGGCATGACCGAGGCCGACCGGATCCGGCCCACGATCGCCTCCACCCAGTTCATCACCAATGTGCACCCCTACCAGGCGCAGCTGCTCAACAAGTGGCGCAAGGGCTCGATGCTCCTCGCGGGCCAGAGCCTGTTCGTGATGGAGGTCGCGCCCGCCGCGTACATCGCGATCGCCGCCAACGAGGCGGAGAAGGCGGCCTCGATCACCGTCATCGAGCTGCGCGCGGTCGGACGGTTCGGGCGGATGTTCCTCTCGGGCTCGGAGAGCGACGTCCAGACGGCACGGGACGCCGCGGTCGCGGCGCTGGAGGCGATGGCGGGGCGGGAGGAGGCGCGCCGATGATCAGACCGACATTCCATGATCGTCAGATGGGTGCGCGACGCGGCCGGATCCGGCCGGGGACGCGCCCAGCCGGTGATCTTCGGTGGTGGGCGTCGTGAGCGTCGTCGGCGCGGCGGAGGTCGAGGCCGCGGCGGCGGCGGGCGTCCTGCAGCTCGGCGCCCGCGACGTCGTCACGCCGCTCGCCAGGGAGCGCGCCCGCGATCTGGGCGTAGAGCTGGTCCTCGGCACTCCGGGCACGGCCGCGGCGGTGGCGGGCGACCGGCTCAGCCCGTCCAGGCCCGGCTCGGCCTGCCCCCGTGCGCAGCAGGGTGCCATCGCTGCGACTCCGTCGGAGGAATGTCACCCTGCCGCGACGCCGGGCGGCCCCGCCGCCGCCCCACCGCCCCTGCGCCCACCGGTCGGCGCGCTCTTCCGGCGCGGCGCCCCCCTCCCCATCGACGTGCGCGGGACCGGCGGGACGACCGGGCGCGTGGTCGTCGTCGGCGCGGGCAACG
>CAVYOT010000027.1:0-478719 GCA_963770115.1 uncultured Actinomycetota bacterium
GCGCAGCTGGTGTCGGAGGGGCTGGGCAGGCCGGTCGCGGTCGACACCGACCCGAAGAACGCGATTGCGAAGGGCGCGGCGCTGTCGGTCTCGCCGAAGCCGATGGCGTCCTGGCCGGAGGTGGCGATCCCGCCCGTGGCAGGCGCGCCCGGGCCGAACGGACCGGGCGGGGAGTCCCGGGCCGCGAGCCTGGCGGCGGCGGGCGCCGGGATGGCCGCGCGCGCCGGGGCCGGGCAGGGCGCCCTGCGGCGCACGCCGGGATGGCGGCGCGTGCGGGTGCCGGGTCGGGCGGGCAGGGTGCCGGGATGGCCGCCCGTGCAGGCGCCGGGTCGGCCGGGTTGGGCGCCGGTGCCGGGGCGGGATCGGCCGGGCCGGGGCAGCAGGCTGGGCGCGCTCGGCGGTACCGGGACGGGGCGCCGGGGGCGGCCCAGGTCGAGGCCCTCGGCGCGGGAGCAGGACAAGGATCGCTCCAGGCCGCGGCCTGGACCGCGGGACGGCTCCCAGCAGGCCGGGCTCGCCGCCGCGGCGGGCGCCGAGCTGGTCGGTTTCCGCGGAGGCCGTCAGGTGGAGCAGGTGGGGTCGCGGGGCTGTGGCTTGAGCCTTTGGGCGGCCTGTTCTCCGGGCGCAGGCCGCACGCCGCGCGGGCCGACCGTCAGCCCCGCGGACCACGCCGGGGTGGGACCAGAGCCAGCCTCCCGTCCACGCAGGCCGACGGCGCTGATCCTCGGCGTCGGTGGCCTGCTCGCGGTCGCGATCCTCGTGCTCGCCGCGTTCCTGCTGGCGGCTGTGGCATCATCATCGCCGAGATCGTCGCGAGACCGGCGCCGCCAGTCCGTCCGCCGCAGCACCGACCCACCCGCGCCGGCGGCGCCCCCCGTGCAGAGCGGTCGCGGCGTCGCAGCGGCGAAGTTTCCGGCGGCTCCGGCGACCAGCTCACACAACGACGCGTCCCCGGTGGACCGGCGACAGGTCGGCCGGCGGCCGCAGCCCCGCCGCGGCGGGCGCCACACCGACGTCGCGCCACGCCCGCCGCTGTGAGGCGCTCCACCCTGCTTCGGCGCCTGCCCGTCCTCAGCGCCCGCGCCGACGGCGGCACGTCCACCAGCGCCGCGAGCGCGAGCCAGCGCCCGGTGTAGGTGCCAGCCCCCGTGGATACCGGGAGTACGCGACCTCCAGGCAGCGTCACCCCGGTCGGGACCAGCGCGAGCGGCGACTACGGATCCTCCGGGGCGCGGGCGGGAGCGCGCAGGCGCACACCGGTACAGGGGCAGCGTCACGCTGCGTGGTTGGGACCAGCGCCAGCGGCACGTCGGCCAGAGCAACCGGCACCGGCGGTCGGCGGCGGCCGCCCCCGCGACGGCGGCGACAGTGTCCACCTGAGCCGACGACAGGCCGAACCCCGGCCCCGTCCGGGGCAGTGCCCGCGCAACCGGCGGGTGAGCAGGTGCTGATCAGGTTCATCACGCTCGTCGCGATCGTGCTCGACGGCGTGGGCGCGCTGCTGCAGCCTTACGGCGCGCAGCGGCCATCCGCACCCGCCCCGCCGCAGTACAGCCGCGCGTGAGCAGCGTGCTCGTCGACCTGCTGGCGTGGCTCTGCGCGTCGCGGCGCTGCGGGTGTCCACCATCTTCGCGGTGCAGCGATGAGTCGGCGGGTCAATCGCGTCACGGCCGTTCGTCAGGGCACGGATGACGACACCGTGCTCGACCACACGACGCACGCCTACGTCGCCCTGTGCCTCGTCGGCCTCGTGCTCGTAGCGGCGAGCGCCAGGCGAGGACATCCACCGGTGGCGGCGGCTCGCTGGTCGACTACGTCCTGATCAGCACGCTCCTCGTGCGTGCGGTGCTCATGCTCATCCTGCAGCAGGCTGCCGAGGCGTCCGCCGTTGGCAGGTCGTCGCTCGGATCCAGTTCGGCGGCCTCCCTCGCGGTACGGGCTGCGCACGTCGGGTGGGCCGGGCTTCTCGTTGGTCGCGCTGCTCGCCCAGCCTGCGACCTACCTGATCGCCCGGGTTCTCGGTGGTCGCGCATGATCGGCTACTCGGCGGCCCTGTTCGCCGGCGAGGTAGAGATGGATCACGGCGGTCTTCGTAGGTGGCCGAAGGTCGTCCTACCAGGGCCTGATCAGCATCTACTGCTCAGCGACCCCCGTGCCATCATTTTCGGTCTCGGTGTTCGTAATCGTATTCCGCTCTCAGTCGTCGGCGTGGTCGTGCTGACCCGCGCCGCAGCAACAGCGGGTGCACTGGAACCCGGTTCGGGCAGCCAGTGGGGCCATGCCGACCTGGGCATTGTCATGGCCATGGCGGCGGCGTCCCAGAGGTGCGGGAGTCGAACCTCATACAGCGCCCCCACGCTGAAGGTCGAGAGGAAAGATTTCAGCCCACCTGCGCACCAAGGCGGAAGGACGAGCCTGATGTCTCCACTGTTCGATGCCGGAGAAGGCAGCGCTTCCTCGCCTCGGGTGACCCAGCGTTCTTCAGCGACGCACGTCCTACAACAGCTACCCATCCATCCTCGTCGATCTGACGGGAGTCGGCCCGACCAGCTCGACGAGCTGTCGCGGACGTGGTCGCAGCACGCACCGGTCACGGTCCAGCGGGTGCGCCGGACGCGGTCGCTGACCCACTCGCCCTCGGCGACGGCCAGGGTGCGTCCCCGCCGTGGCGTGATCGCCGCGACGCCAGCTCGTCGGCGCGCAGGTGCACGACACTCCCGCGGCTCCATCAGCGCCGGCGGGTCGAGCATCCGGCCGGTGGACAAGGTCAGGCGGTCGCGCGGGCCCGCGACCGTCCGCCGGTCGGCCGCGCAGCAGCAGCCTCCACGCTCACGCCACCGGCACCGTCAGCGACGACCTGCCACACCGCTCATCACCCCAGTAGTGGACGTTCCCGACCACGAGCGCATCGTCGAAGGCCGCCGTCTTGATGGAGCAGGACGCGCACGCGTACCTGTTCGAGTGTTCTCGTCCCTTCTGCGAGCTCCCGGCCCGTCCAGGCGTGGTCCGGCCGGTGCCGCCGGGTCCAGCGCGCGTACACAACGTAGCCAGTGACCCGCGAAGCTCTCATTCCTCACCTCTTCCGCTGACACCCCAACGTTCCCGAAGCGCGTGCGATCGCTCCGGTCCAGGCGCGTTTCGTATCCAAGACGTTTTCCAGGCCAGCATTTCACCGGATCTGCGGCGGCGCGCCCGTCGATCCAGATCCCAGGTTTCCCCCACACGCCATGAGTCCTTGCATGGCGGCCAACGCACGCCCATCGTGGCAGCATGACCCTCGCAGCGGCGTCCGTCCGTCTGGCGCGCGACTCCAGGACGTCTACGTCGACCTGCACGCCCATCCCGAGCTCTCGTTCGCGGAGCACGCGGCGCACCGCCGGGATCGTCGCCGGCCGCCTGGCTCGACGGCACCGGACTCGAGGTGGCGACCGGATCGGCGGCACCGGCGTGGTCGGCGTGCTCGGCGCGGTCCACGGCCGACCGTGCTGCTGCGCGCGGACATGGACGCGCTGCCGGTCCTGGAGCACACCGGGCTGCCGTACGCCGACCCGGAGCGGCGAGCGACGAGCCGGACGGCTCGGGACGTTCCGGTGATGCACGCGTGCGGGCCACGACATCCACGTCACCTGCCTGCTCGGCGCGGTGGAGCTGTTCGGCAGGGCAGCCCGCGACGTCTGGCGGGGACGGTCGTCGCGCGTATTCCAGCCCGCCGAGGAGCACGGCGGCGGCGCGCCGGCCATGATCGACGACGGCCTCTACGAGGAGGTCCCGTGCCGGACGTCGTGCTCGGGCAGCACGTCACGCCGTTCCCCGCCGGAGCTGGTCGGCGCTGCACCCCGGGCCGCGATGGCCGCGGCCGACGCGTCTCGGGTGACGATCCACGGGCGCGGCGGCCGCGGGACCCGGCCCGGAGACCGACCATCGACCCCGTCGTCATGGCCGCCGCGACCGTCCTGCGGCTGCAGGGTGTCGTCTCCCGTGAGATAGCGGGGCGACACCGCTGTGCTCACCGTCGGCACGCTGCACGCCGGCACGCGTCCAACATCATCCCCCGGACGCGACGCTCGGGATCAGCGTGCGCAGCTTCACCGAGGGAGGTGCGCGCGCACACGCTCGACGCGGTCGACCGCATCATCCGCGCCGAGGCCCAGGCCAGCGGCTCCCCGAAGGAGCCGGACGTCGCCTGGGGCGAGCGCTATCCGGTCACGGTCAACGACCCGGAGACGACCGAGCGCGTCGACGCGGCGTTCGTGGCCGAGTTCGGCGAGCAGGCGCTGCTCGCGCCCGGCGCGATCTCCGGCAGCGAGGACGTCGGCGTCCTGGCGACCGCGGCCGGCGTTCCGCTGATCTACTGGATGCTCGGCGGCGGCGTCGCGGACCGCGCAGTCGCGGATCCCGTACGGCTGCTCGGTCGGCTCCTGTACGACCTCGGCATCGCGGCGCGCGGCCGCTCGAAGGTGCCGGTCGAGGTCGGCGGTGGCCGCACGATCGTGCCGTACCTGCCCTTGGCCATCATCTCGGTGATGGTGCGGCGCTCGTCGTCGGTGACGCCGGCACCGACGGCCGGCGGGTGCAGGACGATCGACGTGTCGGGCTGGTTGACCGGGCCGACCGTGATCCAGCGCAGCCCGCTGTAGCCGACGTCGTTTCTGACCTCGAAGCCGAGGATGTCGCGATAGAAGCCGAGGGCTGCGTCCGGGTCGTTCTGGGGCAGGAAGCTGGCGTGAATGGTGATGTCCATGCCAGCTCATGCTAGGTGGGGCTCGGCGACCGGCGCTTCTCGATTCCTGATCGGTCTCGTCACCTGCTTCGCCACGCACGACGGCATCCCCGCCGTCGCCCGCGCCGCGTCGCGCCGGTAGGTGCTGGGCGGCACGCCGACCAACTCGGTGAAGCGGGTGCTGAAGGTGCCGAGCGACGAGCAGCCGACCGCGAAGCAGACCTCGGTCACGCTGAGGTCGCCCCGACGCAACAGCGCCATCGCACGCTCGATCCGCCGCGTCATCAGGTAGGCGTAGGGCGACTCGCCGTACGCGAGCCGGAACTCGCGGCTGAGGTGCCCGGCCGACATGTGCACGCCGCGGGCGAGCGCCTCGACGTCCAGCGGCTCGCGTACTCGCGATCGATCCGTCGCGGACGCGGCGCAGCCGCGCGAGGTCGTGCAGGTGCTGCGCTCGCCGCGGGTCTGCCGGTCATCTGGAAATCGTGCCACACACGGCTCGTGGACATGGTGCCCGCCGCGGCTGTTGGTTGCGCCTAGTCCGTGACGCCGCATGCTCGGGTTGCCCATCGCCTTTTCGCGAAGCGGGCAGCGTATTGGCCCGCGGAGAGCCAGAGAGCGACCAGCCGCCACATTTCGCCAGGCGTCGTCGCCCCGGACGTATTTTGCGCGCCGTCGAGGGTCTGGCACGCCGGCTCGACAGGTCGTCGCCGTCGACGAGACCTCCCGGAGGGACGGATCAATCCTCGGCTCGCTTCGTCCCGATCCGGTCGCCTCGCCAAGCAGCCGACGAGGCGCTGGCATGCCGTTCGGTCGCATCCGGGCGTCGATCGGCTCCTACGGCGGTGTCGTTTGCTGTGACGCGGCAAGAGTGCTCGGACGGCTTGCTCGACCCCCGGCGGCTCCTCGCGTACATGCGTCTCGTTCCGAAGGACGATGCGTCGGCCGCGGGTCTGGGTCAGGCGCCGACGTAGGCCGCGAGGTGCTCGCCGGTGAGGGTGGAGCGCGCGGCGACGAGGTCGGCGGGCGTGCCCTCGAAGACGATCCGGCCGCCGTCGTGGCCGGCGCCGGGACCGAGGTCGATGATCCAGTCGGCGTGCGCCATGACCGCCTGGTGGTGCTCGATGACGATGACCGACTTGCCGGAGTCGACGAGCCGGTCGAGCAGGCCGAGCAGCTGCTCGACGTCGGCGAGGTGCAGGCCGGTGGTCGGCTCGTCGAGGACGTAGACGCCGCCCTTCTCGGCCATGTGGGTGGCCAGCTTGAGCCGCTGCCGCTCGCCGCCGGACAGCGTGGTGAGCGGCTGGCCGAGGCTGAGGTAGCCGAGCCCGACGTCGGCGAGCCGGGCGAGGATCGTGTGCGCGGCCGGCGTCCGCGCCTCGCCCGCCGCCGAAGAACTCCTCGGCCTCGGTCACCGACATCGCGAGCACCTCGCTGATGTCCTGCCGCCGAAGCTGGTACTCGAGCACCGATCGGCCTGGAACCGCTTGCCCTCGCACTCCTCGCAGGTGGTGGCGACGCCGGCCATCATCGCCAGGTCGGTGTAGATGACGCCGGCGCCGTTGCAGTTCGGGCAGGCGCCCTCGGAGTTGGCGCTGAACAGCGCCGGCTTCACGCCGTTGGCCTTCGCGAACGCCTTGCGGATCGGGTCGAGCAGCCCGGTGTACGTCGCCGGGTTGCTGCGCCGCGAGCCGCGGATCGCGCGCCTGGTCGACCGACACCACGCCGTCGCGGCCCGGACACCGAGCCGTGGATCAGCGAGCTCTTGCCCGAGCCGGCCACGCCGGTGACGACGACGAGCACGCCGAGCGGGATGTCGACGTCGACGTCCTGCAGGTTGTGGGTGCTCGCGCCGCGGACCTCCAGCGCGCCCGACGGCGTCCGCACCGACGCCTTCAGCGCCGCCCGGTCGTCGAGGTGCCGGCCGGTGAGCGTGCCGCTGGCCCGCAGCCCCTCGACGGTGCCCTCGAAGCACGACCTCGCCGCCGGCGGCGCCGGCGCCGGGGCCGAGGTCGACGACGTGGTCGGCGATCGCGATCGTCTCCGGCTTGTGCTCGACGACGAGCACGGTGTTGCCCTTGTCGCGCAGCTGCAGCAGCAGGTCGTTCATCCGCTCGATGTCGTGCGGGTGCAGCCCGATCGTCGGCTCGTCGAAGACGTAGGTGACGTCGGTGAGCGACGAGCCGAGGTGGCGGATCATCTTGGTGCGCTGCGCCTCGCCGCCCGACAGCGTGCCCGACGGCCGGTCGAGCGAGAGGTAGCCGAGCCCGATCTCGACGAACGAGTCGAGCGTCTCGCCGCAGCGCGTCGAGCAGCGGCGCGACCGACGGCTCGTCGAGGCCGCGCACCCACTCGGCCAGGTCGCTGATCTGCATCGCGCAGGCGTCGGCGATGTTGATCCCGTCGATCTTCGACGACCGGGCCTCCTCGCTGAGCCGGGTGCCGCCGCACTCGGGGCAGGTGGTGAACGTGACCGCCCGCTCGACGAAGGCGCGGATGTGCGGCTGCATCGCGTCGACGTCCTTGGACAGCATCGACTTCTGGATCTTCGGGATCAGGCCCTCGTAGGTCAGGTTGATGCCCTCGACCTTGATCTTGGTCGGCTCCTTGTAGAGCAGGTCGTGCAGCTCCTTCTTGGTGAACTTGCGGATCGGCTTGTCCGGGTCGAAGAAGCCGCAGCCGCTGAAGATCCGGCCGTACCAGCCGTCCATGCTGTAGCCGGGGATCGTGAGCGCGCCCTCGTTGAGCGACTTGCTGTCGTCGTAGAGCTGCGGTCAGGTCGATGTCGTTGACCGAGCCCCGGCCCTCGCAGCGCGGGCACATGCCGCCGGTGACGCTGAAGCTGCGCCGCTCCTTGACGGTCCTGCCCGCCGCGCTCGACGGTGACCGCGCCCGCGCCGCTGACCGAGGCGACGTTGAACGAGAACGCCTGGGGCGAGCCGATGTGCGGCTGCCCGAGCCGGCTGAACAGGATGCGCAGCATCGCGTTGGCGTCGGTGGCGGTGCCGACGGTGGAGCGGGGGTCGGCGCCCATCCGCTCCTGGTCGACGATGATCGCGGTCGTCAGCCCGTCGAGGACGTCGACGTCGGGCCGCGCCAGCGTCGGCATGAAGCCCTGCACGAAGGCGCTGTAGGTCTCGTTGATCAGCCGCTGCGACTCCGCGGCGATCGTGCCGAACACCAGCGAGCTCTTGCCCGAGCCGGAGACGCCGGTGAACACCGTCAGCCGGCGCTTCGGGATCTCGACGCTGACGTCCTTGAGGTTGTTCACGCGCGCGCCGTGCACGCGGATCAGGTCGTGGCTGTCGGCGGCGTGCGGCGCGGCGACTGCGGGTCGTCCTCGTGGCCATGCTCATCGTGTCTCCATCTGTGCGGCGGGGCCGCCTCGCGGTCTCCGCCGCGTCGCCAGGCTCGATCGATCGCGACGGGCGGTCGGCGCCGCTCCGGAGCGGGCCGCCGTCACCGGTCCTGAAGCAGCCCGAGGACGTTGCCGTCGGGGTCGGTGACGGTGGCCACCAGGCGGCCGCCGCCGACGTCGTGCGCGGGCTCCTTCACGGTGGCACCCGCGGCGGTCACCTCGGCCAGCTTCGCCTCGATGTCCGGCACGTGCCAGTAGGCCACCGGCGAGGTCATGCCCTGCGACGCCGCCGCCCGGCACCAGCCCGATGTGCTGGCCCGCGGCCTCGAAGCCGACGTAGTAGGGCGCGTCGGCCTGCGGCTGGCACGCCGAGCAGGGCGGCGTACACCGCCTTGGCCGCCGCCAGGTCGGAGACGGGATGCAGCACGGTCTTGATTCCCTCGGTGGAAGAGTCGGTCATGGTCACTCCTGAAGTCGTGGGTCATGTCGACCCGGTGGGATTGTCGGGCTCATGATCCACTGAACTTAGCCGTATCCGGCGTCGTCGCGTGGAGGGTGATGCCCATGGCGGTCACGCTAGGTGCGGCCCGGCGAACGGCGCTTCTCGATTCCTGACCGGTCTGGGTCACCCGTTCGCCGCGCACGACGGCATCCGCGAGGTCGCGCGCGCCGCGAGGCCGCTCAGTCGTCGGCGCTGTCCTGTTCGACGTCGGCGAGCCATGCCCGCGCGGCGTGGTAGGCCTCGAGGCTGGTCTCGCCCACCACCTTGGTCGGCGACCTCGAAGACCCGCACGTTACCGGCCTGCTCGAGCGTCCGGTTCTGATCGATCTGGGCCATCAGGGCCGGATCGACGCCGCTGAGGTAGAAGCAGCCGCCCACTGCGGCGAGCCGTTCAGCGTAATCGGCGTAGTACGGCGAACGACGTCGCACCGAGCGTGATGCGTCCGCGCAGCCGCAGGACGACGGCGGGAGTGCTGCGGCGTGGGCCGGGGTCGGGCAGGTGGGCCTGCAACGTTCGGGCACCCGCGTAGAACAGGCTGCCGTACACGTCCAGCAGGATGACCTCGCGCGACGCCAGGCTGCGCGGCGCCGGGCGTTCGGTGAACCGTCCGTCCGGGTGGCGGGGTACGCGCTGCACGATGCGCAGATCCTGTGCCTCCTGGTTCATCTGCATCAGCAGAGAGATCACCAGCCCGGCACCGACCGCGGCGGCCACGGGCAGGAACAGGGTCGCCAGGAACGTGGCGATCACCGCGATCTGCGAGACGCGCCCGGTCCGCAGGATCGCCCGCACCGAACCGGATCTGAACGAGCCGACCGCCGCCAGGATCAGCACCGCGGCCAGCGTGGACATCACGACCTTGCCGATGACTCCCGAGAACAGGAGGAGGATGACCGCCATCCAGAGCCCCGACGTGATGACCGACCACCGGCCCCGGGCGCCCGCCGCCACGTTGACGGCGGTCTGCCCGACCGAACCACCGACCGGCTGACCCTGAAACAGTCCGGAGAGCAGGTTGCCGACGCCCTGCGCTGCGAAGTCCTGGTTGGAGTTCGATCTCGATCTGTCGGGGTTGGGAGCCGCTTCGCTGACACCTGCGCCCTGGACCAGTACGAGCGCGGTCACCGACAAGGCGCCGACGATCACCTCGAAGGACAGGTCGGACAGGTGCGGAATGCTCGGCAGGGGCAGGCCTGCCGGTATGTCGCCGACGTCGCCGACCAGTTTCATCCAGTCCGAATCCCAGCGATGGCCATGGACGGCGCTCGGGGGGATGCACCAGGGCGATCAGTGCAGAGAACTGGTGCAAGCCGCGTGCGCATCAGGGGGATTATTACGACGAGCGCAGCCATCCCGCAGATCAGGGAGCCGACGTTCGTCGCCGAGGCTCAACACGAGGTTCCACGCCTTGGCCAGGTAGGGCCGCTTACGATATCCCGAACAGGTTCGGTAGCTGGCCCAGGAGGATGTTCACCGCGACGCCGGGAACCTGATCATCACGGAATGCGGCACGAACCTGGCGAAGCCGCCCAGTTCGAACCATCCGGCGAGGACCATCGCCGCGCCGGCGATCATGGTCAGGAGGAACAACGCTCGGGGCCGCTCGGGCTCGGCGACGCTCGCAGCGCCGAGCCTGTGCGGAGCGCAGCGGCGTTCGTCGTGGGCGATGCGCCACCAGCCTTGAGCCGGACGTCAGCCCACCGCCGACCGGCCAAACAGGCAGGCGTAAAGCCCGTGGACCGGGTTCACGCGCCGATGAGGACGCTGGTCGCCATGCCGTCGGGAACGCTGCTGATCTCGGCGCACGGGCAACCGGCAACGACATCGAGCGGAGCCGCTGCCTCGCTCCGGAGCGAGACCGCGCACCCAGGTCCAGGTGGCGCTTGCCACCGAGGCGACCGCCGTGGTGACGCGCTCTCCGAACCTGCCCTCCGCCAACTGGACTCCAATCTCCGTTGGGATCCTTCGGTCCAGCCCAGGTCCAGCCCAATCCACGTGCGTCGGCCCTCGCCACCCGCAGCGGCGGATGGGCACCTGGTCGGCGGGTGTGCATGCATCACCGGCCATGGGCGGCGGAGGACTCATGACGGGGCTGAGATTCCCGGCCATGGTGCGACGGCACTGACCCATCGGCATCACCTCCATCGAATGAAATCGCCGGGCCGGGTTCAGTCGACATGGGTGGTGCAGGCGGCGGGCCCGAACGCAGGCCGCCGACGGTCGAGGGGAGCGCCGCCGCGGTGTGGTCAGGGCTCGCGCCGAATCGCGCGATCTACCCGGTCGCGACGCGGAACGGGTACCCGGATGCACACTTCCGGTGTGATCGTCCGGGCCGCCGCTCAGCCTCGCGGGCGCGTCGTCTGCCAGCCGCGCCCGGCGTGACCGGGGTTCCTGGTTGATTGCCGACCTTGCCGTCGCCAGGACCAGGGCCTGGCGGGCACTCGAGGAAAGGCATTGCCATGACTGGTGCGACAGCCGGAAGCTCCGGTTCGCGATCTGCTCGCGAACGGACAGCGGCGAGTTCGCCGCGTCGAGCCTTGAGACCCACGCTGACGGCTGGTTCGTATCGCCGCGCGGTCGGTGGGCACTGCGGTCTACATGCTGAACTCGACGCGGCAAGCGAGATCGGCAACGATCCCGAGCAGGATCCGCGGCGTCCTCGCCGCCGTCTCGCGCTGATTGTCGGCACCGCGCGAGTGGCGTCCGCCACCGGCAAGATCGTCGAAGCGCTGGCCGTGGAGATCGAGATCGCGGCGGCCATGGGGCAGAACGAGCAGTAGCCACGCCTTCCGGACGGACAGGCCCGCGGAATCGGCTCGCCAGCTTCGTTGATGCACGCGTACAGCGTCACGATGGTGCACGTCGAGCCGCCTTGATTGTTCGCCTGTTGCTGTGTGCAGAGCGAGCTGCACCGTTGATCGGGCACGGTGGTGCGTCTGGTAGTGTGTGACCGCGTCCGGCCTCGACGTCGCCTTTTCCGCGGTGTCCGGCGGCGAGATGTCCGAGAGCACCTGGTGCGGGTGTGGCGGGTGGGCCCGTGCCGCGGCGTTGTCGGCCGATGAGGTGTGCTCTCCGCCCAGAGGAGCCGGAATCAATCAATAGTCTCCACTTGCCCAGGCATCGCCGCTGGTCAGCGACCTGGACAATGTCTCGATCGGATAAGTTATTTCGATGTGAAATTTCCGGTACGCGGCTCTATCGACGTGGCGCAACGCCGGGATGGCGCCACGCAGGTGGCGGCGTGGGCCGGGCATGGTGTCGCCGTGCTGCTCCCTGGCATCTGCAACTCAGCACAGCCGACAAAACGGACACTACGTCACACTTGCTCGGCGGCGAGCGGTGCGGTCCGCGGTCCGGCCTCGGTTGCGTGGAAGCGAGGTGACGCTGATATGGCTGATGTCGTCGTTCTGGGTGGAGGGGCTGCAATTCCTGTCCGGCGGCATGCCGCTCACCAAGACGGGCACGACGCGGGCTCTGCCTCCTTGAGCGTGATCGAGCAGGCGTGCCCTCGTCCGGCCCGACGGCCTGGCAGGGGTTGGGCACGCCATGGCGTCGCCCAGTTCCGCGAGCCCGCACGGGCGCCACCCTGTTGGCGGGGCGCTGCTGGAGTCCCACTTCCTGCTGCAGTGGCGGACGCGCTCCGCGCGGAGGGGGGCCTCACCCTCAACATGCTCTACTGCTGCCGATACCCATCGCCTGGCCCGCGCAGTCTGGGGACGAGCGGTTCATGATCCTCACGGGCAGGCGTCCGGTGATCGAGCAGGCGGTCGCGGGTGTCTCGGAGAAGGTCGCGGACATCAGGCGCGGCGTGACCGTCGCGGAGCTGCGACCGGCCCGTCCAGTTTCTCCGGCGTTCCGCATGTCGCGGGGGTGCGGACGCACGGACGGCGAGCGCATCGACGCTGATCTCGTCATCGATGCGACCGGCCGCCGTTCCGCCTTGCCCAGCTGGTTGGACGCGATCGAGCGCGGCCTGCGATCGAAGAGTCCGAGAAGCTCGGGTTCTTCTACTACACGCGCGGATTTCCACGCACCCGGTGGCCCGCCGCCCGAGGGGGTCGGGTTCCTGGTCCCGGTCGGCTCCTCACGATCTATCTGCCTGCCGACAACGACACCTGGTCGGTGACGGTGTTCGTGTCGTCGCGGGGCACCGCCATGCGCGAGTTGCGCCACAACGAGGTGTGGAGGCGGGTGGTCAAGTCATGCCCGATGCACGCGCACCTGTTGGAGGGTGAGCCGATCACCACGTCCTCGCGATGAGCGGCACGGTCGATTGCTGGTTTGTCGTTGACGGCGTCCCCGTCGCGACCGGAGTGGCCGCGGTGGGCGACTCCTGGGCGTGCATCAACCCCTCGCTGGGCCGGGCATGACGCTGGGCCTCCTCCACGCCGTCCGCATGCGCGATGTCGCAATGGTGCCGAACTGGCCGCGCCCCGTCAGTCGAGGCCTTCGACGCGGTCACCGAGGCCGAGGCCGACGAAGCCGTACCGAGCGGCACGGTGATTCTGGACCGCGATCGGCAGGCGGCGATGCCCTCATCGATGGACGCGCGATCCCGCCCCCGGCGGGAGCGGCCAAGGGCGCACTCCGACGGGCCCTCATGGGCGCGGCAGCCACGACGCCGACGTCGATCGAGCGTTCCTCGACATCATGGCGGCTTCTCAGCCACCGGACGAAGTCATGCCCGGCCGGGCCTCGTCGACCGCATCACGACGATCACTGCGAACAAGCCGCCGTTGCAGATGGGTCCGACGCGGGAGATCTTGGCGCTTGTGGCGTAGCTGCGGATGCGGAAGAGATAGCGTCGATCTTGTGCCGTCCGGCCACCCGCCCGCCGAACCAGTGTCCCGCTACGAGGGCGCCCGAATGGTTCGTCAGCATGGGAACACTCTCCGACGGCGCGGTAGTGTGGACCTGCGGCTCGGTCAGCGGGCGGATCGAGTGTGATGCGGCATGCATCCTCTTGTATCGCACGCTCATGGCACGACTGGCACGTTGCTCAATGCGATTCTGGCTGAGTTCTAAGTGTCACCACGCCGGGAACATCTGGGCTTCGAAGGCGAGGCATGTCGAGCAAGGACCTTATGGCCCGGGATGGGTCATGATGAATACCCGGCCGAGCGGCTTTGATCTGATCCAGCGCGCCACGAGCGCCGCCGATCGGCTATCGCGGACCGGCTCCAGCCGCTCATCGACGAGCACCGCGGCGAGGAGATTACGACGACGGTGTAGTTGGTGCGCTTGTGCCGCGTAGTCTGCTGGGCCATCGCGGCTGAGGCGATACGCTCCGGGACACGACGAACGCCCAGTATCAGCGGATCACGCCTCTGACCCGAATCCGCGATTAGTGTGGGTGCCTGGTGGAGTATGCGATAGGTGTCCTGTGACCTGGGATGATGTGGTTGCTTGAGACCAACATCGTCGGGGTTTGGAGGACACCTATCGGGTGGGTAGCGTACGTGGGAAGCGCCGTTCCCGGCGGCGGGTGCGGGTCGGTGCGCCGGACCCCTGGCGTCGACGCCGGCGTCCGGGATGGCGGCGGTGACCAGTTCGGTCACCGCCGCCATCCCGGACACCGGCGTCAACGCCGGGTCCGGCGCACCGACCCGCACCCGCCGCCGGGAACGGCGCTTCCCACGTACGCTACCCACCCGATAGGTGTCCTCCAAACCCCGACGATGTTGGTCTCAAGCAACCACATCATCCCAGGTCACAGGACACCTATCGCCATCTCACCCACCAGGCACCCACACTAATCGCGGATTCGGGTCAGAGGCATGATCCGCTGATACTGGGCGTTCGTCGTGTCCGGACGTATCGGCCTCACAGCAATAGCCCAGCAACTACGCCACCGGCACAAGCGCACCAACTGCACCGTCGTCGTCATCCTCGTTCCTCGCCGCGGTGCTCGTCGATGACAGCTGAGAGCCGGTCCGCGATCACCCGATCGGCGGCACTCGTGGCGCGCTGATAGATCAAAGCCGCTCGCATATCGTCGTGACCCATCCGGGCCATAAGGTCCTTGCTCGACATGCCTCGCCTCGAAGCCCCGATGTTCCCGGCGTGGCGAAGATCGTACCTAGAACGCAGCCAGAATCGCATTGAGAACGTGCAGTCGTGCCACGACGTGCGATACACGGATGCATGCCGGGGTCAAACCACGCTCGATCCGCCCGCTGACGGCCGCAGGTCACGGCCTCTACCGCGCCGTCGGAGAGTGTTCCCATGCTGACGAACCATCGGGCGCCCTCGTAGCGGGACACTGGTTCGGCGGGCGGGTGGCCGGACGGCGCAAGATCGACGCGGCAGTCTCTCCGCATCCGCAGCTACGCCACCAGAGCCAAGATCTCCCGCCGCGTCGGACCCGGTACCTGCAACGGCGGCTTGCTCGCAGTGATCGTCGTAATGCGGTCGACGAGGCCCGGCCGGGCATAGACCTCGTCCGGTGGGCTGAGAACCGCCATGATGTCGAGGAACGCTCGATAGACATCAGCGTCGTAGGCTGCCGCGCCCATGAGGGCCCGTCGGAGTGCGCCCCCTTCGTCCGCCGGGGGCGGGATCGGGCGTCCATCGATGAGGGCGTCGATCGCCGCCTGCCGATCGCGGTCCAAGTCCACCGTCGCTCGGTACCAGGGCGTCAGCTCGGCCTCGGTGACCGCGTCGAAGGCCTCAGCGAATTGACGGGGCGCGGCCAGTTCGGCACGTACGACATCGCGCATGCGGACCGCGTGGAGGAGGCCCAGCGTCATGCCCCGGCCCAGCGAGGGGTTGGTGCACGCCCAGGAGTCGCCCACCGCGGCCACTCCGGTCGCGACGGGGACGCCGTCAACGACAAACCGGCGGTAGCGATCGACCGTGCCGCTCATCGCGAGAACGTCGGTGATCGGCTCACCCTCCAACAGGTGCGCGTGCATCGGGCATGACTTGACCACCCGCGTCCACACCTCGTTGTGGCGCAACTCGCGCATGGCGGTGTCCCGCGACGACACGAACACCGTCACCGACCAGGTGTCGTTGTCGGCAGGCAGATAGATCAGTGAGAAGGAGCCGACCGGGACCAGGAACCGAGCCCGGCCGGGCGGCGGGCCACCGGGTGCGTGGAAATAGCGCGTGTAGTAGAAGAAGCCCGACTTCTCGGACTCTTCGATCGCAGGCCGCGCTCCGATCGCGTCCAACCAGCTGGGCAAGGCGGAACGGCGGCCGGTCGCATCGACGACGAGATCAGCGTCGATGCGCTCGCCGTCCGTCGTCCGCACCCCCGCGACATGCGGAACGCCGGGAATACTGGACGGGCCGGTCAGCAGCTCCGCGACGGTCACGCCGCGCCTGATGTCCGCGACCTTCTCCGCGACACCCGCGACCGCCTGCTCGATCACCGGACGCCTGCCCGTGAGGATCATGAACCGCTCGTCCCCAGACTGCGCAGCCATGTCGGCGATGGGTATCGGCGGCGGATAGAGCATGTTGAGGGTGAGGCCGCCCTCCGCGCGGAGCGCGTCCGCCACTGCAGGCAGATGGGACTCCAGCAGCGCCCCGCCGCGGGGTAGCAGCCAGTGCGGCTGGCGGAACTGGGCGACGCCATGGCGTGCCCAACCCTGCCAGGCCGTCGGGCCGGACGAGGGCACGCCTGCTCGATCACGCTCAAGGACGACCACGTCGTGCCCGTCTTCGGTGAGCAGCGCCGCCGAAGCAAGTCCGCAGACCCCTCCACCCAGAACGACGACATCAGCCATATCAGCGTCACCTCGCTTCGCGCGACCGAGGCCGGACCGCGGACCGCACCGCGGCCCGTTCGCGGCCGAGCAAGTGTGACACGCATCATGTCTGTTTTGTCGGCTGTGCTGAGTTGCAGATGCCAGGGAGCAGCACGGCGACACCATGCCCGGCCCACGCCGCCACCTGCGTGGCGCCATCCCGGCGTTGCGCCACGTCGATAGAGCCGCGTACCGGAGGTCTTAGGTCCCTGCGCGCCAGCGGCGAGCACACCTCATCGGCCGACAACGCCGCGACACGGGCCCTCCGCCACACCCGCACCAGGTGCTCTCGGACATCTCACCACCCGGACACCGCGGAAAAGGCGACGTCGAGCCGGGACGCGGTCGCGCGCTACCAGACGCACCACCCGTGCCCGATCAACGGTGCAGCTCGCTCTGCACACAGCAACAGGCGAACAATCAAGGCGGCTCGACGCGCACCATCGTGACGCTGTACGCGTGCATCAACGAAGCTGGCGAGCCGATTCCGCGGCCTGTCCGTCCGGAAGGCGTGGCTACTGCTCGTTCTGCCCCATGGCCGCCGCGATCTCGATCTCCACGGCCAGCGCTTCGACGATCTTGCCGGTGGCGGACGCCACTCGCGCGGTGCCGACAATCGGCGCGACGGCGGCAAGGACGCCGCGGATCTGCTCGGGATCGATACCGATCTCGCTTGCCGCGTCGAGGTTCAGCATGTAGGAGACCGCAGGCGCATCCACCGCGACCAGCGCGGCGATACGAACCAGCATCAGCGTGGTCTCATCAAGGCTCGACGCAGCGACGGATTCCGCCGTCATGTTCGCGAGCAGATCGCGAACCGGACTTCCGGCTGTCGCACCAGTCATGGCGATTCCTTTCCTCGAGTGCCCGCCAGGCCCTGGTCCTGGCGACGCAAGGTCGGCAACCGACCAGGAACCCCGGTCACGCCGGGCGCGGCTGACAGACGACGCGGCACCGGCCCGCGAGGCTGAGCGGCAGCCCCGGATCGATCACACCGGAAGTGTGCCGTCCGGGTACCCGTTCCGCGTCGCCCGAACCGGGTAGATCGCGCGATTCGGCGCGAGCCCTGACCACACCGCGGCGGCGTCCTGCCTCGACCGTCGGCGGCCTGCGTTCGGGCCCGCCGCCTGCACCACCCATGTCGACTGAACCCGGCCCGCGGATTTCATTCGATGGAGGTGATGCCGATGGGTCAGTGCCGTCGCACCATGGCCGGGATCCTGATCTCAGCCCGGTCATAGATCCTCCGCAGGCCAATGGCCGGTGATGCATGCACACCCGCCGACCGGTCCCATCCGCCGCTGCGGGTGGCGAGGGCCGACGCACGTCGACTGGGCTGGACCTGGGCTGGACCGAAGGATCCCCGAACGGAGATTGGAGTCCAGTTGGCGGAGGGCGGGTTCGGAGAGCGCGTCACCACGGCGGTCGCCTCGGTGGCAAGCGCCACCTGGACCTGGGTGCGCGGTCTCGCTCCGGAGCGAGGCACGCTCCGCTCCGATGTCGTTGCCGGGTTGCCGTGCGCGATCAGCAGCGTTCCCGACGGCATGGCGACCAGCGTCCTCATCGGCGTGAACCCGGTCCACGGGCTTTACGCCTGCCTGTTCGGGCCGGTCGGCGGTGGGCTGACGTCCAGCACGAGGCTCATGGTCATCACCACGACGAACGCCGCTGCGCTCGCAGCAGGCTCGGCGCTGTCGAGCGTCGCCGAGCCCGAGCGGCCCCGAGCGTTGTTCCTCCTGACCATGATCGCCGGCGCGGCGATGGTCCTCGCCGGATGGTTCAAACTGGGCCGCTTCACCCGGTTCGTGCCGCATTCCGTGATGATCGGGTTTCTCTCCGGCGTCGCGGTGAACATCCTCCTGGGCCAGCTACCGAACCTGTTCGGGATATCCGTGAGCGGGCCCTACCCGCTGGCCAGGGCGTGGAACCTCGTGTTGAGCCTCGGCGAGACGAACGTCGGCTCCCTGATCTGCGGGATGGCTGCGCTCGTCGTGATCATTGCCCTGATGCGCACGCGGCTTGCGCCGTTCTCTGCACTGATCGCCCTGGTCGTCCCGAGCGCCGTGGTGGCCATCGTCGGATCGGACTCGATGAAACTCGTCGGCGACGTCGGCGACATACCGGCAGGCCTGCCGCTGCCGAGCATTCCGCACCTGTCCGACCTGTCCTTCGAGGTGATCGTCGGCGCCTTGTCGGTGACCGCGCTCGTACTGGTCCAGGGCGCAGGTGTCAGCGAAGCGGCTCCCAACCCCGACAGATCGAGATCGAACTCCAACCAGGACTTCGCAGCGCAGGGCGTCGGCAACCTGCTCTCCGGACTGTTTCAGGGTCAGCCGGTCGGTGGTTCGGTCGGGCAGACCGCCGTCAACGTGGCGGCGGGCGCCCGGGGCCGGTGGTCGGTCATCACGTCGGGGCTCTGGATGGCGGTCATCCTCCTCCTGTTCTCGGGAGTCATCGGCAAGGTCGTGATGTCCACGCTGGCCGCGGTGCTGATCCTGGCGGCGGTCGGCTCGTTCAGATCCGGTTCGGTGCGGGCGATCCTGCGGACCGGGCGCGTCTCGCAGATCGCGGTGATCGCCACGTTCCTGGCGACCCTGTTCCTGCCCGTGGCCGCCGCGGTCGGTGCCGGGCTGGTGATCTCTCTGCTGATGCAGATGAACCAGGAGGCACAGGATCTGCGCATCGTGCAGCTCGTACCCCAGCCGGACGGACGGTTCACCGAACGCCCGGCGCCGCGCAGCCTGGCGTCGCGCGAGGTCATCCTGCTGGACGTGTACGGCAGCCTGTTCTACGCGGGTGCCCGAACGTTGCAGGCCCACCTGCCCGACCCGGCCCACGCCGAGCATCCCGCCGTCGTCCTGCGGCTGCGGGGACGCATCACGCTCGGTGCGACGTCGTTCGCCGTACTCGCCGATTACGCTGAACGGCTCGCCGCAGTGGGCGGCTGCTTCTACCTCAGCGGCGTCGATCCGGCCCTGATGGCCCAGATCGATCAGAACCGAACGCTCGAGCAGGCCGGTAACGTGCGGGTCTTCGAGGTCACCAAGGTGGTGGGCGAGACCAGCCTCGAGGCCTACCACGCCGCGCGGGCATGGCTCGCCGACGTCGAACAGGACAGCGCCGACGACTGAGCGGCCACGCGGCGCGCGCGACCTCGCGGATGCCGTCGTGCGCGGCGAACGGGTGACCCAGACCGGTCAGGAATCGAGAAGCGCCGGTCGCCGGGCCGCACCTAGCGTGACCGCCATGGGCATCACCCTCCACGCGACGACGCCGGATACGGCTAAGTTCAGTGGATCATGAGCCCGACAATCCCACCGGGTCGACATGACCCACGACTTCAGGAGTGACCATGGCCGACTCTTCCACCCAGGGAATCAAGACCGTGCTGCATCCCGTGTCCGACCTCGCGAAGGCCAAGGCGGTGTACGCCGCTCTGCTCGGGGTGGCGCCGCAGGCCGACGCGCCCTACTACGTCGGCTTCGAGGCCGCGGGCCAGCACATCGGGCTGGTGCCGGGCGGTGGCGCGCAGGGCATGACGGCACCGGTGGCCTACTGGCACGTGCCGGACATCGAGGCGAAGCTGGCCGAGGTGACCGCCGCGGGTGCCACGGTGAAGGAGCCCGCGCACGACGTCGGTGGTGGCCGCCTGGTGGCCACCGTGACCGACCCCGACGGCAACGTACTCGGGCTGCTCCAGGACCGATGATCAGCGACTCTCGCTCCTGACGCAGGCGAACCAGACACCGCCCGTCGCTGATCAGATCGAGCCCGGCGACGCGGCGGAGACCGTGAAGGCGGCCCGGCCGCACAGATGGAGACACTATGAGCATGGCCACGAGGACGTACCCGCAGCCGCCTGCGCTGCACGCCGCCGACAGCCACGATCTGATCCGCGTGCACGGCGCGCGTGTGAACAACCTCAAGGACGTCAGCGTCGAGCTCCCGAAGCGCAGGCTGACGGTGTTCACGGGTGTCTCCGGCTCGGGCAAGAGCTCGCTGGTGTTCCACACGATCGCCGCGGAGTCGCAGCGGATGATCAACGAGACGTACAGCGCCTTCGTGCAGGGTTTCATGCCGACGCTGGCGCGGCCCGACGTCGACGTCCTCGACGGGCTGACGACCGCGATCATCGTCGACCAGCAGCGGATGGGCACCGACCCCCGCTCCACCGTCGGCACCGCCACCGACGCCAACGCGATGCTGCGCATCCTCTTCAGCAGGCTCGGGCAGCCGCACATCGGCTCGGCCCAGGCGTTCTCCTTCAACGTCGCCTCGATCAGCGGAGCGGGCGCGGTCACGGTGGAGCGTGGCGGGCAGACCGTGAAGGAGCGCCGCAGCTTCAGCATCACCGGCGGCATGTGTCCGCGGTGCGAGGGCCGGGGCTCGGTCAACGACATCGACCTATCTGCGCTGTACGACGACAGCAAGTCGCTCAACGAGGGTGCGCTCACGATCCCCGGCTACAGCATGGACGGCTGGTACGGCCGCATCTTCTCCGGCTGCGGCTTTTTCGACCCGGACAAGCCGATCCGGGCGTTCACCAAGAGGCAGCTCCACGACCTGCTCTACAAGGAGCCGACCAAGATCAAGGTTGAGGGCATCAACCTCACGTACGAGGGCCTGATCCCGAGGATCCAGAAGTCGATGCTCTCCAAGGACGTCGACGCGATGCAGCCGCACGTCCGCGCCTTCGTGGAGCGGGCGGTCACGTTCGCCACCTGCCCCGAGTGCGGGGGCACCCGACTGTCCGAGGCGGCCCGCTCGTCCAAGATCAGGGGGATCAGCATCGCCGACGCCTGCGCGATGCAGATCAGCGACCTCGCCGCGTGGGTGGCCGACCTCGACGAGCCGTCGGTGGCGCCACTGCTCACGAGCCTGCGCCACACCCTCGACTCGTTCGTGGAGATCGGGCTGGGCTACCTCTCGCTCGACCGGCCGTCGGGCACGCTGTCGGGCGGCGAGGCGCAGCGCACCAAGATGATCCGCCACCTCGGCTCCTCGCTCACCGACGTCACCTACGTCTTCGACGAGCCCACCATCGGGTTGCACCCCCACGACATCGGGAGACTCCGCGACCTGCTGCTGCAGTTGCGCGACAAGGGCAACACGGTGCTCGTCGTGGAGCACAAGCCGGAGGCGATCACGATCGCCGACCACGTCGTCGACCTCGGCCCGGGCGCGGGCGGCGCCGGTGGCGAGGTGGTGTTCGAGGGCACCGTCGAGGGACTGCGGGCCAGCGGCACGCTCACCGGGCGACACCTCGACGACCGCGCCTCCCTGAAGCCGTCGGTGCGGACGCCATCGGAGACGCTTCCGGTGCGTGGCGCCGTCACCCACAACCTGAGGGGTATCGACGTCGACATCCCGCTCGGCGTGCTGGTGGTGGTGACCGGCGTGGCGGGCTCGGGCAAGAGCTCGCTGATCCACGGCTCGGTGGCGGGCCGCGACGGGGTGGTGGCGATCGACCAGGGCGCGATCCGCGGCTCCCGCCGGAGCAACCCGGCGACGTACACCGGGCTGCTCGACCCGATCCGCAAGGCGTTCGCGAAGGCCAACGGCGTGAAACCCGCGCTGTTCAGCGCCAACTCCGAGGGCGCCTGCCCCTCCTGCAACGGCGCAGGCGTCATCTACACCGACCTGGCGATGATGGCGGGCGTCGCCACCACCTGCGAGGTGTGCGAAGGGAAGCGGTTCGACGCGGCGGTGCTGGACTACCACTTCGGCGGCAAGGACATCAGCGAGGTGCTCGCGATGTCGGTCGCCGAGGCCCAGGAGTTCTTCGGCGCAGGCGCGGCGCGCACGCCTGCCGCGCACAAGGTCCTCGAGCGGCTCGCCGACGTCGGGCTCGGCTACCTCACCATCGGCCAGCCGCTCACCACGCTGTCCGGCGGCGAGCGGCAGCGGCTCAAGCTGGCCACCCACATGGGCGAGAAGGGCGACGTCTACATCCTCGACGAGCCGACGAGCGGCCTGCACCTCGCCGACGTCGAGCAGCTGCTCGGGCTGCTCGACCGGCTCGTCGACGCCGGCAAGTCGGTCGTCGTCATCGAGCACCACCAGGCGGTCATGGCGCACGCCGACTGGATCATCGACCTCGGTCCCGGCGCAGGCCACGACGGCGGCCGGATCGTCTTCGAAGGCACGCCCTCCGACCTCGTCGCCGCCCGCTCCACCCTCACCGGCGAGCACCTCGCGGTCTACGTCGGCGCCGGGCCGAGGCTTTCGCGGACACCGTGAGACGAGGTCTCCGCTCATGTGTCGACCCGGCCCACTCCACTGGCGGGCGCGGGAGTGGACGAGCAGGGAGCCTGCTCGGGAGAATGCGGACATGCGCCACAACCGCCCGACGTCCGAGGAGGTCGTGACCCCGCAGCGCGTGCGCGACCTCGCGCGGCTGCGTCGCGTCCGCGACCGGATCGACCGGGAGTACGCGCAGCCGTTGGACGTCGAAGCGCTCGCCCGCGGAGCGCACATGTCGGCCGGGCACCTCAGCCGCGAGTTCCGGCTCGCCTACGGGGAGTCGCCGTACGGCTACCTGATGACGCGGCGCATCGAGCGCGCGATGGCGCTGCTGCGGCGTGGCGACCTCAGCGTCACCGACGTCTGTTTCGCCGTCGGCTGCTCATCGCTGGGCACCTTCAGCACCCGCTTCACCGAACTGGTCGGCATACCGCCCAGCGTCTACCGGCGCCAGGCGGCCCGCGCGACGGAGGGGATGCCGCCCTGCGTGGCGAAACAGGTGACCAGACCGATCAGGAATCGAGACGCGCCGGTCGCCGAGGCGCACCTAGCGTGACCGCCATGGACAGCACTGACATCACCATCCACGCGAGCTTCCTCCCGCACAACGACCCGGACGCCGCCCTGGCCTTCTACCGCGACACCCTCGGCTTCGAGGTCCGGCTCGACGTCGGCTACAACGGGCTGCGGTGGATCACGGTCGGCCCGGTAGGCCAGCCGGGCACGTCCATCGTCCTGCACCCGCCCGCCGTCGACCCCGGCATCACCGACGACGAGCGCCGCACCATCACCGAGATGATGGCCAAAGGCACGTACGGGGCCATCCTCCTGGCCACCAAGGACCTCGACGGCACCTTCGAGCGGCTGCAGGCAGGCGACGCCGACGTCGTCCAGGAGCCGACCGAGCAGCCGTACGGGGTTCGCGACTGCGCCTTCCGCGATCCCGCGGGCAACCTCGTCCGCATCCAGGAGCTGCGCTGAACCGACCGGTTACCCCCGGCGCGCCTGTCAGTCGCCATCCAGCCAGGTCTGGGCGGCGGCGACGAGGCTCTGTACGCCGACGCGGAGCGTGGGGTCGATCACCGGCGCGTAGGCGGGCGAGTGGTTGGAAGGGAGCGTCGTCATGACCGCGCGGACGCCGTCGAGGTCGCGGGCCTCCGCGAAGGCTCCGGGATCGGCCCCGCCCAGCAGCCAGAAGACACAGGGCGCACCGGCTCCGGCGGCCAGGATCCCGACGTCCTCGCTGCCGGTCACCGGCCCGGGATCGACGACCCGGCCTGCTCCGACGACCGACTCGAGCGCCGGACGCGTGCGCGCGGTGGCCGCTTCGTCGTTGACCACCGCGGGGGCGCTCTCGAAGATCTCGATGTCGGGCGGGCGCGGTGCGCCGGACGCCTGTGACTCCGCCTCGACGATGCGGCGCACGCCACTCAGAAGCCGCTCGCGCACCGCGGGATCGTAGGTGCGGACGTTGAGCAGCATCTCGGCGCGATCGGGGATGATGTTCGCCTTCGTCCCGGCCTGGAGCGAGCCGACGGTGAGCACGGCCGTGTCGGTGCCCGCCACCTCCCGCGAGACGAGGGTCTGCAGCCGCACCACGGTCGCGGCGGCCATGACCACGGGATCCACGGTCGCCTCGGGTCGGGACCCGTGGCCGCCGGACCCGTGCATCGTCACCCGCAGACTGTCGGTGGCGGCGAACGCCGGGCCGGGTCGCAGGCCGAGGAACCCGGCCGGAATCGGCGCCACGTGCTGCCCGAGCACCACGTCGGGCCGGGGGACCTTCTCGTAGAGGTCGTCGGCGATCATGGCCGAGGCGCCCCGCGCGAGCTCCTCGGCGGGCTGGAACAGCGCCACGACCGTCCCCCGCCACGCGGGCTGCCCTGCCAACAGCGCCGCCGCCCCCATCAGGCAGGTGACGTGGACGTCGTGCCCGCACGCATGCATCACCGGAACGTCCCGACCGTCCGGATCGACGCCGCGCTCCCGGCTGGCGTACGGCAGCCCGGTGTCCTCCAGGACCGGCAGCGCGTCCATGTCCGCGCGCAGCAGGACCACCGGCCCTGGACCGCGCCGCAGCACACCGACCACGCCGGTGCCGCCGACCCCCTCCGCCACCTCGTACCCGTGCTCGTCGAGCCAGGCGGCGGCGACGCCTCCGGTCCGACGCTCGGCGAACGACAGCTCGGGGTGGGCGTGCAGGTCGACGTAGACGTCCTGGAGTCGCGGCGCTAGATCCTCAACGGACGCCGCTGCGAGGGTCACGCTGCCACCATGGTGCGGCGTCGGCCGCCACGCAAGGACCACGGCGTGCGGGGGAATCCCGCCATCCGGACCACGGGCTCGCCGCCGCAGATCCCGGGTGAACGCTCGCTCTGCGAAGTCGTCCGCACACTCAACGCGCCTGGATCTGTAGCTGATCGTATGCGTTTGGTAACGTCGGGTGTCCAGCGGAAGAGGTGAAGCATGGAGCTTCGCGCGGTCACCGGCTACGTCGCGCACGCGGCGCTACTGGCGTACTGGCTCTGGATGATCGGCTGCACGGCCCCCCAGCTCCGCAGAGGCACCAGAGACCGGCAGGTACGCGTGCGCGTCCTTTTCATCAAGACGGCGGCCTTCGTGCTCACGGCGCTCGTGGTCGGCACCATCCACTACTGGGCTACGGCCGTGTGGCAGGTCGTCGTGACGGTGCCGGTGGCGGCCGCGCTCGGGCTGCTGCTGCGGCGGCTCTACCGGCGGACGGTCGCGGCTCCGCGCCACCGCCTCACCCTCGTCCACCGGGCCAAGACGCTCGACCTGCGGCGCCGACCCCGCCGCGGGAGCGTCCCGCTGCACCTGCGCGCCGACGAGCTCGGCGTCGCGGCGATCACGCCACTCGCGGACTGACCTGGCCGTCGCCGAGGGCGAGCGGGTCAGCCACCGCGCTCCGGGCGCATCCGCCGGACCGTGACCGGTGCGCGCTGCCACCACGCCTCCTCCACCAGCTCGTCGAGCTGGTCGGGCTCGATTCTCGTCAGATCGACGAGGATGCACGGGTAGCCGTCGTAGTGCGGCGTCGTGAAGAACGCCGGGTCACCCGAGGCGAGGAGCGCCGCCTTCTCCGGCATCGAACAGCGCAGCATCAGCCCGCCCTCCGCCTCGGTGCGCAGGCGGGCGAAACCCTTCCCCTTGACCTTCAGCGCGGGGGTGCCGTACGAGGTCGACTCCTGCACCTCCGGCAACGCCGTCGCCATGGCCACGACATCGTCCCAGGTCGGCATGGCCCCATCGTGGCCCGAACCGGGTTTCAGCGCACCCGCCGTCGCCGCGGCGGGGGGCGGCGGGTCAGCACGACCACGCCGACGACCGAGAGTGAAAGCCCGATCACGAACACCCAGACCCACCCCTCACGGATGGGGTCGCCGAGCAGGAAGATGCCGATCAGGCCCGGGAGCACGACCTCGGTCACCACGAAGACCGCCGTGACGATCCCCACCTCGCCCCGCGACAGGGCCGCCGAGTAGCCGATCATGCCGACCACCCAGAACCCGGCGATCAAGTAGGTCGCGGGCTGGGCCAGCAGCGCTACGAACGAGAAGCCCTGGCCGATCTCGACGTGCGCAGCCCGCACCGCGAGGGAGGTGCCGCCGAACCCCATCCCCGCGACGACCGCCAACGGCCACGCCCTCCGGTACTGCCGCAGGATGAGCACGAGCACCGCGAGCACGAGGAGCGCGCCGATCAGGACGTAGTTGACCAGCGCCGACGTGACCGGTGGATGTCCCTCGCCCGCGCTCGCCGCCACCAGCACCAGGCCGACAAGGCACAGGGCGACGGAGGCGCGCGTCGTGCGGTCGAGCACGGTGTTGTTGATCCGTGCCCCCACGACGGCCGTGACGGCGATCGACCCGCCGATGATCGCCTGCACCGCGAAGACGGGCAACACCCGCAGCGCCGCGACGGCGCACAGCCACGCCAGCAGGTCGACGAGCACGCCGCCGATGTAGCGCGGCTGCACCGCGGCGGGGCGGCTGCGGGTGGCCCGCTGCGCGCCGGAGGCTTGCAGCAGCGCGCCCACGCTGTTGAGCACCATCGCGACGAGCGCGATGAGCAGCCCGATCAGCACCTCTTCAGCATGCCGGTTGCGCGGGCATTGCCCCGGATGGGGCCGTGGGTTCGGCCTGTCGTCGGCTCAGGCGGACACCGTCGGCGCCGTCGCGGGGTTGGCCGCCGCCGATCCGCCGGTGCCGGTACCCGGGCCCGCCGACGTGCCGCTCGCGCCGGTGCCGACCGGCCTGACGCTGCCCCCGGTACCGGTGCCGACAGGGGCGACGCCGGTACCGGAGCCGGTACCGGTGCCTGCCTGCGTGTCGCTCCCGCCTGCGCCCCCGGAGGATCCGGAGCCGCCGCTCGCGCCGGTCCCGACCGGGGTGACGCTGCCGCCCGGGCCGGTACTCCCGGTATCCACGGGGGTGGCACCTACTCCCGGCGCCTCGCTCGCGCTCGCGGCGCCGGTGGACGTGCCGCCCGTCGGCGCGGGCGCCGAGGACGGGGCAGGCGCCGAGGAGGGTGGAGTGGCCACAGTGGTGGGCGCGGCGGCGGGCGACGTCGGTGTGGCGCCCGCCGCGGGGGCGGGGCTGCTGCCGCCCGCCGACCCGCCGCCGGTCGACCGGGGACGCGTCGTCGTGCCCGCCCGGCTGCCGGAGCCGCCGGTCGCCGCTTCGCCGCCGGACGCCGCCCCACCGCTCTGCACGGGGGCGGGCGCCGCCGGTGCGGCGGGCTCGGCGCTCGCGGCGGACGGACTGGCGGCGCCGGACTCGGCGACGATCCCCGGCGACGACGACGACGTCAGCCGCGGCAGCAGGAACGCGGCGAGCACGAGGATCGCCACCGCGAGCAGGCCACCGATGCCGAGGATCAGCGCCGTCGGCCTGCGGCGGGACGGCTGGGGCTCCGGGTCCCACTCCGGCGTGGCCGGGTGCACGGTCGGCCGGTGCGGCGGTGCGGGCGGCGCCCCGGAGAACAGGGCGCCTGCAGGCTCGTGCGACAGCCCCGCGACCCGACTCTGCTCGACCTGACGGCCCTCCGCGGAACCGACCAGCCCCGCGCCCGCCGCGGCGGCGAGCCCGGCCCGGCCCGGGGAGCCGTCCCGGCGGTCGAGGCCGCGGCCGGGAGCGACCCCGCCCGCTCCCGCGCCGAGGGCCTCGACCCCGGGCTGCCCCCCGGCCGCCCGTCCGGCACCGCCGAGCGCGCCCCAGCCTGCTGCCCCCGGCCCGGCCGATCCCGCCCCGGCACCGGCGCCCAACCCGGCCGACCCGGCGCCTGCACGGGCGGCCATCCCGGCACCCTGCCCGCCCGACCCGGCACCCGCACGCGCCGCCATCCCGGCGTGCGCCGCGGCGCCCCGCCCGGCCCCGGCGCGCGCGGCCATCCCGGCGCCCGCCGCCGCCAGGCCCGCGGCCCCGACTCCGCCCGGTCCGTTCGGCCCGGGCGCGCCTGCCACGGGCGGGATCGCCACCTCCGGCCAGGACGCCGTCGGCTTCGGCGAGACCGACAGCGCCGCGCCCTTCGCGATCGCGTTCTTCGGGTCGGTGTCGACCGCGACCGGCCTGCCCAGCCCCTCCGACACCAGCTGCGCCACCAGCGGGATGCGCGAGGACCCGCCGACGAGCAGCACCGCCGTCAGCGCTGCGGGCGCGCACCCCGCGGAGTGCACGGCCTTGCGCAGCGCGTCGACCGTCTCCTCCACCTGCGGGCGGATCATCGACTCGAACTCGCTGCGGTGCAGGCGCACCGACCCACCGCCGCCCGGCAGGAGGACGGGGATCGACACGTCGGTGTCGGCCGAGAGCGCCTCCTTGGCCTCGGTGCATTCCCGCCGCACGCGCGCGACGGCCGAGAGCACGCCCGCGTCCGTGTCGTCGAGATCCGCGAACGCTGCGGGGAGCCCCGCGCGGACGTGCTCGAACACGACCTCGTCGAAGTCCACGCCGCCGAGCCGGTCCAGCCCCTCCGGCCGTCCGAGCAGCCCGAACCCCGCGGCGCCGAAGGCGGCCTCCGAGCGGTCGGCCTTGCGCACGACGGCCGCGTCGAACGTGCCGCCGCCCAGGTCGTAGACCGCGATCGTGGAACCGGTGGCGACCCGCTCCTGCGTCGCGTAGTGCAACGCTGCGGCCTGCGGCTCGGCCAGTAGGGCGACGCGGAGGCCCTGCGCGGCCAACGCGGCGGTCGAGCCGGTCCTTCTTGTGGCTGCCCCACGACGCCGGATGCGTGAGCGCGATCTGCGTCGCGGGGCCGCCCTCGCGCTCGGCCACCCGGTCGACCACCCAGCGGACCAGCCGCGCCGACAGCTCCTCCGGCGCCCACGCCCGGCCGCCGACGACGATCGGGGTGGGGTCGCCGATGCGGCGCTTGAACTCGCGGACGACCCGGTCGGGATCGGTCAGCGCGCGGCGCTCGGCCGCCTCCCCGACGACGACGGCGCCGTCCGGCGCGACGAACAGGACGGAGGGGACGGTGGCGGCCCGGGTCCCGAGCGTCACGACCTCCGGCTCCACCCAGCGCCGGTCGGCCGACCGGCACACCGCCGCCGCCGTATAGGTCGTACCGACGTCGATCCCGAGCTGGTAGCTCACAATCGTCTCCTCACCTGCCGCGAACCGGTGCCTTCACCGGGTCCGCCCCCCGACAGGCGCATCGGAGTATTCACGGCGTCCGTTAGCCACGATCGGGTCGGTCCACCCCAACGAGGGGTTGCGACAACGCACCGTGACCGCCTCGGACGGCTTACCCTGGTCGGGTGAGCGAAGCGGTCTCGCTGATGGAGTTCGTGAAACTCCTCCTGGGCAGCGATGCCGAGCGCGCCCACTTCGCCGCCGACCCTCAGACCACCCTCCAGCAGCACGGGCTGGGCGATCTCAGCCCCGCCGACGTCCACGACGCCGTGCTGCTCGTGCAGGACACGCTCACCGTCGACTGGTCCCAGGCCTACGGCGCCGGAGCGGGCGCTGCGCACGTCGCCCCCGTCGAGCACGCGGCGCCCGAACCCACTGACTGGTGGACCCCCGACGAGCCCGAGCCGATCGAGCACCACGACGCCCCCGCGGTGCACGACGTCGACCACCTCGCCGTCGACGACGCCCTCTACGACATACCTGACCTGCACTTCGGGCACTGATCCCCTAACGCGGGCCGCCGATTCCCCCCAACGGCCTCCCCGCGGAACTCTGGCCGATCCCCGATGGCCCCGGCCCCGGCCCTCCCTAACGTTGCCGTCAACACCGAGCCGCTGGGCCGGTACCCGCAACCATCGGAGCTGATCAGCATGGCCGAGAACCTCTCCATCCTCGAGTTCCTCCAGAAGATGATCGACGACACGAGCCTCCGCGACTGGTTCGCCAAGGACCCGCAGGGCGCGCTCGCCGACCACGGGCTCAAGGACGTCTCGCCCGAGGACGTCCGCGACGCGATCGTCCTGGCCGACGACAGCCAGACCGCCGACTTCAGCCGCAGCTACGACACCGGCTTCCACGGCACTCTGCCCGCGGCACACGCCGCCGCCCACCACGAGGGCCACAGCGAGGGGCACAGCGACCACAGCTCCGGGCACCAGGAGGCGGTGGAGCACCTCTCCCGCTTCGTCACCAACACCTTCGTCGACGACCGCGACACCACCGTCGACAACTCCACCAACCAGCAGGTCAACACGCACGGCGGCAACTTCGACCAGGACATCGACGTGCACTCCACCGTCGCGTCCGGCGACGGCGCGGTGGCCGCGGGCGGCGACATCCGCGACTCGACGGTCACCACCGGCGACGGCAACCAGGTCGGCACCGGCAACATCAAGGGCGACAACAACGTCCAGGGCGACCACAACAACGTCGTCCACGGCGACGGCAACACCACCGCGTTCGGGTCGGGCGCGGCCACCAGCGCCGACCTGCACAACGTGGACGTGAGCGGCGGCGGCGCGCTGTCGGTCGGCGGCAACGCGACCGGCGACCAGCACAACACGGACTCGCACAACCACACGACGACCACCACGACCGACGAGACGCACATCTCGGACTCGGGCAACTTCCACGAGGACGTCACCACGAACTCGCACAACGACACGAGCACCGAGACCCACAACGACTCGCACGACGAGACCCACAACGACGTCGGCAGCCACAACGACTTGCACAACGTCGACCTGCACATCTGATCGTGTGAACGGGCCCCGCTCACCCACGTGGGCGGGGCCCGGCCACTTATCGTCGTCGCCCTGCGCCCCGCCCGATCTCCAGGAGTGAGTCCCGATGGCCACCGCCGCCGCCAGCAACCTCATCGATCTGATCCTCAAGCTGCTCAACGATCCGCAAGCGTTGGCCGAGTTCCAGCAGAACCCGGACGCCGTGCTCGCCGCGTGCGGCGCGGCGGACGTCAGCCCGGCCGACGTCCACGACGCGCTCGTGCTCGCCGACGACCAGGAAGGCGACTTCAGCCGCGAGCACCACAGCGGCTCGCACAACCCGCCGCCCCCGCCGCACCCCCACCCCGGCGAGAGCGACCACGACGCCGCCGTGCGCTACATCAACGAGTACGTCACCAACAACTACGTCGACGACCGCGACACCACCGTCGACAACTCCGTCAACCAGCAGATCGACACCGGCGGCGGCGACTTCGACCAGACCATCCACAACACCAACACCACCGCCTCCGGCGACGGCGCGGTGGCCGCGGGCGGCAACATCGACGGCTCGACGGTCACCACCGGCAACGACAACCAGGTCGGCGACGGCAACATCAAGGGTGACGGCAACGTGCAGGGCCACGACAACGACGTCGTCAGCGGCGACCACAACACCACCGCGTTCGGCACCGGCGCGGCCAACAGCGCGAACATCGACCACGCGTCGGTCTCCGGCGGTGGCGCGCTCTCCGTCGGCGGCGAGGCCAGCGGCCACCAGGCCAACACCGACTCGCACGACGTCGACCAGACGACCGACACGACCAAGGTCGACATCGACCACTCGTTCAACACGCACGAGGAGTCGACGGCCGACTCGCACAACAGCAGCGACAGCCACACCTCGACCGATTCGCACAACGTCGACCACGACGACCTGCTCAGCCACAACTCGCTGACCGACGTGCACCCGGTCTGATCCGGCGGTGTCGCGGGAGTAACCTGCCCGTGATGCGACGACCGGCCCCGCCACCTTTCGGGATTTCCCGGGGGTGGCGGGGCCGGTTTCCGTAGGGGGTGGATCCGAGGAGAGGCAGGCATCCGAGGTGGCGGTACCGGCTGCGGTCGAGCTGGTCGACCTGGCGCTGAAGGCCACCACGGCCTACGAGCGCCCGGATCTCGGCGCACGGCTCACCCAGACGCGCAAACGGCTCGTCGACCCGAACGTGCGCGTGCTCATCGTGGGCGAGTTCAAGCAGGGCAAGAGCCAACTGGTGAACGCGCTGGTCAACGCGCCCGTCTGCCCCGTGGACGACGACGTCGCGACGGCCGTGCCGACGGTCGTCCGGTATGCCGAGACCACCGAGGTCATGCTCGTCCGCGAGACGCCCGACGCGCCGCCCGAGCGCACCGAGGTGCCGGTGAACAAGCTCGCCGACTACGTCTCGGAGGCGGGCAACCCCGGCAACAAGGCGATGCTCTCCTACGCCGAGGTCGGGCTGCCGCGCAAGATCCTCGAAGGCGGGCTCGTGCTCGTCGACACGCCGGGCGTGGGCGGGCTGGGCTCGGCGCACGGGGCGGCGACCATGTCGGCGCTCCCCAGCGCGGACGCCGTGCTGCTCGTCTCCGACGCCGCGCAGGAGTACACCGGGCCGGAGCTCGAGTTCCTCAGCGCGGCGATGAAGCTGTGCCCCAACGTCGCGTGCGTGGTCACCAAGACCGACCTCTACCCGCACTGGCGCCGGATCATGGAGCTGGACCGCGGCCACCTCGACGCCGCGGGGATCCGCGCCGACACGTTCCCCGTTTCGTCCACGCTGCGGCTGCACGCCGCGAAGACGCAGGACGACGCGCTGTTGGACGAGTCGGGGTTCCGCCCGCTGGTGGAGTTCCTGCTGCGCCGGGTGGTCGCCGCGTCCGACGAGCTGGACCGCCGCTCGACCTGCCAGGACGTGCTCGCCGTCGCCGAGCAGCTCGGCACCGGGATGAAGGCCGAGCTCGCCGTCCAGGAGAACCCCGAGCAGCTCGAGCCGCTGGTGGCGGAGCTGACCAGGGCCAAGGCCCGCGCCGACGAGCTGAAGCAGCGCTCCGCCCGTTGGCAGATCACGCTCAACGACGGGGTCGGCGACCTGCAGTCCGACATCGACTACGACCTGCGCGACCGGCTGCGCACGATCGGGCGCGAGGCCGAGCAGCTCATCGACGACGCCGACCCGGCCGAGATCTGGGACCAGTTCGCCACCTGGTTCCACCAGCAGGTGGCATCGGCGGCGTCGGCCAACTTCGTATGGGCCGCCGAGCGCGCGCGGTACCTGTCGTCGCAGGTGGCCGAGCACTTCGCCGAGGCCGCCGACATCGCGCTGCCGGAGCTGCGGTTCGACCAGTCGCAGAACATGGCGGCCAAGGTCGACCCGCTCGCCCAGCCCGACAGCGAGGGCTTCGGGATCGGCCAGAAGGTCATCACCGGCATGCGCGGCGGATACGGTGGCATGCTGATGATCGGTATGGCGACGACGCTCGCGGGCCTGGCCCTGCTCAACCCGATCTCGATCGGCGCGGGCCTGCTGTTCGGCACCAAGACCGTGCGCGACGAGCGCAAGCGGATGCTGCAGCGGCGGCAGGCGGAGGCCAAGCAGGCCGTGCGCAAGCACATCGACGAGGTGACGTTCCAGGTCGGCAAGGATTCCCGCGACATGCTGCGCCGCACCCAGCGCCAGCTGCGCGACCACTACAGCTCGCTGGCCGAGGAGGTCAGCACCTCGATCGCGACCTCGGTGCTCGCCGCCCAGAGCGCCGTCAACACGACGACGGCGGAACGGGAGAGCCGCATCCGCGACCTCAAGGCCGAGCTCGCCCGGATCGAGGTGCTCGCCACCCGCGCCAGGGCGCTCGTCGCGAACCTGCCTTCCCGGGAGCCGATGGCAGTGGCAATCGGCTCGCGGACGTGAGCGGGCCCGGTCCCCAGCTCGGCACGGCCGTCCGGGTGCTGTTGCGGCGCACGATCGACACCTACCGCGACAGCCCGCAGGCCGTCGGCTGGCTCCAGCACAACCTGCGGCGCTTCGACGAGCCGCTGCGCGTCGCGATCGCAGGCAAGGTCAAGGCGGGCAAGTCGACGCTGCTCAACGCGCTCGTCGGCGAGGAGATCGCGCCCACCGACGCGGGCGAGTGCACGCGGGTCGTCACCTGGTACCTGGACGCGCCGGTGCCGAAGGTGACGATGTTTCCGCGCGACGCGCCGCCCCGTCAGCTGACGATCCACCGCAACCAGGGCGCGCTGCGCTTCGACCTTTCCGGCGCGCCCGTCGAGAAGATCGACAAGCTCGAGGTGCAGTGGCCGTCGCAGAGCCTGCGCACCCAGACGTTGATCGACACGCCGGGCATCGCGTCCCTGTCGACCGACACCGCGGCGCGCGCGGGGGCGTTCCTCGCGCCGGAGGACTCGCCGACCCAGGCCGACGCCGTCATCTACCTCATGCGCCACCTGCACGCCACCGACGTGCGGTTCCTCGAGTCGTTCTACGACCAGGGGGTGGCGCGGGCCACGCCGATCAACACGATCGCGGTGCTGTCGCGGGCGGACGAGATCGGCGTCGGACGGCTGGACGCGCTGAACTCCGCGCGGCGCATCGCCCGCCGCTACCGGGCCGACGACAAGATCCGCAGCCTGTGCCAGACGGTCGTCGCCGTGGCGGGGCTGCTGGCGCAGACCGGGCGCACGATGCGGCAGCACGAGTTCGCCGCCCTGACCACGCTGGCCGGGCTGCCGCGGGCCGAGCTGGACGGGATGCTGTTGTCGGTCGACCGGTTCTCCCGGATCGAGTCCGAGGCGCTTCCCACCGACATCCGCGCGCGACTCATGGACCGCTTCGGCCTGTTCGGGGTGCGGCTGGGCGCCACGCTGATCCGCCAGGGCGTCACGGACCCGACGGCGCTCTCGGCCGAGCTGGTGCGCCGCAGCGGCCTCGACGACCTCCGCTCGCTGCTCACCACGCAGTTCGCCGAGCGTCGCGAGCTGCTCAAGGCGCGCTCCGCCCTGCTGGCCGTCGACCTGGTGCTGACCAGAGAGCCGCGCCCCGCCGCCGCGCCGCTGGTCGCCGAGGTGGAGCGGATCCTCGCGGGCGCGCACGAGTTCGCCGAGCTGCGGCTGCTCGCCACGATCCGGTCCGGCGTCGTGAAGCTGCCCGCCGACGCGCTGACGGAGGCCGAGCGGCTGCTCGGCGGCGACGGCGGCACGCCCGCGGCCCGGCTGGGCCTCGACCCCGCCGCGAGCGCCGCCGAGCTGCACGCCGCCGCGCTCGACGCCGCCGGGCGGTGGCAGCGGCGGGCGGAGAGCCCGATGTCCAGCCGCGCGGTGACCGACGTCGCCCGGCTGGTCGTGCGCAGCTGCGAAGGAATCCTCGCCACCCTGAACCCCGGACGGTGAGTCCCGCATCCGCGCACGGCGAGTCCCGCATCCGCGCACGGCGAGTCCCGCATCCGCCCACGGCGAGTCCCGCACCCGCCCACGGCGAGTCCCGCACCCGCCCACGGTGAGTCCCGCGCTTCAGCACGCCGAGTTCAGCATTCGTGCACAGCCTGTCCCCGCACCAACGCCGCCCTGGACACAGGCATCGAGGCCGGGCAGGCGTCAGTCGGACGCGCTGACGATCTGACGCAGGTGAGCGAACAGCTCGCCACGGCTGCCGGAACCCAGCCGTTGGCGCATCCGCGCGACGTGGTGCTCTACCGTCTTCGCCGAGATGAACAGCCGTTCGCCGATCTGCTTGTAGGTGAGCCCCTCCACCACCAGCGCGGCGACCTCCCGCTCCCGCTCGGACAGCGGGCCGTCGCCTCCGTCGTCGGGCACGGGAAGGGCGGCGGCCTCGTCTTCGACGTCCGCAGCCTCCGGACGGGCGGTGGGCCCGTTGGCCTGCAGCGCCCTGGCGCAGCCCAGCAGCGCGGACATGGCTTTGCGGTCACGCGTCCGGATCGCCGCCTGGCCCGCGAGCCTGCCCCCCTCCCACGCCAGCCCGACGGCGTGCAGTCCCCGGGCCGCAGCCTCGACCGCCTCGGCGTCGACCTCGGCGTCGAGCATCGCCACCCAGTGCGGCGCGGCCGTGGCCAGCGCCGCGGCGTACCGGCTTCCCCCGGCCGCCGCGACGACGGCCGTGGCGTGCGCTGTCGCTTCGTCACGCGACTCGGCCACGATCGCCGCCTGCAGCCCCGACCAGTGCAGCGGAGCCGCCCACAGCGCCGGGTTGCCGAGTCGGTCCAGGAGCGCGGCGGCCTCGTCCAGGTGCGGGCGGATCCAACTGGTCTCCCGCAACCGCGCGGCGGCGACCGCCAGCTCGCCCAGCTGTTGCAGCACGAACAGATCCACGGGATGGCGCACGATCGCCTCGCGGGCCCGACCCCATGCGGGCATCAGCGCGGCGAGGTCGCCGGTCCGGCGGGCCAGCGCCACCTCAAGTGCGGCCGCGACGAACTCGTCGCGGGGCTCCCGCGGCGACCCCGCTATCGACGTCAACGCCGCGCGCGCCGTCCCCGTCGCCCCGCGGAACAATGCGATCCAGCCCAGCAGCAGGCGATGCCGCACGGCCGTCGGCCGCCCGCCCAGCCGTACGCGGACCGCCCGTTCCAGCACCGACTGCGCCACGTCCAACTCCCCGCAATGCACGGCGACGAGCGCGGCGAGCGCGGCGGGCGTGTCGGGAAGCAGCGCCGCGCGGTGGCTGGACTCCAGCAACGCGGCGGCGCGCGTCAGTTCGGACAGCGCCGCCGTCGGCGACCCCGTCACCGAGTGCAGGACGCCCTGCGCCATCAGCTCTTCCGCGCCCGCGAGCAGTGTCGGGGGCCGCGACAGGACGTCCGGCGCCGCCACGATCTCGCGGGCCTCGTCCAGCGCGCCCGTACCGATCAACGCCGGGACGGCGAGCACCCCTTCACGACCCATCCGAGCGCCGAGGAACCGATACAGCGCTGCGCTGCGGGCGAGCATGCCCCGATGGGCGAGCACGGCCGCGGCGACCGTGCCCGCCTGCGCGAGATCGGCTGCCAGCACCTGGTCGGACGCCGAGAGCACCTGGTCGGCCTGCGTGAGGGCGAGATCGAGCTCACCCGCGCGCAGAGCGGCCTCGGCTCGCCGCGACGCCAGATCCAAGGCGGGTGCCCCCGCGTCGACGGCCGCCGCGTACAACTCACCCGCTCCGGGAAGGCCGGTGCGCAGCGACTCGTCGCCCGCCGCCGTGAACACCGCGGCCAACTTGGCCCCGGACGCACCCGTGCCCAGCAGCCGCCGCGCCGCGGCGAGGACGTTGCCGCCGCGGTCGAGCTCGATCTCCGCCAGCGCACGCTGCGTCTCCAGCCGCGTCGCGGGCGGCGTGCGCTCCAACACAGCAGCTGAGACCAGGGGGATCGGCGCGCCCTCTGCGGTGAGGAGACCCTCCGCGCGGGCGGCCTCCACCAGTTCGTCGAGTGCCGCGTGGTCGGCGGCGACGTCCGCGCCCAGCAGCGGCACGAGGAGGTCGGGCTCGAGCGGAGCACCGAGCGCCCGCGCCCGCAGCAGGTCCCGCACGCCGTCCGGGAGGCGGTGGACGGCGTAGCCCACCTGGGCCAGCAGTCCGCCGGGGGGCCGGGCCGGGTCCCACCGCCAACGCGCGGGATCGGGGCCGCCACGTTCGACGAGGGCGGTGAGCATGCGGTCGACGAGCGCGGGTTGACCACCGGTCTGGGTGAGGACGAGGTCGACGACGACGTCTGACGGACGTCCGGCCCGCTCACCGAGCAGATAGGCCAGTCTGGCCTGCACCCCGGAGCGTTCGAGTGGGCCGAGGACCACGGGGGGCCGGCGCGCTGCGAGCGTCGCGCCGAGGGCTGACATGCCCTCCGGTCGGGGCCACGGGCGGTGGGCGACGACGAGCACGCCGCTCGCACCCCCGGCCAGGGCGGCGAGCCGGGCAAGCGCGCCGGGGGTGAGCCGGTGCCCGTCGTCGACGAGGAGGGCGGTACCCGGTCCCGGATCGGACTCGGGCAGCTCGCGCAGCACCGTGAGCCCGGCTGTCGAGAGAACGTCGGCGAGCGCGGCGAGCAGCACGCTCTTGCCCGTGCCCGCCGGGCCGACGACGTCGACGCGGCCGAGCCGATCGGGCGCGGCCAGCGCCTCCCGCACCAGCCTGCGCGCCACCGGTGCCCCCGCCAGCGCGGCGTCGGGGGCGGGCGGGGCCTGCGCTGTGATCACAACCCTCCAGTGACGTCGATGGCGGACGAGCGTACTCACCGCCCGGCTCGTCCGAACGGACGCATCCGATATGGACGCTCGACTCGCATCGGACGCGCACGACGGGTCCGATGGCGCCGATGCAGGCACGGATCGCGGGCACGCCGTGCCCGGATGCGGGACTCACCGTGGCGAAGCGCGGGACTCACCGTGGCGACATGCGGGACTCACCGTGGCGACATGCGGGACTCACCGTGCGCAGATGCGGGACTCACCGTGGGCAGACGGGGGACTCACCGTGGTGAGACGCGGGACTCACCTCGGGGGTCGGTGGTGAGGTTGGCGGGGGCGCCGCCGGTGCCCAGGAGGCGCTGCCAGTCCGGGGCTGTCACCACGCCCGGGACGCCCTCGGCGCCGCGGGTCGCGACCAACGTGTCGACCGCGCGGTCGGCGTCCCGGCCGGTGCCCCGCAGCGTCGGCCGGGCCAGCACCGGCCACGACTCCCCGCCCAACAGCCCGTTCACCTCCTCCGCCCCCGTGGCGGCCTGGAACCGCCGGACCGCCCCGTCGGTGCCCTCGTCGAACACGCCGGTCGGCGCGGCGCTCGTCGCGCGCGCGTCACGTAGGAGGTACTGCGCGGCCGTCACCGCCTGCCCGCGGTCACCGAGCCGCAGCAGCGGCCACGACGCCTTCACCACGGCGTCGGCCCGCTGCCCGAGCACCCCCGCCACCTCCGTGCGCAGGCGCGGCAGCAGGGCGTAGAGGTGGTCGCCGGGGCAGGCGGTGTTCTTGAAGTCGCGGTGCCCGTAGAGCTCGGTCGGCGGGATGCCGTAGCGCAGGCAGATCCACGCGCAGAGATCGCGCAGCCGGTTCCACAGCGCGGCAGGTGGATCGATGGAGGAGTAGCGGCCCTCGTTCTCGATCCCCACCGCGACGATGTTCTGCCCTGTGCAGTGCGCGCCCTCCACCTGCTGACGGCCCGCGCGCACGATCTCCAGGCTGCGGTGGCGGCCCTCCATGGCGACCCCGCCGCGGCTGATCGTGAAGTGCTGCCCGGTGTCGAGCCAGCCCCGGCGGTCCATGTGGAAGTTCTGGATCGAGCGCGACAGCGTGAACGCCGCGTCCTGGCTCACGTCGGCCTGGTTCGGCGTCGCCGTGTGGTGCACGAGGATCTTGACCGGCCGCTGGTTCCAGACCGGCACGATGTCGCTGTTGGCGCGGGCGCCCCAGCCCGCGCAGTCGACGATCGGCGGCGCGGCGGGCCCGGCTGGAGCGGCGCCATCGGCCCACGCAGACGCCGCGAGCGGGCCGAGACCCACTGTCGCGCTCGCCCCCAGCGCCAACCCGCCCGCCAGCAGCCCTCGCCGAGTCATCCTCCCCGCAACCACCGCGGCACGATGCGATGCCGATCATGGCGGGCACAAGCCGAGAACCCGAAGGAGTGTCGCCCGTCCCGGCCCGATCGCCGGACGGTTGCCAGGGTTACTGAGCAGTAATATGCTTTGTTACTGACGGGTAGACCACGCGGAGGAGTACCGGCCATGGGCCATTTCAGGAGCAACCTTCGGGACATCGAGTTCAACCTCTTCGAGGTCTTCCGCGTGCAGGAACGGCTGGGCACCGGCCCGTTCGACGGCGTCGATCTCGACGTCGCGCGTGACGCCCTGCGCGAGCTCAACACGGTCGCCACCGGCCCGCTGGCCGCGTCGTTCGCCGACGCCGACCGCAACCCGCCCGTCTTCGATCCCGCCGCGCATTCGGTCGCCCTACCCCAGTCGCTGAAGGACGCCTACAAGGTCCTGTGGGACGGCGAGTGGTGGCGCCTCGGCCTGCCGGTCGAGCTCGGCGGCTACGGCATCCCCCCGAGCGTGCAGTGGGCGGCCGCCGAGCTGATCCTCGGCGCCAACCCGCCCGCGTTCATGTACCTCGCGGGCCCGAGCTTCGCCGCCATCGTCCACCGCAACGGCACACCGCAGCAGCAGCGCTGGGCCGAGATCATGATCGACAGGGGCTGGGGCGCCACGATGGTGCTCACCGAGCCCGACGCGGGCTCCGACGTCGGCGCGGGCCGCACCAAGGCCGTCCTCCAGCAGGACGGCACCTGGCACCTCGACGGTGTCAAGCGGTTCATCACCTCGGCGGACCAGGACGTCACCGAGAACATCATGCATCTGGTGCTGGCCCGGCCCGAGGGCCCCGGGATCACACCGCGGCCCGGCACGAAGGGCCTGTCGCTCTTCCTCGTCCCCAAGTTCCACTTCGACCCCGAGACCGGCGTACCGGGCGAGCGCAACGGCGCCTTCGCCACCAACGTCGAGCACAAGATGGGGCTCAAGGCGTCGGCCACCTGCGAGCTGACGTTCGGCCAGCACGGCGTCCCGGCCGTCGGCTGGCTCCTCGGCGAGGTGCACGACGGCATCGCCCAGATGTTCCAGGTGATCGAGTACGCCCGCATGATGGTCGGCACCAAGGCGATCGGCACCGCGTCCGCGGGCTACCTCGCCGCGCTGGAGTACGCCAAGGAGCGGGTGCAGGGCGCCGACCTCCCGCAGATGCTCGACAAGACCGCCCCGCGCGTCACGATCATCCACCACCCCGACGTCCGCCGCAGCCTCATGCTCCAGAAGGCCTACGCCGAAGGGCTGCGTGCGATCTACACGTACACGGCCACGTGGCAGGACCGGATCCGCCTGGCGCACGCCGCGGGCGAGGACGCGACGCTCGCCGAGCGCGTCAACGACCTGCTGCTCCCGATCGTCAAGGGCGTGGGGTCGGAGCGGGCCAGCGAGCAGCTGGTGCAGTCGCTGCAGACGCTCGGCGGATCGGGCTACCTGCAGGACTACCCCATCGAGCAGTACATCCGCGATGCGAAGATCGACTCGCTGTACGAGGGCACCACGGCGATCCAGTCGCTGGACTTCCTCTTCCGCAAGATCGTGCGCGACAACGGCACGGCGCTGGGCGCAGTCGCGGGGGAGATCCAGGAGTTCCTCTCCTCCGAGGCGGGCAACGGGCGGCTCAAGGAGGAGCGCGCGCTACTGGCCACGGCGTTGGCCGACGTCCAGGGCATGCTCGGCGCGCTCACCGGCTACCTCATGGCGTCGGTCGAGGACCGCAGCGCGATCTACAAGGTCGGTCAGCACACCGTGCGGCTGCTGATGGCGGTCGGCGACCTGCTCGTCGGCTGGCTGCTGCTGCGCCAGGCCGAGGTGGCGCTCACGGCGCTGGGCGGCGACACCGGCCGCGACCAGCCGTTCTACGAGGGCAAGGTCGCCGTGGCCCGCTTCTTCGCGCGCACCCAGCTCCCGCTGCTCACCGCACAGCGCACGATCGTCGAGCACGCCGACAACAGCCTGATGGACGTGCCGGAGGCCGCCTTCTGAGGTTCGGCGCCCGATGCGGCCGGATCCGGCCGCATCGGCACCGGCGCGGCAGTCAGCCCGCGATGTAGGACTGGAGCTGTTCGCGCTCGGCCTCGAGCAGGTCGATGCGGGCCTTGACCAGGTCGCCGATGCTCACGATGCCGACCAGCTTGCCGCCTGCGACGACGGGCATGTGCCGGAACCGGCGCTCGGTCATGATGCGGGCGAGATCCTCGATCTTGTCGTTGGGCTCGCAGGTGGTGACGCTCGCGGACATGATGTCGGCGACGCGCAGCTGCAGCAGCCCCGCTCCGCCCAGGTGCAGCCGCCGCACGACGTCGCGCTCGGACACGATCCCGACAAGCTGTCCCGCCTCCAACACCGGCAGCGCTCCGACGTTGTGCTCGGCCAGCGCAGCCACGAGGTCGCCGACCGACGCCGACGGGTCCACCGTGGCCACCGACGAGCCTTTGCCCCGCAGCACGTCCACGATTCGCATGATCCGGCCCCCGCTCTCATCGCCGTTGACTTGCAGCGAGGGTACGAAGTGCGACCTCGGTCGCGAAAGGCCCGAACTACTGATCCGGCCCACAGACGATGGTCGGCGACGGGTTGTAGCGCACCGTGCGCGTCTCCGAGCGGGCCTGGCCGGTGCTGATCTCGCGCAGCGTGCGAGTGTCGGTGATCGTGAAACCCGGCGCGCCCTTGCTCGGGGTGCACGGCTGGCCCTCGGGGATCGTCACCGTCTTCGGGTCGGTGGGGTGGGTGCGCGGACCACTCGTCGAGGTGACGTCGTACCGCTTCGTCCCGTAGATCCGCACCGTGATGGAGCCCGGCGCCCACTCCGTCTGGATCATGATCGCGGTCGGGTTGTCGTTGCGGAACCTGAGGTCGATCACGTTGTCGAACACCGTCGCCTCGCGGCCCGCCGGGTAGCGGCTGATGTAGAAGCTGTGCTCCTTGTGCTCGACGTTGGTCATGCCCGCGAAGTACGACGCGTTGTAGAGGGTGGTCGCGACCTGCGAGACGCCGCCGCCGATGCCGCGCGCCGGGTGGCCGTCCTCGATGATCCCCGCCTCGACGTAGCCGTGCGCCGCGTCGCGGGGGTTGGTGACCGCGTTGAGGCTGAACGTGGCGCCGGGCCGGACGATGGTGCCGTTGATCTGCGCGGCCGCCCGCTTGATGTTCATGCCGGAGTCGGCGGCGAACCCGCGCGTGGTGAACTCGCCGATGACCCCCTGGATGCCGAGCTTCGCGAGGCCCTCGGTGGTGAGCTTGGCGGGCTGGTCGGCGTAGATCGCGGCGAGCTGACGCGGGCCCGTGCCCGTGAGCACCGGGAGCAGCGCCGCCGTGGTGGCCGGGTAGTCGACGCCGCGACCGTCCTGCGACGGGACGACGACCGGTGTCGCGCCGGTGAAGTCCAGCGTGGCGTCGCGGCCGGGGGTCTCCGAGTCGGCGAGCTGCGGCTTCAGCACGGCGGTGAGCGCGTCCTGGTTGAGCTCGGGCACGAGTCCGGACGCCGGGTCGGCGCGGAACGTCAGGGCGCCCGCGATGTTCTGGGGCGTGAGCGTGGCCTGGGTGTCGTTCTCGCCGGTGATCGTGACGGGTCCGGAGACGGCGGGCTTCGCGAGCTCCTCCAGGGCCTGGGCGACGTCGTCGGCCGACGTCATCGGGTCGACCGGCGTGAGCGGCAGCGCGACCGGCGCCCTTGACGCCCAGTCGCGCGCCAGCACCGCGGCCGCGGCCCGCACGTCGAGCTGCTGGCCGGGCTCGGGGTTGACCGGCTGCGGGGTGACGCCCTCGAACCGGATGTTGCCCTCGACGGCGGGCTTGTCGACCACGGGCTTCAGCTCGGTGAGCGCCGCCTCCAGCGCCGCGGGATCCGAACGGGTGACGATGCCGGTGTCCCGTGTGGTGAAGAAGGACGTGATCCGGGTGAGCGGGTTGAGCGGCTGGGCGCCCGCGCTGGCGACGGTGCCCGCCCAGTCGACGGAAAGACCCGCGGTCCCCGGGTCGACACTCGACGTGGCGTCGCCGACCGTGACGGCCACCGGCTGCGTGGTGCGCGGCTCGATCTGCGCGCGCAGCGTCTGCTCGGCGGCGGCGAGGGCGAGCCCGCCCACCGGCACGCCCGCGACCGTGACGCCCCGGGGCACCGCACCGGACGACAGCGCGAGATCGCCTCCGTACAGCAGAGCCAGCGCGGCGACGACCCCGCCCGTGACGATCAGCGCGCGGCGTCGACGGGGGCGCCGAGCGGGGGGTTCGTCGGGATCGTGGGCCGCGATCGTGACCGTCGGCGCCTCCGGCGCGGCGAGGACCTCGGTGATCTGGTCGTCCGGCTCTGCCGGGTCGGGCTTCTGGGTGCGGACGACGACGATCGTGGGCTCCGCGGACCGCGTCGGAGTGTCGCCGGGCGCATCCGGCGCGGCGGTGGGGGACGGGCGATCGGCACGCGTCGCCACCGTGGGACCGTCGTCCGGGATCGGACTGGCGGACCGCGTCGAGATCACGTCGGTGGCGTCGGCGTCGTCACGCGCATCCGGCACGGCACGGGGCTCGGCCCCGGTGTTCTGCTTCGCGGTCGCTCCGCTGGGCGTGGAGTGCCGCTCGGGCATGCGTCGGTTCCCCCTACACGTCGTCACCGGGCCCGGGACCCAGCCTGTCACAGATACAGGCCGGTGCCGTGCTCGGTGCGGTCCGAGGCGACGGCGTGCAGCTCGCGCTCGCGCAGCACGAGGTAGGTCTGGCCCTGTACCTCGACCTCGTACTGGTCGTCCCGCGCGAAGAGCACGCGATCGCCGGTCTTCACGGTGCGCACGTGCTGCCCCACGCCGAAGACCTCGCCCCAGACCAGCCGCTTGGCCACCTCGGCCGTCGCCGGGATGACGATTCCCGCTCCGCTGCGGCGCTCGCCGGAGGCGTCGGCCTTGACCATCACCCGGTCGTGCAGCATCTGGATCTGGAGCTTGCCTTCCTGCACCTGTCCGATGTTAACGGCGATGCCCCGTTCGGCGCGGAACGGGGCCACGAGAAGGCCCCGACGGTGCTGGCAGGTCGGGGGTCCGACAGCACCGCGGGGCTGTACAAGGATTCGGTCGACCGGGCCCCTGCGTTACGGCGCCGGGCCACCCTTGCTCAATTCACTCGAAAGGACTAACGGATCACGCCTGGGCGAGGAGGTACCGGCCGAAGTGGGGCACGGTGAAGGCGATCTGTGCCGCGCTGGGCGGAGAAGACCAGACCCTTCTTCATGAGGCTGTCGCGGGCCGGGGACAGGGACGACGGCCCGCCGCTGCAGGTGATCGGCGATGCCCGCGGTGCCGATCGGTTCGTCCCGGCCCTCGGTGAGCTCGGCCATCGCCCGCAGGTACTCGCGCTCGGCCGGGGTGGCGCGCTCGAAGCGGGAGCCGAAGAAGCCGACGGCCAGCTCCGCCTCGGCTTCGGGCGCGGCCATCTTGACGTCGACCGCGGTGATCGGGGAGCGCACCGCGGCGTCCCAGCTCGCCTTGCCGTAGGCCTGGACGAAGTAGGGGTAGCCGCCGGACGCGGCGTAGAGCGCGTCCAGGGCGTCGGGGTCGAACGAGGCGTCCTCGCGCTCGGCCGGGGCGCAGCAGGGCGAAGTCGGCGTCGGCGCGGTCGAGCCGGCCGATGCGCGCGTAGCGGAAGAGCCGCTCGGAGTACGACTTCGACGCCGAGAGCACCGCGGGCAGGTGCGGCAGGCCTGCGCCGACGACGACCAGCGGCGCCCGCGACTGCGACAGCTCGTGGCAGGCCGCGCACAGCGCCGACACGTCGTCCGGGCGCAGGTCCTGCATCTCGTCGATGAGGATCGCGACGCCGGCTCTCGACGTCCGACGGCCAGCGTCGCGACCTCGGTGAACAGCTCGACCAGGTCGATCTCGATGTCGCCGGAGTCGGCCCGGCCGGCCGCGGACGGGCGACGTCGATGCCGGGCTGCCAGCGGTCGCGCAGCTTCGCGCCGTCGGGCGAGGAGCGCAGCGCGAACGCCTTGAGCACGCCGAGCACGTCGTCGACCCGGTCGGGCGTCGCGAGTGGTGGACGGCGAGATCGCGGATGGCGCGGTGCAGCGCGGCCGAGAGCGGGCGGCGCAGGTCGGCCTCGGGCCGCGCCTCGATCTTGCCGGCGCCCCAGCCCGCCCGGACGGCCATGCGAGCGCAGCTCGCCGAGCAGCACCGTCTTGCCGACGCCGCGCAGGCCGGTGAGGACGAGGCTGCGCTCGGGCCGCCCGCGCGCCACCCGCTCCAGCACGATCTCGAACGCGTCCAGCTCGCGGTCGCGACCGGCCAGCTCGGGCGGCCGCTGCCCGGCGCCGGGGGCGAAGGGATTGCGCACCGGGTCCACGATCGGACCGTATCGGGGAATCTTGGACGGATCGTAGAAGCGGCTATCGAACGCGATGGCGTGTCGTGGATCGCCCTCTATCCGCATTTCTCGGGGCCGCCCTAGAAAGACTTAGACAGTGCGATCGACCCTGCGGACGGCAGGAAGCACGAGCGCACAGCCCACCACCGTCACCAGCACGATGCCTCCGGCGAGCGCCATGATCTCGACCGGCACACCGGGTTCGAAGAAGGCGGGCACGGCCGTGATGGCCGCGACCGCGCGCATGACGACCAGCGCGAGCACGGCGGCCCCGTTGCCCCGCCACGCGGGCAGGAGGAGCAGCAGCGACGCCGCGCCGAGCACGGCGCCGACCACCCCGACCCAGTACGGGGGATGCTCGCCGTCGGTGAGCACCAGCCCGGCCACGTCGAGGACCGAGAGCAGGCCCAGCAGCACCAGGCCCGCCCGGAACGGCCGCCTCACGCGTCGGCCCTCGCCATCGCCGCCGCCGTGAAGCCGACGGCAGTGAGCCCCCAGGCCACGGCGTCGAGCAGATGGTTGGGCACGACCACGGCGAACAGCAGGTGCAGCGGCTGCGACACCGCCAACGCCGCGGCCGCCCACCGCGGGATGGCGCGCCAGAGGGCGACACCGAGCAGGACGGTGCCGAGGATGTGCCCGACGACGAACACCGTTGAGGCAAAGGACACCATCGGCAACACGGCGATCGCGTCGATCATCGCGCCGGTGGCCGACGGCGGCAGAGCCATGCCCGCAAGGGCGACCTGGTCGCCCGCGATGATCAAGAAGAGGCTACTGAAGCCGAGCCACGCGATGGTGGCCGCGATCGCGCCGATCACGGGCCGGGCCCGCATCGCCGCTCGGCCGGTGATCAACACGCCGAGGGGGAGCGTGAGCAGCGCGAGGTAGCTCAGCCACATCACGGCGGACTGGGCTTCGGGATGCGCGGCGACGGAAGCGGCGACGGTTACCCCGTCGTCGGTGGTGAAGTACGGCAGGATCCCGCGCAGCACCGCGATGGAGAGCGGGCCCAGCAGGGCGACGAGAACGGCGGGCTGCAGCGCGGCGCGCAGCGGTGGCCGCGTCGACAGATCAGCGGTGATGGTCATGTGAGCAGGTTCCGGGCGCCGCGTTCCCGCTCGGAAGGGCGAGCGGCCGGAGGATCCGGGCGATGTCCCGGTGCGGACCGGGAACGCTCCCGGGACGCGCGGCGTCGGCTCAGCCACACTCATGCCGTGCCGAACCGCCACGCCGCCCTCCGTCGGGTGGTGGCCTACGCGCTCTTCGGGATCGTGCTCCTCGAGGGCGCCATCGCCGCGGCCGCGGCAGCGCTGGCGGGCACGGCCCTCACCGACCTGATCGACGGCTTCGTCGTGACCAACGCGGCCATCGGACTGTCGTGCGGACTGGCCGGGGTGCTGATCGCGGGACAGCGACCGCGCAACCCGCTGGGCTGGCTGCTGCTGGGCGCGGGTGTCTTCCAGACGGCGTCGGCCGCACTGGGGGCGCTCGGCGGGCTCGGGGCGGTGAACGGCTGGCCGGAGCCGTTGCAGCGCACGCTGGCCAGCGGGTTCGCGTTCGCGTGGCCGTGGTCGATCGCGGGGTTCCTGCCGCTGGCGCTGCTGGTCTTCCCGGACGGACTGCTCCCCGGACGGCTGTGGCGAATCGCTGCGGGAGCGGTCGTGGTGTCGGCGCCGCTGTTCGCCCTGGAGGTCGGGGCGGCCCCCGACGGCCTGCCGACCGTCGCCGGACCCGTCCTCCCGTGGGTGGTGCTGCCCGGCTACGACCAGCTCGGCGCCCTGTGGACCGCCGAGGAGCTCCTCAACCTCACAGTGCTGGCGCTCGCGGTCGCGGGTCTCGCGGTGCGCTACCGCCGGGGCGACGAGGTGCGCCGCCGTCAGCTGCTGTGGCTGCTGCTGGCGGGTGTGCTGATGTTCGTCATCGTGGTCCCGTGGGCGTTGTTCACCGCCGGACCGATCCTCGGACTCCTGAGCATCGCCCTCGTCCCGCTGGCGATGACGATCGCGGTGCTACGCCACCAGCTGCTCGACATCCGGCTCGTGCTGTCCCGCACAGTGCTCTATGCGGTGCTCACCGCCGGTGTGATCGCGGTGTATCTGGCACTCGTCGGCGTCGCGAACGCGCTGCTGTGGATCGGGCAGGGCCCGTCGGTGGTCGTCGCGCTCCTCATCGCCGTCGGCTTCAACCCGGTGCGGGTACGCCTGCAACGCCTGGTCGACCGCGCGCTCTACGGCGACCGCGCCGACCCGGTACGGGTGGTGGCGCGCATGGGCGAACGCATGGCCGACAACACGGGCGACGTGCTCGGCGCCGTCTGCGACGCGCTGCGGCTGCCGTACGCGGCGCTGCACCGCGACGGCGCTGACACCGCCGTCTACGGGTCACCGCCGGAACGGCGGGAAACCGTGCCGCTGGTGTACCGCGGCGTGCGAGTCGGCGAGCTGGTCGTCGGGGTGCGACCTGGGCAGAGCGGGCTCGACCGCACCGACCGGGCCGCGTTGGAGCTGCTGGCCGCACCGCTCGCGGTCGCGGCGCATGCCACGACGCTGTCCGAGACCGTGCAGCGCGCCCGCGAACAGACCGTGGCCGGTAGGGAGGAGGAACGCCGCAGGCTGCGTCGCGACCTGCACGACGGCCTCGGCCCAGCGCTCACCGGGATCTCGTTCCAGGCCGACGCCGCGGGCAACCTCATCGCCTCCGACCCGGAAGGTGCCGCGCGGCTGCTGCGTGCGCTGCGCGCGGCGGCGACCGACGCCATCGACGACGTCCGCAGGCTCGTCTACGAGCTCCGCCCACCTGCGCTGGATGAGCTCGGCCTGGTCGGGGCACTGCGACGGCACGCGGAACAGCTCGACACGGGCACGCCGACGGTCACCGTTCGTGCGCCCGAGACGCTGCCGCGGCTCTCGGCCGCGGTCGAGGTCGCGGCGTACCGGATCGCGGTGGAGGCACTGACCAACGCTGTCCGCCACTCCGGCGCGACCACGATCGACCTACGCGTCGAGGTCGACGGGGCCCTCGCACTCGCGGTCGAGGACGACGGCCCGGCCTCGGCTGCGGAGTGGGTGCCCGGGGTCGGCCTGATCTCGATGCGTGAACGGGCCGCCGAGCTCGGCGGCAGCGTCGAGGCGGGACCGCGGGTCGGGGGCGGCCGGGTCGCCGTACGGTTGCCGCTGTGAGCGCGGGCGAGGTGCGGAGCGACACCCGACCGGCGATCCGCGTCGTCGTCGCCGACGATCATCCCGTCGTGCGCGACGGCCTGTCCGCCCTGCTGTCCTCGGTGCCGGGCATCGAGGTCGCCGCGACAGCGGCGGATGGCCGCGATGCCGTGCGGTGTGCGGTCACCGAGCGTCCGGACGTGGTGGTGCTCGACGTGCAGATGCCCGAGCTCGACGGCGTCGCCGCCGCGCGCGAGATCGGCCGGGTGGCGCCGTCGGTGGCGGTGCTGATGCTCACCATGTTCGACGACGACGAGGCGGTGTTCGCCGCGATGCGCGCCGGGGCCAGGGGCTACGTGCTGAAGGGCGCGTCACAGCACGAGATCGTGCGGGCTATCCGTGCGGTGGCCGCGGGGGAGGCGATCTTCGGGCCCGGCGTGGCCCGACGCGTTCTCGACCGGGTGGCCGGACCCGCGCCGACGCCGCCGTTCCCGGACCTCACCACGCGGGAGCGTCAGGTTCTCGAACTGCTCGTGGCCGGGCTGACCGGCACCGCCATCGGAACCCGGCTCGGGCTCGCGCCCAAGACCGTGGCGAACCACCTGTCGTCGGTGTTCGCGAAGCTTCAGGTGTCCGGCAGGCAGGAAGCCGTGGATCGGGCCCGGCGCGCGGGCCTCTGAGAGGCGCCGATCGGCGCTGCTCGCCTGGCGATCACCTCGCAGAGCGACCCGTCACCGCGCAGGGTCCACGGACCCTGCGAGGGCTACACCCGCGCTGCGAGGTGGCTCCGCAACCGGTCAGCCGCGGGGGACGACCGTGGCCTCGATCACCGGCATGTCGTGGCGGGGCTGGACGACGTCGCCGTCGACGATCGTGGCGCCCGAGCGGATGCGGGCCGTGCGCAGCTCGGGAACCCGCTCCTCGGCGACGCGCACGAGGCGGTTGCGCACCAGGTGGCGCACCGGCGGCAGCAGGAGCAGGAGGCCCGCGAGGTCGGTGACCAGGCCCGGCACGAACAGCAGCACCCCGCCTGCGGCCACGAGCATGCCGTCGGTGAGCTCGGCGTGCGGCGTCCGGCGTTGGGTGACGGCCTCGGCCAGTGCCTGCGTCGCGCGCACCCCCTCGCGGCGGGCGAGCCACATCCCGACCACCGCGCTGGCGATCAGCACCAGCAGCGTCCACCCGAGCCCGATCGCGGACCCGAGCGCGACCAACGCGACGATCTCGACCACGAGGTACAGGAGCACGAACGGCATACCCACTCAACGCACGAACCGCGGCGGGAGTTTCCCTGCCGACCTCGCACATCGTTGTGCCTCTGCGGGGTCGGTCTAGAACGTCAGCGCGAGCCCGGGATCCTCCAGCAGTGCGCCGACGTCGGCGAGGAAGCGGCGAGCCCTGCTCGCCGTCGACGAGCCGGTGGTCGAACGACAGCGCGAGCTGGCACACCGTGCGCACGGCCAGCGCCCCGTCCACCACCCAGGGCTGCCTGCTTGATCGCAGCCGAGGGCCAGGATGCGCGGCCTCGCCCGGGTTGAGGATCGGCGTGCCGGTGTCGACGCCGAACACGCCCGACGTTGGTGATCGTGATCGTGCCGCCGACCATGTCGGCGGGCGTCGTCTTGCCCTCGCGCGCGGTCACGGTCAGCGCGCCGAGCGCCGCCGCGAGCTCGCGCAGGCCGAGCCGGTCGGCGTCCTTGATGTTCGGCACGATCAGCCCGCGCGGGGTCGCCGCGGCGATGCCGAGGTTGACGTAGTCGCTGTAGACGATCTCGCTCGCCGCCTCGTCCCAGGGCGCGTTGACCTCGGGCGTGCGCCGCGGCGGCCAGGCACGAGCGCCTTGGCGACGAACAGCAGCGGGGTGACCTTGACGTCGGCGAACTCGCGGGCGGCCGCGCAGCCGGTCGACGCAGCTCCATCGTCGCGGTGACGTCGACGGCGAGGAACTCGGTGACGTGCGGCGCGGTGAAGGCGCTCGCCACCATCGCCTCGGCGGTGGCCTTGCGCACGCCCTTGATCGGCACTCGCGCCGCATCCCGCTCGCGCTCGGCCGGCCACGCCGGCGTCGGCGGTGCGGCGACGCGGCCGCGGCGGCGACGCCTGCGACGTCGTCGCGGGTGATCACGCCGTCCGGCGCCGGTCGGGGCGACCGTCGCGCAGGTCGACGCCGAGGTCCTTCGCCAGCTTGCGCACCGGCGGCTTGGCCAGCGGACGGCTCCGCCGCGCGCGGACACCGGAGCGGGTCGGGCTCGGCGCGGACGGCCGCGGGCGGTCGCCGCGCCGGGCGCGGCGGGCGACCGAGCCCGCGGCGCGTGGCCGTGAGCCCGCCAGCGTGGCGCGCGGCCGTCCGACCACGCGCCGTCGCCGACTACGCTCCGGCCCTCGTCCTGCGGCCGGGAGCGCGCGCGGTCGATCGCCGCGGCGACCGGCAGCCGGCAGCCGGCTCGCCGGGACGTCGATCCCGCCGGTCGCCGCCGGTCTCGATCGCGATGATCGGGGTGCCCGACCGTCGACCGTCTCGCCCGGCTTCGACCAGCAGCTCGGCGACCACGCCCGCGAACGGCGACGGCAGCTCGACCGCGCGCCTTGGCCGTCTCGATCTCGACGAGGATCTGGTTGACCGTCGACGGTGTCGCCGACCGCGACCGTCCACGTCACGATCTCGGCCTCGGTCAGGCCCTCGCCGACGTCGGGCAGGCGGAACTCGCGCCTGCACGCTCGCCCCTTCACGATCGGTCCGGTCCGCGCCGGCGTCAGACGTCGCAGCGACTCGGTCGACGGCGTCGAGCACCCGGTCGAGGTCCGGCAGGTAGTCCTCCTCGCAGCTTGGACGGCGGGTAGGGCGTGTCGAAGCCGGTGACCCGCAGCACCGGCGCCTCGAGCGAGTAGAAGCACTGCTCCTGCACCCGCGCGGCGACCTCGGCGCCGACGCCGAGACGCTCCGCGGCGCCTCGTGCGACCACGACCAGCCGGCCGGTGCGCCGCACCGACTCGACGACGGGCGCCAGGTCCAGCGGGGACAGCGAGCGCAGGTCGATGACCTCGAGCTCGTTGCCGTCCTCGGCCGCCGCGGTCGGCCGCCTCCAGGCAGGTCGTCACCATCGGCGCCGTAGCCGACGAGCGTGACGTCGGTGCCCGGCGCGCACGACCCGCGCGCTGTGCAGCGGCGGCCGGCGTCGGCGGCCGGGTCGACCTCGCCCTTGCTCCCAGTAGCGCCGCTTCGGCTCGAAGAAGATCACCGGGTCGTCGGTGGCGATGGCCTGCTGGATCATCCAGTACGCGTCGACCGGGTTCGAGCAGGCGACCACCTGCAGCCCGGCGGTGTGCGCGAAGTAGCGCCTCGGGCGACTCGCTGTGGTGCTCGACCGCGCCGATGCCGCCGCCGAACGGGATGCGGATCGACGATCGGCACCGGGACCCGGCCCTGCGAGCCGGTAGTGCAGCTTGGCCACCTGCGAGACGATCTGGTCGAAGCCGGGGAAGACGAACCCGTCGAACTGGATCTCGCACACCGGCCGGTAGCCGCGCATCGCGAGGCCGACCGCGGTGCCGATGATGCCCGACTCGGCGAGCGGGGTGTCGAGGACGCGCTGCTCGCCGAAGTCCTTCTGCAGCCCGTCGGTGACCCGGAAGACGCCGCCGAGCTTGCCGACGTCCTCGCCCATCACGAGCACCTTCGGGTCGTCGCTCCATCGCGGCGCGCAGGCCGTCGTTGAGCGCCTTGGCCATGGTGAGCGTCGCCATCTCACACCGCCCCGTCGAACGAGGCGTGGTAGGCCAAGAACTCGTCGCGCTGCGCCGCGACCAGCGGCGCACTCCTCGGCGTAGACCTCGGAGAAGATCCGCTCGGGTCCGGGTGCGGGCATGTCGACGCAGAACTGGCGGAACCGGGCGGCCAGCTCGTCGGACTCGGCCTGGATGCCGTCGAAGAACTCCTGCTCGACCTGGTGTTCGCGCACGAGGTACACCCGCACCCGCTCGATCGGGTCCTTGAGCTTCCAGAGCTCGAGCTCGTCGGCCAGCCGGTAGCGCGTCGGGTCGTCGGACGTGGTGTGCGCGTCCATCCGGTAGGTGAACGCCTCGATGAGCACGGGTCCGTTGCCGGTGCGGCACTCCTCCAACGCCCAGCGGGTGACGGCGAGGCAGGCGAGCACGTCGTTGCCGTCGACCCGGATGCCGGGGAAGCCGTAGCCCTGCGCCCGCTGGTACAGCGGCACGCGGCTCTGCCGCTCGGTGGGCTCGGAGATCGCCCATTGGTTGTTCTGGCAGAAGAAGACGATCGGCGCGTCGTACACCGCGGACCAGACGAAGCCCTCGTGGACGTCGCCCTGGCTCGTCGCGCCGTCGCCGAAGAAGCAGATCGTGGCTTCGGCGTCGGGCCCGTCGCCCACCTTGGACTCGAACTTCTGCCCCATCGCGTACCCGGTGGCATTGAGGCACTGGTTGCCGATGACGATCGTGTAGAGGTGGAAGCGGGTCGCCTTGGGGTCCCAGCTGCCGTTGTCGGTGCCCCGGAAGATCCCCAGCAGCTCGGTGGGATCGATCCCCCGGCACCACGCCACACCGTGCTCGCGATAGGACGGGAACGCCATGTCCTGCCGCTGGAGCGCCCGCCCGGCCCCGATCTGGGCCGCCTCCTGCCCCAGCAGCGGCACCCAGATGCCGAGCTGGCCCTGCCGTTGCAGCGCGTTGGCCTCACGGTCGAAGCGGCGCACCAGCACCATGTCGCGGTAGAGGTCCTGCAGCTCCGGCACGCCGACGTCGGTGGCGTAGGCGTCGAACCGCTCGTCCGGCATCCGCACGCCCTCGGGCGTCAGCAGCTGGACGAGATCGGCTCCCCCTTCGTCGGTCGCCTTCAGCCCGGCCACCACCTGCTCGGGGGTGGGGACCGACGCCGGGGTCCAGGGTTGGGGTACGGACACAGCGGACCTCCTCGTGCTCGACGGACCGGCGGCCGGCTCGTGGCCGTCGCCCGCCCGTGTTCGTGGCTGTACGCGGCCGCCCGGTCGGGGCGACCGCGTCCAGCCCTCTCACCCAGATCCTGGCACGACCGCAGCAGCGTGCGTCCCGCTCAGGTCGGCACGTGCCCGTCGGCCTCGGGAGCCCCGCCCGGCCGCTGGATGCCCGCGACGGACTTGGCCTTCTGCGCAGCGCCGGTGATCTGGCCGGAGTAACGGCCCTTCGTCTGCTTGTCGACGAACTGGGCGGCCTGGTCGACGAACTTGGCCGTCTGCTCGGGGTTCTTCTTGGCGTAGCTACCCGCCGCCGCTGCCGCGGCCGCGAGCACGGCGAGCTTTCCCAACTTGGCCATGGGCGCACCTCCGATGTGGTGTGGTTTGGTCGGATCCACCGTAGCCCGATGGTCCGACGACGACGGTCGTCACGCCACCGTGACCGGGCGATCCGCTCGAAGTGGCAGGATGCCGTCACGACCGTCCCCCCGCTCGAGGAGTCCCCCCGTGTCTGCCCGCTCCCGTTCGCTCTCCGTCACCGCCGCGCTGGCGGCCGTCGTCCTCGCCGGGTGCGGGGCGGGCGGCAACGGCAGCGGCGGCGCCCCGGCCACCGCGGCCGGTGCGTCCGCGTCGTCGGCCGCGATCCCCGCCGTCCAAAAGGACGCGGCGCTGGCGGCCCTGGTGCCCGCCGATGTCGCCGCCGACGGCAAGATCATCGTCGGGTCCGACGCCTCCTACGCACCCAACGAGTTCGTCGACGCCGACGGCACGACGATCATCGGCATGGACGTCGACCTCGGCAAGGCCGTCGCGCAGAAGCTCGGCCTCTCGGCCGAGTTCCAGAACAGCGCGTTCGACGGCATCCTGCCGGGCATCGCCTCCAAGAAGTACGAGCTGGGCATGTCGTCGTTCACCGACAACGCCGACCGGGAGAAGCAGGTCGACATGGTCACCTACTTCTCCGCGGGCACGAAGATGGCCACGCTCGCAGGCAACCCCGACGGGATCAACATCGACGACCTGTGCGGCAAGACGATCGCGGCGCAGCGCGGCACCGTGCAGGTCGACGACCTGACCGCGCGCAGCGACGCCTGCACCAAGGCGGGCAAGCCCGCGATCAACATCTCGCAGTTCCAGGCCCAGACCGACGTCACGCTCGCGCTCACCGCCAAGCGGGCGCAGGCCATGCTCGCCGACTCCCCGGTGGTCGACTACGCGGTCGCCCAGACGAACGGGCAGCTGCAGGCGGTCGGCACCGCCTACGACACCGCGCCCTACGGGATCGCCGTCCCCAAGGGCGACGGCAAGTACGCCCAGGCCGTCCAGGGCGCGGTGCAGGCCCTGATCACCGACGGCACCTACAAGGCGATCCTGGACAAGTGGAGCGTCGCGGGCGGGGCGATCACGACTTCGAAGATCAACGGGGCTGGCTGACCCGATGGTCGCCGACCAGACCGAGGTCGGACCGGCGCAGCCCATCCAGGCCGTGCCGCTCCGGCATCCGGGCCGCTGGGTCGGGGTCGCCGTGATCGTCGTACTGGCGGTGATGCTGATCCACTCGTTCCTGACGAACCCCAACTTCGAGTGGGACGTCGTCGGCGAGTACCTGTTCTCCGAGCCCGTGCTGCGCGGCCTGCGCAACACCCTGATCCTCACCGTGCTGTCGATGGCGATCGGCGTTTCCGGCGGGGTGTTGCTCGCGGTGATGCGGCTCTCGCCGAACCCGGTTCTCGCCGGGACGGCCGCGGCCTACATCTGGCTGTTCCGCGGCACTCCCCTGCATCACCCAGCTGATCTTCTGGAACTTCCTCGCCTCGCTCTATCCGCGGCTGGGCCTCGGCATCCCCTTCGGCCCGACGTTCATCTCGTTCGACACCAATGCCGTCATCTCGGTGTTCACCGCGTCGCTGCTCGGGCTGGGGCTCAACGAGGCGGCGTACATGGCCGAGATCGTGCGCGGCGGGATCCAGTCCGTCGATCCCGGCCAGAGCGAGGCGGCGGGCGCGTTGGGCCTCTCGCGTGCGCAGACCCTCCGGCGGATCGTGCTGCCACAGGCGATGCGGGTGATCGTGCCGCCCACCGGCAACGAGACCATCTCGATGCTCAAGACGACCTCGCTCGTCGTCGTCATCGCCTACTTCGAGCTGACGGTGGCGGTGCAGACCATCTACTCGCGCACGTTCCAGACGATCCCGCTGCTCATCGTCGCCGCCCTGTGGTACCTGGCGTTGACGTCGGTGCTCTCGGTGGGGCAGATGTTCGTCGAGCGCCGGTTCGGGCGCGGGTTCGCGGTGGGAGGTCCCTGATGCCACCGATGGTGGAGGCGGCAGGCGTGCACAAGAGCTTCGGCGCCACGCCGGTGCTCCAAGGCATCGACATGGTCGTCCAGCCCGGCGAGGTCGCGTGCGTGATCGGGCCGTCCGGGTCGGGCAAATCGACGTTCCTGCGGTGCGTGAACCATCTGGAGCGGATCGACGCAGGCACGATGCGCGTCGACGGCGTGCTCGTCGGCTACCGGGAGGCGGGCGGCAAGCTGCACGAGCTGCGCGAGTCCGAAATCGCCCGGCAGCGCCGCGGCATCGGCATGGTGTTCCAGCGCTTCAACCTGTTCCCGCACATGACGGCGGCGCAGAACGTCATGGAGGGCCCGCGCACCGTGCGCCGGGTCGCCAGGGGCAAGTGCCGCGACGACGCGGCGGCGCTGCTCGCGCGGGTCGGGTTGGCCGACAAAGCGGACAGCTACCCCAATCAGCTCTCCGGTGGCCAGCAGCAGCGCGTGGCGATCGCCAGGGCGCTGGCGATGGAGCCGCGGCTCATGCTGTTCGACGAGCCCACGTCGGCGCTCGACCCCGAGCTGGTGGGCGAGGTGCTCGACGTCATGCGCGCGCTCGCCCGCGACGGCATGACGATGCTCGTCGTGACGCACGAGATGGGGTTCGCCCGCGAGGTCGGCGACACGCTGGTGTTCATGGACGGCGGCCGGATCGTCGAGTCCGGGCACCCGCGCGAGGTGTTGGGCAACCCCCAGGAGGATCGGACGAAGGCGTTCCTGTCGAAGGTGCTCTAGCAGGGCGTTCCTAGGCGCTGAGGCAGTCGCACAGGTCGGGCTCGCCGCCGGAGTGGGCGCACATCGGCGCCCCGGAGAGCAGCAGTTCGAGACGGCGGGCGAGCGCGTCGATGCCGAAGTGGGCGTGCGCGACCGCCTCGTTGTGGTCCAGCAGGTTGTCATCGGGGTCGGCGAGGAACGCGCGCAGTGGGCCGGCGTCGCGGGCGTCGAACCAGCGGAAGCCGAACGCCGCCAGCTCGCGCGCCACCGGGAAGGCGCCGACGGCGACCGGACGGCGGTGCAGCGCCGCCTCGATCAGCGGCAGCCCGAAGCCCTCCCACGACGACGGCATCGCCACCGCGTCGCTCGCCGCGTACGCCCCGGCCATCTGCACGCCGAACGGCAGCCGCCGCCGGTAGGGCACGCCCCCGTCGTCGAGCAACGTGCTGAGCTCGGCCTGGTAGCCGTCCTCGGCCGGGCCGGTGAGCCAGTAGGTGCCGCCGACGGCGGCGGTGAGCGCGAGCCCGAGGTCGATGCCCTTGCGCGGAATGGCGCGGGTCGGTTGGAGGACGAGCGGGCCGTCGCCGACCCGGATCCGGCGGCGGACGGCGGCGCGCTGCTCGGGGCAGGGGCGCTCGGCGAAGCCGTGGTAGATGGTGGTGGCGGCGATACCGCGGCGGGCGGCCAGCGCGTGGCGGGCGAGCTCGTTGATCGTGACGTGCCACCAGACCGGGTCGTCGGCGGGCCAGCTCGTCAGGTGGGCGTACTGCGGGCGTTCCCACGGCAGGTCGTGGTGGCGCAGCACCGCGGGACGTCCGCGCAGGTAGTCGGCGAGCGCCTCGCCGACCGCGCGGTTCATCGGGAGCGAGCAGATGTTGTCGGCGACGACGAGGTCGACGTCGTCGAGCACGGCCGCCAGCTCGCGGTGCGACGGCGCCCGCCGCGACTCCAGCGCGAGGCCGCGGACCAGCACGTCCGGCCGCCCGCCGCCCGCGACCGTGCGCACGCGCATGCCCAGCCGCCGCAGCGCGCGCACCCACTGCGCTGCCGTGACCGAGACCCCGTCCGCTCCCCCGAGCCGGTAGGAGACGATCGCCGCCCGCCGTCCGAACAGGTTCGACATGTCCCGAATCGTCGCGGCGTCCCGTTACGGCCACATGGCGCGCGTGTTGCAGCCGCAACCCATCGCCAATCCTGACGATCGCGGGGCGCGGCCTGCAACGGCGCAGCTCGCGGAAGCGATGGACGTCAGGTGATGATCCGCTTGCTGACCGTCTCCGCCGCCGTGCTCCTCGTCGCGGCCTGCGGCACACCGGAGCTGCCGAGCGGCTACGCCGCCGGGCCGGTCGCCGACGCGGCCGCGGCATCCGGGACGACCACCGCCCCCACGACAACACCGGGCCCCACGACGACACCGGGCCCCACGACGACACCCCCGCCGGCGACCCTGCCCGCGGTCGACGTCGCCACGCCCCGCAACGCCGCGCCCGACGCCGCGCAGGCCCCGGGGTCCCGGCCCGTCACGGTCCGGGCCGCCGCACCGCAGGCCGCCGCGCCGCAACCCGCCGCACCGCTGCCCGCCGCGCCACGGGCCGTCGCGCCGCAGGCCGCCGCCAGGGCGACCACTCCGTCCCGCCCTGCCGCAGCCATGCCGACCGTCAAGCCCGCGACGACCAAGCCCGCCCCGAAGGCCGCTCCCGCGAGCGGCTGCAACCCCAACTACTCGCCGTGCGTGCCGAACGACCCCGTCGACGTCGACTGCCAGGGCGGCTCCGGCAACGGGCCGTCGTACGTGAAGGGGCCGGTCACCGTCACAGGGAGCGACGTCTACGGCCTCGACGCCGACCACGACGGCATCGGCTGCGAGTGACCGGTCAGCGGGGCAGGCGGCCCATGAGGAAGAACTCCGGGTTGGGCCGCAGGGCGGTCAGGTGCGCGAGCCGGTTCGACAGGGCGAACAGCGCGGTGATCGCGCCGACGTCCCAGATCTCCTCGTCGGAGAGGCCCGCGGCGCGTGCGTCGTCGAGGTCCGCCTCGGTGAGGGACGCGGAGTCGGTGGCGATGAACAGCGCGAGATCGACGATCGCGCGCTCCCGCCGGGAGAGCTCGACGCCATAGGGGTTGGTGGCCACCCGGTCGGCGATCTCCGGGTCCTTCGTGCGCACCCGCAGGATCGCCCCGTGGGCGACGACGCAGTAGGTGCAGTGGTTCGCGCCGGACGTCGCGACGACGACGAGCTCGCGCTCGGCCTTGGAAAGCCCATCGGACGAGTCCATCAGCGCGTCGTGGTAGTCCAGGAACGCCCGCAGCTCGCGGGGGCGTCGGGCGAGCGCGCGGAAGACGTTCGGCACGAAGCCGGACTTCTCCGCGATCGCCCCGATCCGTTCCCGGAGGTCCTCGGGCATGTCCGCGAGCTCCACGTGTCCGAACCGGCTGACCTCGTGCGCGACCATGTCGGCCAGGGTAGGCCCGCGGACCCGACCATGCCCCGCCCTCCGCCGCTCGCGGGGCAGGTGTCAGGCGCCCGCCCGACCGACCCGCGGCACCCCGGCGACCGGCGTGGACCGCGAGCCGATCGGGACGACGTTGCGCCCGGTCGCGCCCCGTCCGCGGATCACAGGGGCGACCGCGCGCTGCAGCACGCTGAGCGCGGTCGGCGCCGCCTCGGGGAGCTCGCCGGGCGGCACGACGGCGATGAGCCGCGGCGCCGCGGCGGCGAGCAGGAGCCGCTCGACGCCGAGCCGGTGGGCGCCGAGGACGATGACGACGTCGGCGCTGTCGGGCTCCGGCAGTGCGGTGAGCAGCGCCTCCAACGGGCGCAGGCAGACGAACCCGAGCCCGGCCGGGTCGTGCGGCCCGAGCTCGGCCCAGGTGGCGGCGAGCCGGGGCGCGATGGTGTGGAGGCGGTCGAGCAGCGCGATCTGGCGCTGGGCGTCCCGCGTCTCCCGACGGGCGGCGCACAGCGCGTCGACGGCGGCGGCGTACCCCGCGGCATCCCGCTCACGCAGCGCCCGGACCGCGGCCTCGTGCTCGGACGTGAGGACGAGTGTCGGGCAGGCGGCGGCGAGCTCCTCGGCCATGCTGGTGAGCCGGGCGCGCGTGTCGACGTAGGCGCCGTGCTGCCCGTACTCGAGGATCGCGGCCGCCACCTGCTCGGCGGTGTCGACGTCCGGCACGGCGAGCGGGGAGTCCGCGGCGAGGAAGAGGACGTCGTGGCGCAACGCGGACACCGACCGGGCCGCGGCGGCGACCCTGACCAGCCCGTCGGCCAGCTCGACCAGCTCGCGTTCGTCGCGCGGGGCGGGGATGCCGACAGACATGCAGCCCTTGTCGATACGCCGCAGCCGCTCGCCCAGCTCCAGGTGCTCGACCCCACGGCGCACGTCCTCGGCCGTCTGGGGCAGCCGCCCGTCGACGCGCAGCATCCGCAGGACCGGGATCGCATCGCGGCGCTCGACGGGCGCGCGCAGGTAGCCACGGGTGCGGCCGCCGCTGAAGAGGAACTCGCCGTAGCGGCGCAGGACGTCCAGCGCTCCCGACGGCAGCGGCGCGATCACGGTGACCGACGGCAGGTGGCGGGCCCTGTCCAGTGCGCAGACGGCCTGCGCGGTGTCCTCCAACAGCTTGTCGAACGCGGGCCGGTGCCGGTTGTAGATCAGCTCGCCGAGCAGGCTCCACGCCCACTGGCGGTCGGAGCGGGGGTACATCGCGCGCAGCGACTTGTGCACGTAGCGCGCCACGGACGTGACGGCCTCGCGACGGGTGTGGTCGATCCCGGCGAGCAGGCCGGGCACCATCGCCGCGGCGGGCCCCGGCGGCACACTGTGCTCGGCCCGCGCGCACAGCGAAGCGACCTCGGCCGGGTGCGGCACGCGGTCGGCGGAGGGCAGCTGCTGGGTGGCGCGCGCCCGACGGCTCGGCGACGAGGTGACCAGCAGCCTGCGCAGCTCGCGCAGCTCGGCGGGCGGCAGACTGGGCAGAACGTCGAGCGCGCGATCGGCCACGTCGGGGCGCAGCGCGGCGGCCACCGGCGCCAGCTCCTCCGCGGTGGCGGCCGTGACCAGCACGCGGCGGCCGTCGCCGACCAGCGTCGCCACGGCGCCCGCCACCGCCGGCGCGTCGAAATCCTGCATGATCAACAGCGGCGAGACCCGCATCGCCGCGACGACCGTCGTCGCGTCCTCGGCAGGCTTGCGCGGGGCGGGCGCCTCGGTGAGCGCGGCGGCCAGCGCCTCGGCGAGATGGCGCACCCCTGGCGGGGTCACCCCGTCGGCGATCGCCTGCCGGATCCCCAGGCGGGCCTGCTCGGTGGCATCGTCCGATCCGGCCGCGGCGACGCGGTCGACGAACACGGCAAGGTCGGCGTCCTCCCCATCATTGGCTCTGCCGCCACCGCCGGTTCTCGGTCCGACGTGCAACACCTGGTCACCTCCGCTACCCTCGCCCCAGCGGCGACGGTCACCCTTCGTATCGCGGGTGTCGACAGAATGTTGCACCCTGATTGGGGTACGCGGCAACGATCGGACGACGAAATGGTCACGGGCGGCGGTGGTCGGCCACTCCACCGAGTGAACGGATAGTCACCCACCGACGAACGGCGGGCGAACGACCGCTGATCGGCCGAGCGGTTTCCCGACGCCGATCAGCGGTCGTCTCCGCAGCTCAACGGCGTCTACTCAGGACTCGCCCGCCACCGCGGCGGCTACGGGGCGCAACCGGTGCGACCCTTCGTCGGCGTGGTAGTCGGCCGGATGGGTGGCGTCGACGCCCTCACCGATATGACGGGCCCGCAGCACCAGGGTGACCACCACGGCGACGACGAGATTGACCACCAGCGCGACGAAACCGACGTAGACCTGCACCGCGGACCCGGCGAACGGGTGCCAGCCAAGCAGCGTCAGCTTGTCCAAGGTGAGTGCCGAGCCGCCGAAGTGCAGCCTGCCGTTGGCCGGGTTGGGGATGATCCAGAGCAGGTAGAGCCCGTAGCCCATGCCGACGACCCAGCCCGCCACCAGCGCCCACCGGTGCAGCCATCGCGTGTAGAGCGCGATGGCGACGGCGGGCAACGTCTGCAGGATGATCACGCCGCCGATCAGCTGCAGGTCGATGGAGAACTGCGGGTCGATCGCCAGCACGAACAGCACGGCCCCGAACTTGACCACCAGCGACGCGAGCTTGGACTGTCGCGCCTCCTGCGCGGGCGTGGCGTCGCGCTTGAGGTACTCCTTGTAGATGTTGCGCGTCCACAGGTTGGCCGCGGCGATGGACATGATCGCGGCGGGCACCAGTGCGCCGATCCCGATGGCCGCGAACGCGATGCCCGCGAACAGCGAGCCGAACTGCGTGTCGAAGAGCACCGGGATGATCGTGTTGGTGTCCGGGCGGCCGGTGGCGTTGTTGGTGATCGGCTTGACCCCTGCGGCGATCGCCACGTAGCCCAGCAGGGCGAGCAGGCCCAGCAGCAGCGAGTACGCGGGCAGCGCCACCATGTTGCGCTTGATCACGTTGCGCCCGCGGCTGGCCAGGATGCCGGTGACGGAGTGCGGGTAGAGGAAGAGCGCGAGCGCCGAGCCCAGCGCCAGCGTCACGTACTGGAGCTGGTTGTTGGGCGTCAGCAGGATCGAGCCGGTGGGGGCGCCGGTGGCCGGGTTGGGGGTGGACAGCTTCTTCGACGCCGCCGAGAAGATCATGTCCCAGCCGCCGAGCTTCGCGGGCAGGTAGAACACCGCGACCAGGATCACCAGGTAGATGAGGATGTCCTTGACGAACGCGATGAGCGCGGGCGCGCGCAGGCCGGACTGGTAGGTGTACACGGCCAGGATGACGAACGCGACCAGCAGCGGGAGGTGGCCGAGGAAGCCGCTCGCGTTGAGCCCCATCGTGCGCAGCACCGCCTCGAGGCCGACGAGCTGCAGCGCGATGTAGGGCATCGTGGCGACCAGCCCGGTGATCGCGACGATGAGCGCCAGGATCGGGCTGCCGTAGCGACCGCGCACGAAGTCGGCGGGCGTGACGTAGCCGTGCACCCGCGACACCGACCACAGCCGCAGCACCGGCAGGAACACCAGCGGGTACAGCACGACCGTGTAGGGCAGCGCGTAGAAGCCGATCGCCCCCGCGCCGAACAGCAACGCGGGGACGGCGACGAACGTGTACGCGGTGTAGAGGTCACCGCCGACGAGGAACCAGGTGATCCACGAACCGAACTGGCGCCCGCCCAGGCCCCACTCGTCGAGGTGGTCCATCCCGGCGCCGCTGCGCTGCCAGCGCGCGGCCATGAACCCCATGACCGTCACGGCCAGGAAGAGCACCACGAAGACGACGATCTCGACCCAGTTCATCGCCGCGTCCCCTCGTCGAGCTCGTCGACGTCGTAGCCCTCGCCGGGCGCGTCCGGGTTCACCTCGGCACGCGTCTTGACGTAGACGAGCCCTACGGCGACGACGCCGATCACGACCCAGAGGAACTGCACCCAGTAGAAGAACGGCATGCCGAAGAGGCTCGGCTCGGCCGAGTTGAACCATGGTGTGACGAGCATGAGGAACGGCAGTAGGAGCAGCAGGTTCCACGGCGAGAACCGCAGTCCCTCGCGCTCGTCAGGTGGGGGCGTCGACGTTGACATTTCGGTCCTCCCGCGGTCGAGGTGACACGCGGGATGATAGGACCGATCGGGACGTCAGGCCGGGTCTGATGACAGACCGAGACGCAGTTTCAACCCCTCCAGCTCGTCGCGCATCGACGTCGGCAGCTTCTCCCCGATCCGGGCGAACCACTCCTCGATGAGCGGGATCTCGGCCCGCCACTCGTCCAGGTCGACGGCGAGCGCCGCGGCCACGTCGTCCGCGGCCACGTCGAGCCCCTCGAGATCCATCTGGTCGGCCGACGGCACGTGCCCGACCGGGGTCTCGGTGGCGGCGCCCCGGCCCTCCATGCGCTCGACGCACCACTTGAGCACGCGGCTGTTCTCGCCGAATCCCGGCCACAGGAAGCGGCCGTCGTCGCCCCGGCGGAACCAGTTGACGTAGAAGATCTCCGGCAGCTTGTCGGCGTCGGCGCCCTTGCCGACGTTCACCCAGTGCTGGAAGTAGTCGCCCGCGTTGTAGCCGAGGAAGGGCAGCATGGCCATCGGGTCGCGGCGCACCTGGCCGAGCCCGCCCGCGGCGGCCGCGGTCTTCTCGCTCGACATGGTCGCGCCCATGAACGTGCCGTGCTGCCAGTCGCGCGCCTGGATCACGAGCGGCACGGTGGTCTTGCGGCGGCCGCCGAAGAGGATCGCCGAGATCGGCACCCCCGCCGGGTCCTCCCACTCGGGGGCGACGACGGGGCACTGTCCGATCGGCATCGTGTAGCGCGAGTTCGGGTGGGCGGCGGGCTCGTCCGACTCCGGGGTCCAGTCGTCGCCGGTCCACGACGTCAGATGCTGCGGATCGCCCTCCATGCCCTCCCACCAGATGTCGCCGTCGTCGGTGAGGGCGGTGTTGGTGAAGATCGAGTTGCCCGCCGCCATCGTCCGCATCGCGTTGGGGTTGGTCTTCCAGTTGGTGCCCGGCGCGACGCCGAAGAAGCCGAACTCGGGGTTGACGGCATACAGCCGCCCGTCGGGCCCGAAGCGCATCCAGGCGATGTCGTCGCCGATGGTCTCGGCGCGCCAGCCGGGGATCGTGGGCTGCAGCATCGCGAGGTTGGTCTTGCCGCAGGCGCTCGGGAAGGCAGCGGCGATGTAGTACGCCTTGTCCTCCGGGGAGATCAGCTTGAGGATCAGCATGTGCTCGGCGAGCCAGCCCTCGTCGTGCGCGATGGCCGACGCGATCCGCAGCGCGTAGCACTTCTTGCCCAGCAGGGCATTGCCGCCGTAGCCCGAGCCGTAGCTCCAGATCTCGCGGGTCTCGGGGAAGTGCGAGATGTACTTGGTGGGGTTGCACGGCCACGCGACGTCGGCCTGGCCCTCGTCGAGCGGTGCGCCGACGGAGTGCAGGCACTTGACGTAGTCGTCGCCGCGGCCGTCGAAGAGCGGGAGGATGTCCGCGCCCATCCGGGTCATGATCTTCATCGACGCCACGACGTACTCGGAGTCGGTGATCTCGACGCCGAGCATCGGAGGGTCGGCCTCGGCGGGGCCCATGCAGAACGGGATGACGTACATCGTGCGCCCGCGCATGCTGCCCCGGTACAGCTCGGTCATCGTCGTCTTCATCTCGGCCGGGTCGACCCAGTTGTTCGTGGGTCCGGCGCCGCTCTCGGTGGCCGAGCAGATGAACGTCCGTTCCTCGACGCGGGCGACGTCGTCGGGGTCCGAGGTGGCCCAGAACGAGTTGGGTTTCTTCGCCTCGTCCAGCTTGACGAAGGTGCCCGCCTCGACCAGCCGGGAGGCCATGCGGTCCCACTCGGCGTCGGAGCCGTCGCACCAGACGACACTGTCGGGCATGGTCAGGTCCGCGACCGCACGCACCCAGGTGAGCAGTCGATCGTTCTGCGTCCCATCCTTCTGGGTCGTCTTCGCATCGATCCCTGGCACGGTCGCAGCCGTCATGTCAGCCCTGAACCCTTCTCCGGGAATGCCTGAACACACCCGCCCCAGCGCCGGTGCGGGTGTGTCGTCGGAATATGTGGTATTCCCGAACGTACCTGCGGCAAACCCGAAACCCCACGTCCGGCCGCTGTCGACTGACTCACAAAACCGATCCGGTAATCGATTCAGTGCTGGGGTTGACGCAGACGAAAACGCTTTCTCATCCACATTCGCTGTTCCGCCGCGCACAGGTCTGTGACCAGCGTGTTACCAGCGGACGACGGGTAGCCGCAGACGGGAGCGGGTACCCCGCGCTGGGACACGCTGTTGCCGGCTGTCGGGTTCGCCCGGGTGCGCGTAGCGTCGTCATCAACATCCGGCGCCGGGAGGCCACTTTGAGCAGCGAGAACATCCAGTACATCGCCTTGCTCGCCGTGTCGGTCATCCTGACGTTCGTGGTCGGGCGGCTGCTCGTCACCGCAGGCGAACCGTTCCTGCACGAGGTGTTCCACGACAAGGCGGTCACCCGCTCGGTGAACCTGCTGCTCTCGGTGCTGTTCTACCTCATCACGCTCGGGGTGCTGGCGATCATCTCGATCGTCAACGTCGGCAACCTGGAGGACCAGCCGCTCCAGCGCTTCGTGGTGCGGCTGGGCATCGTGCTGCTGGTCCTCGGCATCGCCTACGGCATCTCCATGCTGGTCCTCATCCGCGTGCGCGAGCGGCGGAAGGCCGATGAGATCAGCGAACATGTCACGGAGAAGCTGGCGGAGCGCGGCGTCGACCCCCGCCCGGTGACCCCCCAGGAGTAACCCGCACCCCCGGTAGGTGAGTCCCGCACCCGAACACGGTGAGTCCCGCGTTCCACCACGGTGAGTCCCGCGTTCCACCACGGTGAGTCCCGCAATTCACCACGAGGAGTTCGGCATCCGCGCACGGTGAGGCTCGGGCCGTGCCGAGCGGTCCCGTTGCCGTCTGTCGCGGGATGCATGTGTTGGGGCAGCCTCGTGATCGACAAAGCGGCGCACTGCGTCTCGGTCGGGCGGGGCGCATTGACGTAGGCGGCCAGTCAGGTTGTGGTCAGCGAGTGAGCGAGCGGTGGTCGCGGACGAGCGCGCCCGCGCCGCGGTGGCGACGGGATACCGCGGTACGCCAGGCTGCGCAGCGTGACGCTGCTGCTGCCATCCCCCTGCCTCGTCGTGCTGGCCGGGCCTGTGGCGGCGGGCAAGTCGACGTGGGCCGCGGCGCACTTCCCCCCGTCGGCCATCGTTTCGTCCGATGCCCTACGCGGGGTCGTCGGCGCGGGCGAGGACGACATAACCGCGAGCACGGATGCGTTCGCGTTGCTTGAGGAGATCGTCGACCGCCGTGTGGCGCGTGGGCTGACCACCGTGATCGACACGACCGGCATGGACGCGGACCGCCGGGCGCGGTGGCGGGCGGTGGCGCGCGACCGCGGGATGGCCTGCGTAGCGGTCGCGGTCGACGCGCCCGCTTCAGCCTGTCGGGCCCGCAACCGCGCCCGCTCCCATCCCGTGCCCGCCGCCGCGCTCACCGCCCAGCTCCGCACCTGGCCCGCGGTCCGCGACGGGCTCGCCTGCGAGGGATTCGACCGCGTGCTCGCGCCCGAGCCGGTGCGCGTCGTGCCCCCGTCGTTCGCCGAGTCGGACGCCGCCGAGCATCGGCAGCGCACCGAGCCCGTGGGGCTGCGGTTCGCCCTGCACCTCTCGGCCTTTCCCGGCGGCGCGGCGACCCTCGGCCCTCGGTTGCGCGAGATCGCGGCCGCTGCGGAGGACGCGGGCTTCGACGCGATCTACACGATGGACCACTTCCGGCAGATCCCCCAGATCGGGCGCGCGTGGGACGACTTCCTCGAGAGCTTCACGACGCTCGCCTGGCTGGCCGCGTGCACGTCGCGCCTGCGGCTGGGCGCGCTCGTGGCCGGGATCACGTACCGCAATGTCGGGCACCTCGCCAAGATCATCGCCACGTTGGACGTCCTGTCCGGCGGACGGGCGGTGTGCGGGCTCGGTCTGGGCTGGTTCGCCGCGGAGCACCGCGCCTACGGGTGGCCCTTCCCGCCGGTCGGCGACCGGTATGCGCTGTTGGAGGACGCGCTCGCGGCACTGCCCGTGCTGTGGGGGCCGGGCGGCAAGCCGTTCCGCGGGCGGGTGCTGGACCTGCCGGACACGTCCGCCTACCCCCGACCGCTGCAGGAGCGGGTGCCCGTCGTGCTGGGTGGCGGTGGCGAACGGCGCACCCTGGCGCTCGCCGCGCGCTACGCCGACACCGCGAACGTGCTGGGTGACCTGTCGACCGTCGCGCGCAAGGCCACGGTGCTGCGCGAGCACTGTGCCGCGTCGGGGCGTGAGGTGGCGCTGTCGCACCTGACGACCGCGCTCGTCGGACGGGATCCGGCCGATCTTGACGCACTGGTCACCCGGCACCGTCCGCGTGGAGCTGATCCGGCGCGGTGGGCGGCTGCCGTCCACGCGGGCACGGTTGCCGACCAGGTCGGGCGTTTCCGCGAGCTCGCCGAGGCCGGGGTGGGGGAGGTCGCCGTGCGGCTGGTGGACCTACCCGACGTCGACGCGATCGCCCGCATGGCCCCGGTGATCGCGGCATTCCGCTGACGCAGCGGGCATACGTCGGGCACGTCGCGGTCGGGCGTGATCGGGCCGCCGGGCCGCCTCTCCGACACCCCGCCTCTCCCGACACCCCGCCGGTGCCGGGATTCAGGACACGCCGTGCACAAACGCGGGACTCACCGTGCCGGGATCGGGGACTCGGCGTGGCGGAACGCGGGACTCACCGTGCGCAGATGCGGGACTCACGTCGGGGGGTCAGCGGACGGCGGCGGGGGGACGGGCGATCACGGGGAGCGGCACGGGGAGTCGGTGCACCGTCAGGTTCCAGAAGCGGTTTTCGGGGTCGGCCGCCCGCCACGCGTTGGCCAGCCGGGTGGCTGCCTCGGCATCCATCTTCCGCCGCGGGCGCGGGCGCATCCAGCAGCGGCTCCTCACCTCCTTGTCCAGTGCCCGCCAGGCGTCGTCAGCCGTGCTGTGCACGCTGACACTGGGCGGGCCCTCACCGTCACCGACGAGCAGGGTGTAAGCACTCACCACGTCGAACGACACGGTCGGGGCTCCTTCATCTCATTCGAGAACCGCGCGTCGTTGCGCACATCCAGTCAACGGCATAAACGCGGTCGGGTAGGCATCGCCACGCCGTAGTGCGACGGACGGTGGCTCCACGACCGCCGAACGTCAGATTTCCGTAGCGGTCAACCGGCGCATCGCCTGCGGGGTTCGCCGAACGGTGGGGCCTCAGCGGCCCAGCGACACCGAGGACATGAAGAACTCGGGCACCCGCACCGGAGGCATCGCGGCCCGCGTGAACCAGTCTTTCCACTCCCGCGGCAGCGTGCGCTCGGTGGCGCCGACCTGCGTGGCCCTGCGCAGCACGTCGAGCGGGGAGAAGTTGAAGCGGAAGTTGTGGTCGACCTCGGCGACGACCTCACCCTTCTCGACCAGGTAGACGCCGTCCCGGGTGAGCCCGGTGAGCAGCAGCGTCGTGGGGTCGACAAGCCGAATGTACCAGAGGCAGGTGAGCAGCAAGGCGCGTTCGGTGCCTGCCACCAGGTCGTCGAGCGAACCGGCCGCACCCCCGGTGAGCAGCAGATTGTCCCCCGGTGGGGTGAACGAGGTGCCGAACTCGGCGGCCTCGGCGCGGGAGTACGCCAATTCTGTGATGACGCCCTCACGCACCCAGTCCACCCGGCGGGTGGGAGCGCCGTTGTCGAAGACGCTGATGCCGTCGTCCGAGCGCGTCGTGGTGAGGAACGGCTCGTACTCGAGCCCGGCGGCGTTCGGGTCGCAGGCCAGCGTGAGCGGCATCGAGGTCAGCCGCTCGCCGACCCGCAGCCCGTCCGGACCCGACAGCGCGCTGCGCCCCTCCTGGGCCGCCCTGCCCTCCATCGACCATGCGAGATAGATCATCAGATCGGCGACCGCTGACGGCGGGAGCAGCGTCTCGTAGCGGCCCGCGGGCAGCGTGACGCGGCGGGCGCCCCAGTCCAGCCTGCGCGCCGCGGCCGCGGCGAGCGCTGCGGCGTCGACGTCGGTGAAGTCGGCGGTCGAGACACCGGTCCACGCCGACGAGGCCAGGTCGGGCGACTTGACGTTCAGCTCGACCGATCCGGTGGGCTGCACCCAGCGCCCGCGCACGCCGGTGGAGGTGCCCAGCCACAGCGTCGCGATCTCGTGGCTGGCGAAACCGTAGTGGCGCTGCGGGCCGTCGAACACCCCGCCGAGGTCGCCCGCCAACCGCGCGAAGACGCCGATGGACGTCTCGTGTGCCGGGTCGTCCCACTTCGGGTCGCCGCCGGTCGGCTCGGCCAGTGGCACTGCGTCGTCGGCCGGTCCGGCGTCGCGGGCGGCGGCCTCGGCGGCCGCGACGAGATCCGTGAGCTGCGCGGCGTCGGTGACCGTGGCGGCCGACCCGACCACACCCGCCGCCACCCCTCCCTCGACCGCGACGAACGCCATCACGGTGACGTGCCCCGAGGTGCTGAGGCCGTTCGTCGTCATCGTCGAGTTGGCCCAGCGCAGCACAGCCTCGCTGTTCTCGCGGACGAGCACCGCACACCCGTGCAGGTGCGCCGCCGCCGCGAGCGTGCGTTCGACGATCTCCTGAGGCCTCACCGGCCTTCCTCCCGCGTGTTGAGCACGTTGACGCCCCGGAAGCGCGCCGACGGGCACCCGTGGCTCACCGCCGCGACCTGCCCCGGCTGGGCCTTTCCGCAGTTCATCGCCCCGCCGAGCACCCAGGTCGACGGGCCGCCGACGCCGTCGAGCGAGCCCCAGAAGTCGGTGGTGGTGGCCTGGTAGGCGACGTCGCGCAGCTGCCCGGCGAGCGCCCCGTTCTCGATCCGGTAGAACCGCTGGCCGGTGAACTGGAAGTTGTAGCGCTGCATGTCGATCGACCACGACTTGTCGCCGACGACGTAGATGCCGCGCTCGACACCCGCGATGAGCTCGTCGGTGCTGGTGTCGCGGGCGGGGTCGGGCTGCAGGGAGACGTTGGCCATGCGCTGGATCGGCACGTGGTGGGGTGAGTCGGCGAACGCGCAGCCGTTCGAGCGGGCGAGGCCGAGGCGGGGGGCGAAGGCGCGGTCGAGCTGGTAGCCGACGAGCACGCCGTCGCGCACGAGGTCCCATTGCGGTGGTGGCGACGCCGTCGTCGTCGAAGCCGATGGTGGCCAGGCCGTGCGGGATCGTGCGGTCGCCGGTGACGTGCATGAGGTCAGAGCCGTACCGCAGGGTGCCGAGCTTGTCGGGCGTGGCGAAGCTGGTGCCCGCGTAGGCGGCCTCGTAGCCGATCGCGCGGTCGTACTCGGTAGCGTGGCCGACCGACTCGTGGATCGTGAGCCAGAGGTTGGTGGGGTCGATGACCAGGTCGTACGGCCCCGCGACCGACGCCGGGCGCCTTGCCCTTCTCCGCGAGCAGCTCGGGGATCGTGGCGAGCTCGCCCTCGAAGTCCCAGCCGTCGCCGGTGAGGTACTCCCAGCCGCGCCCGGCGGGCGCCGCGAGCGTGTCCATCGTCTCGAAGCCGCCCCGACGCGCGATCGACGGAGGTGGCGGTGAGGCTCGGGGCGACGCGCACGCGCTGCTGGATCGTCGAGGTGCCCGCGAGATCGGCGTAGAACTTGCACTCGCGGACCTGGGCGACGCCGGTCTGGACGTGGTCGACGCCGTCGGAGGCCAGCAGCCGCCGCGACCACTCGGTGAGCAGCGCGACCTTGTCGCGGGTCGGCACGTCGAACGGGTCGAGCGCGTACGCGGAGACCCACACCGCGTCGGCGTGCACCGGCTCGTCGGCGCGCTCGACCCGCTCCCGCGCGACGGGCGCGAGCGTGCGTGCTACCTGCACCGCCTGCTCGGCGGTGGCGGCGGCGCGCTCGGGCGTGAGGTCGCCGTGCGATGCGAAGCCCCATACGCCGTCGACCAGCACCCGGACGGCCAGCCCGACCACTGTCTCGTCGGCGACGCCGGTGACCGAGCCGTCGCGCAGCGAGATCGTCTGCGTGACGATCCGCTCGACACGCAGGTCGGCGTGCTGGGCTCCGCGCACGCGGGCACGATCGAGCGCGGCGTCGGCGAGGGCGCCCAGCGGCAGCCCACGGAACTGCGGGTCCACGCGGTCGAGCATCTGCCCAACCTAGAGCGCCACCCGGCGGCACCGGCAAGCCGTGGCGGAGTTGCCCCGTCTCAGAGGAGGTCGTCGACCACCTCCATCCGGGCCACGCCGTCGGGGCCGATGCGCAGGATCTGGTCGACGATCCCGTCGGCGTTCAGGTCGGTGCCGAGGATGAGGTCGATCCCGTCATCGGTGAGGCTGGTGTCGAGGCAGCCGTCGCCGTCGGTGTCGAGGATGAACGGAGCCGCATCGAGATCCGGCACGTCACGGGGCTCAAACACGGGCCGCCGCCCTCGGCCCGGACAGCGCGAGCAGCTCCGATTCAACGGCCGTGCGCCTGCGTTCGACGGCGGCGTCGAGCTCGCCCGCGACGGCCCGTTCGAGCTCCAGCAGCATGCGCTCGACGTCGACGCGCAGCGCGGTGCGGCCCTGGGCGAGCACGGCGTCGACCTGGCGCTGCAGCACAGCCCGCTCGACACCGCCGCGGCGGATCAGCACCGCGACCGTGACCGCGGCGGCGCCCGACCCGACGGCGACGGGCGCGAGCGCGGGCCCGCCCCAGACCGGCAGCCCGACGAGCGGCATCGCCGCCAGCACGACGAGCGCGACCCGCCAGACCGCGAGCCCCTCCGCCGCGCCCGCCAGCCGGGGCGCCCGCGCAGGCGCGGGTGGCGCCCGGTCCGGCAGCGGCAGATGGCGCGAGGGGAGAGCGGGCCAGCGCGGGCCGAGATCGAGGCGCCGGACGGCGGCGATCCGGCGCACGGCAGGAGCCAGTGCGGCGAGGGTGGCAGCGTGGACCCGCTCGGCCACCGCGTCCAGGGCGCCGGGCAGGCGGGCGGGCAGAGAACGGTGGACAGTGCGATCGGGATGCGCGGCGTGGACCGCCGCTTCACGGGCGAGATCCGCGAACGCTTCGGCGGCCGCGTCGGTGGCGACGATCCGGGCGAGCGCCAGCTCGGCGCGCAGCTCCGCCCGGTGGGTGCCCGACAGCGGGCCCTGCTCCGCACGCAGCTCGGCCCGGCGGGCCCGGACGGCGTCGCCGTAGCGATCGGGCGGCCTCGGCCCCTGCGCACCCACCGTCGCTCGGCGTTCGCGTTCGGTCGTCACACCAGCGAATGTGCCGGCCCCGGCACGCCGTCGGGGCCGGCACGGAACAACGCTTTGCGGGTGTGAACGCCGATCACTCGGACGGCGGCGTCCGGTCCGCTTCGGCGACCATCCGGGCGTAGCGCGTACCCGCCGCCAGAAGGACGAGTCCGGCACCGAGGAACGCGGCGGCCCGGGCCAGGCCGTCGAGCGCGACCAGGTCGAAGAGCACCAGCTTCGCGACGGCGGCTCCGCCGAGCACCAGCCCGGTGATCCGCACAGCGGGGCGGCGGAGACCGCGTGCCAGCAGGACGAGCGCGCCGACCGTCCACGAGACGGTGACGACGGCGTGGCCCGCCGCGAAGCCCGACGACGTCGGTGCGATCAGGAGCGCGGCGTTGACCACCATGCTCGCCGCCCCGTACAGCCCGATGAGGCCGATCGGCACCCAGACGGCGGCGTCCTGGGCGTCCGGACGGACCCGGCCCAGCCGTCCGCCCGCCATGAGGAGGGCGGCGGAGAGCGCGAGCAGCAGCGCCGCGACCGCGACGGCGGTGACGAGGTCGCCGACCGCGGGCGCGATCTCGAACCGCAGCAGCGTCTCCAGCGGGGCGTAGCGCACGACCGCCGACAGGCCGCCCAACGCGCCGAGCACCAGGGCCGTGATCATCGCGAACCGGCTGCGCAGGCCGACCGCGAGCAGTGCGGCGACCAGGGCCTCGGCGAGGACGGCGATCGCGGCCGCGGATCCGTAGAGGCCGACGACGGTCGCGGTGAGCACTGCGGCGGCGCCCGCCGTGCCCGCGGCGACCGTGACGGCGTGCGGGGTCAGGGGCAGCAGGGCGAGGATCCCGAGGAGCACCGCCGCCCCGCAGGCGAGGAGCGCGCCCCACCAGCCGTCGAGTACCCCGGCTCCGGCGAGCGCGGGCAACACCGAGACCGCGACGACGGCCGCGACCGACCCGACCCAAGCCCGTTCCCCGGCCGTTCGCCTGCTCGGGATGCCGACGCCCGACCCGGCCGCCATCGCCGGGCCCGGCGCGGGGCCTGGCTCGGCACCCCGCGAATCGTCCGCCCGGCCCGTCTCCGTCGCAGGCCACCCCGCGGACGCGGACGCGCCGACCGCAGCCGACCCGGCCGACATGCCCGCGTCCTTGACCGCCGCGCCGGTGGCAGTCGTCCCGGCCGACGGTGTGGCGCTCGGGGCGGCGGAGTTCGTCGGGATGCGGCGGAGTGCGAGGGCGGCCGTCGCGAGGGCGACCGCGAGCACCGCAGCGGAAACACCCCCGGCGACGAGCACATCCGGTGCCCCGACGTCCTCGTTGAGCACGGCGAACGCGCCGTAGAGCACGGGCCCGGCGGCGGCCAGCAGCATGAGCACCGCCCACCCGCGCCGCAGCACCGCGGGCAGCGCGGCGAGTTGGAGCGCGAGGGCCAGCGCGGCGAGCAGCCAGGCACCTGCGAGCGCGGGGGCGAGCACGGCGGCGCCCACGAGACCCCGCATGCGAGCAGTTCTGTGCGCCAGCGGTCGGCGAGGCCGAGCCCGGCCCCCGCGATGAGGAGCGCGAGCAGCAGGGCGGCGACAGCCGGAAGGTAGTCGTAGACCGCGGTGGCGGCGGCGGCGACCAGATAGAGGGCGGCGATGCCGGTGGCGGTGAGGGCGAGGGCGCCCGCACGAGCGGTCTCGCGACGGTGCAGCCACATCCCGAGTCCGACGAGCCCCGCGCCGAGTACGGCGCCGAACGCGATCCGCGCGTGCGGGGTGAACCAGCCGCGCGACGCCGCGAGCGCCAACAGCAGGACGATGCCGAGCAGGGTCACCGCGCCGCCCGTCCACGCCAGTAGGCGCGCGCCGGTGAGGGGCGAACCCTTCGGCGCCGGGGCAGCCGTCGGGCGCGGCCCCCACCCGGCAGGCGGGGGGTAGGCAGGCCCAGCTGGGTAAGCGGGCGGTGGACCGGGCGCCGGGTAGGCGGGCGGAGAGCCGGGCGCCGGGTACGACGGCGGGGCCCATCCCGCGGGGACCCCCCAGCCCAGGCGTGGCGCGCCCGGGCCGACGGGCGGAGCGTGCTCCGTCGGTCCGCGCGCTGCAGGCTGACCGCCGTGCGCGGCAACGGCCGCTGTCGGGAGATCGCTCGGGCCCGGTCCGGCCGCCGCTCTCGCGGTCTGCCCGCCCGCAGGGTCCGGCAGGGCGCCCGGCGGGGTCAAGATCGGGGTGCGGGGTCCGGCTGCCGGTGACGCGGAGTCGCCGGGCCCAGCCGACCTCGTGGCGGCAAGGCCGCCCGGCGGACTCGGCGTTGACCCAGCAGGCGTGACGGACATCACGCCGTCTGCCGGAGCCGTCTCAGCCCCACTCGGCCCAGCGGCTTGCTCACCGAGCGACGGACCCGGAAGCCGCCGGATGGCGTCGCGTCGTCGGAAGCGGCGGTGGACCCGGACGTCATCGGCGTGGCGCCCGCGCCAGCCGACGGCTCCCCGTCGGGCGATCCGGGCGCTCCGCCACGCAGTGTCAGCAGTTCGACGCCCATGCCGTCGAGCCTTCGCCCGATGCGCCCCAGCTCGGCGGCCAGCGCGACGGCCCGGTCGGGCGTCGAAGTGGTGGTCATGCGGCGATCCTCGCCAGACCGGGCGCGCCTGCCATGCGTACCACTACCCCCTTTTCATCACGGTCCGGTCACGACGTGGGGAGCGGCGTCTCGAGCGGCGGAGCAACCCGCTCGCCGCCCATGCGTCTTGCTGGGTGTGACGACGAGCACCGCCACCGTCGACTGAAGTAGCCCGCATGCGGCATCTATTGGCCGTATCCCACCGGAGACGGCGTCGTTATCCGGTGGTGCGGATCCCCCTGGAGGATGTGTGAGCGCCGTATCACCCGCCCGTCCGGCCGTCCCCTCGGCTTCGACGCAGCTCGCGTCGGCCTGCGTGACCCGCAGCCGTCGCATGCCCCGCACCCAGCCGCGCGGTAGCCGCACGCCGTATCCGCAGATCAGCGTGGTCGTCCCGACCCGCAACGAGGCCAAGAACCTCGAGATCGTGCTGCCCGCGATCGCCGCCGTGCGCCCGGCCGTCCACGAGATCATCGTGGTCGACGGCAACTCCAGCGACGGTTCGATCGAGGTCGCGCGCCGAGTGCTGCCGTCCGTCAAGACGATCACCCAGACCCGCAAGGGCAAGGGCAACGCGATGGCCTGTGGGTTCGCCGCAGCCACGGGCGACGTCATCGTCATGTTCGACGCCGACGGCTCGGCCGACCCCGGCGAGATCCCCGCCTTCGTCGCCGCGCTCGTGGCGGGCGCCGACTTCGCCAAGGGCAGCCGCTTCGCCCCCGGCGGCGGCAGCGACGACATCACGCTGCTGCGCCGCTCGGGCAACGCGGGCCTCAACGGCATCGCGAACGCGCTCTTCGGCACCAACTACTCCGACCTGTGCTACGGCTACAACGCGTTCTGGGCCGATCTCCTGCCGGTGCTGGACCTGCCCCCGGTGGATGCCCCCGCGCCCGTGGAGGGGATGCTGTGGGGCGATGGCTTCGAGATCGAGACGGTGCTCAACTGCCGGATCGCCGCGGCGGGCCTCAAGATCGCTGAGGTGCCGTCCGTGGAGCGGCAACGCATGTTCGGCGAGACCAACCTGCGTACGTTCGCCGACGGCGCACGGGTGCTCCGTACTCTGATCGCCGAGCATCGCCGCATGACCATCCGTCGCTGACCCCGGAGAGCCCGTGACCACCGCCACCGTCGTCGTCTGCGTCTACACCGAGAAGCGATGGGACGACATCGCCGAGGCGGTGGCGTCGGTGGCGGCGCAGAGCGTGGCGCCGGTCGAGACGCTGGTCGTCGTCGACCACAACCCCACCCTCCTCGCGCGCGCCCAGGCCGAGCTCACGGGAGTGCGGGTGCTGGCGAACGCGCACGCCCAGGGTCTGTCCGGCGCGCGCAACACCGCCATCGCGGCGGCGACGGGCGAGGTCGTGGTGTTCCTCGACGACGACGCGCGCGCGCGTCCCGGCTGGCTCGCCGCCCTCCTGGAGCCGTACGAGGACGCCACCGTCAAGGCCGTGGGCGGGGCGGCGCACCCCCGCTGGCCTACGTGGCCGAGCGGCGGGCGGCGACCGCGCATGCTCCCTGGCGCGCGGCCGCTCGACGGCGACGCCACCGGCGAGCTCGACTGGATCATCGGCTGCACCTATACCGGACAGCCCACGGAGCAGGCCGAGGTGCGCAACCTCATGGGCTGCAACATGTCGTTCCGCCGCGAGGTGTTCGAGCGCGTCGGCGGGTTCGCCGAGGAGATCGGCCGGATCGGGCGCAACCCGCTGGGCTGCGAGGAGACCGAGCTGTGCATCCGCGCACGGCAGGCCTACGCGCGGGCCGGGGAGAAGATCCGGATCGTGTTCGAGCCGCGGGCCGAGGTCGACCACCGGGTGAGCCACGACCGGGTCGAGTGGGCATACCTGCGGCGGCGCAGTTGGGCTGAGGGGCTGTCGAAGGCGGCGGTCTCGCAACTCGTCGGCAGCGACGACGCGCTGGCCACCGAACGCGACTACGTCGCCAAAGTGCTGCCCGCGGCTGTTCTGCGCGAGCTGAAGGAGCGGCGGGTGACGTCGGCGGCGGCCGTCGTGACCGCGCTGGCGTTCACCACCGCCGGGTACGTCCGCGGCAGGCTGCCGGGGGCGACCGCGGCGGTGCGGCTCCCCGCCGCCGGTGGCTGAGGAACGGCCGCACCGGCAGGTCACGAGCTACGTCCACCATCGCGCGCGCCTGACCGAGGGCCAACAGGCGGCGTGGGAGCGGTGGTGGCCGACGCACGGCCATGACGTCGCCGACCTGACCTACGACCCCGCCGCCTGGTTCGGCCGCGACGCGCCCCTCGTGCTGGAGATCGGCTCCGGCATGGGCGAGTCGACGGCGGCGCTCGCGGTGGCCGAGCCCGAGCTCGACCACCTCGCCGTCGAGGTCTTCGAGCCCGGCATCGCGGCGCTGCTCATGCGCGTCGAGGCGGCCGGGCTGCGCAACCTCGTCGTCCTCCGCGGAGACGCCGTCGCGCTGCTGCGCGACCAGGTGCCGGAGGCGTCGCTCGCCGGGATCCGGATCTTCTTCCCGGACCCGTGGCCGAAGCGTCGCCACCACAAACGCAGGCTGGTGCAGCCCGCATTCGTGACGCTCGCGGCGTCGCGGCTGCGGCCGGGCGGCACCCTCCACATGGCCACCGACTGGGAGGACTACGCGCTCCAGATGCGCACCGTGGCCGACGGCGAGCCGCTCCTGGCGAACACCGCGCTGGGCCAACCGGGTGGTTGGATGCCGCGCCCGGCGTGGCGGCCCGTGACCAAATTCGAGGCGCGAGCGCGCGCCGAGGGCCGCGATGTCCACGATCTGGTGTATCGCCGCCGTCGCACGGGGCCACCTCGCAATCACACCTCGTAGCCGTGTAGGAAGGGTCACGCCCTGGGAGGGAGGGCCTGACGCACGACGGTGGAGGTTCTGCGGTGGCCGAACACGCCTGGTCACCAGGACGTTTCGTGATGGAGGGCCGGGCGTGACATCCCTCGCCGAGCGCGGCGCCGTCGTCCCCGCGCCGCGCCTTTCGACCGACGCCGTCGACCTCGCGGCGGCAACCGAGTTCCTCGAGCAGTTCCATGCCGAGACCGCTCCCGGACTGCCGCTGCGACGCAGGCTGCGTCAGGTCAAGGCCGAGATCGCCCGGACGGGCACCTACGCGCACACCGAGGCCGAGATCGTGTTCGGCGCCCGTGTGGCGTGGCGGAACGCGGCGCGGTGCATCGGGCGGCTGTACTGGAACGCGCTGCGCGTGCGGGACCGGCGGGGGGTGAGTACGCCATCGGCGGTGGCCATGGAGTGCGCCGCCCACCTGCACGAGGCGACGCGCGACGGGGGGATCCGGTCCACGATCACGATCTTCGCGCCGGACCGGCCCGACGCGCCGGGCCCGCGCATCCTCAACGACCAGCTGATCCGCTACGCCGGGCACCGCACGGCGAGCGGTGGGATCCGCGGCGACGCCGGGCAGGTCGCGTTCACCGACCGGGCGATCGCCCTCGGCTGGCAACCGCCCGACCCGCCCGGTCGCTTCGACGTCCTGCCGCTGTTGATCGCGTCGGGCGCCGGGGAGCCGGAGCTGCACGACCTGCCGTCGGACGCGGTGCTGGAAGTGCCGCTGTCGCATCCCGAGCTGGACTGGTTCGCCGACCTGCGGCTGCGCTGGCACGCCGTCCCGGCGATCAGCAACATGCCGCTGTCGATCGGCGGGATCACCTACCCCGCCGCGCCGTTCAACGGCTGGTACATGGGCACGGAGATCGGGGCGCGCAACCTCGCCGACGCCGACCGGTACGACCTGGTGCCCGTCATCGGCGAACGGATGGGGCTCGACACGAGCTCGGAGCGGTCGCTGTGGCGGGACCGGGCCACCGTCGAGCTCGTGCGGGCGGTGCAGCACTCGTTCGACGTCGCGGGCGTGACGATGTCGGACCACCACACCGAGTCGGACCGGTTCCTCAAGCACGTGTCGCGGGAGGAGCGGGCGGGGCGGCGCTGCCCCGCCGACTGGAGCTGGATCGTGCCCCCGGTGTCGGGCGGCCTGACGTCGGTGTACCACCGGTACTACGACCAGCCCGACCCGGAGACCCGCCCGGCCTACCTCACCCCACCCCGGTAACCCCCACGGTGAGTCCCGCATCCGCGCACGGTGAGTCCCGCATCTCGCCACGGTGAGTCCCGCATTCGCACACGGTGAGTCCTGCATCTCGCCACGGTGAGTCCCGCGGCTGACCGCGATCTGCTTGCCGGACTCGGCTCACGGGGGAGCAGGCAGCCCCGGAACCTGCCGGGTGCGGCCCCGGAACTCCGCCACCACCTCGTCTCCCGACCGCACCGTGACGTCGTATACCCCGGACCGACCCGCCACCGCCCGTTCCACGGCCTCCGCAACGAGGTCGGTGCCCGGCGAAACGGGCCGCAGGAACACGATGTCGGCGCCCGCGGCCACCGTCGAGATGCCGTGGCTGTTGCACGCGTACGCGAACGCCGCGTCGGCCAGCAGGAAGAGATACCCGCCGTGGCAGATGCCGTGCCCGTTGAGGTGGCGACCCTCGACCGTGAGTGCGGTGCGCGCCCGTCCCGGCCGGATGTCGACGAGCCGGACGCCTGCTTCCTTCGCCGCGGCGTCAGCCCGCTCCATCGCCGCCGCGGCGCGCTCCGCGATCACCTGCTCGTCCTCCATCGGCGCGGATGCTAGCGGTGATCCACCGGCTATCGGGAAGTCACGGAAGGATAGGGTCGGGACATGACCGCCCCCACCGGCCCCGAGCCGCGCGTGCTCCTGGTGTGGGACGCGCCGAACATGGATATGAGCCTCGGCTCACTGCTCGGCGCCCGGCCTACCGCGGCGTTCCGGCCGCGGTTCGACGCCGTCGGCCGCTGGCTGCTGGATCTCGCGGGCGAGGACGCCGTTGCCGAGGCGTGCGTGTTCACCAACGTCGTCCCCGGGAGCACCGAGGTGGTCCGGCCGTGGGTGGAGGCGCTGCGCAACGTGGGGTTCGCGGTCTTCGCCAAGCCGAAGGTCACCGAGGACTCCGACGTCGACGACGACATGCTCGGCCACATCAAGCTGCGCGCCGACGAAGGCTCCCTGGAGCACGTCGTGGTCGCGTCGGGGGATGGGCGCGCCTTCCGCGAGCCGCTGGAAGACCTGCGGACGCGCGGCACCTACGTCACAGTGATCGGGTTTCGCGAGCACGCGAGCTTCGCGCTGGCCTCCGATGTGATCGAGTTCGTCGACCTCGAGGACATCGAGGGCGTCTTCCGCGAGCCGCTGCCGCGCATCTCGCTGGACTCGCTCCCCGACGGCGGGGCCTGGCTGCCGCCGTTCCGGTCGCTGCGGTCGCTCTTGGAAAACCGGCGGTGACCTTGCGCCTGACCGCGCCCGTCGTCCTTCCCTGCGACGCCGAGTGCTCGGTCCTGCGCGACGCCGCCCTCGACATCGACGCGGACGGCCGAATCGCCTGGGTCGGGCCGCTCGCCGAAGCCCCGCCGTCGGAGGCCGCGGTGCAGGCCCTGCCCGGCGTCCTGCTCCCCGGGTTGATCAACACACACGCGCACACGCCGATGATCGCGCTGCGCGGGCTGGGCGGCGACCTGCCGCTCATGCGGTGGCTGCACGAGGTCATGTGGCCGGCCGAGAGCAGGCTGCGTGCTGACGACGTGCGGGCGGGCATGGCCGCGGGCTGCGTCGAACTGCTCCGCACCGGGTGCACCACGAGCGTCGAGATGTACTTCTTCACCGATGCGGTGATCGACGCCGTGACCACCGTCGGCTCACGTGTCGTGCTCACACCAGGGATCATCGCGGCGCCCGGCTGGGACCGGCTCGGCCCCTGGGAGCGCATGCGCGACGACATCTCCGCGCGGATCGACGCCGTCGGCGTGCGGTCGGGGCTGGGCGAGCGGATCGAACTGGGCTACGGCCCCCATGCGGCGTACACGCTGCCGCCGGATGCGCTCGCGTCGGTCGGGGAGCACGCCCGGGCGAGGGGTGCGCTGGTACACATCCACGTCGCCGAGGCCGCGGAGGAGGACCTGCCACAGCGCGCGTCGCACGGATCGGTGCCCGCCCTGCTCGACGCCGTCGGCATGTTGGGCGGTCGGGTACTGGCGGCGTCACGGCGTCCAGCTGTCGGAGTCCGACATCGCCCTTTTGGCCGATCGCGGGACGGCGGTCGCGCACTGTCCTGGCTCGAACGCCAAGCTCGCGGCCGGGATCGCCCGGGTGACCGCGCTGCGTCGCGCGGGCGTGCGCGTCGGATTGGGGACGGACGGCCCGGCGTCTGGCGACGATCTCGACATGTGGGCCCAGGCGAGGCTCGCTGGCCTCCTGGCCCGGGTGAGCAGCGGCGACGCGGCGGCGCTGACGGCGCCGAGCTGCTGCTCATGGCGACCCGCGACGGAGCTGCGGCGATCGGTCGCACCGACCTCGGCGCGCTCGAGCCCGGTCGTTGGGCCGACCTCGTGCACGTCGACCTCGACGACGCGGTGTTCACCGACCCGTCCGACGACGCCCAGCTGCTGTCCAACCTCGTGTGGGCGGGGGGGTCGCGGCTGGTCAAGGACGTCTGGGTGGCGGGTGAGGCGGTGCTGGTCGACGGGCGAGCCGACGCAGGTCGACCGCGCCGCGACGACGGCCGGGCTCCGCGCCGTGGCCGCCCGCATCCGCTTCTGACCGCCCCGCGCATCCGCGCTCGGCTCGCCTCCCCGCGATCGACGCGCGGCGAAATCCCCCACTCGCCGCGGCTAGATGCGGGACTCACCGTGCTCAGATGCGGGACTCACCGTGCACAGTCGCGGGACTCACCGTGGGCGGACGCGGGACTCACCGTGGGCGGATGCGGGACTCACCGTGGGCGGGATGCGGGACTCACCGTGGGCGGATGCGGGACTCACCGTGGGCGGATGCGGGACTCACCAGAGGGCGGGGACGGGTTCGCGGTGGTGGCGGCCCTGACCGGCCAGCGCCGCCGACCTTTCCCACGACCGATCACGCGCCGACCGCTCCTGCGCCCAGTCGCGCGCCAACCGGTCCTGCGCCCAGTCAGGCGCCGACCTCTCCCACGACCCATCACGCGCCGACCGCTCCTGCGCCCAGTCGCGCGCCGACCGGTCCCGCGGCTGCTCGTGCGCGGGCATCGACGGCGACCACTCCCGCGACCAGTCCGGCGCCGACCGCTCCCGCGCCGGGGCGGGCGCGAGGGCCTGGATCGGGATCGGCGCGGTGAGCGGGTCGCGGCGGAACTCCTCGACAGAGTCCACGGTGCGCTCCTGCTGCCGCTGTCTCCACCCGCCCCGCTTCAGGGCGTGAAAGATCGGGGTCTGGACGGCGTCCTCGTCGAGCGCGTGCCTGCCGGCGGCTGGCCCGCCGAACATCTCCTCGATCACCGCGTCTCCTTCTCCATCGGGTGCTGCTGCCACCCATAACGGGGTCACACGGCAAGGGGAAACGGGTTCAGAACGGCCGTTACAGCACTGACGGGTGATTCAACTCGTCAGGGTGGTGGCGCTACACCCGTTTGAGGATCCGGGCGGCACCCGCTGCAGCCGTCGTGGCGAGAATCCACCCGACCACGTCCAGCGCGGTCGCGATCCACTGCGACGCGCCCTCCAGCCGCCAGTACCCGTCCTGCCCGAGGTTCACGATCGGGAGCAGCGTGTCGGCGGCGAAGATCCAGGGGTCGAAGACGGGGTGCTGCCCGTCGTCGACCGGCGTCGGCACGTGCCCGACGAACCAGATCCCGCCCAGCACCCACGCCAACGCCAGCCAGCACACCGCCAACCAGGGCTGATACCCGAACCCGACGGTCCAGCGCTGCAACGCTCCCCACACCCGGCTCGCGGGGCCTGACCTCGGCGTAGCGCCGGATCTGGCGCGTCATCAGCACGCGCTCGGCCCGCTCCTCGTGGCCCGCGCGCCGGTACGCGGCGGCGAGTTGCTCGTACGGCCCCGGGGCGTAGTCGGGCATCGCCCGCTCGAGCAGCCGCAGCCGCTGCCGGGTGTCAGCGATCCGGGTGTCGTCGATCAACTGGTAGTCGAAGCCGTCGATCGCCACCCCGCCCTCGGCCTCCCACAGCAGCTCGGCGTCGGTGAAGGAGCCGACCCGCGCGGACGCCAGCCGCACGGCCCCGGCGGGCGCGCGGGCAGGCAGGAGGACGAGGTCGGAGGTGGTCAGGCCGTACAGGTTCAGCGAGTAGCGGGTGAGCGCCGAAGACGTCCCCAGCGTCGCGTCGACGAACTGGACCGACTTGTGCACGTCGGCCACCCGCACCCGCACGCCGCCTGCCGCGACGAACCCGTCGACGCACAGCAGGTCCTTGCCGATCGTCGCGGCGCGCAGGTCGAGCGAGGGCCGCATCGTGTCGTCCGGACGCAGCCGCGGTCGGGTCAGCGCGGCGCGGGTGCAGTCCAGGGTCGCGCCGACGTCGAGGTTCTGCATCCGCAGCGTCCCCCTGCACGTCGCCCGGCGCAGGTAGAGCTCACCGCCGACCCGCAGCCGGTCGCCGAGCAGCGCATAGCCGTCCGGCGCGTCCAGGGTGGCGCCGGAGAGGCTCGCCGTGCCGCGCACGTGGGCGTCGACCAGCCGCAGCTGCCCGGCACAGGAGAAGGCGCCGCTGCCGTTGTCGCGGCCTTCGATGTCGCCGCCGACCTCCATCCCGTCGGCCAGGAGCGCGATCCCCCGGTCGGATGCGCCGGAGGGCCCGGACAGCCGCGCGCCCGACAGCCGCAGGTACCCGCCGATGACGGCGTTCGGCAGCCGGACGGTGCCGGCGGTCGCCATGCCGTCGTCGAGCTCCAGGTTGCCCTCGACGCGCACCCGGTCGGCGACGAGACACGCGGCGGGATCGACGATCCCGGCGGGCAGGACGGGCGCGCGGCTGCCCTCCGGCGCCTCTTCGCCCGGGTCGGGAATCGTCGTCGACGCGATGAGCGCGCCGGAGAACACCAGATCGCCGCCGATACGCGCGCCGGGGAGCCGAACGCACCCCGACGCGGTGAACGCGGGGCCGCTGGGGTGTCGCCCGGCGAGCAGGCTGCCGCCGATCGCGATGCCGGTGCCGTCCAACGCGTCGCCGGTCGGGGAGGCGAGCTCGGCGCCCGCCAGGTCGACGTTGCCGGTGATCCGCGCGCCCGGCAGCCGCAGCTCCGCGTCGGCGCGCAGCCGTCGGGCGTACCAGGTGCCCTCGACCACGACGCGGTCGGCCACGAGCGCGTGCCCGCCGTTCCCGCGCAGCCGTCCGGCCGACAGGCGCAGCGAGCCGCCGATCTGGGCGTCGGTCAGGTCGACCGGGCCCGCGGCGTCGAAGCCGTCGTCGAGCAGCAGATCGGCGGCGACGCGCAGGTTGCCCGCCAGCAGGCCGGGGAGGAGCGACCCGGTGAGCGCCAGCCCGGGCAGCTCCGCCATCCGCAGGTCCGGCACGTGCGCGAACGTGCACTCGCGCAGCTCGACCGGCACCGCCACCCGCGCGCCGAACAGGCGCAGCGCGCCGGTGATCGTGGCGCGCCGCAGCCGTAGCGCAGGCGCGCCCGGCGGGGGCGGCGCGGTGAGCACCTGGGCCAGGTGCGCGGCGGCCAGCGGCTCGCCGTCGAGGTCACACTCCCGACCGGACGCGAGCGCTTCCGCGAGATCGTCCACGATCGGGGATCATGCCCCCCGGCGGCTACGCAGCGGCGTCGAGCTTCTCCACCGTCTCCAGGTCCAGCCGCACCGTCGCAGCGCGCATGTTCTCCTCCAGGTGCGCGACGCTCGACGTGCCCGGGATCGGCAGCATCACCGACGACCGCTGCAGGAGCCACGCCACCGCCACCGCGGGCGCGGTGACGCCGAGCTGCTGCGCGGCATCCGCCACCGGGCCGCCGGGCTCGGCGAGGCGCCCGGACGCGATCGGGAACCACGGCAGGAAGCCGATGCCCTGCTCGGTGCAGTGGCGCAGGACGTCGTCGCTGCCGCGGTCGAGGAGGTTGTACCGGTTCTGGACGGTGGCGACGTCGACGACCGCGCGCGCCTGCTCGATCTCCTCGACGCTCACCTCGGACAGCCCGACCGCGGCGATCTTGCCTTCCGCCTGCAGCGCCGCGAGCAGCCCGAACTGGTCGTCGGCAGGCACGGTGGGATCGATGCGGTGCAGCTGGAAGAGGTCGATCCGCTCGACGCCGAGGCGCCGCAGCGACATCTCGCACTCCTGCCGCAGGTAGTCCGGCCGTCCACAGGGGACCCAGACGCGGGGCCCGGTACGCAGGAAGCCCGCCTTGGTGGCGATCGTCAGGCCGTCGTAGGGGTGCAGCGCCTCGCGCAGCAGCTCCTCGGCGACGTAGGGACCGTAGGAGTCGGCCGTGTCGAAGAGGTCGACGCCCAGCTCGGCCGCGCGGCGCAGCACGGCCACGGCGCCCGCGGGATCGGCGGGCGGGCCCCAGACGCCGGGACCGGTGAGCTGCATGGTGCCGAAGCCGAGGCGGTTGACCTGGCGGTCGCCGATGGCGAACCGGGTGGTGAGTTCTCCAGAAGCCACGCTGCCAAGCCTGGCACTCGAGGCCGCTGATGGCGCGCGAAGGTGACCCCTCTCGCACGGGGACGGCGCCGCCCGGCCGATTGCCGCACGTGCCGGTGGCCACTAGCTTTCCTCCTGTGACGAAGATCGTGCCGTTGGCGGAGGCGGTGGCGGGGCTGGTCCGCGACGGCGACACCGTCGCGCTCGAGGGCTTCACCCACCTGATCCCGTTCGCCGCGGGACACGAGATCATCCGCCAGGGCCTGCGCGAGCTCACCCTCGTGCGGATGACCCCCGACCTGATCTACGACCAGCTCATCGGCGCCGGCTGCGCGGCCAAGCTGGTGTTCTCCTGGGGCGGCAACCCCGGGGTCGGCTCGCTGCACCGCATGCGCGACGCGCTGACCACCGGGTGGCCCGTGCCCCTCGAGATCGAGGAGCACAGCCACGCGGGCATGGCCAACCGCTACGTCGCGGGCGCGTCGGGGCTGCCCTTCGCCGTCCTGCGCGGGTACGCGGGCACCGACCTGCCCCAGCACACGCCCACCATCGCGACGGTGACCTGCCCGTTCACCGGCGAGGAGCTCGCCGCGGTGGCCGCGCTGAACCCGGACGTCGGGATCGTGCACGCCCAGCGCGCCGACCGGGCGGGCAACGTCCAGATGTGGGGGATCGTCGGCGTGCAGAAGGAGGTCGTGCTGGCGTCCCGGCGCGCGCTGGTCACGGTCGAGGAGATCGTCGACGAGCTGACGCCGGTGCCCGGGGCCGTCGTCCTGCCGCACTGGGTGATCGAGGCCGTCGCGCCCGTCCCGCGCGGCGCCGCCCCCTCGTACGCCCACGGCTACTACGACCGCGACAACGCCGCCTACCGCGCCTGGGACGCGATCAGCCGCGACCGGGAGAAGTTCGGCCGATGGCTGGGCGACCTGAAGGCGGTGGCCGCATGAAGGGCGCCGACGTGCTCACTCCCGCGGAGGCGCGATGAACCGCGCCGACGTGCTTACTCCCGCGGAGGCGCAATGAACCGCGCCGACGTGCTTACTCCGCGGAGGCGCAATGAACCGCGCCGACGTGCTTACTCCCGCGGAGGCGCAATGAACCGCGCCGACGTGCTTACTCCCGCGGAGGCGCAATGAACCGCGCCGACGTGCTTACTCCCGCGGAGGCGCAATGAACAGGGTCACGGCCGACGAGATGATGACCATCGCCGCGTCCCGTTCGCTGCGCGACGGCCAGGTGTGCTTCGTCGGGATCGGGCTGCCGTCGCAGGCGGCCAACCTCGCCCGCCGCCTGCACGCGCCCGACCTCGTGCTGATCTACGAGTCCGGCACGCTAGGCAGCAGGCCCGCGCAGCTGCCCTTGTCGATCGGCGACGGCATCCTCGCGACGTCGGCGCTCACGGTGATCAGCGTGCCCGAGGTGTTCAACTACTGGCTGCAGCCGGGGCGGATCGACGTCGGCTTCCTCTCCGGCGCCCAACTCGACCGTTTCGGCAACATCAACACCACAGTGATCGGCGAGTACGACGAGCCGCTCGTGCGGCTGCCCGGATCCGGAGGCGCGCCGGAGATCGCGGCGTCCTGCCGCGAGGTGATCATCGTGATGCGGCACAAGGCGCGGGCGTTCGTGGACCAGGTGGACTTCGTCACCTCGGTCGGCCACGGCACCGGCCCCGACGACCGCAAGGTGCTCGGCCTGCGCGGCGGCGGCCCGTCGAAGGTGATCACCGATCTCGGCGTGCTGGAACCCGACCCGGACACCAAGGAGCTCGTGCTCACCGCGCTGCACCCGGGCATCTCCGTCGAGCAGGTGCGGGCGGAGACGGGGTGGGAGCTGCAGGTCTCGGTCGACATGAAGATCACCGCCCCGCCGTCGGACGCCGAGCTGTCCACGCTGCGGGCGATGACGACGGTCGGGTCGTGACGCAGCACGTCGAGCTCCACCACGTCGACGAGGGCGCGCGGGACGCGCCCGTTCTGGTGTTCGCCGGGTCGCTGGGGTCCTCGCTGGAGATGTGGCGGCCGCAGATGGCGCTGGCCGACCGCTTCCGGGTGATCCGCATCGACCACCGCGGCCACGGCGGCTCCCCGGTGCCGCGCGGCCCGTACGCGATGCCCGACCTGGCCGCCGACGTCCTTGCGCTGCTCGACACGCTGGGACTGGAGCGGGTGGCGTGGTGCGGGCTGTCGCTGGGCGGGATGGTCGGCATGTACCTCGGCTCGGAGCACCCGCGGCGGCTGACCAGCCTCACGCTGTGCTGCACCACCGCGCACTTCGCCGACCGTGCTCCGTGGGACGAGCGGATCGCCGCCGTCGCGGCGGATGGGACGGCCGCGATCGCCGACGCCGTCGTCACACGCTGGTTCACCCCGGCGTGGGCGGCCGCGCACCCGGACGTCGTCACGGAGCTCCGGGACGGGATCGCCGCGACGCCAGACGCGGGCTACCTCGGCTGCTGCCAGGCGATCGCGGCGTGGGACCACCGCGACCGCTTGTCGGCCGTCGCCGTGCCGACGCTCGTCATCGGGGGCGCGGAGGACACTTCCACCCCCGTCGAGCCGCACGCCCACACCCTCGCGGACCGGATCCCGGGGGCCCGGCTGGAGGTGTTGCCGGGCGCGCATCTGGCGACCATCGAGAGCGCCGAGATCGCCACCGCATTGATCGCAGGGAACGCCGAGGTCACAAGTTCGTAACGACCCCCGATTAAAGTCCGTCATCGCGGGCAATACCCTCTTCAGCATTGGAGGTGGGCCGCCCGTGTTGAGTGATCGCGAACGACGAGTCCTGGAGCGGATCGAGCAGGAGCTGCGCCGCTCAGATCCCGATCTCGTGCGGATGTTCAGCCGCATGCGCAGGCGCCGGGCGGGTGGCCCAGCCGTCCTGCTCGGTGTCGGACTGGTGGTGATGGTGCTCGGGTCGGCGATCGTGTCCGTCGCGGTCGCGGCGCTCGGCATGGCCATCGCGTGCATCGCGCTCGTCGCGGCCTACCACCGCCGCCCGATGGGCTTCGGGTTCCCCAGCCGCGCCTGACCGTTCGCGGGTTACCGTCTCGACCATGGTGGTCGAGCGGATGCGCCCGTACACGTCGACGATCTTCGCCGAGATGTCGGCGCTCGCCGTCCGCACCGGGGCGATCAACCTCGGCCAGGGCTTCCCCGACACCGACGGGCCGCCCTCGCTGCTCGCCGATGCCGCAGCCAACATCACGGGCGGGGTCAACCAGTACCCGCCCGGCCCGGGTGTCCCGGCGCTGCGGGCCGCGGTGGCCGAGCACCAGCGCCGCTTCCACGGCCTTCCCGTCGACCCCGACGACGTGCTCGTCACCACCGGCGCCACCGAGGCCATCGCGGCGGCCGTGCTCGGGCTCTGCGAGCCGGGCGACGAGGTGGTGACGTTCGAGCCGTTCTACGACTCCTACGCCGCGACGATCGCGCTCGCGGGCGCCGTGCTCCGGCCCGTCGGACTGCGGCCGCCGACGTTCGCCTTCGACCCCGACGAGCTGCGCGCGGCGTTCTCCCCGCGCACGAAGCTGGTGCTGGTCAACACCCCGCACAACCCGACGGGCACGGTGCTCACGGCGGCGCAGCTCACGACGATCGGCGAGCTGGCCGCGGAGTACGACGCGGTCGTCGTCACCGACGAGGTGTACGAGCACATGCTCTACGACGGGCGCCCGCACGTGCCGATGGCGAGCCTGCCGGGGATGGCCGAGCGCACGCTGACGATCTCGTCGGCGGGCAAGACCTTCTCCGTCACCGGGTGGAAGGTGGGCTGGATGCACGGACCCGCCGAGCTCGTGGCGGCTGCGCGGGCCGCGAAGCAGTTCCTCACCTACGTCTCGGGCGCGCCGTTCCAGCCCGCGATCGCCACGGCGCTGGGCCTGCCCGACGCGTTCTACGCCGACCTGGCCACCAACCTGCAGCGCAAGCGCGACCTGCTCTCCGACGGCCTGCGCGCGGCCGGGTTCACCGTGTTCCCCACCGCGGGCACGTACTTCGTCGTCACCGACGCGGCGCCACTGGGCGTGACGGACGGGGCGGAGTTCTGCTGGCGACTGCCCGGGCTCGTCGGCGTGGCGGCCGTGCCGGTCTCGGTGTTCTGCGTCGACCCCGAGCTCGGGCGCACGCTGGTGCGGTTCGCGTTCTGCAAGCGCGACGAGGTGCTGACCGAGGCGGTGTCCCGGTTGGCCGGACTGAAGGCGGCGGTATGACGGCACGGGTGCTGGAGGCGGCGTGAAGGCGTACGGGTTCACCGCGATCGGCGGTCCCGAGCACGAGGCTTTTCTCGACGTGCCCGAGCCGGTGGCCGGGGACGGCGAGCTGGTGGTGCGGGTGCGCGCGGCGGGGGTCAACCCCGGCGACTGGCGGCTGCGCGAGGGCAACTACGGGGACGTCGCGCCCGCGGTGTTCGGCCGGGAGGTCGCGGGCACCGTCGCGGCGGTCGGGCCGGGTGTCAGCGGCTTCGCGGTCGGCGACGAGGTGTTCGGCGGCTGCCCCGGCATGCGGGGCGGGTTCGCGCCACTCGCGATCGTGACGGCCGGGTTCGCGGCGCACCAGCCCCCGGACGTGACGCCGGAGGACGCCGCGGTGCTGCCGGTCGCCGCGGGCACGGCCTACGACGCGCTGACCGCGCTCGACCTCCCCGAAGGCGCGACGCTGCTGGTCAACGGGGCGGGCGGGGGCGTCGGCGTGCCCGTCGTGCAGCTGGCGCGGGCACGCGGGCTGAAGGTGATCGGCACGGCGAGCCCCGCGAAGCACGCGCTGCTGGCGCGGCTGGGCGCCGTCCCGGTGGCGTACGGCGACGGCGTGGCCGAGCGGGTGCGCGCGGTCGCCCCCGACGGCGTCGACGGGCTGTTCGACCTCGTCGGCGGGGAGGCACTCGCGGCCGTCGCAGGCCTGGTCGACCCGAAGCGGCTGCGCTCCGTGGCCGACAAGCCCCAGGCCAGGGCGTTGGGTGGGGACGAAGTGCCGCGCGACCGCAGCACCGCGGTGCTCGCCGCGCTCGCCCGCCTCGTGGCCGAAGGGGAGCTCGACCCGCACGTCAGCGACGTCCGCCCGTTCGCCGAGGCACCGGCGGCGCTGCGTGCGGTGGAGAGCGGTCACACGCTCGGCAAGGTGGTGCTGCGGCTCCCGTCGTCATGATCGCCGGATCTGGGACATGACAGCCAGATATGGCCTCCATGTCCCACAACTGCGGATCACTGGCCGTTCGGGATTATCGTGGACGCCGTGATCGAGCTGAAGACGCCGGGCGAGATCGACGCGATCGCCGCGGCAGGCCGGGTGGTGGCGGACGTGCTGGCGACGCTGCGGGACAAGGCCGCGCCCGGCATCACGCCACGCCAGCTCGACGACATCGCCTCCGACATGATCGCCGACGCGGGCGCGGTGTCGAGCTTCCGCGGCTACCACCCCCGCTGGGCGCCCGGCCCGTACCCGGCGGTGACGTGCATCAGCGTCAACGACGCCGTCGTGCACGGCATCCCCGGCAAGCGCCCGCTGAAGCCGCGCGACCTGCTGTCGGTGGACTTCGCCGTCCACCTCGGGGGGTGGTGCGCGGACGCGGCGTTCAGCGTGGTCGTCGGCGATCGGCCCGATCCGCGCGACCTCACCCTGATCGACGCCACCGAACGCTCCCTCGCCGCGGGCATCGCCGCGGTCCAGCCCGGGGCGCGGATGGGCGATGTCGCGCACGCGATCGGCTCGGTGGCCCGGGGCGCGGGGTTCGGGATGCTCGCCGATCACGGCGGCCACGGCGTCGGCCGTTCGATGCACGAGGCGCCGCACGTACCCAACGAGGGCAAGGCCCGCCGCGGCCTCAAGCTCCAGCCCGGGTTGGTGATCGCGATCGAGCCCATGCTCATCGCGGGCGGCACCGACGACTACCGCCACGACGCCGACGGCTGGACCATCCGCACCGCCGACGGCTCCCGCGCAGCGCACGCCGAGCACACGGTCGCGATCGTCCCCGACGGCGTGCGGGTGCTGACGGCGTAGCGGGCCCCCTGCCCGGGTCGCGGCCGCCTGTCCGCCCTGGCCCTGGCCTGGGGCGATCTCGTGGTGATGCGACGCCGGATGCGCACGCGGGCGGCCCTGGCCACCCGCTGTGATGCGACGTCTGCGCCCCGCCCCGGGCCCGGCGCCCGCTGATCACCGGCTCGGCGCGGAACCCCACCAGATCCGGCCGTTCGTGCACCACGCCGGCGATCATGGACCGGGTGGGACACCCGCCCGGCAACGACCGGCGGCGCCACCCCCGCACTGATCACCAGCCCGGCGTCCCGTCAGCGGCGGCGCACGACCCGGCCAGGGCAGGCCGTGCCGGCTCTCGTCAACGGCCCTGCCCCGCGATGCCCGCGAGCAGCCACCGCAGGGAGCGGGCGAAGTCGGCACGGGCCAGATCGGCGGGCACCGGGCCATCGGCGCCCGCGAACGCCGCACCGCCGATCGCGTGGACGATCAGCGCACGGCGGGCGGGCGGCACGGCCTCGGCGGGCAGGCCGAGCCGGGCGAGCAGCGCGTCCAGGACCACCCCGAGGCGCACCGCGTTCGGGCCGCGCGAGCCCTGGCGCGCGAGGTAGCGCGGCACGAGGTCGGGCCGGGCCAACAGCACTTCGTAGGTCGAGGTCATCAGGGCCGAGAGCGCGGCGACCGCGTCCGGCGCGTCCGCCGACGGCGCCTCGACGAGGGCGAGCCGGTCGTCCAGCAGCGCGTCGACCAGCTCGGTCTTGCCCGGGACGTGGCTGTAGAGCGCATTCGGGGCCACGTCCAGCCGCCGGGCGAGCGCGCGCATCGTCAGCGCGTCGAGACCGTCCTCGGCGACCAGGGTGTGCGCGGCGTCGAGGACGGCGGCGCGGGTGAGGCCTGCGCGATGTCCGGGTCCACGGGCCATTGTCGAACTGTACACCGTCCAGTACATTGGACGGCGTGCAATTCACTGACATCGCTGCCGGAGTCCCGTTCGTCGCCGTCCCGCCGACCCTGGAGCGGCCGGACGCGCCCGTCGTGGTCGCCTGGCACCTCATGGACCCGCCCCGCACCGAGGCCGCGCTCGCCGCAGCGCTCCCCCTGGCGGGGCTCGAGGCCTGGCGGATCTACCTGGGTCTGCCGCTGACCGGCGCCCGCGGCCCCGGCGCCGAGGAGACGATGCGGCTCGGCTACGAGGACGCCGTGGCCAACCTGTTCGGGCCGATCACCGACCAGGCCGCGGCCGAGTTCCCGGCCGCCCTCGACGCCCTCCGCGCGCGGTTCGGCGCCCGGGGGCCGCTGGCCGTGGTCGGCGGCTCGCTGGGGTCGGCCGTCGCGCAGCTCGTCGCGATCGACCGGGCGGACGTCACGGCCGCGGTGCTGGTCAGCCCGGTCGCGCAGCTCCGCACGGTCGTCGCGGTGAACGAGCGCCGTTTCGGCTTCGCCTACCCCTGGCACCCGGCGGCCGAGCGCATCGCCGACCGGCTGGACTTCGTCGCCCGCGCCGAGGAGACCGCCCGGCACGCGCCCGCGGTCCGGATCGTCGTCGGTGCCGAGGACGGCGCGGGCATCCGCACGTCCTCCGCCGACCTGCGCGACGCCCTGACCAAGCACTACGCCGATCCGACCCGGGTCGATCTGGTGACCGTGGACGGCATGGGCCACGCGTTCGCCGACGAGCCCGGCATCGAACCGGCGCCCCAGACGGCCCACGCCGCGGAAGTGGACCGGTTGGCCGTCGACTGGTTGCGGCGGCATCTACCGTGACGGCATGCCGTTCAGCGCCGACACCACCGCCGCGGTCGCGCGGGCCCGCCAGCACGCCGTGGGCGACCTCCTGCGTCGCACCGCCCTGCGCCATCCCGACAAGCTCGCCGTCGTCTACGGCGACGACCGCTACACCTTCGGCGAGTTCGACGCGGCGGTGAACCGCGCGGCCGGGGCGCTGGCCGCCCGCGGGCTGCGCAAGGGCGACCGGCTCGCCCTGCTCGGGCGCAACTCCTGGTCCTTCGTCGTGCTGGTGTTCGCCACGGCGAAGCTCGGCGTGGTGCTCGTACCGATCAATTTCATGCTGAACGCCGACGAGATCGCGTTCATCCTCGGCCACTCCGGCGCGTCGGGCATGGTCGCCGACGACGCGCTGATCGCCACCGCGGAGAAGGCGATCGCGACGGCGGGCGCGTCGCTGGGGATCCGCGGCCGGATCGGCGGCGCGGCGGCGAACTGGGAGGACGTGCACGACTGGTGGAGCGCGGGCCCGGCCGACGACCCCGAGGTCGTGGTGGCCGACGACGACCCGCTGCGGCTGATGTACACGAGCGGCACGGAGTCGCGGCCCAAGGGCGTGCTGCTGCCGTCGCGGTCGCTGATCAGCCAGTACGTCTCGTGCGTCATCGACGGCGGGATGGCCGCCGACGACGTCGAGGTGCACTCCCTGCCGATGTACCACTGCGCGCAGCTGGACTGCTTCTTCTCGGTCGACGTCTACCTCGGCGCCACGAGCGTCATCCTGCCTGCGCCCGAGCCCGCCGCGCTGCTCGCGACGATCGAGCGGGAGCGGGCGACCAAGCTGTTCTGCCCGCCGACAGTGTGGATCTCCCTGCTGCGCCACCCCGACTTCGACACCCGCGACCTTTCCGCGCTGCGCAAGGGCTACTACGGGGCGTCGGCGATGCCCGTCGAGGTGCTCAAGGAGCTGTCGCGGCGGCTGCCCGACGTGCAGTTCTGGAACTTCTACGGCCAGACCGAGATGGCCCCGCTCGCCACGATCCTGCGCCCGGACGAGCAGCTGCCGCACGCGGGCTCGGCGGGCCGCCCGTCGATCAACGTCGAGACGATGCTGGTCGACGACGACGGGGAGCCGCGTGCCGCCCGGGACGGTCGGCGAGATCGTGCACCGCTCCCCGCACGCCGCGCTCGGCTACTACGAGAACGAGGAGAAGACGGCCGAGGCGTTCCGCGGCGGCTGGTTCCACTCCGGCGACCTGGGGGTCATGACCGAGGACGGCTACCTGTCGGTCGTCGACCGCAAGAAGGACATGATCAAGACCGGCGGGGAGAACGTCGCGTCGCGCGAGGTGGAGGAGGCGATCTACGAGCTGGACGGGGTGGCCGAGGTCGCGGTGTTCGGGATCACCCACCCGACGTGGATCGAGGCGGTGACGGCCGTCGTCGTGCCCAAGGCCGGGACGACGCTCACCGAGGAGGTCGTGCACGCCCACGCCCGCGAGCGCCTGGCCGGGTTCAAGCGCCCGAAGTACGTCGTGCTCGCCGACGCGCTGCCCAAGAACCCGAGCGGCAAGATCCTGAAGCGCGAGCTCCGCGAGCGGCACGCGGGTCTCGGCGGCTGACCCGACGCAAGCCCCTGGCCGACTTCGCACACCCCGCGGCGTCCTTGCCGACGTTCCACCTCGTGCGCGGACGCCCGAAGGTGTCTGTCAGGCCAGGACGGCCGCCACCGCGTCGCGCAACGAGGTCGGCTCGCGGCCCAGGAGCTTCGCCAGGTCGTCGGAGGGCTCGCTGAACAGGCCGTCGGCGACCAGGTTGTGGACGAAGGCGGCCGGGCCGAGCGCGTCGGGGTCGACCGCGCGGTAGGCCACCGGCACCCCCGCCACGTCGGACACCGTCGCGGCCAGCTCGGCGAGCGTCCACAGTGGGCCCCTCAACTCGTAGACCGCGCCCGCGTGGCCGTCCCCGGTGAGCACGGCGGAGGCCCCGAGCGCGAGGTCGCGCAGCGTGGCGAAGTTGACCGGCACGCCCTTGTCGGCGCCGAGCAGCTCGCCCGCCGCGACCACGTCCCGCAGACCCGGGTTGACCAGCACCTCCTCGTAGAACGTGTTGCGCAGCACGGTGAACGGCACCCCGGCGTCGCGGAGGAGGTCCTCGGTGGTGCCGTGGTCGCGGAGGAAACCCGGCCCGTCCTGGGCGTGGATGCCGCTCGTGTAGACGGCGCGGCCGACGCCCGCCTCGACGGCGGCGATGATCGCGTTGCCGTGCTGGCGCGGGCGCACCCCGGGCGTGACGTCCGGGGACGAGACGAGCAGCAGCACGTCGCTCCCGATGAAGGCGGCGCGGAGGGCGGCGGGGTCGTCGTAGTCGCCGCGGCGGACGTCGACGCCGCGCTCGGCCAGGTCGGCGGCCTTGTCCGGCGTGCGGACGACCGCGACGACCTCGCTTGCGGGCAGGCGGGTCAGCAGGTCCTCGACGACGATCCGGCCGAGCTTCCCGGTGACTCCGGTGACGGTGATCATGATGTTTACGCTAGCCTCACCGCTTACGATCGGTAAGTACGTACCTGTTGGTAAGTGCCGGAGGTGGACGTGAGTACCCAGGTCATCCCCTTGCGGGGTGACGTGTTCGACAGCAACTGCCCGAGCCGGGCCGTGCTCGACCACGTCACGAGCAAGTGGGCGGTGCTCGTGCTCGTCGCCCTGCGCCCCGAGCCGCTGCGGTTCAGCGCGCTGCGCCGCCGCATCGGAGGGGTGAGCGAGAAGATGCTGGCCCAGACGCTGCGGACGTTGGGGAGCGACGGCTTCGTCGCGCGCGAGGTCGCGCCGACCACGCCGCCCCAGGTCACCTACAGCCTCACGGCGCTCGGCCTGGAGCTCACCGAGCACCTGCTCGGCCTGCTGGAGTTCCTCAACGCGCGCATCGGTGACATCGTCGGTTAGCGCGCCCGGCACATTCGTTCTGCGACGGGGTTCGGGGGTGTCGCGCTTAGGCCGAGGGCGGTCGGTCGGTGCTCGGGAGACGGGTGGGGCCCGCGCTCACCCTGGTCATCGTGGTCGCCGACGCGGTCGGCGCCGCCATCGTGCTCGTGCTCGCGGCATGGGTGCTGCCGTCCGGATGCCCATTACCGACTCTGGGGTGAAAGCGGGGCGACGAGCCGGAACCGCACCGACTGGCCGGGCCGCACCTGCGCCGCCCGGTCGACGTCGGCGTCGACGACGACGGCCACCACCGGGTAGCCGCCGGTCACGGGGTGGTCGGCGAGGAAGACGACGGGCTCGCCGCCGGGCGGCACCTGGATCGCGCCCCGGACCATGCCCTCGCTCGGCAGCTCGCGGCGGTCCGTGCGGCGCAGGGAGGCGCCGGAGAGGCGCATGCCGACGCGGTCGCTGCGGCTCGACACCGTCCAGGTCGTCCGGACGAGCGCCTCGGGATCGACCACCCAGTCGGCGCGCGGGCCCCGGACGGCGCGGAGCGTCACCGTCGTGCCGAGGGGCGGGGCGACCGGCGCGAGGTCCAGCAACCACGGCAGGCGCGGCTCGGGGCCGACGTCGAGCAGGTCCCCCGGTTCGAGCGGCGCCGGGCCGAGGCCGGAGAGCGTGTCGGTGCCCGTCGAGCCGAGCACCCGCGGGACGTCGAGGCCGCCGCGGACGGCGAGGTAGGTGCGCAGGCCGGTGGGCGGGGGGCCGAGCGTGAGCGTCTGGCCGGGACGCAGGGTGACGACGGTGTGGTGGCCGACGGGGGTGCCGTCGACGTCCGCGGGGGCGGCCGCGCCCGCCAGCGCGATGGTGCGCAGCCCGTGCGCCCGCACCACGAGGCCGCCGAGCAGCACCTCGATGCCCGCGGCGCCCTCGTCGTCGTTGGCGACGAGCCGGTTGGCCAGCCGCAGCGCCGCCCGGTCCGCCGCCCCCGAGCGCGGCACCCCGACCGCGGCGTGCCCGGGCCGTCCGAGGTCCTGGACGAGCGCGAGCGGGCCCACCCGCACCACCTGCAGCGCCCGAAGCGACGCGGCGCCGACCGCCACCCGGCCCGGCGGGGCGGAGGCCGCGGCGGCGGGCGCCCCGCTCTCCGGTCGGTCGTGCGCAGGCACCGGGCCCGGCGCGGCGGAGGAGCCGGGGGCGCGCGCCCCGCTCGTCGGTGGGTCCTGCGCGGGCACCCGGCCCGGCGTGGCGGAGCCCGCCTCCGTCGTCGGTCGATCCCGCGGGGAAGCGGGGCCGGTCTGGCGCCCGGTCTGGGCGACGAAGCGGACCTGCGCGCCGGGCGTCAGCAGCGCGGGCGGGGTGCGGTCGGCGTCCCACAGCACGGCGTCCGTCCGGCCGATCAGCTGCCAGCCACCCGGCGAGCTGCGCGGGTACACCCCGCTGAACTCCCCCGCGAGCCCGACCGCCCCGGCCGGGACGCTCGTGCGCGGCTCCGCGCGCCGCGCCACGTGGAGCCGGGGGTCGCCGCCGGTCAGGTACGCGAACCCGGGCGCGAACCCGCCGAACCCCACCCGCCACGACGTGCCCGTGTGCGCGGCCACCACACCGTCGGCGCCGAGGCCGGTCAGCTCGCCGACCTCGGCGAGGTCGGGCCCGTCGTAGACGACCGGGATCTCCACGGTCGGGCCCTGCGCCGCGGCGACGGTGTCGACCTCGAGCGCGTGGACCGCGCGCCGCAGCGCGGCGAGGTCGGTGCCCGGGGAGGCCGCGACCACCACCGTCCGCGCGCCCGGAACGACGTCGACGACGCACGGCCACGCGGCCGCCCGGATCGCGGCGGCGAGGGCATGCACGGCGTCGGGCTCGGCGACCTCGACCAGCAGCGCCGCGTCCCCCATCGCCCACACCCGCCGACCGTCGTGGGTCGCCGGAGCGGGGACGCGGTCGTCGCCCTCCGGGCCTGCCTCGCCCCGGGCGCCGCCCGCAGGCCCGTCACCTTCCGGGTCCGGGTCGCCGCGGTCGGCGCCTGCAGGCAGGTGTTCAGACGAACGCACGCAGCTCCACCCCTGCCGCCTTGAGCCCGTCGCGGACGGCGGCGGCCATGGCGACCGCGCCGGGGGAGTCGCCGTGCACGCAGGCCGATTCCGCGTGCACCCGCACCTCGGAGCCGTCGACCGCGGTCACGACGCCGTCGGTGACCATCCGCACCATGCGGGCCGTCACCTCCTGCGGATCGTGCAGCAGCGCGCCGTGCCGGGCGCGCGGAACCAGCGCGCCTTCGGGCGTGTAGCCGCGGTCCACGAAGAACTCCGAGACCGCGCGCAGCCCGGCCGCCTCGGCCGCGGCGAGCAGCCGCGAGCCGGGCAACCCCAGAACCGGCAGCCCCGGGTCGTAGGCCCGCACGGCGTCGACGACCGCCCGCGCCTGTTCCTCGTGGTGGACCGTCGCGTTGTAGAGGGCGCCGTGCGGCTTGACGTAGCGGACGCGCGTGCCTGCGGCCCGGCACATGCCGTCGAGCGCGCCGATCTGGTAGAGCACCTCGTCGGCGAGCTCACCGGCGTCCATGTCGACGAACCGGCGCCCGAACCCGGCGAGGTCGCGGTAGCCCACCTGCGCCCCGACGACCACGCCGCGCTCCACGGCCGCCGCGCAGGTGCGCCGCAGCGTCGACGGGTCGCCCGCGTGGAATCCGCACGCGACGTTGGCCGACGTGACGAGCCCGAGCATGGCCTCGTCGTCGCCGAGCACCCAACGGCCGAAGGACTCACCGAGGTCGGAGTTGAGGTCCAGCACACCCCGATGGTAGGGATCCGCCGCGGATCGGGCTCGATGTCGAGGGCCTGCCCGGGCTCAGCCGGTGTTGCGGAGGCCCGCCGCGATGCCGTTGACGGTCAGCAGCAGGGCGCGGTGCAGGTCGGGGTCGCCCATGCCCTTGCGCCGCTGCGCGAGCAGCTCCACCTGCAGGTGGTGCAGCGGCTCCAGGTACGCGCCCCGCACCGAGAGCGTGGTGCGCAGCACCGGGTGGTGGTCGAGCAGCCGCTCCGAGCCCGTCAGCCGCAGCACCTCGGCCGTGGTCAGCGCGTGCTCGGCCACGATCATGTCGAACAGCGGGTGCAGCTCGGGATCCACCAGCTCGGAGACGTAGTGGCCCGCGATCCGCAGATCGGTCTTGGCCAGCGTCATCTCGACGTTCGCCAGTAGGTTCTGGAAGAAGGCCCACTCGCGCATCTCGTCGAGCCGCTCCGACAGCCCCGCCTCGCGCGCCGCGCGCAGCCCGCTGCCGAGCCCGAACCAGCCGGGCACGACCATGCGCGTCTGCGTCCAGCCGAACACCCACGGGATCGCGCGCAGGTCGTCGAGCGTCGGCGCGTTCTTCCCCGGGCGCCGCGACGGCCGCGAGCCGACGTTCAGCTCGCCCAGCTCGTCCACCGGCGTGGCGGAGGCGAAGAACTGCGGCAGCCCCGGGTGCCCGACCAGGCCCCGGTACGCCGTGCGCGCCGCGTCGCTGACGACGTTCATCGCCGCGTCCCAGCGGTCCAGCGTGGCCCCGTCCCAGCGCGACGACTGGTGCTCGAGCGTCGCCTCCAACACCGCCGCGAGCAGGATCTCCAGGTTGTCGTGCGCGAGCGCGGGCAGCGAGTACTTGTCGGAGACGACCTCGCCCTGCTCGGTGAGCTTCATCGTCGCCGTCCACGCGTGCCGAACGGCGCCGCCATGACCGCCTCCGCCGCGGGGCCGCCACCCCGGCCGACCGAGCCTCCGCGGCCGTGGAACAGCCGCAAACGCACCCCGTGCTTCGCGCCGATGTCGCGCAGCTGCCGCTGGGCCCGGTGGATCTCCCACTGGGACGTCGTGATGCCCGCGCCCTTGTTGGAGTCGGAGTAGCCGAGCATGACCTCCTGCAGGTCGCCGCGGTTGCGCACCTGCTGCCGGTACCCGGGCACGGACAGCAGCTCGTCCAGCAGCGCACCGGCCTGCGCGCAGCTCCTCCACGGTCTCGAAAAGCGGCACGAGGTCGACCGACGAGCGCGGGTCGTGCTGCAGCTCCACCATGAACGCCTCGCGCGCGAGCACGGCGACCGCGAGCAGGTCGTCCACGCCCTGGCACATCGACACGATGTAGGTCTGCGCCACCTCGCGGCCGAACTCGTGCTGCACGTCGTGGAGGAGGTCGAACGTGGCGAGGACCTCGCGCGCGCCCTCGGGCAGCCCGTAGTGCCGCCGGATCAGCGGACGACCCCCGGCGAGCTCCTTGGCCAGCAGCGCCGTGCGTTCGGGGCGGGTCAGCTCCAGGTAGGGCTTGTCCAGCTCGCCGAGCGCGTCGTAGACGGCCGCGAGCGCGGCGTGGTGCCGGGCGCTGTGCTCGCGGATGTCCAGCTCGGCCAGGTGCAGCCCCAGCGCGCGGGCCGTGCGCAGCGCGCGGGCGAGGGTGGCGTCGGCGATGCGCCCGCCGAGGTGGCCGCGCAGGGAGCGGTCCAGGACGGCCAGGTCCTCGATGTAGCCGTTCGGGCCGAGGTAGTCGTGGCCGGGGCGGTGCGCGGTGCCCGTCGCGATGCGGGTACGGGTGTTCGCCAGCCGGGCCTGGACGTAGGAGAGCTTGAGCCGGTAGGGCTCGTGCGCGTTGACCCGGTTGCGCCGCTCGTGCGTCTCGGGCAGCAGCCGCCGGTCGTGCGCGAGCGAGGCCCGCAGCTCCTCGGAGACGCCCACCACCCGCGTCGAGACCGACAGCTCCGACAGCAGCTGCTCCACGAGACTCTCGTGGATGCGCAGCGCCCGGTCGGTGTAGAGCTCCAGCACCTCGCGGGTAACGGCCGGGGTGACGTTGGGGTTGCCGTCGCGGTCGCCACCCACCCAGCAGCCGAGCACGACCGGCCGCGCGCCCTCGGGAAGGGTGAACCCCGCCTCGCGCACCTCGTGGTCGAGCTCGGCCAGCAGGTCCGGCACCGCGCCGCGGCCCAGTTGCTCCATGTACCAGCCCATCGCGCGCGCCTCGTCGGCCACGGTGGGCTTGTCGGGGCGCAGCTCGTCGGTCTGCCAGAGCTGGTCGACGCACGCGCCGAGCTGGTCGTCGTCGCTGTGTTGACTATCTTGGCGTTGCTAGCTGATCTTGGCCAGCGTCGAGGGCCGTGGCCACGCGGCGCAGGATCGCCAGCACCGTCTGCCGCGAGGACTCGGTGGGGTGCGCCGTGAACACCGGCCGCAGCTCCAGCCGCGCGAGGACGGCGTTCACCTCGTCGGGGTCCGACGAGCGCAGCCGCTGCATGATCTTGTGGAGCGGCGCCCGGCCTGCGAGCTCCCTGGCCCGGTGGCGCTGCTCCGCGATGTTGGCCAGCTGGAAGAACTGGGAGAACGCCCGCGCCAACGAGACGGCGGTGCCCGTGTCCAGCCCCGAGAGCACGTCGGTGATCGCCCTGTCGTCGCCGGTCTCGATCGCCGACCGCGACACGTGCCGCACCTCTTCGACCAGCTCCAGCAGCTCGGGGCCGCCGTGCTGGGCGATGGTCTGGCCCAGCAGCGTGGACAGCCGCCGGATGTCGGCGCGCAGGGCGTCGTGCCGCTGTTCGGAGAGGGAATCGGGGACGGTCAACAGGGCCTCCGGGAAGGGAAGGCCGTTCGCGTCGGCGGGAACGACGGCTCGGCCCTATCGTCTCACGCAGAAAGGTCGAGGAGCGCGGTGAACGCCATCCGCCGCAGCAGGGTGACCGCCTCCGGCCCGCGTCCGGTGTGCGGAGTCGAGTTGAGCAGGCCGAACGCGCCGTGCGCCGCGACCCGCGCGGCCTCCGCGGAGAGCCCGGGATGCAGGCTGCGCAGGGTGTCGACCCAGATCTCGACGTAGCGGCGCTGCAGCCGCCGCACCCGGTGGCGCGCCTCGTCCGGGAGGTTGGCCAGGTCCCTGTCCTGGACGACGATCAGCTCGGGCTCACGGAGGGCGAAGTCGGCCTGGAACTCGACGAGCGCGGTGAGGGTCTCGCGCGGTGTGCCGCCCGCCGCCGCGCGCTCCTGCCCGCCCGTGAGCAGGTGCTCGCTGATGCCGACCAGCATCTCCGCGAGCAGCGCCTCCTTGCCGTCGAAGTGCCGGTACAGCGCGGGACCGCTCACCCCGACCGCAGCCCCGAGGTCGGCGATGGTCACGCCGTGGAAGCCGTGCTTGGCGAAGAGCTGTGCGGCGACCGCGAGAATCTGCGCGCGTCTGCGGGTGCCGGGCCGCACCGCCGCCGTCCCCATCGGCTCAGCGTATGCGCCGATCACAGCTTCGCCACAGTGCCGGGTCGTTACGCTGTCCGCATGGCTCTGGCTCCGCAGTGGCTGCGGGCCCGCACCGGCGTGCGGGTGGCGTCCGCGCTGTCGGCCGCGGCCGTGGTCGCGCTGGCGCTGGTGGTCGCCGGGATGGCGCTGATCCTGCTGGTCGGGCGGTCGCTCAGCCGCTCGGTGCAGGACGACGCCGTACAGCAGGCGCAGGCCATCGCGGAGCGGATGCACGGCAACTACGGCAAGCGGGTCAACGGCGAGTACACGCCGAAGGAGAACGCCGTCGAGGCGATCGACACGCTGGTCGGCACGGGCGATCCGGCGCTGGGCCAGATCGTGGTGGACTACTCCGACGAACAGGACGGCAGTGGCTGGGCGCTGCAGACCGGGTCCGACGCCGCGCCGCCCAACACCGTGAGCGACCTGACGCCGGACGTCGGACAGACGACCGTCGACCCCTCCGCGCTCGTCCCGCAGGCCGACGGCACGCAGATGCACGCGGTCCTCGTCGCGGTCGGTGGAGCCACCACCACCGACGACCCGATGCACTTCGTCGTGCTCTACGCGGCCCCGCTGGCCGCGGTGGACGCCGCGCAGGGGACGGTCCTGTACTACCTGCTCTTCGGCGTGCCGATCCTCATCCTCGTCGTGGGCGCGGCCACGTACGTGTTCGCGGGACGCGCGCTGCGGCCGGTCGAGGCGATCCGCGCGCGGGTGGCGTCGATGAGCGAGAAGGACCTCGCGCAGCGCGTGCCGGTGCCCGCCGCGCGCGACGAGGTCGGCCGCCTCGCCGAGACCATGAACGCGATGATCGCCCGGCTGGAGAACGCGCAGCAGGCGCAGCGCCGGTTCGTCGCCGACGCCAGCCACGAGCTGCGCAGCCCGCTCGCCACCATCGGTGCGGGCCTGGAGCTGCTGCAGGACAGCGACCCGGACACGGTGACGGCCCTGCGCGCGGAGACCGAGCGCATCGGGCGGCTGGTGGACGACCTGCTCCTGCTCGCCCGCGCCGACGAGCGCGGCATGCAGCCGCGGCAGGACGAGGTGGACATCGACGAGTTCGTCGAGGGCGAGCGCACCCGCCCCAGCGACGGCGACGTGCGCACCGAGGTGCGGGCCGAGCACGTACGGGTGGTAGGCGACCGTGGCCAGCTCGTCCGCGTGCTGCGCAACCTCGTGGACAACGCCCACCGGCACGCCCGCTCGCGGGTGCTCGTCACGCTCGGGCGCGAGCGCGGCTACGCGGCCCTCGACGTCGCTGATGACGGGCCGGGGGTGCCCGCCGCCGACCGGATCCGGATCTTCGAGCGCTTCGTGCGGCTCGACGACGCCCGTGCCCGCGCCGATGGCGGCTCGGGGCTGGGGCTGGCGATCGTCGCCGAGGTCGTGGCGGCGCACGGCGGCATGGTGTGGGTGGACGACGCCCCTGGCGGCGGCGCGGTGTTCCGGGTGCGGCTGCCCGCCGCCGAGCTGCCGGTCGACGACCTCGCGGAGGCGGTGCCCCCCGGCGTGGGGCGCGCCATCGCGCCGGGCCACGGTGCGCCGATCGCCCCCGCCGCCGGGCGGCCAGGCCAGCCGTCGAACCCGACGGCTGCCCCCGCCGCCGTGCCCGCGGCCCGGGCGGCCGACGAGCCGTCAGCGGACCGCATCGCGGCCCCCCACGCAGGCGTCGGGGGCAGGCCGCTCCGCGCCCCGAGACCGCCCCGGGTGGCGCGCCGCGATGTCGGGATGTGGTCGGCACCTGCGCCCGCGGGGACGGACGACCTCTTCGCGGACTGGGTGCCACCCCAGCCTCCTGAGCACACCCCGGCCGCCGCGCTCGGCCCTCAGAGCGTGCCTGGCCGCGGCGCCCCGCCCGAGGACGCCACACCCGCCTCGGCGGCCACCGACGATCGCGGCACCCCCGCTCGGCACGCCGGGCAGACCAGGGCGGGCGGCACCCGTCCGCTGCCGATCGTCCACCCCGCGGGAACCGACGGCCGGGGGTGGCGGTCGCGCCTCGCCCACGCCCTGCGCCCGGGCGCTGGTCGGCAGCAGGCGGCCAACGGCGATGCCACGCCCGCCGAGGTACCGGTCGAGGCGCCCGCCCGTTCGGATCAGCCCGGATCGGCCATCCGGTAGCCGACCCCGCGCAGCGTCTCGATGCTCCGCACCCCGAACGGTGCGTCGATCTTGCGCCGCAGGTAGCCGACGTAGACCTCCACGACGTTGACCTCGCCCTCGTAGTGCGCGTCCCACACCGCGCGGAGGATGTCGGTCTTCGTCACCACCTCGCCCGCGTGTCGCATCAGGTGCTCGAGCACGCCGAACTCGCGCGGCGTGAGCGTGATCTCCGTGTCGTCGCGGTGGACCCGGTGGCGCGCAGGGTCGAGCGTCAGCGTGCCGACCGTCAGCACCGCGGGCCGCGCCTCGCCCGCGCGCCGCAGCAGCGCCCGCAGCCGGGCCAGGAGGACGACGAACGAGAACGGCTTGACGAGGTAGTCGTCGGCGCCGAGGTCGAACGCGTCGGCCTCGTCGTACTCGCCGTCCTTGGCGGTGAGCATGAGCACCGGCGTCCAGACCTGGGCGGCGCGCAGCCGCTCCAGCACCCGGTAGCCCGAGAGGCCGGGCAGCATGATGTCGAGCACCACCACGTCGTGCTCGGCGGTGACCGCGGCGTCCAGCCCCCGGATGCCGTCGTGGACGACGTCGACGCTGTGGCCGTCGGCGACCAGCCCGCGCCGGACCATGTCCGCCAGCGCCACCTCGTCCTCGACCAGCAACACCCGCACCCCCCAACGCTATCCGGCCGACGCCCGGCCGTGCGGACCCCACCTCCGACGGCAAGCGCCCCGCGGCCGCGGCACCCTGCCATGGTGCGCCGCCCCCGCCGCGACGCGCCGTCCCGCCGTGGACCGAACACCCGTCGTCGTGCCCGCACCCCCGGTGCCGCGCGCCCGAGCGCACCCGGAGCCGCCCCGTCCCGCCACACCGGAGCGTGTGCGGCGCAAGTCGATCCTTGCGGCCGATGTTAATAACCATTAACATCGTGGCATGGTCACCGCCGCCCTGCCGACGACCGGCGCCGACGTCCACCGCGCACTGGTCGCCGACCTGCGCGAGAAGCTCGCCACCGCCGCACGGGGCGGGTCGGAGCGGGCCAGGGCCCGCCACGTCGAGCGCGGCAAGCTGCTGCCGCGCGAGCGGGTGGACCGGCTCGTCGACCCGTCCTCGCCCTTCCTCGAGCTCTCCCCGCTCGCCGCGCACGACCTCTACGGCGGCGACGCCCCCGGCGCCGGGATGATCACCGGCGTCGGCCGGGTCGCCGGGCGGGAGTGCGTGATCGTGGCCAACGACGCCACCGTCAAGGGCGGCACCTACTACCCCATGACCGTCAAGAAGCACCTCCGCGCGCAGGAGGTGGCGCTGCACAACCGACTGCCCTGCATCTACCTCGTCGACTCCGGCGGCGCCTACCTCCCCGCCCAGGACGAGGTGTTCCCCGACCGCGAGCACTTCGGCCGCATCTTCTACAACCAGGCCACGATGTCCGGGGTGGGCATCCCGCAGATCGCCGCCGTGCTCGGCTCGTGCACGGCGGGCGGCGCGTACGTCCCGGCGATGAGTGACGAGGCCGTGATCGTCCGCAACCAGGGAACGATCTTCCTGGGCGGGCCGCCGCTGGTGAAGGCGGCGACCGGCGAGGTCGTCACCGCCGAGGAGCTGGGCGGCGGCGACCTGCACTCGCGCGTCTCCGGCGTCACCGACCACCTCGCGAACGACGACGCGCACGCGTTGCACATCGTCCGCGACATCGTCGCCACCCTCGGCCCGCGCGCACCCCGGCCGTGGGACGTGCTCCCCACCGAGGCACCCCTCGCCGATCCCGACGAGCTCTACGACGTCGTCCCTGTCGACGCCCGCACCCCCTACGACGTGCGCGAAGTGATCGCCCGGATCGTCGACGGCTCGCGCACCCACGAGTTCAAGGCCGAGTACGGCACCACGCTGGTCACCGCGTTCGCGCGCATCCACGGCCACCCGGTCGGGATCATCGCGAACAACGGGATCCTGTTCTCCGAGTCGGCGCTCAAGGGCGCGCACTTCATCGAGCTGTGCGACCAGCGCGGCATCCCCCTGGTGTTCCTGCAGAACATCTCCGGCTTCATGGTCGGCCGCGAGTACGAGGCGGGCGGGATCGCGAAGAACGGGGCCAAGATGGTGACCGCGGTCGCCTCCACCCGGGTGCCCAAGCTCACCGTGATCATCGGCGGGTCGTTCGGCGCGGGGAACTACTCGATGTGCGGACGGGCGTACTCGCCGCGCTTCCTGTTCATGTGGCCCAACGCCCGCATCTCCGTGATGGGCGGGGAGCAGGCGGCCACCGTGCTGGGGGCGGTCGGCTCCGGCGCCGGGGCGGGCGGGGACGACGGCGCTGCGATCCGCGCCCAGTACGAGCGCCAGGGCCACCCGTACTACTCCACCGCCCGCCTGTGGGACGACGGCGTGATCGACCCGAAGGACACCCGCACCGTCCTCGGCCTTGCCCTGTCCGCCGCCGCGAACGCCCCGCTGGGCGACCCGGCCTTCGGCGTCTTCCGGATGTGAGCGCGGTGCCCACCACCCACCCCAGCCTTGATCGCCGGATGGGGGACATGACGGCCCCATGTGGCGCTCATGTCCCCGTTCCGGCGATCACGACCATCGTCTGGCGAGGAGACCCCCGTGTTTGACACCGTCCTCGTCGCCAACCGGGGCGAGATCGCCTGCCGGGTGATCAGCACGCTGGCGAAGATGGGGATCCGCTCGGTCGCCGTCTACTCCGACGCCGACGCCGAGGCGCCGCATGTGCGCGCGGCCGACGTCGCCGTCCGGATCGGGCCCGCGGCCGCCGCGCAGAGCTATCTGTCGATCCCGGCCGTGATCGACGCGGCCCGGGCGACCGGCGCGCAGGCCATCCACCCCGGCTACGGCTTCCTGTCGGAGAACACCGCGTTCGCCGCCGCCTGCGAGGACGCGGGGATCGTGTTCGTCGGCCCGCCGTCCACGGCGATCGAGGCGATGGGCGACAAGATCCGCGCGAAGCAGACCGTCGCCAAGGCGGGTGTTCCCGTCGTCCCCGGCTCCGACGGCGCGGGCCTCGACGACGCCGCGCTGGCGTTGGCCGTCGAGCAGGTCGGCTACCCGGTGCTGCTCAAGCCGAGCGCGGGCGGCGGCGGCAAGGGCATGCGCGAGGTGCACCGCGCGGAGGATCTCGCCGACGCCATCGCGTCCGCCCGACGGGAGGCGCGCGGCTCGTTCGGCGACGACACCCTGCTCGTCGAGCGGCTGGTGAGGAGCCCGCGGCACATCGAGATCCAGGTCATGGCCGACACGCACGGCAACGCCATCCACTTCGGCGAGCGCGAGTGCTCCCTGCAGCGGCGCCACCAGAAGATCATCGAGGAGGCGCCGTCGCCGCTGCTCACGCCCGAGCAGCGGGCGGCGATGGGCGCCGCGGCCGTCGAGGCGGCGCGGACGGTCGGGTACGCCGGGGCCGGGACGGTCGAGTTCATCGTCGGCGGGGACTCCGGGTGGGTGGGGGAGATCTCGAGTTCTTCTTCATGGAGATGAACACCCGCCTCCAGGTGGAGCACCCGGTCACCGAGGAGATCTACTCCGCCGATCTCGTCGAGATGCAGCTGCGGATCGCCGCGGGCGAGCGGGAACCGTGGCCCACCGTGCTGCGGCCGCTCGGGCACTCGATCGAGGCGCGGATCTACGCCGAGGACCCTGCGGCGGGCTTCCTCCCGACGGGCGGCCGGATCCACACGCTGCGCCTGCCGCCGGACGTGCGCGTCGACTCCGGCGTCGCCGAGGGCGGCACCGTGGGCAGCGACTACGACCCCATGCTCGCCAAGGTGATCGTCTGGGCGGACGACCGCCCGGCGGCTCTGCGCAAGCTGGACGCCGCCCTGCGCGACACGGTCCTGCTCGGCGTCGGCACCAACATCGGCTTCCTGCGGGCGCTGCTCGCCGATCCCGACGTGCGGGCGGGACGCCTCGACACCGGGCTGGTCGGCCGTCGCGTCGACGCGCTGGCCACCGCCGAGGCGCCGCCCGACGTCCTGCCCGCGGCCGCCGTGCACGCGCTGGCCGAGCTGGAGCCCACCGGCGCGGTCGTCGACCCCTTCGACGTGCCCGGCGGCTGGCGGGTCGGCGCGCCCGCGTGGACGACGTGGCGGATGGCGCTGGCCGGGCAGGACCCGGTCGAGGTCCGCGCGCACGGCCGGGCCGCCGACGCCGTGGTCGAGGTCCGCCCGCCCACCACCCTGCGCACCGAGCCGGGGCGCAGCCCGTCGCAGCAGGAGGAACGTCACCCTGCTGCACACCCCGGCCGGTGCGGGCGTCCGGGCGCCTCGACCAGGACCGGCTCCTCGTCACGCTCGACGGCGTCACGCGCACCTACACCGTCGCGAAGGACCGCGACAAGAAGGACGGGGACACACTCTGGCTGGGCCGCGACGGCCTCGCCTGGGCCGTCCGCGAACAGGGCCCGGTCGATGCCGTGGCCGAGGAGACGACCGGCGCGGGCGGCCCGGTGCGCTCGCCGATGCCGGGCACGGTGACCGTCGTCGAGGTCGCCGAGGGCCAGGCCGTGACGGCGGGCGACCGCCTCGTCGTCGTCGAGGCCATGAAGATGGAGCACGTCCTCACCGCGCCGGTGGACGGCGTGGTGCGCGACCTGCGCGCCCGGGCGGGCGCGACCGTCGCCAAGGACGCGGTGCTCCTCGACTGTTGACACCGCTGAAGAGAGCGCTGAAGAGAGCAGAGAGCCATAGATGGACCTGACCCTTTCCGAGGAGCACGAGGCGCTGCGCGCCATCGTGGAGGAGTTCGCGCACAAGGAGGTCGCGCCGGTCATCGGCGAGCTGTACGAGCGCGGCGAGTTCCCCTACGAGATCGTCCAGAAGATGGGCGCGATGGGCCTGTTCGGCCTGCCCATCGCCGAGGAGTACGGCGGCATGGGCGGCGACTACTTCGCGCTGTGCCTCGCGCTGGAGGAGCTCGCCCGGGTCGACTCCTCCGTCGCGATCACCCTGGAGGCGGGCGTGTCGCTGGGCGCGATGCCGATCTACCGCTTCGGCACCGAGGCGCAGAAGCGGGAGTGGCTGCCCGCGTTGGCGGCGGGCGAGCGGCTCGGCGCGTTCGGCCTCACCGAGCCCGGCGGCGGGCTCCGACGCCGGCGCCACCCGCACCACAGCGCGGCTCGACGGCGACGCAGTGGGTGATCAACGGCTCGAAGGCGTTCATCACGAACTCCGGCACCGACATCACCTCGGTCGTCACGATCACCGCGCTCACCGGCGACCGCGGCCGCGACGGCCACCGCGAGATCTCGGCGATCATGGTGCCCGCAGGCACGCCCGGTTTCCGGGTGTCGCAGACGTACTCCAAGGTCGGCTGGAGCGCCTCCGACACCCGCGAGCTCTTCTTCGACGACGTGCGGGTGCCCGCCGGCAACCTCGTCGGCGAGCGCGGCCGCGGCTACGCGCAGTTCCTCTCGATCCTCGACGAGGGCCGCGTCGCGATCGCGGCGCTGGCCACCGGGCTCGCGCAGGGCTGCGTCGACGAGTCGGTGCGCTACGCCCACGACCGGCGGGCGTTCGGCCACCCGATCGGCTCCTACCAGGCGATCCAGTTCACGATCGCGGACATGGAGGTGCGCGCCCACACCGCGCGGCTGGCCTACTACGCCGCGGCGGCCAAGATGCTGCGCGGCGAGCCGTTCAAGAAGGAGGCGGCGATCGCGAAGCTCGTCGCGTCCAACGCGGCCATGGACAACGCCCGCGCGGCCACGCAGGTCTTCGGCGGCTACGGGTTCATGAACGAGTACGCCGTCGGCCGCTTCTACCGCGACGCCAAGATCCTGGAGATCGGCGAGGGCACGAGCGAGGTGCAGCGCATGCTGATCGCGCGTCAGCTCGGCCTGTAGGGTCACCGCCCGTGGCTACCTGGGACGAGCTCGTCTCCTATGTCCGCGTGCGCTACGAGATCATGCGGCAGGCCGAGGGCGAGCTCTGGTTCGACCTCCCGACCACAGGGGAGCGCCACCAGCGGGTCGCGGTCCGTCAGGTCGAAGGCGAGGACGGGCATCCGTGGGCGCAGATCACGTCGGCGGTCGGCTACGTCGAGAAGATCGACCTCGGCCGGTGCCTCGTGCTCGCGGGCGAGGCCGTCACCGGCGGCGTCGTGGCCGATCACGGCCTCGTGCTGTACCGGCACTCGATCCCGCTCGGCGACACCGCTCTCGACGGCTTCGAGCGCCCTTTCCGCCTGGTCGTGAACGTCGCCGACCGGATGGAGGAAGAGCTCACCGGCCTCGACGCGCCCTGACCGGGGCTCAGCCCGGCTGCGGCGTGAGGTCCAGCGCCTGATCGACGAGCACCCGCAACCTCGACAGCAGCTCGTCGGCCTCGCCCCCGGTCAGTGCCCCGGAACGGACGCCGGAGCGCAGCTCATCGGCGACCGTGCGAGCGAACCGGGTCGACCATTCCGCCCGGGGGTCGTGATCGTGCATGGGCAGAGTCTGCCCGCCCGGCGCGATCATGCCCAGAGGGGTCATACGCCTGCGACCGCCAGCAGACCCGGAACGCCCGCCACCGACGTCAGCCGCGTCAGCGTGGGGTGTCCCGCGGCGAGCAGCGCGACGTCCGACTCCGGGTCCGGCGGCTCGCTCAGGCTCTCCGCGGTGGCGCGCAGCACGGTGGCACCCGCCTCGTCGTGGTGGCTCACGTTGATCGTCGCCATGCCGAAGCGCGACAGCCGCGCCTCGCGCAGCTCGCCGAGCTCCGCGACGGGCCGATCGGGGACGTTGAGCGACAACACCGTCCCCTCGTCGGCGGCCAGCAGCACGTCCAGCACCTTCGGCAGCACGTGCGCAACGGCGTCCCAGTGCGGGTGCTCGGGCATGTCCCAGCCGGAGTCGAGCGAGACGGCGAGGCCGCGCCAGTTGTGCAGGCTCGCCGTGAGCGCCGCGCCGACCGTCCCGGAGTGCAGGACCGCGCGCCCGACGTTGGCGCCGTAGTTCACGCCCGACAGCACGATGTCCGGCGCGGGCTTCAGCCAGCCGCGGCCGGACGCGTGCACGATGAACGCCGGGTGCCCCTCCACCGCGTACGCCTCGACGCCCGGCAGCGCGGGGATCTCGCGGCGGTGCAGCCGCACCCCGCCCCCGTTGCGCTCGGCCTTCACCGACGCGCCGACCCCGCTCGCGTCCTCGTGCGGCGCGGCCACCACCACATCGAACCCGGCGTCGCGCGCCAACGCGGCGAGCACGTGCAGCCCGGGGGATTCGATGCCGTCGTCGTTGGTGATCAGGGCGCGGAGACGTCGGGAAGAGGCCACCCGTCCACGGTAAGCGCCTCGGATGGACGGCGAGCGACTCGGCGAGGACGGTCACACCGTGGCCATCGGACGCCTGCACCACATCGTCCTCGACACCCGGCACCCCGGGCGGGCGGCCGAGTTCTGGTCCGCGCTGCTCGGACAGCCCGTGACCTACCGCAGCGCCGACTGGGTGGTCGTCGCCCGCGACGACACCACGTCCGGGCTCGCGTTCCAGCTCGCGCCCGACCACACGCCGCCGACCTGGCCCGATCCGCGGCGCCCTCAACAGATCCACCTCGACGTCATGGTGGACGACCTGGCCGCGGCGGACGAGCAGGTGGCGGCGCTCGGGGCCGTGGCGCTGCCGGGCGACCACGTCTTCGCCGACCCGGCAGGCCACCCGTTCTGCCTGATCCGACGGCCCGGCTGGGCGCCACCGGTGGGCTTACCCGACCCGGCCGTGGCAGAAGGTCGCCCGTCGCCGCGCGGCGCAATAGGGTTCGCTCGTGCTTCCCACCGGCGAGCAGTTCGAGATCGTGTCAGGGGACGTCCGCGCCGTCGCGACGGAGGTGGGCGCAGGCCTGCGGGAGCTGACCCGCGGCGGACGCCATCTCGTCGAGACCTTCGACGCCGACGCCCGTCCCCCGCGCGGCATGGGTGCCGTCCTCGTGCCGTGGCCCAACCGCACCGCGCGCGGGCGGTGGCGCTGGAACGGCGCCGACCAGCAGCTCGCGCTCACCGAGCCCGAGGCGGGCAACGCCATCCACGGGCTGCTGCGCCACGTGCTCTACCGGGTGGGCGAGCGCTCGGCCGACGCGATCACGCTGCGGGCCGTCGTCCCCGTGCAGCCGGGGTGGCCGGTACCCCTCGACACCGCGATCCGCTACGCCGTGGACGCCGAGGGTTTGACCGTCACCCACACCGTGCACAACGTCGGCACGGCGCCCGTCCCGTTCGGCGTCGGCGCACACCCCTACCTGCGCGCGGGCGACACCCCGACCGACGACTGCGTGCTCACCGTCGCCGCGACCACCGCCATCCCCCTCGACGGCGGCCTGCCCACCGGCCCGGCGCGGCCCGTCGAGGCGGAGCTCGACCTGCGCGGCGGACGCCCGGTGAAGGAGCTGCAGCTCGACCACGCGTTCGGCGGCGCGGCGCCCGCCGAGGGCGACACCCACGTGCGCCACCGGCTCGCCGCGCCCGAGGGCACCACCGAGCTGTGGGCCGATCCCGTGTTCGCTTTCGTGCAGGTTTTCACCCCGTCTGACCTGGTCGGACGCGGTCGCGCCTTGGCCGTCGAGCCGATGACCTGCCCGCCCGACGCACTCAACTCCGGCGACCGTCTCATCACCCTCGCCCCCGACGAGACGTGGTCGGCGAGCTGGGGGATCCGCTGAGGCCCGACGGCGTGTAGACACTGCTCATGGCGTTCACCAACCACCAGGTGCGGCTGGCGGCGCGCCCGACAGGGCTGCCCACGCCGCAGGCGTGGGAGCGCACCGACGAGACGCTGGACGACCCGGCGCCCGGACGGTTCGTGGTGCGCATCAGCCACCTCTCGCTCGATCCGGCGATGCGCGGCTGGATGAGCTCCGCCCGCTCCTACCTCCCCCCGGTGGGCATCGGCGAGGTCATGCGCGCGGTCGCGGTGGGGCGGGTCGTCGCGTCGGCGCACGAGGGGTTCGCCGTCGGCGAGCACGTCACCGGCATGTTCGGCGTACAGGAGTACGCGAGCCCCGACGGCGGGGGCGTGCAGAAGGTGGACCCGGCGGCCGCGCCGCTGCCCACCTACCTCGGCGTGCTCGGCATGACCGGCCTCACCGCCTACTTCGGACTGCTCGACGTCGGCGCCATGCAGGAGGGCGAGACCGTGCTGGTCTCCGGGGCGGCGGGCGCGGTCGGCAGCGTCGTCGGCCAGCTCGCGAAGATCAAGGGCGGCCGGGCCGTCGTCTGCGGCGCGATCAGCCAGTACAACGCCGAGGGCCGCCCGGTCGGCCCGGCCAACTACATGAGCCTGCTGGTCAACCGGGCCGGCATGGAGGGCTTCCTCGTCTTCGACTACGCCGACCGCTATCCCGGGGCCATCGCCGAGCTCGCCGGTTGGCTGCGCGAAGGGAAGCTGAAGAGCCGCGAGGACGTCGTGCACGGGACGGTCGACGACTTCCCGGACACGCTCCTGCGGCTCTTCCGCGGCGAGAATACGGGCAAGCTCGTTCTGCAGATCAACGATGAGGAGTAGCTGATGCGGGTCTTCGACGGGGTGGCCGAGCTGCGCGACGCGGTCGGCACCCGGGTGGGCGAGAGCGACTGGGTGACGATCGACCAGTCGCAGGTGGACATGTTCGCCGACGCCACCGACGACCACCAGTGGATCCACATCGACCAGGAGCGGGCCAAGGCGGGCCCGTTCGGCACGACGATCGCGCACGGCTTCCTCACGCTGTCGCTCCTGTCGTCGTTGCTGGCGAAGGTCTACCGGATCGACAACGTGCGGATGGGCATCAACTACGGGCTCAACAAGGTGCGGTTCACCGCGCCGGTGCCCGTCGGGAGCAAGGTGCGCGGCGTGGTCGAGCTGCTCGACGTGGCCGACGCGGCGGGCGGGGCCGTGCAGGTGACGAACAAGGTCACGGTCGAGATCGAGGGGTCGGAGCGGCCCGCGCTGGTCGCGGAGTGGCTCACCCGGCAGTACGCCTAATGCGTACCGCGGTCATCTGCGAGCCCCTTCGCACGCCGGTCGGCGGCTTCGGCGGGTCGCTGCGCGACGTGCCCGCCCACGAGCTGGGCGCCATCGTCGTGCGCGCGCTGATGGAGCGCACCGGCATCGCGCCGGACGCCGTCGACGACGTCCTGCTCGGCCACTGCTACCCGACGATGGAGGCGCCCGCGATCGGGCGGGTCGTCGCACTCGACGCGGGCCTGCCGGTGACCGCGACCGGCCTGCAGATCGACCGGCGCTGCGGCTCCGGCCTGCAGGCCGTCCTCTACGCGGCGATGCAGGTGCAGACCGGGGCATCGGATGTCGTGCTCGCGGGCGGCGCCGAGTCGATGTCGAACGCGCCGTTCTACTCGACGTCGATGCGCTGGGGCGCGCGCGGCGGCCCCGGTGTGCTGCTGCACGACGCGCTGGCCCGCGGCCGGGTCACCGCGGGCGGGGAGAACTTCCCCGTGCCCGGCGGCATGATCGAGACCGCCGAGAACCTGCGCCGGGAGTACGGCATCTCCCGTGCCGAGCAGGACGAGTTCGCCGTGCGCAGCCACCGGCGCGCCGCGGCGGCGCAGGGACGAGGGCCGGTTCGCCGACGAGATCGTGCCGGTCCCGGTGAAGCGCGGGGTCGTCGACGCGGACGAGCACATCCGTCCCGATTCCACCGTGGAGGTGCTCGCCGGGCTGCGGCCGATCATGGGCCGCACCGACCCCGAGGCGACGGTCACGGCGGGCAACGCGTCCGGGCAGAACGACGGGGCGGCGATCTGCGTCGTCACCCACCCGGAGCGGGCCGCCGAGCTGGGGCTGCGGCCGTTGGCGCGGCTCGTCTCGTGGGGGGTCGGGGGCGTGCCGCCGAAGACGATGGGGATCGGGCCGGTGCCCGCCACCGCGAAGGCGCTCGCCGCGGCCGACCTCACGCTGGCCGACATGGACCTCATCGAGCTGAACGAGGCCTTCGCCGCCCAGGTGCTGGCGTGCGTGCGGGAGTGGAAGCTCACCGAGGACGACCTCGAGCGGGTCAACGTCAACGGCTCGGGCATCTCGCTCGGCCATCCGGTCGGCGCGACCGGCGGGCGCATCCTCGCCACGCTGACCCGCGAGATGGACCGCCGCGGGGCGCGCTACGGCCTCGAGACGATGTGCATCGGCGGGGGGCAGGGGCTCGCCGCCGTCTTCGCGCGGGCGGGCTGACCGCACGTGTCCACCGAGGAGGAGCTCGGCACCGCCGACATGATCACGACCGCGCTGATCCGCGTCGTGCGGCTGATCGAGCGCAGCCGGGCCCAGTACCAGGCCGAGAACCCCGACGCCGTGGAGCGCGCGACCTACCTCCTGCTCGTCCACCTGGTGAAGGACGGCCCCCGGCGCGCGGGGGCGTTGGCCGAGGCCGTGCACTCCGACCCGTCGACGATCAGCAGGCAGATCGGGCACCTGGTGAAGCTGGGTTTCGTGGAGCGCACGGCCGATCCGGTGGACGGGCGCGCCACGCTGCTGGCGGCGACGGCCGAGGGACGGCGCGTGTTCGAGGAGAACCGGCGGCAGCGCAACGAGCGGTTCAGCGAGATCCTCGCGGGCTGGTCGGCAGCGGACCAGTCCACGCTCGCCACGATGCTCACCCGCCTCGCGATCGACATCGAGGCCTTCTCCGACCGCCTGCCGCCGGACCCGCTCAGTGCCCCTCGGTCTGCTCCTCCTCGGCCGCGGCCTTCGCGCGCCGCCACGACGCCTTGATCTCGCGCTCGGCGTCGGCCCGGCCGACCCACATGGCGCCCTCGACGCTCTTGCCCGGCTCCAGCGCCTTGTAGATCTCGAAGAAGTGCTGGATCTCCATCCGGTCGAACTCGGGCAGGTGGTGGATGTCGCGCAGGTGCTCCTGGCGGGGGTCGTCGGAGGGCACGCAGAGGACCTTGTCGTCGCCGCCCTTCTCGTCCTTCATGCGGAACATCCCGATGGCCCTGGCCCGGATGAGGCAGCCGGGGAACGTGGGCTCCTGCACGAGCACGAGCGCGTCCAGCGGGTCGCCGTCCTCACCGAGGCTGTCCTCGATGAACCCGTAGTCGGCGGGGTACTGCGTGGCGGTGAACAGTGTGCGGTCCAGCCGGATCCGCCCCGAGATGTGGTCGACCTCGTACTTGTTGCGGCCGCCCTTGGGGATCTCGATGGTCACGTCGAAGTCCACGTCTGTCCCTCCTGCTGGGAGTGCCGGTCGGTGGCCGGCGGTGCCGATCGCCGGGGCGACTGCCTCTAGTCTGGTACACCGCGTCGGTTCGAGGAGGCCACGGGTGGGATTCGGTCACCGGATCGGGCACACGATGCGCGTACCCGGGCGGGGTCTCCGCCGGGTCGTCACCGTGCTGGTGGTCATCATGACGGCCGCGGCCCTCGGTGGGGCCGTGGCGCTGAGCACACCCTCATTGCTCGCGGCCCTGCAGCCGACTCCCGCGGCGGACACCGAGCCCGCGCTGCCGACGCTCAAGCTCGGCCCGCTCCCGGCCACCGCGCCGCTGCCCACCGAGACCGGCCTCGCGGCCGCGCTCGGGGCGTCCATCGCGAAGTTCCCCGGCCAGTTCACCGGCGTGGTGCTGGATCCGGCGTCGAACAAGGTGCTCTGGCAGCAGACGCCCGACACCCCGCTCGTCCCCGGCTCGACGGCCAAGCTGCTGACGACCTCGGCCGCGCTGCTCACGCTCAACCCCACCAGCAGTCTCGTCACCCGGGTGGTGGCGGGCACGGAGCCCGGCTCGGTCGTGCTTGTCGGCGGCGGCGACCCGACCCTCACCGCGCTGCCCGCGGGAAAGACCGGCGTCTACCCCGACCCCGCGCGGCTGACCGACCTCGCCACGCAGGTCAAGGCGGCGACGGGCGGCGCGGTCACCAAAGTGGTGATCGACACCAGCCGCTACCGCGGCCCGACCCTCGCGCCGGGCTGGGACAGCGGCGACATCGCGGGCGGCGACATCACCCCGATCACGCCGCTCATGCTCGACGGCGGCCGCGTCGACCCCACCCAGCAGGACGGCGCGCGGGTCACCGACCCCGCCCAGGAGGCCGGGCTGGCGTTCGCGAAGCTGCTGGGGCTCGGGAAGTCGGCGGTGGTCGAGGGCGTCGCGGTGCCCAACGCCAAGGTGCTCGGCTCGGTGATCTCCGCACCGATCGCCGACCTCGTCGAGCATCTGCTGTCGACCTCGGACAACGTGCTGGCCGAGGTGCTCGCCAGGGAGACCGCCATCGCCCGCGGCGGCGAGCCGTCGTTCGACGGCGCGGTGGAGGCCATGACGGCGGCGCTGACGCAGGCGGGGATCCCCACCACCGGCATGACGATGGTCGACGGCAGCGGGCTCTCGACCCAGGACAAGGTGCCCGCCCAGCTCCTCGGCGCGCTGCTGGCCGCGGCGGCGGCGCCCGCGCAGGGCCCCGACGACACCGAGTTCCTGCGGCCGGTGCTCACCGGTCTGCCCGTCGCGGGCGGAGACGGCGGCACGCTGGAGGACCGGTTCACGCCGGGCGGCGACTCGTCGGCGGGGCGGGGAGTTGTCCGCGCGAAGACGGGCACGCTCACGGCGGCGAGCGCCCTCGCGGGCGTCGTGGTCGACGCGGACCAGCGGCTGCTGGTGTTCGCGTTCATGTCCAACGGGGCGCTGCCTGCCCGCGCCCGCCCCCGCCTCGATGATCTTGCGGCCGGGCTGTCCCGCTGCGGCTGCCGCTGAGCGGAGCTTGCGGAGCGGGCGTCGGTACCGAGCGGAGCTTGCGGAGCGGGCGTCGGTACCGAGCGGAGCTTGCGGAGCGGGCGTCGGCACCGAGCGGAGCTTGCGGAGCGGGTATCCGCACCGAGCGGAGCTTGCGAAGCGAGTACCGGCGCTGACTGCGTAGCGTGGGGGCGTGCCACCTGCTACTCCGGACACCCCGCCCGCCCTCGTCACGGGCCTCCCGGTCGACTGGGAGCTGGCCCGCCGCACCGCGGAACGCCTCGTACCGGCCGGGCCGACGGTCACCCGCGACGAGGCGACGGAGCTGGTCGCCCGGCTGCGGGCCGACGCGACGACGGCCGAGGGGCACGTGCGCGAGGTCACCGGGCTGGGCCACGGCCTGCCGCTGCTGCCCGCCGACGTCGTCGACCGGCCCGCGTGGGCGGCGGCGGCGCTGCACGGCATGGCGGCGTTGACGTCCGGAGCACGGATGCCCGATGTCGGGAAGGCGGCGCGGGCGGTCACGGCGCGCACGGCGGGGCTGCAGCTCGGCGGGGTCATCGCGTACCTGGGTGGGCGGGTGCTCGGGCAGTACGACCCGTTCGGCGGCCCGGAGGGCGAGGGAAGGCTGTTGCTGGTCGCGCCGAACGTGCATGCCGCGCAGCAGGCCCTCGACGTGCCCTCGGCCGATTTCGGGCTGTGGGTGTGCCTGCACGAGGCCACACACCGGCTGCAGTTCACGGCGGTGCCGTGGCTGCGGTCGTACTTCTCCGACGAGGTGGGGCGGCTGCTGTCGCTCACCGGCGAGGCGCGCCCCAGCCTGGACCGGCTGCCGGAGCTCTTCCGCACGCTGAAGGAGTCGAAGGGCGACTCGCTGGCCGTCGTCGAGCTCCTGCAGGGCCCCGAGCAGCGCGCGGTGCTCGACCGCCTGCTGGCGCTCACCACGCTGCTGGAGGGCCACGCCGACCACGTCATGGACGCGGTCGGGCCGGAGGTCGTGCCCACGGTGGAGACGATCAGGGCGCGGTTCACGATCCGCCGTCGCGGCGGGGGCCTGGTCGACCGGGTCCTGCGCGCGCTGCTGGGCGTCGAGGCCAAGGTGCGCCAGTACGCCGTGGGCTCGGCGTTCACGAAGCACGTGGTGCTCGCGGCGGGGATGGACGGGTTCAACAAGGTGTGGGAGAGCCCCGAGACGGTCCCCACCCGCGCGGAGCTCGCCGACCCCGGCGCCTGGCTCCGCCGCGTCCACAACCTCCCCTGACCCCACGGTGAGTCCCGCGTCTCACCACGCCGAGTCCCGCACCCACCCGCGGTGAGTCCCGCGAATCGCCACGGTGAGTCCGGCGTCTGAACACGGTGAGTCAGCCACCCGGCATACCGATTCCCGGATCCGTGTCCAGGCGTGCGACCGTTGGCCCGTGACGACCAGGCAAGATCGCCGGGGGCGGGACAGGGGGTGCGCCAGCGCACCTGATGTCCCTGGACCAGCGATCAACGAGGTGCGGCGGGCCGTGCGGGCCGCGCTGGACGCCGTGCCCGCCTCCGCGCGGGAGGCGCCGCTGCTCGTCGGCTGCTCTGGCGGGGCGGACTCGCTCGCCCTCACCCTGGCCGCCGCGGCCGTGCGCGGCGCCGCCGCCGTTCAGGCCGCGGTCGTCGACCACCGGCTCCAGGAGGGTTCGGCTGAACGCGCGGACGCAACGGTGGCGCTGCTGGCCGAGCGCGGCATCGCGGCGCGGGTCTATCCCGTGGACGTCACCGGGCCCGGGGGGACCGAGGCCGCGGCCCGCCGTGCACGGCGAACCGCCCTGCGTGCGGCCCGCCCCCACCCCGACAGCCCGATCCTGCTCGGCCACACGCTCGACGACCAGGCCGAGACCGTCCTGCTCGGCCTCGGCCGGGGCTCCGGCGCACGTTCGCTCGCGGGCATGCGCCCTTGGGACCCGCCGTGGCTGCGCCCGCTGCTCACCGTCCGGCGCGCGGTGACGCGGGCGGCATGCGCCGAACTCGGCCTGCCCGTCTGGGAGGACCCGCACAACACCGACCCCCGCTTCACCCGCGCCCGGCTGCGCCACGAGGTGCTGCCGGTGCTCGAGGACGTGCTCGCAGGCGGGGTCGCCGAGGCCCTGGCCCGCACCGCAGGCCAGCTCCGCGACGACGTCGACGCGCTCGACGCCGTCGCGGCCCGCCTCCTGGCCGACGCGCTCCGCCCCGCCGACCACACCCAGGCGGGTCACAACGCCACCGGCGCCGACCCGACGCCAACCGCCGCCGTGCCTGACCGGCCGCGCGGGAACCCGGGACGCGGCCCCGGGATCGGCAGGCCGTCGGTCGAGGTGGACCGGCGAGGCGGCACCGGGCCGGGTGAGCTGGACGCGAGGGCGGATGGACCGCCCGCCGCCGGACCGACAGGCGAGCCGGATGCCGCAGCGGATGGACTGCCTGACCCCAGGGCGGACGGGGTGGACACCGAGGCGGATGGGGTGCCGCACGACCGGGGTGCGACAGCGACCGAACTGGATCTCGCCACCCTCCGCCTCGCCCCGCCCGCCGTGCGCCGCCGGGTGCTGCGCGCGTGGCTGGCCGCCGCCGGTGTGACCGGCCTCACGGACGCCCACCTGCGCGGCGCCGACGTCCTCGCTGGTCGGGGGCCCGACCGCGCGGGCGTCGCGGTGCCGGGCGGGTTGGAGCTGGTCCGCGCCCATGGGAGGCTCGGCATCCGCCCGGTCCGGTGGCCATCGGCCCGGTGAGCGCTTCGGAAGGAGCACGCCCGCCGTGTACGACGGGGACATCGCCACCACGCTCGTGACGGAGGAGGCGATCCGCGCCAAGACCGCGGAGCTCGCCGAGACGATCGCCAAGGACTACCCCGAAGGCGCCTCGGACCTGATGCTGGTCGGCGTCCTCAAGGGTGCCGTCATGTTCATGACCGACCTCGCCCGCGCCCTGCCCGTGCCGGTGCAGCTGGAGTTCATGGCGGTGAGCTCCTACGGCTCGTCCACGTCGTCCTCGGGCGTCGTGCGCATCCTCATGGACCTCGACCGCGACATCGCGGGCCGCGACGTCCTCATCGTCGAGGACATCATCGACTCCGGCCTGACGCTCTCCTGGCTGCTGGGCAACCTGCGCTCGCGCAACCCGGCGTCGCTGTCGGTGTGCACGCTGCTGCGCAAGCCCGACGCGGTGAAGGTCGACGTGCCGGTGCGCTACGTCGGGTTCGACATCCCCAACGAGTTCGTCGTCGGCTACGGCCTCGACTACGCCGAGCGCTACCGCGACCTGCCGTTCATCGGCACGCTCGACCCGAAGGTCTACGCCTGACCCTGGGAGCGCCCTGAGCGGCTCAGGACCCTCCCAGCGGCGGGCCCGCAGGCGTCGCGAGCGTGGTCGCATCCACCCCGGCGGGTCTTACGGTGAATGGCACGGTGCCCAGCGCCAGCTGGATGTCGCCGAGCCCCCCGTTGGCCTCGGCGTAGTCGAGCGCCTTGGCGAGGTCGGCCACCCCGTTGCTGACGGGAAGGGGCGCGAGGTTCAGCGTGGCGAGCAGCCCGACGGCCGCACCGCCACGGGAGAGGTAGGCGCTGCCCGAGTCGCCCGCGATGCCGGGGCTGAGCGTGTAGACGACGTGGCCGCGCCCCCCGCCGACGTCGCCTGCCGCCACCCCGACCTTCGGCGAGAGCGACGCGACGCCGAGCCGCAACGGCGAGTTGCCATAGGTGTAGGCCAGGTCACCGGGCTTCAGCCCGTTGGTGTCGATGCCCGTCGGGCCGCCGAAGAACGGGACGCTCGGGTTCACCGCGGCGACGTCGGACGCCGCGATCCGCACGAGCGCGAAGTCGTTGTAGGCGCAGGTGGCGGGGTCGGACTCACCGAGCGCCTGCATCGTCACCCACGAGCTGTAGGCCAGCGTGCCGGTGCGCCGCGACCCGTCCGCAGCATCGATCGTGACGGACGCGCCCACCGGCACCGTGCCGGACGTGCAGCCGTTCGTCTCGGTATCGGGGCCGGTCCCGCCACAGTGCGCGGCCTCGCCGAGGTAGACGTCGCGGCCCGCGGTGAACACGAAGTCGCCGGTGCACACGCCGCCGCCCGCGGTCTCGGTGAGGACGCCGGGGTGGATCGCGGCCGTGGCGGCCTGCGCCCACCGGAGCGCGGGCGCGGCGTGGGCGACCGGCGCCACCACCGCCCCGACGACGACGGCCACGACGACCGCAGCCCGCAGCCTGACCGCCATCCGGTATCCCCCACAACGTCGTCCCGCCGGGTCAACGAGCGAGCCCCCGCGACGTGACGCGCACCCCTGCGAGATCCTGCACGGCGGCACCGGGCCCGGGAACACGGGGTCCGAGCCGGTCGTTGGCCGGACAACGCTCACCGGAGCGGCAAGGCGCAGGTCCGCTATCCTGGGGGACTCGGGGCCGGTCAGGGCCTGCCGCGACAGAGGATCTCGTCAGGGAAGGTGAAGGCCACCAGGCCGAAGCTGCATGGACCGCAAGCGCCTGCTCCGCAACCCTCTGATCTGGATCCTCGCTGCGGTCCTGGTCTTCTTCGCCTTCAGCGTGCTGTTCGACGACACGCGCGGCTATACCCAGGTCGACACCTCGGTGGCCATCGCGCAGATCCAGAACGGCAACGTCAAGAACGCGCTGATCGAAGACCGCGAGCAACGGCTGCGGCTCACCCTCACCAACGAGGTCGAGGGCAGCACCCAGATCATCACGCAGTACCCGGCCGACACGAGCGCCACGATCGTCTCCGCGCTGGAGACGGCCAGCAACAAGCCCACGTTCAACACCGTGGTCCACCAGGATTCGTTCCTGACCCAGATGTTGATCTTCATCGTCCCGCTGGGCATCGTCCTGCTCATCCTGTTCTGGATGATGAACAACGCCCAGGGCGGCGGGAACCGGGTGATGAGCTTCGGCAAGTCCAAGGCCAAACAGCTCTCGAAGGACCACCCGAAGACGACCTTCGCCGACGTGGCGGGCGCGGACGAGGCCGTCGAGGAGCTCTACGAGATCAAGGACTTCCTCCAGAACCCCGGCCGCTACCAGGCGCTGGGCGCGAAGATCCCCAAGGGCGTGCTGCTCTACGGCCCGCCGGGCACCGGCAAGACGCTGCTGGCGCGCGCGGTCGCGGGCGAGGCGGGCGTGCCGTTCTACACGATCTCCGGCTCGGACTTCGTCGAGATGTTCGTCGGCGTCGGCGCCTCCCGCGTGCGCGACCTCTTCGAGCAGGCCAAGCAGAACTCGCCGTGCATCATCTTCGTCGACGAGATCGACGCGGTCGGCCGCCAGCGCGGCGCGGGCCTCGGCGGCGGGCACGACGAGCGCGAGCAGACGCTCAACCAGCTGCTCGTCGAGATGGACGGCTTCGACGCGCGCGGTGGCATCATCCTCATCGCGGCCACCAACCGGCCCGACATCCTCGATCCCGCGCTGCTGCGCCCCGGCCGGTTCGACCGCCAGATCCCCGTCGACGCGCCCGACCTGGCGGGCCGTCGCGCGGTGCTCACCGTGCACGCCAGGGGCAAGCCGTTCGCACCGGACGTCAACTTCGACGGGCTGGCCAAGCGCACGGTCGGCATGTCCGGCGCCGACCTGGCCAACGTCATCAACGAGGCCGCACTGCTCACCGCGCGCGAGAACGGCACGCTGATCACCGAGGCGGCGCTGGAGGAGTCGGTCGACCGCGTCGTCGGCGGCCCGCGGCGCAAGGGCAAGATCATCTCCGAGCAGGAGAAGAAGATCACCGCCTACCACGAGGGCGGCCATGCGCTCGCCGCGTGGGCCATGCCCGACCTGGAGCCGGTCTACAAGCTCACGATCCTGCCGCGCGGGCGCACCGGCGGACACGCGCTCGTCGTCCCCGAGGACGACAAGGGCCTGATGACGCGTTCGGAGATGATCGGCCGCCTGGTGTTCGCGATGGGCGGACGCAGCGCGGAGGAGCTCGTCTTCCACGAGCCCACCACCGGGGCGTCGTCCGACATCGACCAGGCCACGAAGATCGCCCGCGCGATGGTCACCGAGTACGGCATGAGCGCGCGCCTCGGCGCGGTCCGCTACGGCCGTGATCAGGGCGACCCGTTCCTCGGCCGCACGATGGGCAACCAGCCCGACTACTCGCTCGAGGTCGCCCACGAGATCGACGAGGAGGTGCGCAAGCTCATCGAGGCCGCGCACACCGAGGCGTGGGAGATCCTCAACACCTACCGCGACGTCCTCGACGACCTCGTGCTCGAACTGCTGGAGAAGGAGACGCTCACCCGCAAGGACCTGGAGCGCATCTTCGACCGCGTCGAGAAGCGGCCGCGCATCACCGCGTTCAACGACTTCGGCGGCCGCACCCCTTCGGACAAGCCGCCGATCAGCACGCCCGCCGAGCTGGCCAAGGAGCGCGGCGAGCCGTGGCCGCCGAGCACCGACCGCGAGCCCACGCCCGTCGGCTCGTACCCCGGCGGCAACGGCGCGCCGCAGACCTACCCTGGCGGCTACCCGTCAGGCCCGCAGGAATCGTGGGGTCCCACCTACCCGACGGCGGCGCCGAAACCAGCACAGCCCAACTCGGTCCCGCACAACTACGGCGCGCCGCCCGGATGGCGCCCGGCGACCACGCCCGCCGGGCAGACCTGGCCGCCGCCCGAGCACCAGCAGCAGCCGTGGGGCGTGCCCGTCCCGCAGGACGGCACGAACGGCAACGGCAACGCGAAGAAGGAGCCGCACGACGCCGAGGACGGGTCCCGCTGAGCACCACCGCTGATCCCGCGGTCAGCGGGGCCCGGCCGACGGGCGTCGACCGGCCCCGCGCCGAGGCGGCCATCCGCGAGCTGCTGATCGCCGTCGGCGAGAACCCCGATCGCGAGGGCCTGCGCGACACCCCCGCCCGGGTCGCGCGGGCCTATGCGGAGATCTTCGCGGGCCTCTATACCGATCCCGACTCCGTCCTGGACAAGACGTTCGACGAGCACCACCGGGAGATGATCCTGGTGAAGGACATCCCGATCTTCTCCAGCTGCGAGCACCACCTGGTGCCGTTCCACGGCGTCGCGCACGTCGGCTACATCCCCGGCGAGTTCGGCCGGGTGACCGGCCTGTCGAAGCTGGCGCGGGTCGCCGACCTCTACGCGCGCCGTCCCCAGGTCCAGGAGCGGCTCACCGCCCAGGTCGCGGATGCGATCGTGCGCAAGCTGGATCCGCGCGGCGTGATCGTCGTTGTGGAGGCGGAGCACCTGTGCATGGGGATGCGCGGCATCCGCAAGCCCGGTGCGCGCACCACCACCTCCGCCGTCCGCGGGATCTTCCAGACCTCGCCCAGCTCGCGCGCGGAGGCGCTCTCGCTGATCCGGGGGGCGTGATGGCCCTGTGATGACGACGTGGGCCCGGCTCGGCCGGTGCGCGGTGCTCGGCGTCCTCAACATCACGCCGGATTCCTTCTCCGACGGCGGCCAGTTCCTCGACCGCGACGACGCCGTCCGCCACGGCGTCGCGATGCGTGCCGCGGGAGCCGATCTCGTCGACGTCGGCGGCGAGTCGACGCGGCCCGGCGCGACGCGGGTGGACGCGGCCACGGAGTGCGCCCGGGTCCTGCCCGTGATCACCGATCTCACCGCGGACGGCGTGCCGGTGAGCATCGACACCACCCGCGCGGCGGTGGCGGCCGCGGCCGTCGAGGCGGGCGCGGTGCTCGTCAACGACGTGTCGGGTGGCCTGGCCGACCCCGACATGGCGGGCGTCGTCGCCGCCGCGCGCGTGCCGTGGGTGCTCATGCACTGGCGGGGTGCCGCGGACGCGCCCGCGAGCTACGAGGACGTCATCGGCGAGGTGCGCGCCGAGCTGGTGGCGCGCGTCGACGCGGCGGTGCTGGCGGGCGTCGACCCCTCGCTGATCCTGCTCGACCCCGGGCTGGGCTTCGCGAAGTCGGCCGCCCACAACTGGACCCTGCTGCGGCGGCTGGACGTGCTGGTCGCGCTCGGGTTCCCGGTGCTGGTCGGGGCGTCGCGCAAGCGGTTCCTCGGCCACCTGCTCGCCGAGGCCGACGGCACCCCGCGCGCACCCGCGGGGCGGGACGTCGCCACCGCCGTGATCAGCGGGCTGGCCGCCGACCGCGGCGCGTGGGGCGTGCGGGTGCACGACGTGGCCTCGTCGCTGGACGCGGTGGCCGTCGCGACGGCGTGGAATCTGGGCGCCTCCCGGGCCCGCGCCGCCGGAGACGGCACGCCGTGACCGACCGGATCGAGCTGCGCGGCCTGCTGGTGCGGGGCCACCACGGGGTGTTCGAGCACGAGCGCCGCGACGGGCAGGAGTTCGTCGTGGACCTCACCGTGTGGATGGACCTCGCGCCCGCCGCCGCCTCCGACGACCTGGCCGACACCCTGCACTACGGCGAGCTCGCCGAGCGCGCGGCCGCGATCGTGGGCGGTGAGCCGTGCAACCTGATCGAGACGGTCGCGGCGCGCGTCGCCGAGACGGTGATGAAGGACGCGCGCGTCATCGCCGTCGAGGTGACCCTGCACAAGCCCCAGGCGCCGATCCCCCTCGACTTCGCGGACGTGGCCGTGGTGGCCCGCCGTTCGCGCCGGGGCGCGCCGTGACGGCCGCGGTGCTGTCGCTCGGGTCCAACCTCGGCGACCGGTTCGCGCACCTGCGCGCGGCCGTCGCGGGCTTCGCCGACGTGCTGGTCGCCGCGTCGCCGGTGTACGAGACGGCCCCGTGGGGCGGGGTGGCGCAGGACGACTTCCTCAACGCCGTCCTGCTCGTCGCGGCGGCCGAGGTCGACGCGTGGGGGTGGCTGCGGCGCGGGCAGGCGCTGGAGGACGCCTCCGGACGCGTCCGGGAGGCGCGGTGGGGCCCGCGGACGCTCGACGTCGACGTCGTCACGGTGGACGACGTCCGCAGCACCGACCCCACGCTGCTGCTGCCCCACCCGGGCACCCCGGGGCGTGCGACCGTGCTGCGGCCGTGGCTGGACGTCGACCCGTACGCCGTCCTGCCCGGCCACGGCCCCGTCACCACGCTGCTCGCCGCGCTGGGGCCCGACGCCGAGCGGGGCATGCGCCGCCGCCACGACCTGGTGCTGACACCGTGACCCGCCACGGCACGGCACATGCCACACGGTGGCCGCACCGCCGTCCCGCCGCCGGTGCCCCCACCACGACGCCGGTGCGGTCGGGGACGGGTGCCTGCCGGGGCGCGGCGACGTGACGCCGACGCGGCCGCGCGACCTGCTCGCCGTCGGACTCGTCGTGGCGGTGCTGGCGAACCTCGTCATCCGGCTCACCTACGCATCGTTGCCGGGCTTTCCGCTGTTCGGCGGCATCACGCTCGGGGTGCTCGGGGTCGCCGAGGCGATCGGCGGGCGCGCGCTGCGGGCCCGCATCCGCCGAGAGCCCGGCACCACCCCGGTGCAGCCGCTGGTCGCCGCGCGGGCGGTGCTGCTGGCCAAGGCGTCGTCGGTGGCGGGGGCGGTCGTCGCGGGCGCGTGGACGGGGCTGCTGGTCTTCACGGCGCCGCAGGCCGGGGCGGTGAGCGCGGCGGCGTCCGACACCGCCGCGGCGCTCGTCGGGCTCGTGTGCGCGCTCGTCCTCGTCGGCGGCGCGCTCTGGCTCGAACGCTGTTGCCGCACACCCGACGATCCGGACGGCCCCGACCAACGCAGCGACCCGTAGGCTCTGGCGCCATGACCCAGGCCACGGGCATCTTCCTGGCCGGCGGCCCCACCGCGGCGCTGCCCACGCAGCAACGTCAGCGCCGAGGGGTGCTCGCCCCGGTGATCGGGCTCGTCGCGCTCGGGATCTGCGGGCTGGTCGTGCTCGGCCTGGTGGGTACGAGCGTCGGGGTGGGCGGCGTCATCGTCGGGGCGCTGTGCGCGCTGCTGCCGGTCGGGCCGCTGGTGGCGACGTTCCTGTGGATCGACCGCTGGGAACCCGAGCCGCCCCGCCTCCTGCTCATCGCGTTCCTCTGGGGCGCCTGCTTCGCCGCGCTCGCCGCCCTGATCATCAACTCCAGCGCCGCGTTCGCGGTCGACGAGCTGCTGGGCCGGGGCAGCGGCGACGTCGTCGGCTCCACCGTGATCGCCCCGCTCGTCGAGGAGGGGCTCAAGGGTGCCTTCCTGGTCGGGCTGCTGATCTTCCGCCGCCGCGAGTTCGACGGGATCATCGACGGCATCGTCTACGCCGGGCTGGTCGCGGCGGGTTTCGCGTTCACCGAGAACATCCTGTACTTCGGCCGCGCGTTCACCGAGGAGTCGGCGATGGGCGGCAGCGTGCTGTCCGTGCTGATCCTGCGGGGCGTGCTCTCGCCGTTCGCGCATCCGCTGTTCACCTCGATGATGGGCATCGGCGCGGGCATCGCCGCCAACAGCCGCAACGCCGCCGCCCGCCCCTTCTACGTGCTCGCCGGCTACGCGCTGGCGGTGGCCCTGCACGCGATCTGGAACAGCTCGGCGTCGCTCTTCGATGGCGGCGCGTTCCTGCTGGTCTACGGCTTCCTCATGGTGCCGCTGTTCGCCGCGGTGATCACGATCGTGGTGTGGCAGCGGAAGCGGGAGCAGGCCGTGATCGCCCAGCAGCTGCCGGGGTTCGCACAGGCGGGGTGGATCGCGCCGAGCGAGATCCAGCTGCTCTCCAGCCTCGCCGGGCGACGCGGATGGCGCGCGGCCGTGCGACGGCGGTCGGGGCGGGCGGTCGAGAAGGCGGTCGCCCGCTACCAGGAGGCCGTGACCGACCTGGCGTTCCTGCGTGCCCGCATGGCACGCGGCGCCATCGGCCCGATGGGAAGGCAGTGGCACGACGAGGCGCTGGCCGAGGTGATCCGGGCCCGGCGGCGGGCCGTCGGGCATCCGGAGGCGCTGACGGTCGCCCTGCGCCACGGCGGCGCCCCCGGCGGCTGGACCCCGCCCCCCGCGGGGCCTCCGGCGACGCCTTACCAGCCGTTCCCGCCCAACCTGCCCCCGCAGAGCTGGCCGCACCGGTGACGCGCGCCGTGTTCCGTCGGGGTCGCGGGTTAGCCTGTGCCCGGCCGCCGACGGTGCGCCCAAGCGGCCGTGCGGACGTCCCAGGGGAGTGGTCATGGGTGCAACTCGGCCCGCGCGGCTGGCGATCGGGGTGGTGTCGGCCGGACGCGTCGGATCGGTCATCGGCGCCGCATGGTCAGCCGCGGGGCACCACGTCGTCGCCACCTCCGGCGTCTCCCGCGCCTCGGTGCGCCGCGCCGAGGCCCTCCTGCCCGACGTTCCGCTGCTGCCGCCCGACGCGGTCGCGGCCGGGGCCGATCTCGTCCTGCTCGCCGTGCCGGACGACGTGCTGTCCGGGCTGGTCCGGGGGCTCGTCGCCGCGGGGAGCTTCCGCCCCGGCCAGATCGTCGTGCACACCTCAGGCGCGCACGGCGTCGCGGTGCTCGCCCCGGCCGCCGAGCAGGGGGTGCTGCCGCTCGCCCTGCACCCGGTGATGACGTTCACCGGGCGGGAGGAGGACGTCGCCCGGCTCCGCGGGGCGAGCGTGGGGGTCACGGCCAGCCCGAGCGACGAGGCGGGGTGGAGCGTCGGCGAGGCGCTCGTCGTCGAGATGGGCGCCGAGCCGGTGCGCATCCCGGAGGCGGTGCGCCCGCTCTACCACGCTGCGTTGGCGCACGGGGCCAACCACCTGGTCACGCTCGTGCGCGACTGCGTCGACACCCTCGAGGCGGCGGGCGTCCACCCCGCCGAGCGGCTCGTCGCGCCGCTGCTCTCGGCCGCGCTGGACAACGCGCTGCGCCACGGCGACCGCGCGCTCACCGGCCCCGTCTCCCGCGGCGACGCGGGCACCGTGCGGCGCCACCTCGAGGTGCTCACCGCCGCCGATCCCGACCTCGCCGCCGCCTACCGGGCCATGGCGGTGCGCACCGCGCACCGCGCCGCAGCCGCCGGTCTGCTGCCCGAACACGCGGCCAAGGACGTGCTGACCACTCTGGAGGACTCCGCATGAACAGGGCACCGGGTCCCATCGTACGGCAGGCGGCAATGACCGCACCCCGCACCGTCGGTGGCTACGCCGGGGGCGAGCTCACCGTGCACCGCACCCCGGCGGACATCGCGGCCGTCACCCGGGCCCTGCGCGGGTGCGGGGCGGCGGGTGCTGCTCGTCCCCACGATGGGCGCGCTGCACGAAGGCCACCGCGAGCTGATCCACCACGCCCGCCGGGTGCCCGGCTCCACCGTCATCGCCGTCTCGATCTTCGTGAACCCCCTGCAGTTCGGCGCGGGCGAAGACCTGGCCCGCTACCCCCGCCCGTTGGAGGCCGACCTGGAGGCGTGCCGCGCCGAAGGCGTCGAGCTGGTGTTCACGCCGGGCGTCGAGGACATGTACCCGGCGGGTGCCGACACCACGGTCACCCCGGGCCCGCTGGCAGGCGAGCTGGAGGGCGCGGTGCGGCCGGGCCACTTCGCGGGCGTGCTGACGGTCGTGTCCAAGCTCTTCCACATCGTCGCGCCGGATGTGGCGTTCTTCGGCGAGAAGGACTACCAGCAGCTCGTCCTCGTCCAGAAGATGGTGCGCGACCTCGATTTCTTCGTCTCGATCGTCGGCGTCCCCATCGTCCGCGAGCCGGACGGGCTCGCGCTCTCCTCCCGCAACGTCTACCTCTCGGCGGCGGAACGGGCGCGCGCCCTCGTGCTCCAGCGGGCCCTGAAGGCCGGGTCGGGCGTGTCCGCGCAGGGCGCCGACGCGGTGCTGGTCACGGCCCGCGCCGTGCTGGCCGAGGAGCCCGCGGTGGCCGTCGACTACCTCGCGCTGCGCGCCCCCGACCTCGGCCCGGCGCCTGCCTCCGGGTACGCCCGGCTGCTCGTGGCCGCCCGCGTCGGCCCCACGCGGCTGATCGACAACGTCCCGGTGCGGCTCTGATGCTCCTCTGCGTCGACGTCGGCAACACGCAGATCGCGCTCGGCCTCTACGCCGAGGGCGGCGAGGACGAGGTGCACCCGCCCTTGGTGCGCGATTGGCGGATGCGCACCGACCCCCGCATGACCGCCGACGAGATGGAGGTGGCGATCCGGGGGATGCTCGGCCGCCGCTTCGCGGAGGAGGTCACGGGGGTGGCGGCGCTGTCCACGGTGCCCAGCCTCCTGCGCGAGCTGCGGCTGCTCACCGACCGCCGCGACGAGCCGTCGGTCGTCGTCGGGCCGGGTGTGCGGACAGGTGTGCCGCTGCTGGTGGACAACCCCCACGAGGTCGGCGCCGACCGCGTGGTCAACACCCTCGCCGCGCACACGCTCTTCGACACCGCCTGTGTGGTGGTGGATTTCGGCACGTCGACCAACATCGACGTCGTCTCCCGCAAGGGCGAGTTCCTCGGAGGTGCGCTCGCGCCCGGCATCGAGATCTCCATGGAGGCGCTGGCGATGCGGGCGGCGGCGCTGCGCACGGTGGAGCTCGTCGCGCCGCGCTCGGTGATCGGCAAGAACACGGTGGAGTGCCTGCAGGCCGGGGTGCTCTACGGCTTCGCCGGGCAGGTCGACGGCCTGGTGCGCCGGATCCTCGACGAGCTCGGGCCCGCGGCGGGCCCGGTCACCGTGCTCGGCACCGGCGGCCTCGCACCGCTGATGGTGAGCGAGTCGGCGACGATCGGCGAGTACGTGCCCGACCTGACGTTGCTCGGGCTGCGCCTGACCTACCTGCGCAACGTGCGCACGACCTCGGTGACCATGGGCAGCGTGAACGCCCCCGGCGACGTCTCCGGCCGCTCGGCGAGGTAGGCCCGCATCCGGGCGAGCGAGGCGTCGCGCTCGACGGGATCGGCCATCAACGCCCACGAGTGGGTGGCGATCGTCTCGACGAACCCGTCGATCGTGGTGGGCACCGGGTTGACGAACCGGCGGGTCTCCGACGAGCCGAACGCGGGGTGCGTCGGGCACGCGCTCGCCGTGGTCGCGCCGACCGGGCACGGCTCCTCGGCGTGCAGTGCGCGCTGGTAGCCGCGCACCCATTCGACGGAGTCGTCGTCGCCGTTCCAGAGCACCGCGAGCACGCCGCCCGGCCGCAGGACACGGGCGATCTCGGGCTCGGCCCGGTCCCGGTCGAACCAGTGCCACGCCGTGCCGACGACGACGGCGTCCACTGTGGCGGCACCCAGCGGGATCCGCTCCGCGCTGCCCTCCCGCGCGTCGACATGGGGGAAGTCGGCCCGGAACTGGGCGAGCATCGCCGGGTCGGGCTCCACGGCGGTGACCAGCACCCCCGCACGGCCTGCCAGCGCCTCGGTGATCTTCCCGGTGCCCGCGCCGAGATCCAGCACGTCGCCACCCGGCGCCGGGGCCAACGCCCAGTCGAGCGCGGCGGCGGGGTAGCCGGGGCGGTGCCGGGCGTAGGCGGCGGCCACCACGCCGAAGGATCGGGCGCGCTCGGGCATACCCCGAGCCTAGGTCGGCCCGGCGGCGTCCGCCCGGCACCGCCGCGCACCCGCATCGCCAACTCCCGCATCCCGCCGACGGACCGCGCGCCCCGCACACCTCGCGCGCCCCCCACACCTCGCCCGACCCGCGCCCACCTCGCAGGCTCCGCCTACGCCCCGCAAACCCCCCGGACCCTGCGACGAGCACACCCGCTCTGCGCGGAGGCTCGCCCGCCGCGAAAACATCGCGCGCCGCTCATTACCCTCTGCAGCGTGAGCAACCAACCACCCGCCCCCGACCTCCCCGAGCAGCTGCGGGTGCGCCGGGCCAAGCGCGCGGAGATGCTCGCCGCCGGGCACGAGGCCTACCCCGTCGCCCTCGACCGCACCCACACCCTCGCGCAGGTGCGCGCCGCCCACATCGACCTTCCGCCCGACACCGCCACCGGCGACATCGTCGGCGTCACCGGTCGGGTGATGTTCCTGCGCAACAGCGGCAAGCTCTGCTTCGCCACCCTCCGCGAGGGCGACGGCACCGAGCTGCAGGCGATGCTCTCGCTCGCGTCGGTCGGCGAGGAGGAGCTGGCCCGTGGAAGTCCACCGTCGATCTCGGCGACCACGTCTTCGTCCACGGCGAGGTGATCACCTCCCGGCGCGGCGAGCTGTCGGTCATGGCCGACGCGTGGGCGATGGCGTCCAAGGCCCTGCGCCCGCTGCCCAACGTGCACAGCGAGCTGTCGGAGGAGAACCGCGTCCGGCAGCGCTACGTCGATCTGATCGTGCGCCCGGAGGCCAAGGAGATGGTGCGCCGCCGGGCCACTGTGGTGCGCACGCTGCGCGACGTGCTGCACGGCCGGGAGTTCATCGAGGTCGAGACGCCGATGCTGCAGCTCCTGCACGGCGGCGCGACCGCGCGTCCGTTCGTCACCCACGCCAACGCCCTCGACCAGGATCTGTACCTGCGGATCGCGCCGGAACTGTTTCTCAAGCGAACCGTCGTCGGCGGCGTGGAACGGGTCTTCGAGATCAACCGTAACTTCCGCAACGAGGGTATCGACTCCACGCACTCACCCGAGTTCGCGATGCTGGAGGCCTATCAGGCCTACGCCACCTACGACGACATGGCGGAGCTGACCCGAACCCTCGTCCAAGAGTCCGCGCGCGCGGTGTTCGGTTCCACGACCGTGGTTCATGCCGACGGAACGTCACACGATCTCAGCGGGGAGTGGCGATCGGTCGCGTTGTATGACGCCGTCTCGGAAGCGGTCGATACGGATGTCACGCCCGACACGAGCGTCGAGGAACTGCGCAAGCTGGCCGCCGCGCACGACGTCGAGCTGAAAGATTCCCTGGGTAGCGGCGAGATCGTGCTCGAGCTTTTCGAGAAGCTCGTCGAGCACACCCTCATGGAGCCGACGTTCGTACGCGACTATCCGGTCGAGGTGCGCCCGCTCACCCGACAGCACCGCAGCGACCCGCGGCTGGCCGAGGCGTGGGACCTGATCGTCTTCGGAACCGAGCTCGCGACCGGATACTCTGAGCTGGTCGATCCGGTGATCCAGCGTGATCGACTGACCACGCAGTCATTGCGCGCGGCGGCCGGTGACCCCGAGGCGATGCAGCTCGACGAGGACTTCCTGCGGGCTATCGAGTTCGGAATGCCACCGTCGGGAGGCTTCGGAATGGGCGTCGACCGGCTCCTGATGGCGCTCACCGGTCTCGGAATCCGAGAGACCATTCTCTACCCGCTCGTGCGATCTGAGTAGGGGCGACTCGACAACGCCTCGGCGATCGAGATATCGTCAACGCGTCCCCTCAAGTTATACGTACGAAAGTTGGAGGGCTGCGGCGGTGGCGCAGATCCAGGAGATCCGGCTGATCGACGATCTCGACGGCCGGGAGGCCGACGAGACGGTCGAGTTCGGTATCGACGGCAAGAGTTACGAGATCGACCTGTCCTCGGCGAATGCGGGCAAGCTTCGTGATGCGCTCGCGGAGTTCGTCGGTTCGGCGCGTCGGGCAGGTGGCCGGGCGAAGCGCGCGGTGACGTCGGCTCCGGTACGCCGGGCGTCGGTCGACCGTGAGCAGAACCAGGCGATCAGGGAATGGGCCCGGGCCCACAAGATGAAAGTGTCCGACCGTGGACGCATCCCCAGCGAGGTGCTGGAGGCGTACCACCAGGCGAATTAGTTCGCCCTCAGCGAAGGGGCCCGCGCTCACCCGCGGGCCCCTTCGCCGTGTCAGAGCGGCCCCGGAGGGTGCTCGAGCGCCGGATGACGGCCCGCGCCACAGGCGTTGACCCCCCCTCAGCCGATACAGTGGTGTGTGGCGTACGCGGCGCAGCGGCGTCGAGCGTTGCCGCGCGTTCATGCGCAGTAGGCGAGGAGATCGAATGTTCGAGAGGTTCACCGACCGAGCGAGGCGGGTTGTCGTCCTGGCCCAAGAAGAGGCCCGGATGCTCAACCACAACTACATCGGCACCGAGCACATCCTCCTCGGCCTCATCCACGAGGGCGAGGGTGTGGCCGCGAAGGCCCTGGAGTCCCTCGGGATCGCCCTGGAAGGCGTCCGCCAGCAGGTCGAGGAGATCATCGGCCAGGGCCAGCAGGCACCGAGCGGGCACATCCCGTTCACGCCGCGGGCCAAGAAGGTGCTGGAGCTGTCCCTGCGCGAGGCGCTGCAGCTCGGCCACAACTACATCGGCACCGAGCACATCCTGCTGGGTCTGATCCGCGAGGGCGAGGGCGTCGCGGCGCAGGTCCTGGTCAAGCTGGGCGCCGACCTCAACCGGGTCCGCCAGCAGGTGCTGCAGCTGCTGTCGGGCTACCAGGGCAAGGAGCCCGCCGAGGGGTCGTCCGGCGGACGCGGCGAAGGCACGCCGTCGTCGTCGCTGGTGCTCGACCAGTTCGGCCGCAACCTCACCCAGTCCGCGCGCGAGGGCAAGCTCGACCCGGTCATCGGGCGCGAGAAGGAGATCGAGCGGGTCATGCAGGTCCTCTCCCGGAGGACCAAGAACAACCCCGTGCTGATCGGCGAGCCCGGCGTCGGCAAGACCGCCGTCGTCGAGGGCCTGGCCCAGGGCATCGTCAAGGGCGAGGTGCCCGAGACGCTCAAGGACAAGCAGCTCTACACGCTGGACCTGGGGTCGCTGGTCGCCGGCTCGCGCTACCGCGGTGACTTCGAGGAACGCCTGAAGAAGGTGCTCAAGGAGATCCGCACCCGCGGCGACATCATCCTGTTCATCGACGAGCTGCACACCCTGGTCGGTGCGGGCGCCGCAGAGGGCGCGATCGACGCGGCGTCGATCCTCAAGCCGATGCTGGCCCGCGGTGAGCTGCAGACCATCGGCGCCACCACGCTCGACGAGTACCGCAAGTACGTCGAGAAGGACCCGGCGCTGGAGCGGCGGTTCCAGCCGATCCAGGTCGGCGAGCCGTCGGTCACCCACACGATCGAGATCCTCAAGGGCCTGCGCGACCGGTACGAGGCGCACCACCGGGTCACGATCACCGATCCGGCGCTGGTCGCGGCCGCCACGCTGGCCGACCGCTACATCTCCGACCGGTTCCTGCCCGACAAGGCGATCGACCTGATCGACGAGGCGGGCGCGCGCATGCGCATCCGCCGGATGACCGCGCCGCCGGATCTCCGCGAGTTCGACGAGAAGATCGCCAACGTCCGGCGCGACAAGGAGTCGGCGATCGACGCACAGGACTTCGAGCGCGCCGCGCACCTGCGCGACTCGGAGAAGCAGCTGCTCGCGCAGAAGGGCGAGCGGGAGAAGCAGTGGAAGTCCGGTGACCTGGACGTCGTCGCGGAGGTCGACGACGAGCAGATCGCCGAGGTGCTGGCCAACTGGACCGGGATCCCGGTGTTCAAGCTGACCGAGGAGGAGACCACGCGTCTGCTCCGCATGGAGGAGGAGCTGCACAAGCGGATCATCGGCCAGGAGGAGGCCGTCAAGTCGGTGGCGCAGGCGATCCGCCGCACGCGCGCCGGGCTGAAGGACCCCAAGCGGCCGTCGGGCTCGTTCATCTTCGCCGGCCCGTCGGGCGTGGGTAAGACCGAGCTGTCGAAGGCGCTGGCGAACTTCCTGTTCGGCGAGGACGACGCGCTGATCCAGATCGACATGGGCGAGTTCCACGACCGCTACACCGCCTCGCGGCTCTTCGGCGCGCCTCCCGGGTACGTCGGCTACGAGGAGGGCGGCCAGCTCACCGAGAAGGTGCGGCGCAAGCCGTTCTCGGTGGTGCTGTTCGACGAGATCGAGAAGGCGCACCAGGAGGTCTACAACACGCTGCTGCAGGTGCTGGAGGACGGACGGCTGACCGACGGCCAGGGCCGCACGGTGGACTTCAAGAACACCGTCATCATCTTCACGTCGAACCTGGGCACGCAGGACATCTCCAAGGCCGTCGGGCTCGGGTTCGCCCAGAGCAACGACGAGAGCTCGAACTACGAGCGGATGAAGAACAAGGTCAACGACGAGCTGAAGAAGCACTTCCGCCCGGAGTTCCTCAACCGCATCGATGACATCGTGGTGTTCCACCAGCTCACCCAGGAGCAGATCATCACGATGGTCGACCTCATGATCACCCGGGTCGAGGCGGCGCTGGCCAACAAGGACATGGCCATCGAGCTCACCCCGGCCGCGAAGGGCCTGCTGGCCCGCCGCGGGTGGGACCCGGTGCTGGGCGCGCGGCCGCTGCGCCGCACGATCCAGCGCGAGATCGAGGACCAGCTGTCGGAGAAGATCCTGTTCGGCGAGGTGGAGCCGGGCCAGATCGTCATCGTGGACGTCGAGGGCCTCGACCCCAATGCCCCCGAGGGCTCCCGGGCCGCCGACGACAAGGCCAAGTTCACCTTCCGCGGTGAGCCCAAGCCGAGCCTCGTCCCCGACGCCCCGCCGGTCGACATGGCCAAGTCCGGCGAGGAGTAAGACGCCAGCAAGGGGAACGGCCCGCTCGACCCGGTCGAGCGGGCCGTTCCCGTCCCCGGTGAGTCCCGCGAACGCCCACGGTGAGTCCCGCAATCGCCCACGGTGAGTCCCGCAATCGCCCACGGTGAGTCCCGCAATCGCCCAGGGTGAGTCTCGCGATACGACACGGTGAGTTCGCCGTTTGACCACGGCCATCGTCGTTCGTTTCCTGGCGCAGGTAGCTCCCGATAGCCAGCCCTACGTCCGCAGGCTGCCGATGCTGAGCGACGGATCAGCCTGGTCCTCGGCGACCGCAGACACGCCCGCGGGCGGGCCCGGCGGCAGGTCGTCGAGGAACTCCTGGCTCGGCACGAAGAACAGCGCCCCGGTCTTCGCGGTCGAGAAGTCGAGCACCCGGTCGGTGGTGCCGGGCGGCCTGCCGACGAACATGTTGGTCAACATCTGCTCGAGCACGCCCGCACTCGCGGCGTAACCGATGAAGTACGTCCCCCGCTCGCCAGTGGTGATGGTGGCGAACGGCATGTTGGCGCGGACGATCTGCCGCTCGGTGCCGTCCGCGTCGACGATCGTCGTCAACGCCACATGCGAGTCCGGGGGCTTCACGTCGTCGGGAAGCTCGATGTCGGCCAGCTTGGTGCGCCCGATCACGCGCTCCTGTTGCTCGACGGTCAGCGCGTTCCACGCGGACATGTCGTGCACATACTTCTGCACGACCACGTAGCTGCCGCCCGCGAACGAAGGGTCCTGCTCGGCGATGATCGTGGCCTGGGTGGCGCCCACACCGGTGGGGTTCTCGGTGCCGTCGACGAAGCCGAGGAGGTCGCGCTCGTCGAAGTATCGGAACCCGTGCACCTCGTCGACGAAGGTCACCGCGCCTGCCAGCCTGCTGGCGATGTGGTCGGCGAGCTCGAAGCACAGGCCCATGGTCCGCGCACGGAGGTGGATCAGCAGGTCGCCGGGCGTGGCCACGGCGACGTGCCGGGCGCCGCGGATCTCCTGGAAAGGCCGCAGGTCCGCGGGGCGCGGGCCGGTGAACAGCCGGTCGTACAGCTCCGAGCCGATGCCGACGACAGCGGTCAGGCCGTCCTCGGATGCCCGGAAGCCGACCGACCGGTTGAGCGCGGCGACGTCGCCCAGCGTGTCCCGCACCTGGTCCTCGCCACCCGGCTCCACCACCGCGACGAGGAACATGGCCGCCGGTGTGAGGCCTGTGAGGATCGGTTGCGTCTCCATGTGCCGCATCATGCCGCCCCCAGACCGCGCGTCCATGGGGCAGTGCCGGAGTTGGGGCTACCCGGTAGTCCTGAAGCAGGGCGGCATCCGGATGTCCGTGATGACGACATCCGGCGTCGTCGAACGGACCGCCGCGATCAGGCCCGGCGCATCGCCTGCCCGTGCGACGACGGACATCCCGGAGCGCTCCAGCAGGGTCGCCAGACCTCCCGCAGCAACACGTCGTCGTCGGCCAGCACCACGCGCATCGGTTGGCCTCTCCCAGATCGACCATTGGCGCTTTGACCCTACCGTCGCCCGTCTTGGTTCAATGCGGCGTGAGCTCCGTGCGCCCGGTGCCCGAGACCGGGCTGATGTCGGGTGAGGAACTGTCCGCCGACGACGCCTGGCCGACCGCACGCCGCCACGGCATGCGCCCGCTGCTGGCAGGCGCGTTCGTGCGGTTCCGGTTCGGCGACGGCTTCAGCCACGCCCGCGCGTTCGCCCTGCAGCTCGCGCTCGCGGCCGTGCCGCTGGTGATCGCGGGGGCCGGGCTGGCCACGGCGATCGGAGCGCCGTCGTTGGCCGAGGTGGTGGCGCGGACCGTCGTCGCGATCTCCCCAGGTCGCAGCGACGCGCTGATGGCCGACGTCGTCGCGACCGGGGACGAGGGCAGCAGGCACGGCGAGGTCATCGTCTGGCTCGGGCTGGCGACGGCCTTCGTCGCGGCGACATCGGCGTTCGCGCAGCTCGAACGGGGTGCCAACCGGATCTACGGCACTGGGCGCGACCGGCCCGCGCTGCGCAAGTACGGCTGCGCCGCCGTCCTGACCGCGACGGCGGGGATCGCGATGGCCGCGGGCCTGCTCCTGATCGTCGCGGGCGAGCCGTTCGGGAACGCCCTGGAGGCGGTCTACCACTGGGGCGACACGGCCGAGACCGTGTGGGACATCGTGCGCTGGCCGCTCGGGTTGGCGCTGCTCGTCGTCGCCGTCACCCTGCTGTTCCGACATGCGCCGCGCCGTCGCCAGCCGGGCCCGTCGTGGCTGGCCGTCGGCGCGGGCGTCACCGTGTTCGTGTGGCTCGTCGGGTCGGGGCTGTTGGCCCTCTACGTGGCGGCCGCGGCGAACTTCGGCGACACCTACGGCCCGCTCACCGCGGTGATGGCCCTGCTGTTGTGGGCGAATATCACCGGGATCGCCCTGCTGGCGGGGTTCGCACTCGCCGCACAGTTGGAGGCCGTGCGGGGCGGGCGGCCGGATCCGCTGCTGCCCGACAGCGACGACGACGGCATCACCGACCCGCTCGACGAGAATCCGGGGTCAGCCGCGCGCTGAGGCCCCGGGAGGGGGAAGAGGCGCACGAAGCGTTCGGTGGCGGCCCGGTCGCCCTGGACGTCGTCGGGCAGCGGTCAGCCGCCGAAGACGGCGCCGCGCAGTGTCGCCGCCTCGGCGATGATCACGGTGCCCGCGTCGCCCCTGACGACCGGTTCTTCCCCATCGAGCTGCAGCGCCGCCTCGTCCCCCAGCGACTCGGGGTCCGGTGGACGAGATGCCCGACGGCCACCTGGCGGCGCTCAGCCGGCCGGTGGAGCCGGCTGAGCGCCTCGTGAACTACGCGCGGGCTCTCCGCTAGCCGCACGCAGCCACTTCAGTGGGAATCGCCTACTTGCAGAGATGTCGGACCGCCGCCTGGAGCGGGCACGGTCTGCGCGGGTGGCGGGTTCGCTTGAAGAGCCGCGGAGACGTAGCCGAGGCCGCTGGCCAACAGGGCGATCATGACGGCCACCACCACCAGGAGCGTCACGCGCCAGAAGACAATCATGCAGGCGACGATGAAGGTCATGGCCAATAGCGATCCCGACATGGCGCCCTCCTGAACGGCTCGAACGCGACCGACGCAAGCGTGACCATAGGACAGACGTCTGTCAAGCTATGCAGGTCGTCTGATGACTGACGCCTAACAGAAGTTGCTGGACGTCGGTCGAGGGGCGTAACGTCAAGGCGCCTCTCCGCGAGATCCGACGGGCGGGCTGCTGAGGACGCTGTGCCCACCTACCGCGATGGCGTTCGCACCGGGTTCGCACTGGGATCGAGGACTTTGGGATGGACCACGAGATCGACTCAGATCCGCGCTTCGACCTCCGGCGCGATTCAGGCCGCGCGCTGCCGGACGTCATCGCCGACAAGGTCCGAGAGCTCATCGATCTGGAGGTCTACCAACCCGGTCGCCGCCTCCACGCGGAAGCCGACCTGACCCGCCGTTGGAAGGTCGCGCGCAGTTCAGTCCGGACCGCCCTGCAACGCCTTGAGACGTTGGGCGTGCTCGAGTCACGCCACGGCCGCGGCTGGTACGTCCGCCGCGGCGTCCCGTCGGAGTCCGGCGATCTTGCCGAGGTGCTGGACGGACGCAAGTACGGCACCGCCGACATCTTCGAAATGCGCATCGGCCTGGAAGGCCTCGCCGCGAGCCTCGCCGCCGTCCGCGCATCCGACGGTGAGATCGAGGACATCGCCAAGCTCAGCAAGCAGCACGAAGAGGCAGGCGGACGACCAGGAGGAGCTGCTGCGCACGGACCAGGCTTTCCACGACGCCATCGTCAAGTCGGCTCGCAACCGTTTGCTGGCCGAGTTCTACGAGCGCATCGTCGCGGAGATCGTGGATTGGCGCTTCAACAGCTACGCCGTCCCCGGTGTGCCACGACAATCTGCGCGTGAGCACGCGAAGGTCGTGCGCTACCTGCGCAACCGTGACCCCGGTGGCGCCAGGGCCGCGATGAACAGCCACCTCCAGCGGTTGTACGACGGCCTCCCCGATATCCCGGACGTACCACTCGATCTCACCGACAGTGGGTCAGGTCACGAGCCGGACTGGCGGCCTCACGCCATCGACGGGTAGCGCTTCCACCACTCGTGTGGTGATGTAGACACCCAGAGTCCCCGGCGATGGGGTGGGTGTATGGCGGTCGTCCTCGTGGTGGCCGCTGTTGTGCTCGCGGGACTTGTGGTCATCGTCGGACTGATCGCCGGATCCCCGGCTCTGCTCTTACTCGGTCTCCTCGAGCCTGCCCTCGCGATAGTCCTGCTTCTGCTGGTCGTCTGGCTCGGGCGCGAGCGGCTGGGCAGCCTGGCCAGGCATGGGCTGGTGAGAATCGCCGGGCCTGCGATCGTCCGATCTATGCCGCCCCGTGCCGTGCTCGAGACGCTACTCAACCGCGTCTTCGGTGCGAACGTGAACCACGATGAGATCGTGACCGCGCTGCTCGGCGGCGGCGGCGGGGACCTCGAAATGCGGGACATGGCGGTGAGCCGTGCGACAACAGTTCGCGTGACGCTCACCCGCATCGACGATGCAACCTGCATGAGCGAGCTGGCCTGGTCGCACGAATTCGCGGGTGTGCGCGACAACCATCGGCTGGTCATGTTCGCGACGTCTAACTCCGACATCTTCACACTGCTGACCAGCCGACGCGTCTACCCGCTCTTCGAGGCGTGGTTCGTACAGACTGAGGACGAGCTCGAGGACTTCGAGCACAGCATTCTCGACCGGATCAAGGTCGGCATGTCGTATCGCGACGAGGACGGCTTCATCCATACGGTCGCGCCCAGGGCGAAACAGGGTGAGGAAGTCGCCTTTCGCGACTACGAACAGTTCGTGCGCCTACCGGACCGGCTGGACCGCCAGGAGCTGGTGATATTCCAGCTGGATCTCTACGACCTGGCCGACCCCGACCACGTCGTCGAGGCCGTCGAACGTCTGACACTGCGGGCATCGACGATCGGCGCGTTCGATCAGGGCTTCATCGGCTGGTCGGCTCCATCCGTGCTTCGTCGACACCATCGTGTTCGACGTCCGCAACCTCCCTAGACCACACGAGAAGCTCACTTACCAGGTCATCGTCAACACCGTCCGCATCTCCTACTCAGCCGAACCCATCCGCGGAGTGTGGACCCACGTGCCCGAGGGGATCGAGGTCACCGTCCGATGCTGGATGCTGCCGGGCCACGGTGTCACGTTACTGTGGCGATTGGCTAACGGAATGGAGTCCATGCATGGGGTTGAGCACTACTGATCTCGTCGATATCCACGCCGCCGTCGGCCCTCCGACCGAACTCATTGAGCGTCGGCGGGCAACCTACCAGCTCGCCGTCCGGCTCGCGTCAGAGGGCGAACCGACAGGTGACCTCGACACAGCGGTGGTCGACAACCCCATGCTCCGCGGCCATCTGGCCGACGTGGTGGCAGGTACTGCACGCCTCGACCCCGCCCGGATCACGAGCCTCGAATCCATGGTCACCGATATCGGACGATGGGACCAGGCCGGGATGGCGATCAGGGCCGCGTCATCGACGTCCTCGTCAGAGTGCCTGTCTGCCGCTGTGTCCCGGGTCGGGGCCGCACTGGTGCGCAACGGCGCCGATGACCTCACCGACGTCGTCCTCGACGAACGCTCGCCACAGTTCGGCGCCGCGGCCGAGGTGCTCCGGACCGGAATCGGGTTGGCTCTCGACGTCGCCCCGGATCTGATTGGCGACCTCCTGCCACACGTGGCGCTCTTTGCCCTCCTCGACAAGCGCCAGGCCGGTCAACTGGGCTCGGCGTCCGCGCGGGAGTTTCCGGGGCTGGTCCTCATGCCGGAGCCGGAGACCACGCTCGAAGCCGCCGAGGCGGTGATCCACGAGGCTGCCCACCAGAAGTTCTTCGATCTCGCCATCGTGGGCTCGATCTTCAACGAGGGATACCACGACGCTCCGCAATTCATTCCCCCATGGGCCGCGACGGCAACGGAGCCCTGGCCGTTCGAGCAGACCGTGGCCGCCTATCACACTTATGCATGCCTGGCCGCATTCCGGGCGACGCTCGACGACAAGTCCATAGCCGACCGAATCCATTCGTTCTCCTTGTTGCCACATGCCCGGTCACGCGCTGAGGTTCTCGGCGACTGGATCGCCGAACGGCGACAATATCTGGGTCGTGACGGCCGCGTATTCATCGGGCGGCTCTCTGGGCGGCAGATTCCATCGACATCGGCTGGAATGACTCGACGCGATGAAATCCTGACCACGTGGACTGACCCGTCAGTACCGCTGGCGTCGCGACGCTGCGGCGCATGGGTTCTGTTCATGAGGTGGAGCAGCCCCGCCGAGATTGCCTGGATCCCGTCGGCCCAGCTGGAGGACGCGAGGAAATTCCCTGTTGCGGACCAACGCTGAACAGAGCAGTATAGCGCCATCGTCCAGGCTTTCTCTCCTGGGTGGGGTCAAGTATGGACCGGTGCCCGGCCACGGGCATACTGGTTGTCCCCGACTTTCAGTCGGGGACAACCAGTATGCCCGTGAAAGTGGAGGGGTTTGGCAGTGGAACCAGGGGACGGTCAGGAAGAGGACGCAGCAGAAGCATCCGACGGCCATCGGATCGCCTGGTTCGCCCCGGAGCGGCCGGTCAACGGCGGCACCGTCTTCATCCGGCCGGACGCCGGATGCGTGTTCGGTGACGCCGAGCCGAACGAGGTAGCACGTTCCCTTTGATCGGCGATTCCTCGGCGCACAGGCGGGCTACTCTTCTTCAAACCCTTGATTCCATAACTCCTCCGCCGCTGAACCATACCCGAGTGCATACGCGCCGACGATGACTCACGATTGGAACTGCTACAGGTCGAGTAGGTGAACCCGGAACATCCTGATGCTCATTGTCAGGATACCCGCACCGGAGCCGCCCGTCAATGGGTGCATTGATCGACAATTCCCGGCCGATGGAAACCATTCCATTTGTCGTCACCGGTAGTTACGCTATCCCTCCGCCGTACGAAGCCATCGTACGGAACGGATCTGAGGAGGGGAGCTCGGATGACATCGGATGACCCGGAAAGAGTCGAGATGCCGGAGGGCGCAGACGGCCACCACGTCAGCTGGTTCGCTCCGGAGCGGCCAGTGATCGGCACGGTGTTCGTGCGCGACGAACAGACGACTGATGGAAGCGGTCGCGGCAGCGACTACTGAGGCCAGGGATCAGTCGACACATCGGTCTGTCCGGACAACGGCGTCCTGACAGACCGTCGCGCGGGAACATGGCTCAGGTCGGATCTGAGCGGGTGACCAGGATCAGACGGCGGGGGTCGTGCTCGGCCAAGGCCGCTCGCAACTGCTCGACGAGTTCGGCATCGGTGGAACCGTCACACCTTTCGGCCAAGGTCCACATCGCCTCGGCGTCGCTGCTGCCGAGCACCGCTCGGCGTACGGCGGCGGCCAGTACGTCGCGCTCCTCCCGCACCTCGGGCGCCTCGGAGCGCGGGAGGAGCGCGCCGCGGTAGAGCCGGACGGCGTCGCGCACCCGTCCGACGGTCAGGGCCGTTCGGATTGTCGACGAAGTCCGCGTCGACCAGCGCGGCGAGACGGTAGGGCTGGGTGCGCAACACTCCGGCGCCAACGACCGAGCGCAGCCGGTGCATCTCCGCCCGCACGGTCACGGCCTTGCCCGCGTCGCCGTAGAGGGCAGCGGCGAGCTCCTCGGCCGACCGGCCCTCGGGATGCAGGGCGAGCACCGTGAGCAGCTCCGCGTGGCGCAGGGAGAGGCGCACCGGCCGTCCGTCGAGGAACGCCGCGGGTCGGGTCGCGCCGAGGAACGAGAGCGCGAGCGCCGGGCGCTCACGGCCCCGGCCGCGCGGCAGACGCAGCAGCCAGCCCTCAGCCAGCGGCTCCAGAAGGCCCTCGTCGCCCTCGGCCAGCAGCACCCGGCCGCCCGCGGCGGGCAGGTCGATGCGCGGCGGCAGCCAGCCCAGCGGCTGCGCCGCCAGCACGCGGCCGTTCGGGGAGAGCAGCGCCCCCGGCTCGTCGCGCAGGCCGATGAGGTGGGGCAGGTTGCGCGACAGCAGCAGCTCGTCGCGCACGGCCAGCTGCGTGCGCAGGAAGCCCTCCGCGAGCCCGGCCGCGGCCACGACCAGCGCCAACGTCGTCGGATGGAACGTCCGCGCCGGGCCGGTGACGTCGACGGCGCCGATGACCGCACCCGTCTCCGGGTCGTGGACCGGCGCCGCCGCGCACGTCCAGCGGTGGTAGGTCCGCACGAGGTGTTCTGCCGAGTGGATCCGCACGGGCGCCTCGGCGGCCAGTGCCGTGCCCATCGCGTTGGTGCCGATGCTCTCCTCGGCCCAGCTGGTGCCTTCGACCAGGCCGACGCGCTCGGCGCCGCGCAGCACGTCCCGCTGACCTTCGCGCCACAGGATGTGGCCGTGCGCGTCGGTCACGATCATCATGTGCATCGCCTCGTCGGCGATCGACACGAGGGCGTCGCGCAGCAGCGGGAGCACGGCCGCCAGCGGGTGTGCCGCGCGCACCTGCGTCACCTCGGCGTGCTCGTAGACCAGCGGCGGCGCACCGCCGTCGGGGTCGACGTGCGCGGCGAGCGAGCGGCGCCACGACGCCGACACGACGCGACGGGGCGGGGCAGGCGACTCCACGCCGCTCAGGACGGCTTCACGTGCCGCAGCCAGCTGGTCGGAGAAGCCCACCGATCCAGCATCAGCGCGGCCATCGACGCAAGGCAATCCGAGCAGGCCTCCGCACTGGCGGAACGGTCAGGTCGTCCCGCCGCACCTGCAACGCGGTTGCAACCCCACGCCGCCTACGGTCCGCCGGATCTGTCCTCAACGAGGTGGAAGGACCCACGCATGACCAAGTACGCGACTCCGGGCACGGACGGCAGCGTCGTCAGCTTCAAGCCCCGCTACGACAACTTCATCGGCGGCGAGTACGTGCCGCCGGCCAAGGGCCAGTACTTCGAGAACCCCACCCCGATCACCGGCCAGACGTTCCGCGAGGTCGCCCGCGGCACCGCCGAGGACATCGAGCTCGCGCTCGACGCCGCGCACGGCGCCGCGCCGGCGTGGGGCAAGACCTCCGCCGGCCGAGCGCGCCAACATCCTGCAACAAGATCGCCGACCGGATCGAGGCGAACCTCGAGACGCTCGCCATCGCCGAGACGCTGGGAGAACGGCAAGCCGATCCGCGAGACGCTGGCCGCCGACATCCCGCTGGCCGATCGACCACTTCCGCTACTTCGCCGGCGCGATCCGCGCCCAGGAGGGCGGCATCTCGCGAGATCGACGAGGACACCGTCGCCTACCACTTCCACGAGCCGCTCGGCGTCGTCGGGCAGATCATCCCGTGGAACTTCCCGATCCTGATGGCGATCTGGAAGCTCGCGCCCGCGCTGGCCGCGGGCAACTCCGTCGTGCTCAAGCCCGCCGAGCAGACCCCGGCGTCGATCCACGTGCTCATCGAGCTGATCGCCGACCTGCTGCCGCCGGGCGTGCTCAACATCGTCAACGGCTTCGGCGTCGAGGCCGGCAAGCCGCTGGCCTCCAGCACGCGGATCGCGCAAGATCGCCTTCACCGGCGAGACCACGACCGGCCGGCTGATCATGCAGTACGCCAGCGAGAACCTGATCCCGGTGACGCTGGAGCTGGGCGGCAAGAGCCCGAACATCTTCTTCGACGACGTCGCCGCGAGCCAGGACGACGTTCTACGACAAGGCGCTCGAGGGCTTCACGATGTTCGCGCTCAACCAGGGCGAGGTCTGCACCTGCCCGTCGCGCGCGCTCATCCAGCGCGGCGATCTACGACCGACTTCCTGGCCGACGGCCGTCAAGCGCGACCGAGCAGATCAAGCAGGGCCACCCGCTCGACACCGAGACGATGATCGGCGCGCAGGCGTCCAACGACCAGCTCGAGAAGATCCTGTCCTACATCGACATCGGCCAGGAAGGAGGGCGCGAAGGTCCTCACCGGCGGCGAGCGGGCCGACCTCGGCGGCGAGCTGGCCGGCGGCTACTACGTCCAGCCGACGATCTTCGAGGGCAACAACGCGATGCGGATCTTCCAGGAGGAGATCTTCGGCCCGGTCGTCTCGGTGACCCGCTTCAACGACTACGACGACGCGATCAAGATCGCCAACGACACGCTGTACGGCCTCGGCGCCGGCGTGTGGACCCGCGACGGCAACACCGCCTACCGGGCCGGCCGCGACGATCCAGGCCGGCCGGGTGTGGACGAACTGCTACCACGCCTACCCGGCGCACGCGGCGTTCGGCGGCTACAAGCAGTCCGGCATCGGCCGCGAGAACCACAAGATGATGCTCGACCACTACCAGCAGACGAAGAACCTGCTGGTCAGCTACTCGCCGAAGGCGCTCGGCTTCTTCTGACCGATGCCGCAGACGACGGTGTCACGCCGGGTCGACGCTGACCGCCGCCGCGGCCGATCTGCTGCGTCAAGCTGACGGCCGAGCCACGGACCGCTGATGTTCCACCAGTCCGGCGGCTGCTGCGACGGCAGCTCGCCGATGTGCTACCCGGACGGCGAGTTCAAGCTCGGCGACTCGACGTCCACCTGGGCGACCTTGTCGTGCCGGGACTGGAGCAGCCGATCGGTTCTACATGTCGGAGTCGCAGTTCGAGTACTGGAAGCACACCCACCTGACGATCGACGTGGTGCCCGGCCGGGGCAGCGGGTTCTCGGTGGAAGCGCCCGAGGGAGTGCGCTTCCTCATCCGCTCCCGGCTGTTCACCGACACGGAATCGGCCGCTTTGAACGACTGACATCGGCCGCGCGCGGATACGGTGAAGCGTCGCCGTATCCGCGCGCCACCACCTGGAGGTTGGGACATGTCCGCAACGTTGCGGGCGCTCGCCGGTCTGCCCGCCGAGCCCGTCACGCTCGCCGATTCGGCCCTCGTGCTGATCGACTGCCAGTACACCTACACCCGCGGGCCGATGGAGCTCGTCGGCGTGGAGGCGGCACTCGACCGCGCGGCCGAACTGCTCGACCGGGCCCGCAGCGCGGGCATCCCGATCGTGCACATCCAGCACGACGACGGCGCGGGCGGGCTCTACGACGTCCGCGGCGAGACCGGCGCGATCGTCGACCGGGTGGCGCCCCGCGAGGGCGAGGCCGTGGTCGTCAAGAACTACCCGAACGCGTTCGTGGGCACCGACCTGCACGAGCGCTTGACAGGCGGCCCGCAGAACCTGCTGCTGGCGGGCTTCATGACGCACATGTGCGTGAACTCGACGGCGCGCGGCGCGTTCAACCTCGGATACGCCCCGACGATCGTCGCGTCGGCGACGGCCACCCGGTCGCTGCCCGGCCTCAGCGGGGAGGTGTCGGCGTACGCGCTGCAGGCGGCGAGCCTGGCCGGGGTCGCCGACCTGTTCGCGATCGTCGTGCCGGACGTGGGCGACGTGCCAGGCTGAGAGCGTCAGTCCCGCAGGATGGCCAGCGTGCGGGGGTCGGGCACGCCGTCGAAGAACCGCTCCAGCGCCCCCGCGAAGAGCGGCTCCTCGGGGTCGGCCGCGACGAAGAGCGTGAGCGACGAGCGCAGCTTGACGTCGTCCCAACCCAGGATCTCCGACGCCGTGCCGGGGGCGCCGAGAAGGAGCCGCACGCACTCCTTCAGGCGCGGGCCGAGCACGGGGTGGGCCAGGTAGGCCTGCGCCTCGGCGAGCGACGTGATCGAGTACCGCACCGAGGTCGGGCTCTGCGCCCAGGCCCTTGATCTGCGGGAACACGAACCAGATCCAGTGGCTGCGCTTGGTGCCCGCGCGCAGCTCGGCCGCGGCCGTGTCGTAGGAGGCGGCCTGGGCGCTGACGAAGCGCTCCAGGCCGTACGGGTCGCTCAGGACGTCGCCTCCGAGTGTTGGACCACCTCGAACTCCAGCAGCGACGAGCCGGACGCCACCGGCCGGGCCCGTTCGCCGGAGTGCGCCGTCATCGCCGGGCCCTTGAGCCAGGCCTGGAACGACTCCTCGTCCACCCAGTGCGTCACCACGAAGTATCGGCTCTCACCCGCCACCGGACGCAGCAGCTCGAACGACAGGAAGCCGGGCTGGCCGTCCACCGCGTGCAGGCGGTGGGCGAACCGCTTCTCCAGCTCGGGGCCTGCGCCCTCGGGCACCTCGATCGCGTTGATCTTCACAACAGCCACGCTCCTAACCTACTGGGATGCGGACGTCGGATGGGGTCGAGCTGCGGGTTGTCGAGCTCGGCGGGCGCGGGCGGCCGATCGTCCTGCTGCACGGGCTGATGGGGCGGGCGTCGACGTGGTGGCCGGTCGCGCGGTGGCTCGGCGACCACGGCCGGGTCGTCGGCATCGACGCGCGCGGCCACGGCCGTTCGGAGGCGCGCGGGCCGTGGACGACGCAGCGGTTGGCCGCCGACGTCGTGGAGCTGCTGGGCGACGTCGGCCCGGCGGTGGTGATCGGGCACTCGATGGGCGGGCTGCACGGGCTGGTGGCCGCGGCGCAGCGGCCGGACCTGGTGCGGGCGCTCGTGGTGGAGGACATGGGCGTCGACTTCGTGGGTCGGTCCGCCGCCGACGCCCGCGCGTGGTTCGGCGCGCTGCCCCCGCGCTGGCCCGCGCTCGCGGCGGTGCGGGAGGCGTTCGCGGGGTACGGCGACTACATGATCGAGTGCGTCGAGGAGCGCGCCGACGGGTGGGCGCTGCTCGCCGACGTCGAGCACACGACCGAGATCGCCGCCGAGTGGGCCGAACGGGCCTGGTGGGACGTGCTGCCGCGGGTGGCGTGCCCGACGTTGTTGATCGAGGCGGAGTGGAGCGTCGCAGCGGCGGGACAGATGGCGGAGATGGCGCGGCGGATGCCGGACGCCCGGCACGTGCGCGTGCCCTTTGCGGGGCATCTGGTGCACCGGGATCAGGCGGAGGCCTACCGCGCGGCCGTGACGGCGTTCCTCGGGTAGACCTCGATGCCGGTGACCCTGGCGCGCACCGGCTCCACCGGGTGCAGGGCCGCGAAGGCCGCGGCCGGACGGGCGGTCGCGAGCACACAGTGCGGGAGCCACGTGCCGGGCAGATACGCGGCGACCGTCCCGCGGACCCGTCCGGCCAGCGCGTCGTGCGCCGCGGCGTGGACGGCGAGCAGTTCGGCGTCGACGACGGCGGCGAGCACGAGCTCGTCGGGCAGGCCCGCGACGGTGCCGAGGGTGGCGAGCCAGATCGACGGGATCGCGAGCAGGCGCAGCTCGGCGTCGAGCGCGTCCTGCGCGGCCTGCGGCACAGTGGTGGCCGCGGCGACCGTGACCGCGGGCTCGTCGAACGGCGCCGGGATCCCGGCGGCGCGCAGGAGCGCGCGGAGATCCGTCAGCGCCGCGCGGGCGCCGGGGTCGAGGGTGAACCGGACCGTCTGCGCCACAGCGGCACGCTAGCCGGTCCCCAGCACGGTGAGTCCCGGTTGCCAACACGGCGAGTCCGGGCTTCCCGCACGGCGAGTCGCGGATTCCGACACGGCGGCCGCGGGTGATCCGCGCGAGCCGGACGTCAGCGGGCTTCGATCACCGCGAACGTCGGTCTCGCGGGGCCTGCTCAGGCGGGGAGGGCGAAACGGCCGTCGGGGAGCTGCTCGGTGAGGCCGTCCTCTAGCAGCGAGAACAGACAGCGGTCGCGTTGCGCGGCGTCCGCCCACACCGCGTCCAGGGTGGCCCGCTCGACGGGGGCCTCGGCCGCGCGCAGGACGTCGAGCAGGCGGCCGCGGACCTGCCGGTCGGTGCCCGCGTAGGTCTGGACGGCCTTGCGCGGCCCCGCGTACTCGGGACGCCCGGCGGCGTCCCACGCGCACAGGTCGCGCACCGGGCACACGCCGCAACGGGGCGCTCTGGCCGTGCAGACCACCGCGCCCAGCTCCATCAGCCCCGCCGAGATCACCGCGGCGCGGCCGTCGGCGGCGGGCAGGAGCGCGTCGACGTCGGCGAGATCGGCGGCCACGCGCGCGGGCCCGGCGTCCCCCGCGCCGTGGACCGCCCGCGCGACGACGCGCCGGACGTTGGTGTCGACCACCGGACAGCGGCGCCCGTACCCGAACGCGGCGACCGCCCGCGCGGTGTAGGCGCCGACTCCCGGCAGCGCCTCGAGGGCGTCCACATCGGAGGGGACCTGGCCGCGGTGCAGGTCGCGGATCGCCTCGGCGGCGGCGTGCAGGCGCAGCGCCCGACGCGGATAGCCGAGCTTGCCCCAGGCGCGCAGGACGTCGGCCCGGGTGGCGGCGGCGAGCGCTGCGGGTGTCGGCCACGTCGCCATCCACACCGTCCAGACGGGCTCGACACGCGCGACCGGCGTCTGCTGCAGCATGAACTCGCTGACCATGACCCCCCACGGGGTCGTGTTCGCGCGGCGCCACGGGAGGTCGCGGGCTTCGGCGACGAACCAGTCGTGGACGCGGTCGGGCAGTGACACGGTCTCGGACACGATCTGGGACACGGTCGTGGATCGTGCCACCGCCCGTGCGGCCGTCGTCAGACGACCTCGTTGAGCTTTCCGGTGGCCACGTCGAACACGAAGCCGCGGATCGCGTCCTTCTTCGGGACGAACGGGTTGGCCTTGATCCGGGCGATGGACTGCCGGACGTCCTCGTCGAGATCGGCGAACGACTCGGCGGCCCAGTCGGGCTTGATGCCGGTCTCGTCCTGGATGGACTTCTTGAAGCCGTCGTCGGTGAACGTGAGCATGCCGCAGTCGGTGTGGTGGATCAGGATGATCTCGGAGGTGCCGAGCAGCCGCTGGCTGATGGCCAGCGAGCGGATCTCGTCCTCGGTGACCACGCCGCCCGCGTTGCGGATGACGTGCGCCTCGCCCTCGTTGAGGCCGAGGAGCGCCGTAGACGTTGAGCCGGGCGTCCATGCAGGCGACGACGGCGACACCCTTGGAGGGCGGCAGCGGGAGCGGGCCGGAGAAGGACTCGGCGTAGCGTGCGTTGTTGGCGAGCAGTTCGTCCGTGACGGACATGGGTTTCTCCTGGTGACGAGCGGTGTGGGGGCGCGCGGGACGGCCGCGAGGCGGGGCCCGTCAGGCGGGCGGGGCGCCTACGCGGCCGGGAGACAGAACTCGTCGAACTCCATGACGCGCCTGCTGGGCCAGAAGGCCTCGAACAACACGCGCAGCACGCGTCGAGTCTGGCGGGCTGGGCCGTTCGGGGCAAGAGGACCAGCAAGCCTGTCTGCAACTTGGAGTAGTCGATGACGTACTCTCCGTGATATGTGGGAGCCGGTCGGGCCACTGCCCGCCGCGGTCTACTGGCGACGGCGTGGTGTCGCGGCGGCGGCGCTGGCGATCGCGCTGGCGCTGATCGTGGCGTGGGCCTCGGCCGCGCTCGCGGCGACACCGGCGCGGTCCGCGCGCATCACGTACACCGCGCTGCCCGCCCAGGCGTCGACGGCGCTCGCCCGGGCCACGGTGGACGGGGCCCCGGACCCCGTTGACGGGTCGGGCGCGGGTGACGGCGTGGCGTCTCCGGCCCCCAGCAACGCGGCGCAGGTGGACAACACAGCGCAGGTGGACGACACAGCGGCGGCAGGTGAGGCAGGCGATCCCTCCACCATCGACGCAGCGGGCGGCGGTGCTCCGGCCATCGGCCCGGGCGGCGGAGCCTCGACGGTCGCCGCAGGCGACCGCGGTCCCGCCACAGCCCCGATCGGCTACCCGGTGGCGACGGTGGACGGGAGCGGCGATCCGGCGGCGAGCGGCGGAGCCGTTGGGGGTGTGGCGGCCGACAGCCCAGCAAGCGCGGGCGTGGCGGCCACCGACCCCGCGGGCGGCGGCACGGCGGCTGGGGCGGACGGTCGACCCACGACCGGCCCGGCACAGCCTGCAGGCGGCGCGGCGGAGTCGCCCCCGGCGCCCGCAACGAGCGGGGCGACCGGGGCATCCGCGGTACCCGCGACGACCGGGGCGGCCGAGCAGTTGCGTCCGGACGAGTCGCCGCGCCCGGCTCCGGTGGCGACGCCGGTCGCGGTGCCCGCGAGCGGGCCCGTCCCGTGCACGAACGCGATGCTCGCCGTGACCGCCGAGGTCGACCAGCCGGTGCACAAGGTCGGGGAGTACCCGGTGCTGCGCCTCGTCATCACCGACACCAGCGGCCAGCCGTGCGTGCGCGACCTCGACCCGTCCCGGCAGGAGATCGTCGTGTGGAGCGGCGACGGCAAGACCCGGCTGTGGTCGAGCAACGACTGCGGCAATCCGGGCGCCACCGACCTGCGCACCCTCGTGACCGGCCAGCCCGTCGTCTTCACGGTGACGTGGGCGGGCCGGACGTCCGCCCCCGGCTGCGCCCAACCTCGCACCGTCGTCCCGGCAGGGAACTACCGTGTGATGTCCCGCCTGGACGACGCCATCAGCTCCCCCACGCCGTTCCGCCTGACGTGATCGAAGCGACTGCGCTCACCCATCGGCGTCCTTGCACATCGTCGAACCTGTGCGGGGTCGACCTGGCCGACGGCCGCACCCCGTCGGTCAGCGGAAGGCGCGCAGTACCGCTGCCACGTCGCGCACCTCGGTGACCGTCATGCCCGCCGGACCGGTCCCGCTGTCCGGCGGCACGAGGGCGTGGGTGAACCCCAGGCGCGCCGCTTCGGCGAGCCGCCGGTCCAGCCCCGCCACCCGCCCGCACCTCGCCCGCGAGGCCGATCTCCCCGAGCACGACGACGTCTGTCGGCAGCGCGACGTCGTTGCGCGCCGACGTGATCGCCATCGCCAGGGCGAGGTCGGCGGCGGGCTCCACCACCCGCATGCCCCGACTGTCGCCGCGTAGACCTCCGGCGTCGTGCAGCCGGATCCCCGCGCGCTTCTCCAGCACCGCCAACAGCATCGCCACGCGGGCGTTGTCCAGGCCGCTCACCGCGCGGCGCGGGCTGGGGATGTCCTTGCCGTGCACCAGCGCCTGCACCTCGGCGGGCAGTGGCCGCCGACCGTCCATGACGACCGTCACGGCCGTCCCCGGGACGGGCGGGCCGCCGAAGCGCGCCAGGAACAGCCCGGAGGGGTCGGGCATCCCGACGATCCCCGCGTCGCGCAGCTCGAAGCAGCCGACCTCGTCGGCGGGGCCGAAGCGGTTCTTCACGCCGCGGACCATCCGCAGCGTCGAGTGCCGGTCGCCCTCGAACGACAGCACGACGTCCACCAGGTGCTCCAGCACGCGCGGGCCCGCGATGCCGCCGTCCTTGGTGACGTGCCCGACGAGCAGCACCGGCAGACCCCGGTCCTTGGCGAGGCTCGTGAGCGCCGACCGTCACGGCGCGTGTCTGCGTCACGCCGCCCGGCCCGCCGTCGGCGTCCGACGTGGACATCGTCTGGATCGAGTCGACGATGAGCAGGTCGGGCCGCAGCTCGTCGAGGTGGCCGACGATCGCACCGAGGTCCGACTCGGCCGCCAGGTACAGCTCGTCGCGCAGCGCGCCGGTGCGCTCGGCCCGCAGCCGCACCTGCCCCGCCGACTCCTCGCCCGTGACGTACAACACCCGCGAGGCCGCCTTGGCCGCCACCTCCAGCAGCAGCGTCGACTTCCCGACCCCCGGCTCCCCGGCCAGCAGCACGACCGCGCCGGGCACGAGGCCGCCGCCGAGCACGCGGTCCAGCTCGGAGACGCCGGTGGGACGGGCGCGGGCGGTGTCGAGCTCGACGTCCCCGATGCGCCGCGCCGGGGTGGCGGGCGCACCCGCGGCCACGCGCACACGGGCCGGGGCGGGCGCGGGGCCGGTCTCGACGAGCGTGCCCCACGTCTGGCACGACGGGCAGCGCCCCACCCACTGGGCCGTCCGGTACTCGCAGGCCGAGCAGCGAAAGCCGGTGCGGGCGCGGGTGGTCACTCCGCGGGCGAGCCCTCGCCCGGGCTGCCGACCGGCACCTGCAGGGTGAGGTCACCGGCCTTCTGGAACCTCAGCACGACGGGGTAGGTCAGACCGCCCTTCAGATCCTCCTTGAGCCCGGTGAGCACGACCTGGGCCATGGTGGTGCCCTCCGGAGACGGCCCGGTGACCGGCGCGGCGCCTGCCGACGCGGTGCTGCCGACCGCCGGGGCGGGCTCGGCGGTCGACACCGCCGTCGTGGTCGGGACGGCTGCCGCGGTGGGGGCCGCGGGTACGGGGCTGGCCGAAGGCGTGGCCGAGGCCCCTGCCGACGCGCCTGCCCTCGCCGAGCCCGACGCGGCGACCGGCGGCCGCGCGGGCTCGCCCGAGACGAGCAGCACCTTGCCCGCGGAGACCGTGGCGTCACCGGTGATGTTCACCGACGACGCGACCGGGCTGGACGCCGCCATGAGTTTGTCGGACTCCGCGCCGAAGTTGACCACCCTCATGGCGAGCGGCGCCGTGCCGCCTGCGCGGTAGACGGCGGCGGACGTGCCATCGCCCGTGAAGGGGAACTCCGCATCGCGCACGCCGATCCGGCCGACGGTGGCGCTGGCTCCATCCACACCGGACACCTGCGTGCTGGTCTGCGTGATCTGGCCCGCACCGCAGCCCGAGAGCGCGAGGGCGCAGGCGACGGCGCCGACGGCAAGGACGACTCGGGTCGGGGAGACGCTGCGGCTCACGGGGCGTGAGCCTAGTCCCGGAGATCCCCTTCTGGCGACGCGCCCGGCGCAGGCACGTTTCCTGTCCGTTGTCAAGCCCCTGACCTGCAACGACAGCACGTCCCACGCGACGTAACGTCGGCGGGTCGTGTTAACCTGGTACCAGCGAAAGGGGCTAGGGACACATGGTTTTCAAGGTCGGAGAGACCGTTGTCTACCCGCACCACGGTGCCGCTCTCATTGAGGCGATCGAAACCCGGACGATCAAGGGACAGGCACGCGAGTACCTGGTCCTGAAGGTTGCCCAGGGGGATCTCACCGTCAAGGTGCCCGCTGAGAACGCCGAAGTCGTCGGGGTCCGCGATGTCGTCGGCCAGGAGGGTCTTGATCGCGTGTTCGAGGTGCTGCGCGCCCCGCACACGGAGGAGCCCACCAACTGGTCGCGCCGGTACAAGGCCAACCTCGAGAAGCTGGCTTCCGGCGATGTCAACAAGGTCGCCGAGGTCGTGCGCGATCTCTGGCGCCGCGAGAAGGACCGCGGCCTGTCCGCGGGCGAGAAGCGCATGCTGGCCAAGGCCCGCCAGATCCTCGTCAGCGAGCTGGCGCTGGCCGAGGGCACCGACGAGGGCCGCGCCGAGCTGCTGCTCGACGAGGTGCTGGCCACCGCCAACGCCTGAGTCCGGTGCGCGTCGCGGCCACGGTCGCGGCCGATGACCGCGGTGTTTCCGTGCTCCGCCCGGTGGGTGGGGTGCCGATGCTGGTGCGCGCGGTGCGCTGCGTGCTGGACGCCGGGGTAGCCACCTGCGTGGTCGTGGACGTGTGCGCGCCTGCGGACGAGGTGCTCCGCGCGTGCGCAGGCCTGCCTGTGCGGCTGCGGCACGCGGTCGGGGCACACACCGGTCAACGAACAACGGGCGCGGATGGTTCGCTTCGGCTCGTGCACGATGCGCGCCGCCCGCTGACGCCGCCGTCGCTGGTCACCGCCGTCGTCGAGGCCGTGCGGGGCGGGCAGGATGCGGCGGTGCCCGCGCTCCCGCTCACCGACACCGTCAAGCTCGTCGACGACGCGGGCTTCGTGCGCGGCACACCGGACCGCGAAGGGCTCCGGGTCGTGCAGTCGCCCTGGGTCGGACGGGCCGGGATCGATATGGCCGCCGTCGCGCACCTCGTGCCCGGTGACCCGCGCGCGTTCGCCGTGCGCACGGCGTGGGAACTGGAGCTCGCGGAGCTCCTGCTGTGAGGGTGGGCATCGGCTCGGACGTGCACCCGGTCGAGCGCGGCCGCCCGTGCTGGGTCGCGGGGCTGCTCTGGCCGGGGGTCGACGGCTGCGCCGGGCATTCCGACGGCGACGTCGCCGCCCACGCCCTGTGCGACGCCCTGCTCTCGGCGGCCGGGCTCGGCGACGTCGGCGCGGTGTTCGGCACCGGGCGGCCCGAGTGGTCGGGCGCGAGCGGTGTGCGGCTGCTCACCGAGGCACGCAGGCTCGTCGCCGCCGAAGGTTGGACGGTGGCGAACGCGGCCGTCCAGGTGATCGGCAACGCCCCCCGGATCGGCACCCGTCGGGCCGAGGCCCAGCAGGTGCTCTCGGATGCGGTGGGCGCCCCCGTGTCGGTCTCCGGCACGACGACCGACGGCCTGGGCCTGACCGGCCGCGGCGAAGGCCTGGCGGCGATCGCGACAGCCCTCCTCCTGGGCTGAAGCCCCGGCCCGAACTCCCGGCCCGAGGCCGGGGCCGACCTCGCAGAGCTTCGTGCGTCCCCGCAGAAGCTCGACCTTTTGCGCGGACACCACGTGGTGTGCGGAGTCAGCCCCGGCGGCGACGCGGCGACCCCGGCGTCAGCCCAGCGGCTTCGCCACCATCCATTGGTGGCCCCACGGGTCGGCGAACCGGCCCGCGCGCTCGCCGTAGTCGTGGTCGGCCATGGGAAAGATCACCCTCGCGCCGTTGTCGAGCATGCGTTGCGCCACCGCGTCGGGGTCGGCGACGTACAGCGCCATGATCACCGGCACGCCGCCGTCGGACGGGGCGAGGTCGCCGTCCCCGGCGTCCTTGACGGCGAACTGCGCGGGCCCGGCGACCAGCATCGCGTGGACGATGCGCCCGGCGCCGTCGTCGAACCGCTCGGTCACCTCCCCTCCGAAGACCTTCGCGTAGAACGCCAGCGCGGCGTCCGCGCCCTCGACCACCAACCGCGGGTAGAACCGCTCGATACCTGTCATGTCGATCAGCTTCACGCCCGCGCAGCCCGTTCGTCATGGAAAAACCGGAACTCCGTACCCTGGACGTGTGAGCCTGCGCCTGCACGACACCGCCACGAGAGAGCAGCGGGATTTCGTCCCGGTGCGTCCCGGGGCTGCGTCGATCTACGTGTGTGGCGCCACCGTGCAGGGCCTCCCGCACATCGGGCACGTCCGCTCCGGCCTCAACTACGACGTCCTGCGCCGCTGGCTCGCCCACGGTGGTCTGGACGTCCTGTTGGTGCGCAACGTCACCGACATCGAGGACAAGGTGCTCGCGAAGTCGGCCGCGGCACGGCGGCCGTGGTGGGAGTGGGCCGCCACGTACGAGCGCGCGTTCCAGGCCGCGTACGCCGCGCTCGGCTGCCTGCCCGCCTCGATCGAGCCGCGGGCGAGCGGCCACGTCCCGCAGATGATCGAGCTCATGGAGCGGCTCGTCGGCTCCGGCCACGCCTACGCCGCGGGCGGTGACGTCTACTTCTCCGTGCGCAGCTTCCCCGAGTACGGGGCGCTGTCCGGCCAGAAGATCGACGACGTGGTCCAGGGCGAGCCGGATTCGGACGCCAAGCGCGACCAGCGCGATTTCGCGCTGTGGAAGGCCGCCAAGCCGGGTGAGCCGTCGTGGGCCACGCCGTGGGGCCGCGGACGCCCGGGCTGGCACCTCGAGTGCTCGGCGATGGCCACCATGTACCTCGGCTCCGCGTTCGACGTCCATGGCGGCGGCATCGACCTGATCTTCCCGCACCACGAGAACGAGCAGGCCCAGTCGCACGCGGCGGGCGACCCGTTCACGCGCTTCTGGCTGCACAACGCGTGGGTCACGATGGCGGGCGAGAAGATGTCGAAGTCGCTGGGCAACACGCTCTCGATCGACGCCCTGCTGCGCCGGGTCCGCGGGGTCGAGCTGCGCTACTACCTGGTCGCGCCGCACTACCGGTCGTCGATCGAGTTCTCCGACGCGGCGCTTTCGGAGTCGGTGTCGGCCTACCGTCGGATCGAGTCGTTCGTGCACCGCGTGGCCGAGCGCGTCGGCGCGCCGGAGCCGGGGATGCTCTGCGCGGAGTTCGTCGCGGCGATGGACGACGACCTGGGCACGCCCGGTGCGCTCGCCGCCGTCCACAACACGGTGCGCGAAGGCAACACCGCTCTGGACGCCGGTGACCACCGCAGCGCGCTCGGCGCGGCGTCGTCGGTGCGCGCGATGACCGCCGTGCTCGGACTCGACCCGCTCGACCCGCAATGGGAGCGCGGCGACGGCAGCGATACGGCGTCCACGGCACTGTCCACATTGGTAGACGACCTACTCGCCCAGCGCCAGGAAGCCCGCTCCCGCCGCGATTTCGCGGCCGCCGACGACCTGCGCAACCGGCTCACCGCCGCCGGGATAGTCGTCGAGGACAGCCCCGACGGGCCGACCTGGTCGCTGAAGGATGCCTAGACCCCGGACCGGCCCAAGACGAGGAAGAGATGGCAGGCAACTCCAAACGCCGCGGCGCGGTGCGCAAGGACGGCACGAAGAAGGGGATGGTCGTCGGCTCCGGCGGCCAGCGCCGCCGCGGGCTGGAAGGCAAAGGCCCCACACCTCCCGCGGAGCGTCGTCCAGGGCACCCGAAGGCCGCGGCCGCTGCCCGCAAGCGGGCCGCCGCGCCCAATCGGTCGAAGATCGCGGGCAACAAGCGCAAGCCGGGTGACGGCGATACCCCCGAGACCGTGCTCGGTCGCAACCCCGTCGTGGAGTGCCTGCGTGCGGGGGTGCCCGCGCTGGCGCTCACGGTGTCGGTGGGCAGCACGTCCGACGAGCGCATCGCCGAGGCGGTGCACCTGGCGGCCGAGGCCGGGGTCGCGATTCTGGAGGTGCCCCGCGGCGAGCTCGACCGGATCTCCGGCGGGGCGCTGCACCAGGGCGTCGCGCTCACAGTGCCGCCGTACGCGTATGCGCACCCCGACGAGCTTCTGGAGATCGCCGCGGACGCGCGGGAGCCCGGCCTGATCGTCGCGCTGGACGGGGTGACCGACCCGCGCAACCTCGGTGCGGTCGTCCGCTCGGTGGGGGCGTTCGGCGGCCATGGGGTGGTGGTGCCGCAGCGGCGTGCCGCGGGGATGACGGCGGTGGCGTGGCGCACGTCGGCGGGCGTCGCGGCCCGGCTGCCGGTGGCCCGCGCGACCAACCTGACCCGCACGCTGCGCGAGTTCGCCACCGCGGGCTACATGATCGCCGGGCTGGACGCGGAGGGCTCGGTCACGCTCGACGAGTTCGACCTCGCGCGCGACCCGCTCGTGCTCGTCGTCGGCTCGGAGGGCAAGGGGCTTTCGCGGCTGGTCAAGCAGACCTGCGACGTCACCGTGTCGATCCCCATGAGCGGGCCGGTGGAGTCGCTCAACGCTTCCGTGGCCGCAGGCGTCGTGCTGGCCGAGGTGGCACGCCGCCGCCGGATGGGCTAGCGGACGCGCACCCGTCCGACGAGGCGGCAGCCGACGTAGCAGAGGAACGCGATCGTCGCGACGTAGCCGCTGATGGGGAGGCCGGGGGCGAGCGAGAGCACGGTGCCGCCGACCAGCGCCAGTTCGGCGAACAGGACGGCCAGCAGCGTCGCCGCCACCGGGCTCGACGTCACCCGTGCCGCCGCCGCGCCGGGGATCACCGTGACGGCCAGCACGATCACCGCGCCGACGATCGGCACCGCCAACGCCGTGGTCAGCGCGATCAGCACCGCGAAGAGCGGCGACAGCAACCGCACCGGCACCCCGCGCGCCACGGCGACGTCCGGGTCGGTGCTGGCGAAGAGCAGCGGCCGGTAGACCACGGCGAGGGTTGCCAGCACGACGACGGTCACCGTGCCCAGGACCGCGAGGTTCGTCGAGTCCACCGACACGATCGACCCTGTGAGCAGCCCGAACTTGTTCGCCGCCCGTCCTGGGTAGAGCGCGATCGCGAGGACGCCCATGCCGAGGCCGAATGCCAGCACGACGCCGATCACAGAGTCGCGCTCGCGCTGGCGCAGGCCCAGCACCCCGAACACGATCCCGGCGGCCACGGCCCCAAGCACCGCGCCGAGACTCACGCTGATCCCCGCGAGCAGCGCCGCCGCCCCGCCGGTGAACGCGATCTCCGCGGTGCCGTGCACGGCGAACGCCATGCCGCGCGCCACGACCAACGGCGCGAGCACCCCCGCGACGATACCGAGCAGCGCCGCGGCGAGCAGCGCGCTCTGCACGAAGCCCTGCCCCAGCAGCTCGCCGGTGCCTGCGAAGGTGAACAGCCGGTCGATGATCACGGCTCCTCCCCGGGGTGGCAGTGCCCGTCCGCGGGCGCGTCCGCCCCGACGACGACCAGCCGCCCGCGCACGCGCAGCACGTCGACGTCGGTGCGGTAGAGCTCGGACAGCGTCGCCGAGGTCATCACCTCGTCCGGCGTGCCGACGCGGAAGCGCCCGTCCACGAGGTAGAGCACGCGGTCGACGAGCGGCAGCACCGGGTTGATCTCGTGCGTGACGAAGACGACCGCGGTGCCCGCCGCGCGCCGCCGCCGGTCGATCAACGTCGAGACGACCTGCTGGTGGGCCAGGTCGAGCGACAGCAGCGGCTCGTCGCACAGCAGCACCGACGGATCGCCGACCAGCGCCTGAGCCACCCGCAGCCGCTGCTGCTCGCCGCCGGACAGCCGTCCGACCGGGGCGTTGGCGTAGTGGCCCGCGCCCACCGACTCCAGCGCGGTACGCACCCGCTCCCGCCGTGCCGTCCGGCCGCGCAGCCCGATGCCGAGCCGGTGCCCGTCCAGGCCGAGGCCGACGAGGTCGCGCGCCCGCAGCGGCAGGTCCTCGGCCAGCGCCTTCTGCTGCGGGATGTAGCCGATGGCCCGCCCGCCGCGCGCGGGTGGGTGGCCCTCGACCAGCACCCGGCCCGCGTGCAGCGGCTGGAGTCCCAGAAGCACCCGCAGCAGCGTGGTCTTGCCGGAGCCGTTGGGGCCGAGGACGGCGATGAACTCGCCGGGCGCGACGTCGAGGTCGAGGCCCTCCCAGAGCGGGCGCGCGCCGAAGCGCAGCGCGGCACCCCGCAACGACACGGCGGGCACGGTGCCGGTTCGGGGCGCCGCCACGGTCACCTCTGTCACGGGATGTCCAACGCCGCGCCCAGCGCGTCGACCTGGCGGCTCATCCAGGTGACGTAGTCGGTGACGCCGGACGGCAGGGTCTCGGTGACCTTGACGACCGGCACGCCGTTCGCCGCCGCGGCCTGCTCGGCCTGGGTGGTGGTGGGCCCCTCGGTCTGGGCGTTCTCGACGAGCGCCGCGACCTTGTCCGGCCCGGTGAACGTCGAAAGGTTAGCCGTCACGACGGCGGCGGGCGGGTCGGTGCCCTGCTCGACGGCCTGGGAGAACGCCTGCGGTGTCGCGACGACGAGCCCTGCCGCCCGCAGGAGGTAGCCGGGCACCGGCTCGGTGATCGCGACCCGGGCGCCGGAGTGCCGGGCCTTGATCGTGTCAACCTTCGTGATCAGGCCGTCGACCTGCGCGTCGAACGCCTTGGCGTTGGCCGTGAACGTCGCGGCGTGGGCCGGGTCGGCGGCGGCGAGGTCGGCCGCGAGGGCGTCGGCGAGCTTCTTGACCGTCGGGAGGCTGTACCAGACGTGCTCGTTGAAGTCCGGCGCCTCGGTGTCGAAGCCCGAGAGCGCGCTGACGTCGATCTCGGTCGGCTTCGTGCGCGCGGCGCCCAGGAGCTCGGTGGCGAAGTCGTCGTAGCCCGCGCCGTTGTAGACGACGACCGTGGCCTTGCTGACGGCCAGGGCGTCGCTCGGAGTGCTCTCGTACTCGTGCGGGTCGGAACCCGCCGAATGGATGATCGAGGTGACCCGGACGGCGTCGCCTGCGACGGCGCCCGCGATCGCGCCGTAGACGTCGGTGGACGCGACGACGGACGGCCCGCTGGGCGGCGCGGGGGACCCACACGCCGCGAGCAGAAGCCCGAAGGCGGCGAGCGCAGCGCCCGCGCGGAGGTAACCCATGACGACTCCGACTGATAACGAAAACGGTTGTCGATTCACTCTAGCGCGTCGTCGTGTCGGGCGGAACACCGGGCGTGACCCTCCCGACGCTTCCCCGCCCGGTGTCTGAACCGTTACGGTTCGCAGATGTCCGGGATCCCAAACAGCCGCCGTCCCGCGACGCTCGCCTCGCTGGCCGCCGAGCTGGGCGTCTCGCGTACCACGGTGTCCAACGCCTACAACCGCCCCGACCAGCTGTCGGCGCCGCTGCGCGCCCGGGTGTTGGAGGCCGCCCGACGGCTCGGCTACCCCGGCCCCGACCCCGTCGCGCGGTCGCTGCGGACCCGCAAGGCCGGGGCGGTCGGGCTGCTGCTGACCGAGGCGCTGTCCTACGCGTTCCGCGACCCGGCTGCCACCGGCTTCCTGGAGGGGCTCGCGCTCGCGTGCGAGGAGGCCGGACAGGGGCTCCTGCTGGTGCCGGTCAGCCCGGAGCAGGTCGACGTCACCGCCGTGCACCAGGCGGGCGTCGACGGGTTCGTCGTCTACTCCGTCCGCGAGGACGACCCGCACTTCCTCGCGGTGCTGGAACGGCCGCTGCCCACCGTCGTGTGCGACCAGCCGACCGGGGTGGAGGGCGTCGACCGGGTGGGGGTGGACGACCGCGCGGGGATGCTCGCGCTGGCGAGGCACCTGACGGCGCTGGGCCACCGGCGCATCGGGGTGCTCTGCATGCGGCTGGGCACGGGGCATCGCGACGGGCCCGCCGACATCGAGCGGCAGAACGGCGCCACCTACCCCGTGCAGCGCGACCGGCTCGCGGGCCTGCGCGACGGCCTCAGCGAGGTGGGGGTCGACTGGTCCGAGGTGCCCGTCGTGGAGCGGTTCGAGCACAGCGTCGACGCCGGACGGCACGCCACGGCCGAGCTCCTCGCGACCCATCCCGACATCACGGCGGTCGTGTGCACCTCGGACGTGCTCGCGCTCGGCGCCCTCGGCCAGGCTCTCGACCAGGGGCTTTCCGTACCCGACGACCTGACCATCACCGGGTTCGACGGCGTGCCGGAGGCCGAGCGGGCCGGGCTCACGACCGTCCGGCAGCCGGTGCTGGAGAAGGGGCGGGTCGCGGGGCAGCTGCTGCTGCAGCGCGGCGACCGCAACCGTCCGCGCCGGGTCACGCTGCCCACCGAGCTGATCGTGGGGACGACCAGCGCCGCGCCGCGCTCGGACCAGCGGTTCTTCTCAGGCTGGTGAGCTCGCGGGGTCGGTCTGCAGCAGGGTGACTCGGCTGCGACTGAATCGGAGCGGTGTCACCCTGCTGCGATCGGGCGGGGCGAGCGGGCCGCGGAGCTGCTCCACTACCGCGGCCATCGCCGTGGGGTCACCGCGGCGGGCAGCGCACGGTCGTCCGCGGGCACGTTGGCGATCGGGGCGAGGGTGCCGTCGAAATCCAGGGCGACCAGCGGCTCCGGCCCGGCCGCCACCCCCCGCCAGGTCGATCATTCGGGGAGGCCCAACGCGTCGAGGAAGCTCCGGGCCCAGCGGTCGACGTCGTGGGTCAGCACTTGACGGCGCAGCGTGCGCATCCGCCTGCTGCTCTCGGCGTGCGGCATGGCGAGCGCCCTGGTCACGGCGTCCTTGACCCCGTTGAGGTCGTGTGGGTTCACCAGCAACGCTTCCTTCAGCTCGATCGCCGCGCCGGTGAACTCGGAGAGCACCAGCACCCCGCCGAGATCGACCCGGCTCGCGACGTACTCCTTCGCGACGAGGTTCATGCCGTCCCGCAGCGGGGTCACGAGCATGACGTCGGCGGCGGCGAAGAACGCGACGAGCTGCTCGCGCGGCAGCGACTGGTGCAGGTAGTGCAGCACTGGGTGGCCCACCTGGGCGTACTCGCCGTTGATGCGCCCGACGGCCTGCTCCACGTCCGCACGCAACCGCTGATAGTGCTCGACGCGCTCCCGGCTCGGGGTCGCGATCTGGATCATCACGGTGTCCGCTGCGCGGCCCTCGACCAGCAGTTCTTCGAAGGCGCGTAGGCGGACGTCGATGCCCTTGGTGTAGTCGAGCCGGTCAACGCCCAGGAGCACGTGCTTGGGGTCGCCCAGGTCGGCGCGGATGCTCTTGGCACGCTGCTGCACCTCGGGGGTGCGCGCGAGCGCGTCGAGCGCCCGGGAGTCGATGGAGATCGGGAACGCGCCGAACCGCACGGTGCGGCCGTCGTAGCGCAGCTGGTTGCGCTCGATCTCGGCGTCGGTGAAGCGGGCGGCGAGCGTGCGGAAGTTGCGGCCGCCGCCGAGCGTGTGGAAGCCGACGAGGTCGGCGCCCAGCAGGCCCTCGATCACCTGCTTGCGCCAGGGGAGCTGCATGAACAGTTCGGTCGGCGGGAACGGGATGTGCAGGAAGAAGCCGATGCGCAGGTCGGAGCGGCGTTTGCGGAGGGCGGCCGGGAGGAGCTGCAGCTGGTAGTCCTGCACCCAGACGGTGGCGCCCTGGCCCGCCACCTCGGCCACGGCGTCGGCAAACCGCTCGTTGACCCTGACGTAGGCCTGCCACCAGTGCCGGTGGAACTCCGGGGGCGCGACGACGTCGTGGTAGAGCGGCCAGAGCGTGCCGTTGGAGAAGCCTTCGTAGTAGTCCTCGACGTCCTGCGCCGAGAGCTCGACCGGGTGCAGTGTCATGCCGTGGTCCTCGAACGGCTCCGGCGCCGCGTCGGCGACCCCGGGCCACCCCACCCACGCCCCGCCGCGAGCCCGCAGCATCGGGGCGAGCGCGGTCACCAGCCCGCCCGGGCTGGCCCGCCACTCCGTCGTTCCGTCGGGGAGTGTGTCCAGGTCCACGGGCAGGCGGTTGGCAACCACCACGAAATCGGCCATCGGGCTGACCTTACGGCCCCACAGCGGCCGGGACCGAGTGTTCGGGTGTGACCCTCCCCGTACGATGGCCGCGATGCCGGTGTAGCTCAGTGGTAGAGCAACCGCCTTGTAAGCGGTAGGTCGTCGGTTCGAACCCGACCTCCGGCTCCACGTTTGACCAGCGGTCTTGGTCCGATAAGCACGTTGCTCCCCCGCCACCGCGTTGTGCCAGGCGTGCTGCCAGGGCCAGCTCTGGGGAAGGTGCCAGGTGATGCTGTCCCGGCCGCTGCGGGCGGGGCGGGCGGCGACCTGGATGAGTTCGGCGCGGATCGTCGTGCCCCGGGCCACGGCCGGTACCAGCACGAAGGGGCTGTCGGTGAACACCGCGCGGTATCGGTAGGTGGCGAACAGCTCTCGCGCTCTTCGGGTTGAGACGTTTGACCCGTCGCACGATCAGCAGGCAGCCGCGGCGCAGCTGGCCCGGTTACCGTGCGATGGTCACCGATCAGTCGGTTCGTGCCAGAAGGTGCCCAGCTGAGCGGCGTCGTACAACTCGCGGCGCACGCAGAGTCCGGTCATGTTGCCGGAGCTGTCGCGGATATCCAGCCGCCAGCAGGTCGAGCCGGAGCACGACCCCCATGTGGCCACCCCCATCGGTCCGACGACGTTGCCAGCCGGGCAGTACGCGGAGTCGGAAGTGGGACCAACCTTGGCTACCACCGTGCCCTCGCTACTGCCACTGCAGGCGACGAGCGTCATCACCGCAGTGACGCCGCCGACGACAATGGCGCTCATCAGCCGGCCCGCCTGGTTCACAACTTCGATTGTCTGCCCATGCTGTGCTGCTAGCAATAAATACGTGGTCTCAAAGTCGTCGGCGACGAAGTCGCTGGTCGACTGCTGGGCTACGAGCGTGCTGACTTGGGTGCGGCGCGAACACGGCTGCGCAGGCTCCTCGAGCCGAACCGGGCACCCGGCGAACCCCCGACGGTTCTGGTGCGCGACCCCGGCGGCTGTCGCCTGGTCGTCGGGGCAGGCCGGACGACTCCATCCACGCTCGGCCGTCGCAGCTCAAGATCAGAGCCTCAGCGGTAACCCCGCGGTCGTTGGCAGCGACTGAGGGATGTGGTTCATGATGTTCTCAGCAAGGGTGCCAACGTCTCGTTGCTACCTCGGTCGGCGGTCGCGGAGGGTCGGCTGTGCGCGGTGGTCCGCTGGTCTGACCCCCGCGGTGCCGCGGATGTCGACGTGGCTGCTTTGCTGCTCGGCGAGGGCGGTCGGGTGCGTTCGGACGAGGACTTCGTGTTCTACAACGCCCCGACGGGCGGGGACGGCGCGGTGCGCCTGCTGGGGAAGCGGTCGCAGGAGCAGACCGTCGAGGACCGGGTCTCGGTGGACCTGGAGGCGCTGCCCGCGCAGGTGCGGACCGTGGTCATCGTGGCCAGCTTGGACGCGGGCGAGGGCGTGGGCTTCGGCGACGTCCCCGATCTCGCGCTCGATCTGCTCGACGGGTCCGGCGCGTCGCGGGTGCGGTTCCCCATCGACGACGCCGGGGCGGAGACGGCGATGGTGCTGGGGGAGTTGTATCTGCGGGGCGAGGACTGGAAGTTCCGTGCCGTCGGTCAAGGCTGGGACACCGGCCTCGCCGGTCTGGCCACCGACTACGGCATCGCGGTCGCGGACCCTGCCGACGATCGGCAGGCCGACGGCGAGGACCCGGGCCTCGACGTCACGCTGGAGACAGCCGACGGATCGGCGTCGGGAGCCGAGGATGGGCGGCCCGATCCCGATACCGCCGTCGACGATGTTGCCGCTGAGGTTGTCGCGGCGGTCGGGCGCGGCGACGAGGTGGTGGGTTTGCCACCCAGCGTCGATGCCGAGGAGGTCACGACCGCCGCTGTCCTGGATCCCCCTGTCGTAGACGGCCGCGCGCCGGCTCCGGCGAGCGTGCAACGGCCCCGGTCGGGTGTGCGGACGCGGAAGAAGCGCGCCACCGCGGCCACTCTGGCGCCGTTGACCTTGGCGGTGGACCCGAGTTGGCAGCCGGCGCGGCTGTTCTCGGTGAGCGGGGTGGGCAACGCCGAGGAGCAGGAACGCCGCGCGACCTCCACCTTGTTGTCGACGATGATGGCGGTGCGGGACTTCGGGCGGGCGCTGGTGGCCCGGTTCGGTGGGCCGGCGGGATCGATCGAAACCTATCTCGAGGTGCCGTTCACCCTGGATGAGCGCACCTCCATCCCGGATGGGGTGATCCGGGTGGCCCGGGCGGGGCGGATCTGGACGGCGCTGTTGGAGGTCAAGACCGGCTGCGGCCCGCTGCGGGCCGAGCAGGTCGAGCGCTACTTGGATTTGGCCCGCCAGCAGGGCTACGAAGCGGTGATCACGCTATCGAATGACCTCGCCGCGGTCGGGGGGATGCACCCGGTCGTGGTGGACGGGCGGAAGCTGCGCAAGGTGGCGTTGCACCACATCTCCTGGTCCGAAGTGCTGCACGAGGCGCAGATGCAGCTGGCGCACCGCGGGGTGGAGGACCGGCTGCAGGCGTGGTTGTTGGCCGAGCTGATCCGCTACCTGGTGCACCCGCGCTCCGGTGCGGCCGGCTTTGACGACATGGGCATGGCGTGGGTGCCGATCCGGGAAGCCGTCGCCGCGAACACGCTGCGGGCGACCGACCGCAAGATCAGCGCGGTCACCACCGCCTGGGAGAAGCTCATCCGGCATTTGAGCCTGCAGATGACCAGCCAACTCGGGGTCACCGTCACCCCCGTCCTGCCCCGCAGGCTGGCCCGCGACCACACCGCCCGCGCCCAGGCCGCGGCGGCGGAACTCGCGACGTCGGGAACGTTGTCGGCCACCCTTCGGATCCCCGGCGCGGCGGGACCGGTGAGCGTGGTCGCGGATGTGCGCACCACGCAGATCCGCACCTCCGTGGAGGTCGAGGCGCCGCGTGAGGGTGGGGGATCGCGCCGGATCAACTGGATGGTGCGGCAACTGGGCGAGGCACCCGACACGCTCACGGTGGAGGTGCTCTTCGCGCGCCGCGAGCAGACCTGCTGCGAGCTGCTGAAGGACGTACGTGCCAACCCGGCCGCGTTGCTGCCCGAACCGAGCGCGGAGGTACGGGCGTTCCGGCTCACCTCGGCGGTACCGATGGGCACCAGACGCAACGGGCTGCGCAAGGCGTTCGTCCCCAGCGTCAACGACGCGGTGGAGGCGTTCTACGCCCGTGTCGTGCAAAGCCTGCGGCCCAGCCCCCCGAAGATGCCCACAGAAGCCGCGGCCGAGGCCATCGACGCCGTCGACCGGGCCGTCGACGCCTGACGCCCCGATCAGACGTCGATGACGAGGACAGCGATCGGGTCGGTCACCTCTGGTGATCTCATCGTCCACATCGCAAGGTTGGGGGTTCGAATCCCTTCGGGCGCACCACATCGGCACTAGCCCTGACCGGCACGAACGGTCAGGGCTAGGCGTGGGCTAGGCGGTGCGGACGCGAACCGCGATCACGACCGGCTGCGGACTGCGGCGCCGTGCCGTGAAGTGCGGATCAGACCCGCTCGAAGATCGCGGCGATGCCCTGCCCGCCGCCGATGCACAACGTGACCAGCGCGTACCTGCCGCCGGTGCGCCTGAGCTCGTACAGCGCCTTGACGGTCAGGATGGCCCCGGTCGCGGCCACGGGGTGGCCGAGGGAGATGCCGCTGCCGTTCGGGTTGGTGCGCTCCGGCGGCAGCCCCAGCTCCCTGACCACCGCCAGCGCCTGCGCGGCGAAGGCCTCGTTCACCTCGAAGACGTCGATCTCGTCAATCTTGATGCCGGTCCGGTCGAGCACCTGGCGGGTCGCAGGCACCGGACCTATGCCCATGATCCGTGGCTCAACCCCGGCGTGGGCGTATCCCACGAGCCGGCCCAACGGGCTGAAGCCGTTGCCGTTCACGAACGATTCAGAGGCGAGCACCACGGCCGCGGCGCCGTCGTTGATGCCTGACGCGTTGCCCGCGGTGACCGTGCCGTCCTTGGCGAACGCGGGCCGCAGCTTGGCCATGTCGTCGGCGCTGACCCCGGCCCGCACGTGCTCGTCGGTGTCGACGATGGTGGTCTTGCCCCTCTTGCCGGGAATCTCCACCGGGAGGATTTGTTCCTTGAAGTACCCGGCCGCCTGTGCGGCCGCGGCCCGGCGGTGGCTCTCCACGGCCAGCGCGTCCTGGTCGGCCCGCGACACATGGAAGTCGGCGGCGACGTTCTCCGCGGTGACGCCCATGTGGCAATCGTCGAACGGGTCGATGAGCACCCCGACCATCGCGTCGACGGCGACGCCGTCGCTCATCCGCTGGCCCCAGCGCATGCCGGGCAGCCAGTACGGGACGCGGCTCATCGACTCGGCGCCGCCAGCCACCGCGACCTCGCAGTCGCCGAGCATGATCGACTGCGAAGCGGAGACGATGGCCTGCAGCCCGCTGCCGCACAGCCGGTTGACGGTCAGCGCTGGTGTCCCGACCGGCAGGCCGCCGTTGACGGCCGCCACCCGGGCGATGTACATGTCCCGCTTCTCCGTGTGGAGCACGTTGCCGAACACGAAATGGCCGACCTGCGCCGGTTCCACGCCCGCCCTGGTGACCGCCTCACGAACCATCGTGGCGGCGAGATCGGCGGGCGGTACGGAGGCGAGGCCGCCTCCGTACTTGCCGATCGGGGTCCTCACAGCGGATAGGACGAATACGTCTTCCATTGTTTTTCCTTTCTCACATGTCCAGGCCGCCGTTGACGGCCCAGATCTGGCCGGTGATGTATGACGACGCCTCGTGCGCCAAGAACGCGACCACGCGGGCGACCTCCTCCGGCCTCCCGATCCGGCCGCACGGTATCTGGGCGACCAGCCGCTCCATTGCCTTTTCCGGGATTCTGGCCAGCATGTCGGTGGCCATGGCTCCCGGGGTCACGCAGTTGACGGTCAGCCCGATGCCCTCACCGATCGGGTGCCCGGCCCGGGCCAGCATGAAGGCGACCTCCCTGGCCAGCGACTTGGTCAGCCCGAACATGCCGGACTTGGACGCCGTGTAGTTCGCCTGCCCGATGTTGCCCATCTCCCCGTAGGCGGAGGAGATGTTGATGATCCTGCCGGTGCCGCGCTCCATCATGTGCTCCAGTGCTGCCTGGGACACGAAGAAGGCCCCGGACAGGTTGACGGAGATCACTTGCAGCCAGTCGTCGTCGGTCATCTTGTGCACGGTCGTGTCGTGGGTGATCCCGGCGTTGTTGACCACGATGTCCAGGCGGCCGTGCTGCTCGATGACCTCGCGCACCACGCGCCTGCAGTCGTCTGCCTCGCCGATGTTTCCGTTGTGGACGGTGACCGTGCCCGGGTACAGGGCGCTCATCTCGGCCATGAACTTCTCGGCAGGCTCGTGGTGCCGCCAGTACCCCGCGGCGACGTGCGCCCCCTCCTCGGCGAGGCGGTGGCTGATGCAGGCCCCGATGCCGCGGGTCCCTCCGGTGACCAGCGCTACCTTGTCCTGTAGCGGCAACTTGCTGCTGAGCAGCTGCGGTTCGGTCGCGGTCGTCATCACTTGCTCCCTCTGTTCATGCTCTTGATGCTGTCCTGCCCGGCTGGCCGCAGGGAACGATGCCGACGGCGCACGCCACGGGACGGTCTGCTCGGCGGATGTGATGTACGAATTCCAGACGTTACAGATCCCGTTATCCGCAGGCACCAGGCGAAGGTCCCAGGACTAATGGCCCAAGGTCACATCGCGCCGGGGGGAACCGCGCGCCGTCGCGATGCAGGGCCTGGGCAACCGGGTGCTGGCGGGGCAGCGCGTCCCGGTCGGCGACGGCGTCAGTTGGAACGCGGACGTCTACACGCCCGAGACTCCCGGTCGCTACCCGGCCGTTGTCTCCTTCTCCTCCACCTACGGCTCCGAGACACACACCGCAGGCATCCCGACCGGCACCAACGAGGCAGGCTCACCGCGGGCCCGGGATCGACACCCGGGGCCTTCTTCGTTCGGTCATCCGGCGGCGAGCGCAGGCTCCGCCGGGCCGCGCAGACCCGGCCATGTGACTGCCGTCGCGTCGGGCAGGGTCTGGTACTCCTCGATCGCGAGGTCGGTGAAGGCGGGGTTTGAAGCCAGGCCCGTGAAAAGCGGTGTCGACCGCGAGCGATCGGCGTCGGCCTTGGTCGCGAAGAGGTAGACACCGCCGTGCCGGTTCCGGTCCTGGTCGCTGAGCCAGACCTTGCCCAGCAGGCCGGGCCACGCGGTGAACGCCTCGGCGACGGCCGCGGCGTGCCGGTGGTAGTCGTCGCCGGTGATCCCGGCCAGTGCGAACGTGACGATCCGGACGTACATGATCAGTCTCCCGTGGTGTGACATCGGTGGTGGACACCACGACGGTCGCAGGCGGTCGACGGGGCGCACATCGTGTGGATGCTCCACACGGTGGGCACTTGATGGGGCGAGTGCTCCACGCCCGCTCGATCGGGTCGCGGCAGGCAGTACCGTCGGCCTCGTGGAGGGGCAGACCGCGCAGGTCCGGGACCGGCTACGGCGTGCGGCCGCCTCCCGCGTCGTCGGCCGCGGCCGGGAGCGCGCCGCGCTGGGGAGGCTGCTGCGCCGAGGTGATGGCCCGGCGGTGGTGTTCGTCTCCGGGCCCGGCGGCATCGGGAAGTCGGTGACGGTGGCCGGTGCGGCGGCCGAGCTGGACCACGTGGTGGTCACTCTGGACGGCCGCGGCTTCGAGCCGACGCCGTCCGGATTCCTCGCGGCCCTGGCCCGCGTGCTCGGCAGGGACGGTCTCGGGTCGGCGCAGGCGGCGACGACGGCGTTGGACGGCGCAAAGGTGGGCACTCTGGTCGTCGACAGCTACGAACGGCTGAACCTGCTCGACGCGTGGCTGCGCAATGAGTTCCTGGTCGCCCTGCCCGCCGACCTGAGGACCGTGGCCGTGGGCCGCAGACCCCGAACCTGGCCTGGCGCACGGCGTCGGGGTGGCGACAGTTGCTCGCCGAGCTGGTCATCGGCCCGATGGACGACGGGGACGCCCGCCTGCTCGTCGACCGCCGGGGCCTCCCGCCGGAGGCCGCGCGACGGGTCCTGCGGCTCGGCCGCGGCCATCCGCTGGCGCTGGAGCTGCTGGCGGAGGCGTTGGCCCGGCATCCACATCTGGATCTTCCCGACGGGCCGCCCGCCGAGGTCGTCGAGGAGCTGTTCGAGGTGCTGCTCGACGATCTCGACCCGGTGGAGCGCCGGAGCGTGGAGAGTGCCGCCATCCTGCGCCGGGTGACCCAGCCCCTCCTGGCCGCGGTCCTCACCGATCCCGAGGCCCCGAACCGCGAACCGGTGGACCTGCAACAGGCGTGGCGGGCCCTGCGTGGGCTGCCGTTCACCCGCACCACGCCCGCGGGCCTGGAGATCGAGTCGATGGCGCGCCAAGCGATCGCCGGGGCCCTGGAGATCCGGGATCCGGTGCGGGTGCGACAACTGCGCCGACGGGCCGCGGTTGCCGCGTTGCGCGACGTCGAGCGCGGGCCCGGCTGGGAGGCCACCGCCGACCTGCTCTACCTGGTGCAGAATCCGGTCATCCGCAACAGCTACTTTCCGCCCGGCGACCAGCAGCACCCGGTGGAAGCGGCCGGGTCCGACGACCTGCAGGCGGTGCTGGCGATCGCGCAGCGGTACGACGGGCGGGCCGGAGCGGAGATCGTCGAGGAGTGGTGGCGGTCACACCGCTCCGGATTCGTGGTCGGCCGCGGGCCCGACGGCGCGGTGACGGCGTTCAGCATCCTGGTTCGGCTCGACGAGGTGGATGCCCGGCTGGTCGCCCGCGACGAGGTACTGGCGGCGTTCGTCGCCCACGGCAGGCGTCGTCCGCTGCCTCCCGGCGGCATCGCTCTCGTGCATCGGCGGGCGCTGGGGCTGCGCCGCGGGGAGCGCCCCTCCCCCGAGCTCGGCGCGATGGTCGTCGACATGAAGCGGCGCTACCTGGAGCTGCGTCCGGCGCTGGCGCGGGTCTTCGCGGCGGTGACCGACTGGCAGGCGAGCGCGCCGGTGCTGCGGCCGCTGGGTTTCGACCCGATCGGGAACGGGGCCGGGATCGGCCCGGTCGGACTGCAGCCGTGCGCGCTCGACTTCGGCCCTGGCAGCGTGGACGGCTGGCTGGCGCGGCTGGTGCTGGCCGAGGCGACCGCGACCGCACCGGCGCGCTCGGCGGCTGCGGCACCCCCGGTGTTCGCCCGGCTCAGCGCCCGGGAGCGGGAGGTGCTGGCGGTCCTGGCCGAAGGCGTCACCAACCAGGAGCTGGCGGACCGGCTGTTCATCAGCGAGCGCACCGCGAACCGGCACCTGAGCAACATCTTCACCAAGCTCGGGGTCCGAACCCGGACCGCGGCGGCCCGGGTCGCCATCGAGGCAGGCCTGACCGGCTGAGGCGAACGCTCCATTGCGGCCTATGGAGCATCCGACCGATGCCCGTGACCGGCGCCCATTCCTAGCGTTCGAGCCATGACGAACACTCTTTCCCGCATCGACACGGCCGCGGTCGAGGCCTTCGCAGGCCGCGTGTTGACCGATTTCGCAGGCGCCGCCTGCACCGCGATGACGCTCATCGGCGACCGGCTCGGGCTGTATGAGGCCATGACCGGCGCGGGCCCGACCCGGGCCACCGAGCTGGCCGGACGGACCCGGCTCCATCCCCGCCTGGTCACTGAATGGCTTGCCGCCCAGACCGTGAGCGGCTACCTGCGCCACGACCCGTCCGCAGACACCTACGAGCTGCCGGACGCGCACGCCATGGCGTTGTCCGTCGTCGCCTCACCCGCCTATGTCATCGGCGCCGCCGAGGTGATCGCCGGGCAGTACGCCACCCTGGGCCAGCTGGAGAGCGCGTTCCGCGGCGACGGCGGCATCGACTACCACGCCTTCCCGGACACGGTCGCGCACGGCATCGAGCGGTTCTTCCGCACCGCCTACACCCACCAGCTGGCGCAGTCCTGGTTCCCGGCCATCGAGGGTCTCGTGGAACGGCTGGACGACGGCGCCCGGGTGGCCGACCTGGGCTGCGGCCACGGAGCCGCGACCCTGATCATGGCTCGTACCTGGCCCCGGTCGGAGTTCACCGGGTTCGACATCGACGAGCCGTCGGTCACCGTGGCCCGGTCGCGGGCGGTGGACGATGGATCGCCTGCCAACGTGGTGTTCCGGGTGGCCGACGTCTCCGGTTTCGGGCCCGGCCCGTTCGAGGTCGTGACCTTCTTCGACGCGCTACACGATCTCGGCGACCCCGCCGGCGCGCTGCGCCGGGCCCACGACCTGCTGGTTCCAGGGGGGTTCGTGGTCGCCGTGGAGCCATGGTCCACCGACCGGCTCGAGGACGGCATCGACAACCCGATCGCGCGCATCGACTTCGCCATCTCCACCTCGATGTGCACGCCGACGTCGCTGGCGCAGCCCGGGGCACACGGCCTCGGCACGTGCGGCGGACCGGCTCGCCGTCTGCGGCTGCTCGCCGAGGCCGGGTTCACCTCGGCCCGGGTCGCCGCCGACACCGGCCAGAACCTGGTGCTGACCGCCGTCAAGACCGGGTGACGCCACCTCGCACAGGTTGGTGTGTTCTCGCGCACGGTCGACCGTGTGCGAGAACGTCATAACCTGTGCGAGGTCGGGGCGGTTGCCCTTTGCTCGCATCCCCCGACAGGGCAGGCGATGGGTTAGCAGGACGGGGACGTCGACCGACGGCGACGTCACGTCGTCCATGTCACCGGCGGCCGAGCCCAGGCGGCGGGGGTGCGAGCGGCCATGTCCTATCCCGAAACGCGACTCTTGTCCTCGACGAAGCGGTGACCATCGCCCGAGCCGCGGTCGCATCGACGTGACACCCCCGGTGTTCATCTGTCGTTTACTCGTATTTTCTCTGGCGGTAGGGCCCTCTTTCCGTGCGGAAGGGGCTCCACAGCTCGGTGACTGATCCGGGTGCCGCACGAGCGTTGCGGCGGGAGACCTGCTCGGTCCGAGAGGGGTAGGTCATGCATGACGTCGTCTTTGAGGCGCCCGGTGAGGGCTCGTGGGAGTTGGAGTCGACGCATTTCCAACGGCCGATCAGCAGGTTCGCCTCGGCTGCGTTCCAGTCGGGCTTCCCGCGGGGGTTCTCGGAGGGCACGGCCCGGTACGGGATGTTGATCGATCACATGCAGCCAGCGGTCGTCAACGGGTTCCTGTACACGAGGCTGGCGATGTTCGGCGACGATCGGCCTGGGGGGACCGCGACGCCCGACGAGATGCAGGCTCGGATCATGGCGTCGGCCACCGCTTTCGAACAGAAGCGTTGGCGTGAGGATCTCGCCCGATGGGACGAGGTCGACCGGCCCGCGGCGATCGCCGAGCATCGGGCCCTTCAGGCTGTCGACCCCGCCGCGTTGTCGGACGACGGGCTGGGCGGACACCTGGCCCGCTGCGAGCGCCACCTCGAGAGGATGGTGTACCTGCACCACAAGTACACCGCGACGGCGGTCGTCACGGTTGGCGACTTCCTCGCGGGCGCTCAGGAGTGGACCGGTGCGTCCGCGGGCGAGCTGATGGAGATCCTGCGCGGGACCTCGCCGATCTCGAAGGGGTTCGCAGCAGCGGAGCTGGATGCCCTCGGCGCCGCAATCCGAGCCAGGGGCTCCGCCTCCGAGATCCTGTCGGTAGTGCCACCGGTCGAAGCCCTCGCGTTGCTCGCCGCCGACCCGGACGTCGGTGCAGCCGCGCGCGCCTACCTCGACGCGGTCCGTTACCGCTGTGTCGGCTACGACGTCAGCGACCCCACCGCCGGTGAGATGCCGGAGCTGCTGGTCGAGACCATCCGGGCGGCCGTCCTCGGAGTGGCGGCCGCACCACGTGCGGAGGGCAGGCTCGCCGAGATCCGGGCCCGGGTAGCCGCCGAGCATCTCGCCGAGTTCGAGGACCGCCTGGGTGAGGCCCAGTTCATGAACCGGTTGCGCGACGAGCGCGGCGTGTATTCCGACGGTTGGGGGACGGGGCTCGCGCGGCGCGCGGTGCTCGAGGCCGGTCGCAGGCTGCATGCGGCAGGCAGGCTCGTCGAGCCTGCCCATGCGGTCGACGCGGATGCAGGCGAACTCGGGGCGCTGCTGCGCGGGGAGCCGGGCCCGAGTGCCGAGGAGGTCGCCGAGCGCTACAAGTGGCGCACCTCGCACTCGACCGGGGATGCTCCGCCGCTTCTCGGTCCGGTTCCCGGTCCACCGCCGCCGTTGGACATGCTGCCGCCGCCTGCCCGCCGTGCCGCGATGGCGGCAGGCGCGACGATGGTGAACCTGTTCGGGGTGCCCGACACACCGAACAGCGACAGGGTGCTGTACGGCCTCGCCGTCAACGACGGCACCTATGAGGGCACCGCCCGGCTGGTGGACGACTCGGCTGACTTCGCGCGGGTGCAGCAGGGCGACGTTCTGGTCGCCCGGATGACCTCGCCGTACTTCAACGTCGTGCTTCCCTTGCTCGGTGCGATCGTGACCGACCGGGGCGGCCAGTTGTGCCATGCCGCGATCGTCGCCCGCGAGTACGGGATCCCCGGCATCGTGGGTACCCGCGAGGCCACCCGGACGATTCCCGACGGGGCGAGGGTGCGGGTCGACGGGCGGACCGGCGAGGTCCGGCTCCTGGGATGAGTGCCCGATGATCCGCATGCTGGCCGAGGCGAGGGATGCGGCGGCGTTCGGAGGCAAGGCCGTGCAGCTCGGCGTGGGCATCCGGGCGGGCCTCCCGGTCCCAACGGGTTTCGCGGTCTCCTCCGATCACGTCGATGCGGTGGTGCGCGCTGACGCTGATGCGATGGCGGCGCTGGAGGCAGTCTGCGCGGGCGGTGCCTTGCGGGCCGTCCGGTCCAGCGCGATCGGTGAGGACTCGGGCACGGCGAGCTTCGCCGGTGCACACCTGACGGTGCTCGGGGTGTGCGGCTCCGCCGCGGTCGTCGACGCGGTCCGGAGGGTCCACGCCTCCGGTCGGACGGCGGGCGCACGGGCGTATCGGAACCGGCTCGGGCTCGACGACGGACCTCGCATGGCGGTGGTGGTCCAGGAACTCGTCGACGCCGACGTGGCGGGCGTGCTGTTCACCAGGAACCCGGTGTCCGGAGCAGCCGAGCGGGTGATCGAGGCGAGCTGGGGGCTGGGTGAGGCCGTCGTCGCCGGGATGGTCATCCCGGACCTGTACCGGCTCGACAGCACCGGCAGGCTGCTCGAGCGTCGGCTCGGCGAGAAGGACCTGGCCGTGCGGCGCGGCCTCTCGAACGGTACCGAGGAGGTTCCGATCGCCGCCGCTCGTGCCGTTGCGCCGTGTCTCGGCTCGGCCGAGCTGGACGCACTCCACGGACTCGCGTCGGCCTGCGAAAGGGTGTACGGGTCGGACGGGCACGACATCGAGTTCGCCTTCCGCGACGGCGCTGTGTTCCTCCTTCAGCGGAGGCCGATCACCGGTGGCTGAGCCGTCGGAAGCGCGGGGCAAGGCCTGGCCGGGCCTCGTGGCGGCACTGCTGTCCGCGTCGTTGCTGCCGCTCAACTCGACGATGATCTCGGTGGCGCTACCGGACATCGCGCTCCAGTTCGATCGTCCATCCGGCACCGTGACCCAGACCCTCGTCGGGATCTACCTCATCGCGGCGATCGTGCTGCAGAGTCCCGGCGGCAAGCTCGGGGATCGGCTCGGCCACTGGCGCATGTTCGCTTTCGGCCAGGCTGTGACCGGTGTCGGCGCGGTACTCGGCTTCGTCGCCCCCGCCCTCGGCGTCCTGGTGGTGGCGCGGGTGCTGATCGCCGCCGGTGGCGCGGTCATCGTTCCGACAACGGTGGCCCTGCTGCGACGCGGGCTGCCGCCGGAACGCCGCGGTCGGGGGTTCGGCATGTTCGCAGCGGTCATGTCGCTGGCCGCCGGCATCGGGCCGGTGGTGGGCGGTGAGCTGGTGAGCGCGTTCGGCTGGCCGAGCATCTTCCTGGTCAATCTGCCGGTGCTCGCAGTGTCGGCGCTGCTGGCTGTGTCAGCGCGCCTCTTCACCGCCCCGCTAGGCGGGACGGGTCGCCCACGGTTCGACTGGGCAGGCACGTTGCTGCTCGCAGCCTTGCTGAGCGCCTTCGTGCTGGGCCTCGAAGCCGGTGGGGCCGCCTCGACGCTGCTGCTCGCTGTCTGTGCGGTGCTGGTCGTCCCATTCGTGTGGTGGGAGCGCCGCACGCCCGACCCGGTCGTCGCGTTCGCCTTGTTCCGGTCGGCGCCCTTCACCGCGGGAACGGTGCTGATCGCGATGCAGAACCTCGCGATGTACACCCTGGTGTTCGAGCTTCCGCTGGTGCTCAGGGCCCTGTTCGCGGTCGACGCGGCGACGACCGGCCGGTTGCTCGTCTCGATGATGGCAGCCACAGTCGCCACCTCCGTGGTAGCGGGCAGGCTGGTCGACCGGCTCGGGGCGCGCCCGGTCGCGGTCACGGGATCGCTGGCCTGTCTCGCAGGTGTGGGCGTCCTGGCGGCGTCCAGCCTGACCGCACCCGGCCAAGTGCTCTTGCCGCTCGTGCTGCTGGGCCTCGGGATCGGGCTCGCCACCCCCGCGGCGCAGAGCGCCTCGCTCGGCGCGGTCGACCGCCGGGACAGCGGCATGGCAGCCGGGGTGAACTCGACGATGCGCTACCTCGGTGGCGTCGTCGGCGTCGCGATCCTCGGCCGCTCGCTCGACCTCGCCGGGGACCCGGCACACATCCTCGGCGAACACCGCGACATGCTCGCGGTGTTCGGCGGAGCACTTCTGGTCGGTCTCGTGTGTGCGGTGACGTTGCCGGGTCGCTCGATCCGGCCTGTCCCGGCAGACGTGGCTTGACGCCCCGCCGCCGGTCAGGGGGCGATCCCGGCTGAACGTGCCGTGCCGTGGGCACGGCAACCCTGACCTTCGCCAGCGTCTCATCGCATCAGACGTGGTGCGCTCGGCTGCGCCGCCACCTCGCGGGCTCGGTGGCTGTCAAGCATGCGTGTCCTGCGGTCATGGCCGCATGGCCGCCGGTGACTCGACCCGTCTCCTCCCGCGCAGCCGGGCCGCGACTCCGACCGATCACCCGTCGATGGCGTGATGATGTTGAATGCCGGGTCACCCTTGTCGAGGGTGGCGCCTGCCTACCAGGCGGACGGTCATAGCCGGACATCATCGCGAGGACGAGACCACCGGCAGTCATCCGCGGCGGGTGAGCCCGAGACCGACAAGCGAGGTTCCATGCCCGCCCCGACGATCCACGCGACGAATTCGGGACACCCGCGCGACGACGGCATGGACAGATCGACTTGATGACAGCGGATGGCCTGGGATATCGCACCGGCCGTGGTGTTCACCTCGGGCGGATGAGGAGATCGAGCCATGACCGGGCCGGTGGGGTCCCTGCTGATCATCGCGTGCAGGTCTTCGTGATCTGGGCGCTGTGCGTCGACAACCGGGATACCGCCGCAGGCCTCTGATGGCAGCTCCGAGCCGGCGGGTCGAGGTGTCGATTCGCTGCCAGATCCGCCACGGGCCGCTATCGGGCACATCGGACAGCCTGGCCCGCGGCGTCATCACTGACGGGTGATGCGCGGCCGGGACGTACCCGGGACGCTGCGGCGGTGGCTGCTGTCATGCCGCATCGCTGCTGTGCCGGACGACTGGAGCACGAGATGAGCGACCGCCGGACTGACCCCTCGCTGCAGGACCTCAACCGCGGGACATTGATCGCTGCGGCCGCGCTGTGCGCGATCGGCAGCATGCTGGGACTGATGGGTTTGGCATTGGCTGCCGCGGCCGTGGCGGCGGCCGGGCAGCGCTGGTACCGGCGTGCGGACCTGCCGCCCAGCCAGCTCGCGAGGCTGAAGTGGGAGCAGGCGAAGGCCGCCGCGGGGGCAGGCGCCGGGGCGTGGAGCAACACGGAGCAAGAGAAGTACTCGCCTCGGTCGGGCCGAGACTCGCTGACGTGACCTCTCGGGCGCGCCGGTGATGGCGTATCGGAGAGGGCTCCCCGGCCTGGCCGCCCTGGGCCCGGTCAGCTCACCTGCCGGGCAGCCGGGAGGGTCGTGAAGCTGCGTAGCCGAGTGCGCCGCTGTTCGCCGAGCCTCAGATGGGTGAGGACAAGCCGCGGGACAGCCGGCGGAGAAGATCATCGAGCAGGTCGGCGTCGGGGCCCAGGATGTCGCGGTACTGCTGTTGCACCTCGGCCGAGACGGCGTCCCACCTGGCGAGCGCCTCACGCCCGCGGGGGGACGCCACGATCAGCACGCGCCTGCGGTCCTGGTCGTCCGCGCGCCGCACCACCAGGTTCGCCGACACCATGCGGTCGACGAGCTTGCTCAGCTTCGGCGCCAGCAGCAGGGCGTGGTCCGCGACGACGTTCATGGGGCAGCCACCCCGCTCGACGAGCAGCGACAGGATCCGCCATTGGTCGATTCCGGAACCGTGGGTCTTGAGGGCATCGTCGAGCCGTTGGGTGACAGCGCGCTCCACCATCGAGAGCAGCCGCAGGGACTCGTCGCCGGCCAGCGTGGATCGGTCCGGGCGCGCCACCATTGACGAATGCTATCCCTACGATTGGAGTAGCACAGTCGCGGCGAGAGGTGGCTAGCGTAGCGCCATGACCCCGAGCGTGGCGCCCCAACACCTCACGGTGCCGCCGACGCACGATCATGACGTTCTCAACATGGCACTGGTCATCCCGCTGCAGGGGCCCGCAGGCATCTTCGGGCCTTCCTGCGAGAGCTGCGCAGCGCTCGCCATGGAGGAGATCAACGCCGAGGGCGGCATACTCGGCCGCGAGCTGAACCTCGTGCCGGTGGACGGCGGGACGCCGCTTGCGACCGTCGCGACGGAGGTCGACGCGCTGATCTGCGCAGGCGCGATCGAGGCTGTGACGGGCTGGCACATCTCCGCGGTGCGCGAGGCCATCGCGCCCGTGATCGACGGCCGCGTGCCGTACGCGTACACGGCCCTCTACGAGGGCGGCGAACGCCGTCCCGGGGTGTTCATGACCGGTGAGACACCCGACCAGCAGTTGGGCCCGACCCTCGACTGGTTCGCGGGCTCGGTCGGCATCCGGCGGTGGACGATCGTCGGCGACGACTACGTGTGGCCGCGGCGCTCCGCTCGATCCGCCCGACAGTTCCTCCGGCGGATCGGTGGCACGGTCTGCGACGAGATGTACGTCCCTCTCGGCACCGACGACTTCTCCGAGGTGCTGCACCGGGTCGAGGCGAGCGGCTGCGAAGCCGTGCTGATGCTGCTCATCGGCCAGGACGCGGTCGAGTTCAACCGCGCCTTCAGCGCGTGGGGCCTGGACCGGGACGTGCTGCGCTTCAGCTCGCTGATCGACGAGAACGTCCTCCTCGCCTCGGGGGCGGAGAACACGCGGGGGCTGCTGACCTCCGCGGGGTTCTTCGAAGACCTCGCGACGACCTCCGGCCTCGACTTCGCCGCGACGTACTTCCGCCGGTTCGGTCCGGACGCTCCGGTGCTGAACAGCCTGGGCGAGTCGTGCTACGAGGGCGTGCGGCTGCTCACCGAGCTCATGCGCCGTGCGGCCTCGGTCGAGGTCCTGCCGATGACCTCTGTGTCCGAGGGCCTTTCCTATGAGAGTCCGCGCGGCACCGTCGAACTCCGGAACCGGCACCTGCGGCAGCGGGTGTTCCTGGCGGCCGCCGACGGCCTGTCGTGGGACGTCATCCAGCAGCTCTGACGTCCGGCCCCGTCGCGCAGGCATCACCGCCCGCGCGAGCGGACCGGCCTGCGTAGGGCGATGCGCGTCATCACCGGCCCGGCTCTGCGCGGGCAGCACCTTCGCGGCGAACAGGGTGACGGGGTCGAGCCCTTGGCCGTCGCGGGGTGCGGCCGTCGCGGTAGCGATCGATGTCGGCGCGGTCGTTGACGTGGCGTGCAGCGCGGACACGACGGTCCTGACCGTCGAGGGCGCGCCGACCAGGCGGCGGTCCGCGCCGTGATGATCATGCTGTGGGACTGCGGCCACGAGGTGCCGGCGATGTCGACGGACGAGCGCGACACGCCCCGGTCCCACTCGACAGGGTGATGCCGCGCCGAACAGCTAACACCGGCACGTGTGACGGCGACCCAAAGGCAGCGCGCTTCGCGCCGATTCCTCTCCGACCCGGAGTTCCTCGACTGGAGGACTGCCATGAGCGTCATGGTCATCGTCAAATTCCCCGGCGCGCACGTCGACAAGTTCAAGGCGGTCTTCGACCGCCACACGGAGCTGATGAGCGCGATCTCGGCCGACGGCCGGAGCAAGGGCGCGATCCACCACCAGTTCGTCGAGGACGAGAACGGTGACGCGATGGTCGTCGACGAGTGGGGGAGCCTCGCGGAGTTCGACGCGTTCTTCAGCGCCCAGGAGGACATCAAGAAGATCGTCGCGGAGTTCGGCCTGACCGGGCAGCCCACCGTGGTCAGCTACCAGATCCTGGACACGGCCGACCGGTTCTGATCCACGCCCGCCGCGGCCGACGCCCGCGGGGGACACCCGCGGCGCCGCCGCACTAGCCTCGCTGTGCGGATGCAGCGGGCGCGGCGGCGTGGCGTGCCCCGGAGAGGCGGACGGTGGTCAGCGTTCAGGCGGCGACGTTGGTGGCTCCGCGCCTGCTGGAGGTGCGGGACTACCCGTTCCCGTCCGAGCTCGAGCCGGGCGCGGTGCTGCTGCGGATGATCGCCTCGGGCATCTGCGGCACCGACAAGCACACCTTCCGCGGCGAGACCGTCCAGTACGCGGGCACCGCGATGGAGCGCAGCACCCCGTTCCCGATCATCCAGGGCCACGAGAACCTCGGGATCGTCGAGGCGGTCGGGCCCGGTGGCGCGCTCACGCACGACGGGACCGCGCTGCGGATCGGGGACCGGGTCGTCCCCGCCCCCAACCGCGCCTGCGGGGTCTGCCGCAACTGCCTGCGCGGCTTCCCCTACTACCTGTGCCGCAACCTGGAGAACTACGGCAACTCACTGACCTGCGCCGAGCCGCCGCACCTGTTCGGCGGCTGGGCGGAGTACCTGTACCTGCGACCCGGCACGGCGGTCTTCAGGGTGCCCCACGACCTGCCCTCGGAGGTCGCGGTCCTGACCGAGATCTTCGCCGTCACCCACAGCCTGGAACGGCTCGCCGCGATCCGCAGGCCAGGCGGCTTCCTGCCCGGTGACACGGTGGCCGTGGTCGGCGTGGGCTCGCTCGGCATGGCGCATCTGGTCAAGGCCGCGCTGATGGGGGCGGCCCGGGTGATCGCCGTCGACAAGTCGGCCAAGCGCCTGGCTCTGGCGCGGCGCCTGGTGAACGCCGACACCGTGCTCGTCGGCAGCACCGACGACGACGCTCGCGCCGAGGTGTCGGAGCTGACCGACGGCGAAGGCGCCGACGTGGTGGTCAACGCCACCGGGTTCCCGGGCTCGTTCGCCCTGGCGGCGTCGCTGGTGCGGGACGCGGGCACGATCCTGGAGGTCGGGGCCTTCGTCGACATGGGACCGGAGCCCTTCAACCCGGCCGTCCTCTGCGGTCGGAGCCTGAACGTGATGGGCACCGGTGGCGAGGACCTGCAGGCCTACGCGGGCACGCTGGCGCTGCTGGCCCGCCACGCCGCCGCGATCCCGTTCGCCGAGATGGTGTCCCACACCTTCCGCATCGCCGACGCCGCCCAGGCGGTGGCGACCTCGCTGGACGCCGACAACGCCACGAAGGTGCTGATCTCGAACGTGCTCGGCAGCGTCAGACCGGGGTGAGCACGAACTCCGCATCGGTCTGGTCGGGCACGCCGGTGGCCACCGTCCGCACCCGACCACCTCCGGCCAACTGTCCGTCCGCGCCGTCGATGCGGTGGAGGAAGGCGGGTGGATGCCCGGCGCCAGCACACCCGCTCAGGATCCCTGCTCGGCGCAGCGCACGACCATCGACTCCAGCATCGGGGCGCCGAACGTGGTGCTCATCGCGACGTCCGAGGCGTCGCGTCCGCGGCCGATGAGGATGCGGCCCTTGCGGGGCCGGTTGTTGCGGGGGTCGAAGGTCCACCAGCGGTCGCCGAGCCAGACCTCCATCCAGGCGGCGAAGTCCATCGGCGCCTCGTCCGCCGGGACGTCCATGTCCGGGAGATAGCCGAAGACGTAGCGGGCGGGGATGTTCAGGGCCCGGCAGAACGTGATGGCGAGATGGGTGAAGTCGCGGCACACCCCGTAGCCGCTGGCGTTGACGTCGGCGGAGGTGCTGGTCGCGCCGCTGCTGCCGTAGCGGAACGTGAGGTGGCCGTTGACGTGGTCGCAGATCGCCTGCACGCGCGGGTAGCCGCGGGGCAGGCCGCCGAAGCGGGTCCAGGCCTCGTTCCCGAGCATGTCCGGCAGGCAGTACCGGCTGGGCAGCGTGTAGAGAAGCGTGTCGTCGGGGAGGTCGTCCGGCGCCAGTTCCGGCGCGGTCACGTCGACGTCCTCGGTGGCGTCGGGCACCTCCACCACCCCCCGCGTACCGGAAGGTGGACTGCCCGGCGGGGACGACGAGCCGCTGACAGGGGTTGCCGTACAGGTCGGTGTAGCTGCGGACGGGGGTGTCGGGCTCGACCGTCGTCGCAGCGCGCAGCACCGCGACCGGAGCCGCGCCGAGCGGCTCTACCTGGAACACCGCGGGCGTGGGGACCTGCGCCTGATAGCGGAACTCACAACCGACCTCGACCAGGCGCACCGTCACCATGGTCATCGTTGCGCATGCGGCGCGGCTCCGCCTCTCTCGGCGGCGGTCGACGTCACTGCCCACTGCGCAGGTAGCGGTCGACCGGGCACTGCGGGCACCGCGGGCTCCGCAGACACGGCACCAGCGCGCCGTCGCGCTCGTCCCGGTCGCGGTGCGATGCGGCGAGGCGCCGCCACGCCGCGTCGAGCGCCCTCGACTCGACGAGCCCGATCAACAGGGCCACACAGACGAGGACCGCCAGGCCGCCGAGGATGACCACGAAGTTCATCGTTGCCCCCGCCTGCGACGGAACGGCACGCCGACCGGGTTGCCGGGTGCGTGGGACGTCGCAGGTGTATTTTCCGGTCTACCTCTTGCGTCCACAAACCGTAAGATGGGTTTCCCAGGTAACTCCACCCGACTAGACGATCCCCGTACGACAGATGCGGATACGCCTTGCAGACGAGCGCACCCACTTGGCTGCTTCCTCGTTGCGCCGGTGACGAGCACGATCGCGCTCATCGTCGGCCGGGAGGTTCGCGTGCCGCCGCCTGAAGGGCCTCTGCTGCACCGTCGCAGGCTCGGAGCCGAGCTGCGGCGGCTGCGTGACGGGCGCACCCTCGACGATGTCGCCGAGGCGACGCTCATCAGCACGTCGAAGCTCTCCCGGCTGGAGAATGGGCAGGGGGTTCCGCAGCCCCGCGACATCCGCGACCTCGTCGCCTACTACGACCTCGACACCCAGGCCGCCGACCGGCTACGCCGCTGGGCAGGCGCGGGCCGCGGCCAGGCGTGGTGGCGGGAGTACTCCGCTGCCCTCTCCGCGAACGTCGACACCTATCTCGACTACGAGTCGGGGGCGTCGACCATCCGCAACTTCGCCCTGACGATCGTGCCCCCGCTTCTCCAGACAAAGGCCTACGCCACGCACCTCAACCGCGCCATCCCGCCGGTGCGGTCGGACGAGATGGTGGGCCAACTGGTCGAGGCGTTGACACGCCGCCAGGAGATCATCGCCGAGGCCGACACCGCGCCCGAGCTGATCGCGGTTCTCGACGAGGCGGTGCTGCGGCGACCGGTCGGCACGGCCCAGGACTTCCGCGAGCAGCTCGACCATCTCGACGCCCGGTCGACGCAGCGCAACGTGTCGCTCCGGGTGGTGCCCTTCGCGGCCGGGCCGCACGCGGGCCTGCAAGGCATGTTCACGATCCTGCAGTACGCCGACGACATCGACCGCGACATCGTCGCCGTCGAGTCCCACACCGGCGAGCGCCTGCTCGAGCAGCCGTCGAGCGTCCTGGAGTACCTCCGGATCTTCGACGCGATCAGCCGCAGAGCGCTCGACCACGACGACTCTCGGGCCCTCATCAGCGAGATCCGAGACCGCTCCCACTCCCCGAAAGGCACGCCGTGATCGCGACCGACCATTTCCGCAAGAGCAGCTTCTCCGGTAGCGGGGGATGTGTGGAAGTCCGCCTCCTCCCCGACGGTCGCATCGCCCTGCGCGACAGCAAGGACCCACAGCTGCCCCCGCACCACTTCACCCCGCTCGAGTGGAGCGCGTTCCTGGCGGGCGTGCGGGCGGGCGAATTCGACCTGGAGTAGCCCGGTGCCTCCGGGGGGCCGGTCAGTCGCGGACGAGGTCGGCGGGCGGGATGAACTCCCGTGAGACGTCGTCGTGGGTCTGGCTGGTCGCGCCCACCTTGCGGATGATGTCGGCGACGGCCACGCCCCGCACGCCCGCGAGGGTGATCCGGCCGTCGTGCTTGGTGGTGATGCACCGGAGCACCCGGGCCGGGTGCACGGCGGCGCACATCCGGGCCAGCTCGCCCGCCACCGCCTGGTGGCCGTCCGACACCGTGAACCGCGCGAACGCGTCCGCGTCGGCGACGACCACCTCGACCATCGCCTGGTACTGCCGGTCCAGCGGCTTGGTCATCGTGACGCCGGGGTGGTCGAGGGTGATGTCGAGCTCCTCGAACAGGTGCCTGCGCAGCTTCAGCACCTCCGGCGACGCGGCCAGCCCTGGCACCAGCGTGTCGTCCACCCAGGCCCGGAAGTCGGCGACCGACGTCTCCGGCCGCTTGCGCAGGAACACCAGGTGCCGGACGCAGGTGTCGGTGCCGTCGGGGGCGGGGTCGGTGCGGTCGCGCACGGTGGTGCTGTTCGGGCCGAGCCCGGCGTACCCGATCTCCTGGGAGAGGAAGTTGATCCCGTCCTCCATCTGCACCCGGGAGGCGCCGATGAACGCCTGCAGGTCGTCCATCGTCGGGAAGGTCGCCTCCGGCACGCCGTCGAAGGTGTCCTCCTCGTCCGGATGCATCGACACGCCGTCCACCGCGGGCCACAGCGAGTCTTCGAGCGAGGTCTTGTGCAGCCACACCGAGCTGATCCCGGGGAACCGGGGCGGCAGGGTGACGTGGGCGTTGAGCCAGTAGTCGTAGAAGTCCGCGAGGGTCATCCCGTCCTTCGCCTTCAACGGGATCACGAGCGTCATCGCGTCGGCCTGCGGGCCAGCGGCCACACTCTGCTCGACGACGCCGGGCGCCGACACATCTGTCGTCATGGCGGGTCTCCTTCGACCAGGCAGCGGTGCGGCCGAGATTCCGACACACCCGTGCCGGAGCAAAGCGGCGGTCCCACTGAACGGGACGGCGGGTGTCGTCGCGCTGACCGGATTCGTGGTAGAGACTCCCCCGACACGCGAGGAGGTCGCTCGTGCGCTGGAGCACCTACACCAACCGCGACGGCGACACGCGCGCCGCGGTCTGGCGGGACGGACGTCTGCACCCGGCGCCCGCCGGGGTCGGGCTGGTCGACCTGCTCGGCGACGACGGCACCCGGCTGCGGACGGCCGCCGACGCCGCGCTCGCCGGGCCGGGCGTCGACCCCGCTCTGGTGACGCTGCTGGCCCCGATCGCGCGGCCGCCCTCGATCCGGGACTTCATGGCGTTCGAAGAGCACGTGGTCACCGCGTCCGCGGCGTTGGGCAGGACGGTCGACCCGATCTGGTATCGGCAGCCGGTCTTCTACTTCACCAACCCGAACGCTCTGCGCGGCGCCCACGAGCCGGTGCCGATCGCGCCGGGCAGCGCGGCGTTCGACTACGAGCTGGAGATCGCCGCCGTCATCGGACGCGAGGGCGCCGACCTCAGCCCGGAGCAGGCCGTCGAGCACATCGCGGGCTACGTGCTCTTCTGCGACTGGAGCGCCCGCGACCTGCAGGGCGCCGAGATGACGATCGGGCTCGGCCCCGCGAAGGGCAAGGACTCCGCCTCGAGCTGCGGGCCGTGGATGCTCACCGCCGACGAGCTGCCAGCGGCCGCCGGCCATGAGCGCCTCGGTCAACGGGAAGCCCTACAGCGCAGGCAGGCTCGACACCCTCTACTGGAGCTTCGGCGAGATGATCGCGTACGCCGCGCGCGGCACCCGCGTCGTGCCGGGCGACCTCATCGGCTCGGGCACCGTCGGCACCGGCTGCATCCTCGAGCTCTCCCGGGTGCACGGCGCCGACGCGTACCCCTGGCTGAGCGCCGGGGACCAGGTGCGTCTGGAAGCCGACGGCCTGGGCGCCATCGACACCCGCGTCGTCGCGGGACCCGCGGTGATCCCCCTCCGGAAGGACGTCCTGGCTCGAGCGCGCACGCCCACGAGATCACCACGCCCGGACCGCCGCGGACTGGAGGAGGTGCCGGACGGCGATCTACGCCTACATCCAGCCCGACGGCACCTGGTGGATCAACAACACCGGCTTCGTGGTGGGCCCGCAGGGCGTCGTCGCGTCGACTCCTGCTCCACCGAGCGGCGCACGCGGGCCTTCCTCGACAGCCATCGCGGCGGTGACCGCCGCGCCCGTGCGCACCGCTCGTCAACACCCACCACCACGGCGACCACACGTTCGGCAACGCGCTGTTCGCCGGGGCGACGATCGTCGCGCACGAGAACGACCCGGGCCGAGGTGATCGCGTTCGGGCCGGCCCGCGAGCTGCCGTTCTGGGACAACCCGGACTGGGGCGAGCTGCCGCTCGAACCGCCGTTCCTCACCTTCACCGACCGAGATCGCGCTGCACGTCGGGGACCTGCGCGTCGACGTGCTGCACGTCGGCACGGCGGCGCACACCACGAACGACGTGCGTCGCCTGGTTCCCCGAGCAGTCCGTCGCTGTTCTGCGGCGACCTCGTGTTCAACGGCGGCACGCCGTTCCTGCTCATGGGCTCGGTGCGGGCGCGATCGACGTGCTGGAGAACGTGGTCCTGCCGCTCGGCGCCCAGCACCGTCGTGCCCGGGCACGGGCCGGTGTTCGACGGCACGGCCCCGATCGAGGCGACCCTCGACTACCTGCGGTTCGTCCTCGACGCTCGCCGAGCGCGGCCGCGCGGCCGGGCGTGTCCCCCCTGGACGCGGCGCGCGACACTGACCTCGGCCGCTTCGCCGGACTGGCCGGACGCGGAGCGCATCGTCGGCAACCTGCACCGCGCCTACGCCGAACTCGACGGCACCCCGCGCGGCGGCCCGATCGACGTCTTGGCGGCGCTGGCCGACATGGTCACCTACAACGGCGGCAAGCCGCTCACCTGCCTGGCCTGAGCCGGGAGCGCCCTGCTAGTGCGGCGGGCGCAACGTTCGTGGCCACCGCACTAGCGGACCTCGGTGGCGACGCGGACGCCGAAGCCGATCAGCACCACGCCCGTGACGCGGTCCAGCCACCGGCGCACGTCGCGCCTGCTCAGCCAGCCCGTGCCGCGGCCGACCAGCCAGACGAGCACGACGAGCCACAGCCCCGTCTCGACCACGAACAGGGCGCCGAGCAGGGCAGCGGTGGCGCCGACCGGGGCGCCCGCGGGGACGAAGCCGGGCAGGAACGTCACGAAGAAGACGCCGATCTTCGGGTTGAGCAGGTTCGACAGCACCCCGCTCAGGTAGGCGCGGTGCATCGGCATCGGTGCGGCCTCCGTCGCCGCGGCACGCGCCTGCGTCCCGTGCGAGCGCAGGCTCTGGACGCCCAGCCAGATCAGGTAGAGCCCGCCCGCGACGCGGACCACGTCGTAGCCGACGCGGCTCGCCGACAGCAGCGCCGAGAGCCCGAGGGCGGCGGCCACCGACCAGAGCGCCAGGCCGGTGACCGTGCCCGCCGCCGTGACCAGGCCGCCCCGGCGCCCCCGGCGGAACACGTTGCGCGTGACCAGAAGGGTGTCGGGACCTGGCGCGACGATGACCAGCGTCGCCGCGGCGAGGAAGGTCAGCAGTGCGAGGTCCATCCCCCGAGCCTCGCGCGGCGCCGCGAGTGGGGCAAGCAGGTTCCGGACTACGAGAGCACCCTGCGGCCCGGCGGGATCGCCCGCATCGGCCAAGTCACATCAGGCGTCGCGGTCGAGGCGCCCGAGCAGTTCACGGAAGATCCGCCGCTCGGCGTCGGCGAGGGGGGTCAGGAGCCGTTCCTCGGCCAGGCGGATGTCCGCGGCGATGGCGGCACGGAGCGCCCGACCGTCCGCGGTGAGCGCGACGACCTTGTTGCGCCGGTCGGCCGGGTCGGGGGTGCGACGCAGCAGACCGCGGGCCTCCAGCCGGTCGAGGATCGGGATGAGACGGGTCTTGTCCCGGCCGACCGCTTCAGCGAGCCGGGCCTGGGTCTGGGCAGGCCCCGCGATGAGGCCGGAGAGCACGACGTACTCCCACATCGCCAGCCCGTGGGCGGCGAGCACGGGCAGTTCGAGGGCGACGGCGCGCCGGGTGAGCCGGTCGAACGCGGCCGCAAGCTCGGGATCGGACACCGGCGGACAATAGCGCTCGACATATAGTCTACTAAGGTAGACTATCTACCTATGAAGACGATGACGCTGTACCATCAGGCCCTTGAGCTCGCCACGGAACAGGTCCAGGCCGTCCGGACCGCCGACCTGGACCGGCCCACCCCCTGCGCGGGATGGGACCTTGCCACCCTGCTCGCCCACATGACCGGTCAGAACCACGGCTTCGCCGACGCCCTGCGCGGCGGCACCGATCCCGCCGCCTACGCGCCGACCACCGGCTGGGCGGAGTCGGTGGCCGACCTGCTCGACGCCGTCGCCCGTCCCGGGACCGACGAGGTGCTCCTTCCGGAGATCAGCACCACGCTCCGGTTCCCGGTGGACGTGGTGGTCGGCTTCCAGCTGCTCGACACCGTCGTGCACACCTGGGACGTCGCGACCGCGGTCGGGCGGGTGTGGCGGCCGGGGCCGGAGTTGGCGGACGCCGTGCTCGCGCAGGCGCGGCAGGTGCCTGCAGGCGAGGCCCGCACCGCCCGCGGCGCGGCCTTCGGGCCGGTGCTCACCGTCGGCGACGACGACCCGTGGGCGCAGGCGCTCGCTCTGCTCGGCCGCGTCCCGCGGTGATCCGGCCCCGGCGGTCTAGCCTGTGACCGGTGATCGAGCGAGCCGATGAGGACGGGATCGCGGTCCTGACGTTGGCACACGGGCCGGTGAACGCCCTGGACGTCGAACTCTGCACGGCTGTGGCGGACTCCCTGCGGGAGCTGGGTTCGGATGTGGTCCGCGCGGTGGTGCTGACCGGGTCCGGTCGGGCGTTCTCGGCGGGCGTCGACCTGCGCCGCGTGGTGGCCGACGGCGAGGGGTACGCGCGGCGGTTGGTGCCCGCGCTGACGGACCTGTTCCGCGCCGCGTTCACGCTGCCCAAGCCGATGGTCGCCGCCGTCAACGGGCACGCGATCGCGGGCGGGTGCGTGCTCGCCGCCTGTGCCGACGTCGTGCTGATGAGCGAGGGGCGGATCGGGCTGCCCGAGGTGCGGGTCGGCGTGCCGTTCCCGCGGGCCGCGCTCGAGGTCGTCCGGTACGCGGTGGGCGACGTCGGCGCCCGGACGCTGGTGCTGGGCGCGGAGACGATGACGGCCGAGGACGCCGTCGCGGTGGGCCTGGTCGATCGCCTCGTGCCGGACGACGACCTGCAGGCGCAGGCCCGCGCCGCCGCGGCGGCGCTCGCCGACGCCGTCCCGGCCGACACGTTCGCGTACACCAAGGCCCAGCTGCGCCGCGACGCCGTCGCGCGGATGGACGCCTACGCGGACGAGGACGCCCCCACCACCGACCTGTGGATCCGCCGGGCGGCCGACGGGTGGATCGCCCGCTACCTGCAGTCGGTCACGGGCCGCTGAACGGCGCTACGGCGACGCGGCGCCGGAACTCGTCAACGCCGCAACGGAAGGCGCCGCGGGGCCGCCTCGCCGGGCCTGGCTGCGCTTCGCAGGCTCCTGGGACTCTGCGGAGGGCGCCGACGAGCTCGGCGCCGACGAGGACTGGCTGCACGAGCTGCGGCAGCACCACGCGAGGCTCGAGGACGCCGCACTGCAGGCCCGTGGGACGGGCGACGACGCACGCGCCCACTGGAAGAAGATCCGCGACGACCATGCCCCCACCCGCAGGTCGCTGCGGTGGCTGCGGCGCGGCTAGAGGCGGTTGCGCTTGCGCCCTGTGACCTTGTTGTAGATCACCAGGACGATCACGGCACCGATGATCGAGCCGATCCACCCCGCGGGGTGGAAGCCGCGCAGGCCACCCGTCAGCAGGCCGAAGATCAGGCCGCCGACGAACGACCCGACGACGCCCAGCGCGATCGTGCGCCACAGGCCGATGTCGTCCTTTCCCGGCACGATGGCGCGGGCGATGAAGCCCGCGATCAGCCCGAACAGCACCCAGCCCAGGATCGTGAACAGCACGGCGCCTCCCCCGTATCGCGTCCTGTCCCGCCAACGACCGGCGTCGGCGTCGGGTTCCGCGTCAGCGGCGGCCGCGGTGGGCCGACGCGTTCGCCAGGACGCGGAACCGCGCCCTCCAACCCCATCCCGCCGAACTCGCCGGTCGGCCAGGCGACAGTAACGAGCGGGGCGGGCAGGTCGCCGCCCGCCATCGCCATCGCCATCGCCCCGAGCCCGTAGGCCTTGCGCAGCACGGCGAAGCGCGGCGGGACGGTCAGCCGGGCGCCCGCGACGAACATCGCGCTGAACCGACGGACGGTGGCGGGGCGCTTCGCCGCGGGCCCGACCATGAAGCCGGAGAGTGCCCGCTCGCCAGGCGCAGCAGTGGACCGCGTCACCAGATCGGGCGAAACCCTGTGGGAGGGGAGACGTTTCGGACCTGCCCTTCGACAAGCCCTGTGTCGGTAATCATAAAACCTCGAGGAGTGACGGATGAGCGGAGGGGACGGTCGGTCGACGGGTCGTGACGACGTCCGTGGCGAGGAGCCCGGCCCGCGCATCCCCGCACAACGTCGGGGCCCGTGCCGCTGCGGACACCCAGGCGACGTGCATGAGCACTTCCGAGCCGGGAGCGACTGCGCCGAGTGTCGGTGCGGTCGCTACCGTGCCGGGACCGGGCTCGCCGAGCAGCTGCTTCTCGCGCTGCGCCGCGGACGGTGAGCGGCTCGCTTGCGGCCGAACACAACACCCACCGCCGCGGAAACGGGCTAGCCTGCCCGGGTGCAGGGGGTCGCCGTCCGGCTGGTCGGCGCGCTCGAGGTGCGCCGCCACGACACTGACGCCGCGTCGGCGGCGCACGCCGGTCTTGGCGGCCGCAAGGCCCGGCGGCTCCTGGCGGTGCTGGCGGTGCGGACGGGCGGGTCGTGGCGGTCGACGCGATCGTCGCGGCGCTCTGGCCGGAAGGTCCGCCACGGCGGCCGTCGGAGAACGTCGCCACGCTCGTCAGCAGATTGCGGGCGACGCTCGGCGCCGACGTGATCGAGGGTGGGCGGCGGGGCTACGCGCTGGGCTCCGCCGGTCGGGGTCGATCTCGATGAGGCCGCTGAGCTGCTCGCCGACGCTGCGGGAGGCGGCTCGATGGCGGCGCCGCGCCCGCCGCGGCGCGCGCTCGATCTGCTCGGGTCGGGCGCCGTGCTGGTCGACGAGCCCGACGCGCCGTGGGTGGGGCCGGCCCGCGCCGAAGACGAGCGGCTGCTGCGGGCGGCCCGGCTCGCTCTCGGGACGGCGACGCTCCGCGCGGGCGACGTACGCCGCCGTCACCGCCGCGGAGACCGCCGTCGCCGCGGACCGTTCGACGAGGAGGCCCGTCGGCTGCTCATGAGGGCGCAGGCCGCCGCGGGGGAGCAGACCAAGGCGCTGGCCGGCGTACCAGCGGCTCCGCGCGACGCTGGCCGACGAGCTCGGCGTCGAGCCCGCCGCACCCACCCGCCACGCTGCACCTGGCCGTCCTGCGCGACGGGCCGCCGCCCGGATCCGGCCACCCGCACTCACGGCGGACGCGCCGCCGCGGGATCGCCGCCAGTCGCCGCGGGGTGGCTGGGCCGCGGCCGTCGCGGGGCGCCCGGTCGTGCTGCGTGACCGGCGAGGCCGGGATCGGCAAGACCCGGCTCGCCGACACCGTCGCCGACAGCCGAGGTAGCGGGCGCGCTGCGTGCTCGCGGCGCGGTGCTACGCGACCGAGAGCTCGCTGTTCCTGCAGCCGTTCGTCGACGCGCTGCTGCCGTGCTGGCGGCCCGGCTGCCGGCGGACGCTGCGTCGGGCTCGCCGGTCCGCACGCCCCGATGCTCTCCGGGGCTGCTGCCCGAGCTCGCCGCCGTGCTGGGGCCGCCTGCGGCCGAGCGGGCGCAGCCCGGAGATCGAGCTGCGGCGGGCGTTCGAGGGCGTCACCCGCGTGCTGCACGGGCTCGCGGCGGGGCGGCCCCGTGCTGCTCGTGCTCGACGACCTGCACAACGCGGGTCTCGCCACCGTCGAGCTGCTGCACTACCTCGCCCGCCGCGGCACCGGCCACCGCGTCCTGGTCGTCGCGACGGTCCGCGCGGAGAGAGGGCGGCCCCGCGCTCGCCGCGCTCGCCGACGTCGGCAGGCGGCTCGACGTCGGCCCGCTCGACGCGGCCGCGGTCGCGGAGCTCGCCGCCGCGGCGGCCACCCCGAGCTGGCCGCGGCGATCCTGGGCCGCACCGGTGGGCACACGCTGTTCGTCGTCGAGACGCTCCGCGCCTTGCGGGCGGGCGAGGCCGGGCGTGCCCGAGTCGCTCCAGTCGGCCGTGCTGGCCCGGCTGCGGCGCGCGGGCGAGGAGGCGGAGGAGCTGCTGCGCGCGGGCGCGGTGCTCGGCGCGACCGTCGATCCCGCCGTCGTCGCCGGCATGCTCGGCGTCCCGCCCGGGGTGGCCGTGCAGCGCTGCGAGCGCGCGGCCAGCGACCCGCCTGCTGCGGGAGGCAGGCCGCAGCTACGAGTTCGCCAACGACCTCGTCCAGGAGGTGATCTACGCGACGACGCCGGAGCCGGTGCGGACCGCCCACCACCGGCAGGCGGCCGACCTGCTGACGCGGACGCCGGAGGCGGTGGCCCGGCACGCCGCGGCGTCGGGCGACCGGCCGCGTGCCGCGCGGGCCTTCCTGCTGGCAGGCGAGAGACGCGCTGGCGCCGGTATGCGCTGTCGGATGCCGAGGCCCTGTTCGCCGGGGCCTTGGAGCGACGCCGACGCCGCCGAGCTGGTGGCGCGTGCCCGTCTCGCGCGTGGGCGGGCGCGCGAGGCACAGGGCGCCTTCGCGCCCGGCGAGGAGGACTACCGCGCCGCGCTGGCGCCGCCATCGCACGGCAGGCGACCGCCGGATCGAGATGCTGACGCTGCGCGCGCTCGGCGGTCACGTCACGATCGCGCTGGGCCTCCCGGTCGCGGAGTGCATTCAGCGGCTGCAGCGAAGGCCTGCGCATCGCCGAGGCGCTGGGCGACCGGCGAGGCGAGGCCGAGCTCCTCGGCTGGCTCGCCGTGCTGGCCGCCAGCCGATTGCGGTTCGTCGACGCGGTCGAGCTCAGCGGGCGCTCGCTGCGCGCGGGCCGGGCGGCAGGCTCGGGTGCGCTCGCCACCGGGCTCGACGGGCTCAAGACCGCCTATTCGTACCTCGGCCGAGCTCCGAGCCGCTCGAGGCCATCGTGACGAGCTGGAGCCCCTGCTGCGCGGCCACGGCGACCTGCAGCTCCTGCACTGGACGGTGTTCGAGTCGGCGTTCCCCCCGTCGCGGCCGGCGGAGTGGGAGGCGCTCGAGGGCGGATCGACGACGCGCTGGCGCTGAACGCCGGGGCGGCTACGTCGGGGTGCACCCGTGGTTCGACGCGCACCTCGGCTGGGTGCACCGGCTGCGCGGACGGATCGACGAGGCGCTGGCGCACGGGCGCCAGGCCGTCGCGCTCGCGGCGAGCAAAGGCGGCGGGTGGTTCCGCCCGGGCGCGGACGGGCTCCTCGCCTGCACGCTGCTGGAGCTCGACCGGACCGAAGAGGTGCTGGAGCTGCTCCGGGTCGCCACCGCGGAGGCCCGACGCGAAGGCGCGCCCGCGTACCTGCTGCGCTGCCTGGCCCCGCTCGCGCAGGCCGACGGCTCCGCGCCGACCTTGGCCGAGGCCGACGCGCTGCTCGCCACGGTGTCGGCGCCCGCCGGGTCGGCCTGGCTGCTCGGGCTCGACGCGTACCTGTGCGTGGCGCGGGCCTGGCTGGCCGCGGGCGACCCCCTGCGCGCCCGCGCCGTGCTCGCCCCGCTGCTCGCCGCCGCGCGCGCCCAACACTGGGTGCCCGCCGCGGCCTGCGCGGGCCTGGTGGACGGGACGGCCGCGGCCGCGGCGGGCGATCCGGCCGCGGCCGGGCTGCTGGCCGGGGCCGCGGAGCTGGCCGCGACACACGGCATGCCGCTGGTCGCCGAGCAGGCCCGCCACGCGCTGGCCGCACTGGGCGCCACCGACTGACGCCGCGTTGCAGCGACGGTGCAATGCCCGCGCAACGCCCGCGGCGAAGGTTGCCGCCGGGGACGACGAGCACAGCGGCGGGGTGCCGTGGCCGGTCGTCCCGGACGACACGGAGGCGATCATGGCAGTGGACAACGACCGGCTCATGGAGTTCCTGGGGCGGTTCGTGGGCGATCTCGGCGCGACGATCGCGGCGGGCAACGTCGTCGTCGGGCACCGGCTCGGCCTCTACCAGGCGCTCGCGCAGGGTCCGACGACCCCGGAGGGGCTCGCCGAGAGAGCGGACTGCGCGCCGCGCTACGTCGGCGAGTGGCTGCGCGGCCAGGCCGCGGGCGGCTACGTCGAGTTCGACCTCGCGACGGGGACCTACTCGCTCAACGACGAGCAGGCGTTCTGCCTCGCCGACCCGAACGGCCCGGTCTACCTGCCCGCGGCGTTCGTGCTCGCGCTCGGCACGCTGCGCGCCGAGCCGCGGATCACCGAGGCGTTCCGCACCGGCGAGGGCGTGGGCTGGCACGAGCAGGACGAGGACGTGTTCGTCGGCTGCGAGGGGTTCTTCCGGCCCGGCTACGTCGCCAACCTGGTGTCGAGCTGGATCCCGGCCCTGGACGGCGTCACCGCGAAGCTGCGAGAAGGGCGCGCGGATCGCCGACGTGGGCTGCGGGCTGGGCGCGTCCGCGGTGCTGCTCGCCCAGGCCTACCCGCAGCCGACGATGGTCGGGCTCGGACTACCACGCGGCCTCGATCGAGCTGGCCCGCAAGCGGGCCGCCGACGCCGGGCGTCGCCGACCGGGTGACCTTCGAGGTGGCCTCGGCCCAGACCTTCTCCGGCACCGGCTTCGACCTGGTCGCCACGTTCGACTGCCTGCACGACATGGGCGACCCGCTCGGGGCCGCCCGGCACGCGCGCGCGCCCGGCGCCGCCGACGGCACGTGGCTGGTCGTCGAGCCCGCGCGCGGCGACACGGTCGAGGACAACCTCAACCCGGTCGGCCGCGTCTACTACGGGTTCTCGCCGTTCCTCTGCGTGCCCAACGGCCCGGTCCCAGCCGGGCGGCTACGCCTGGGCGCGCAGGCGGGCGAGGCGGCGATCCGGCAGATCGTGACCGACGCGGGCTTCACCCGGTTCCGCCGGGTCGCCGAGACGCCCTTCAACCTCGTCTACGAGGTCCGTCCGAACGGGCCTAGGGAGTCAGTCATGCCGGGAGGACGGGATGCACGCACGGACACCGTCGGCAGGGCTTCGTCGAGCGGGACGGGGTGAAGGGTCGGCTACGAGGTGTTCGAGCCGCGCGGGCGAGCCGACCATCGTGCTGCTCACCTCCTGGGCGATCGTGCACGCCCGGCAGTGGAAGGCTGCAGGTGCCCTACCTGGCCCGGCGACTTCCGGGTGATCACCGTGGAGGGCCGCGGCAACGGCGCGGCCGACCGGCCCGACCGACCCGGAGGCCTACACCGATCGCGAGTACGTCGACGACGCGATCGCGGTGCTGGACGCGGTCGGCGTGGACCGGGCGTGTGGTCGGGCCTGTCGCATGGGCGGCCGGCACGCGCTGCAGCTGGCGGCCTGGCATCCGGAGCGGGCGGCCGGGGTGGTCGCCATCGGCACGGCGCTGCCCTGGCCGATCCCTCCGGACTTCGACGAGCCGAAAGACAGTACGAGGGCTGGGGGAAGGCGAACCGGCACTACTGGCTGGCCGACTACCGCGGCTGGGTCGAGTTCTTCATGTCGCAGGTGTTCAGCGAGCCGCACTCGACCAAGCAGCGGGAGGACGGGGTCGGCTGGGGGCTGGAGACCGACGCGGAGACGCTGCTGCGCACCGCCCCGGCGTCGCACGCACCCGACGGACGCGGACGCCGAGGCGATCTGCCGGCGGTGCGCTGCCCGGTGCTGGTCGTGCACGGCGACGAGGACGCGATCGTGCCGTACGCGACCGGCGTGGCACTCGCGGAGTGGACCGGCGGCGAGCTCGTGACGCTGCGCCACGGCGGCGGCCACGCGCCGCCGATGCGCGAGCCGGTGGCCGTCAACCTGCTCGTCCGCGAGTTCGCCGAGTCGGGTGGCCGGCCGCCCCGCGCGGGCGCGCAGGCCGTGGACGCCGGCCGCTGGACCGCCGCCGCCGCGCGCTGTTCGTCTGCTCGCCGATCGGGCTCGGCCACGTCCGCCGTGACCTGGCCATCGCCGCCGAGCTGCGCGCGCTGCACCCGGACCTGGAGATCGACTGGCTGACGCAGCAGCCGGTGACCCAGGTGCTGCGCCGAGCGCGGCGAGCGGGTGCACCCGGCGTCCGGCTGCGCTGGCGAGCGAGAGCGCGCACATCGAGTCCGAGGCGGGCGAGCACGACCTGCACGTGTTCCAGGCGCTCCGGCGGATGGACGAGATCCTCGTCGCGAACTTCATGGTGTTCGACGACCTCGTCGCGCGACGAGCAGTACGACCTCGTGGGTCGCCGACGAGGGGTGGGACGTCGACCACTTCCTGCACGAGAACCCCGAGCTCAAGCGGACCGCGTTCGCGTGGCTCACCGACTTCGTCGGCTGGCTGCCGATGCCCGAGGGCGGCGCGCGCCGAGGCGGCCCTCACCGCCGACTACAACGCCGAGATGGTCGAGCAGATCGCCCGCTACCCGCGGCTGCGCGACCGGTCGGTGTTCGTCGGCGACCCGGACGACCTGGTGCCCGACCCGCTCGGACCCGGGCTGCCGACCGTGCGCGACTGGACGCGCGAGCACTTCGCGTTCGCGGCTACGTCACCGGCTTCGAGCCGCCCGACGACCGGGAGGGGCTGCGCGCCGAGCTGGGCTACCGGCCCGACGAGCGGGTCTGCCTGGTGACGGTCGGCGGCTCGGCGGTCGGGCGGCACCTGCTGCGCCGCGTGGTCGCCGCGTACCCGGAGGCGGCGCGGCAGGTGCCGGGGCTGCGGATGGTCGTCGTGACCGGCCCGCGGATCGACCCGGCGTCGATGCCCGCCGCCCGCGGGCGTCGAGGTGCGCGGCTACGTGCCCGAGCTCTACCGGCAGCTCGCGGCCTGCGACCTCGCCGTCGTCCAGGGCGGGCTGACGACGACGATGGAGCTGACCGCGGCCCGCCGGCCGTTCCTCTACGTCCCGCTCGCCGCGCACTTCGAGCAGCAGCGTGCACGTGCCGCACCGGCTCGCCCGCCACCGCGCCGGGCGCCGCCTGGACTACGCCCGACCTCACCCCGGAGCGGCTCGCCGCGGCGATCGCCGACGGAGATCGACCGCCCCGTCGACTACCTCCCGGTGCCCACCGACGGCGCCGCCGGGCCGCGTCCCTGCTCGCGGAGCTGCTGTAGGTCAGCGGGGGTCCAGCCAGAGGCTCACCGCCAGCCCGATGCCGAGTGCGGCGACGGCCAGCCGCACGAGGCGCGGCGGCACCCGGCGGACCACGACCGGGCCGAGCATGCTGCCGACGAAGGCACCGGTCGCGAGGGGCGCGACGGCGTCCCACGCGACCGGGCCCGTGCCGACCAGGACCGCGGCCGCGGCGACGGCCGAGGCGCCGACGAGCATGTTCTTGATGGCGTTGGCGCGCGGCAGGTGCGGCTCGAGCAGCACGAGCGTCACCACGAGGAGCAGCACGCCCGAGCCCGCGCCGAAGTAGCCGCCGTATACCGAGATCAGCCCGATGGGCACGAGCGTCAGCAGCCCGTGCTCCAGCACGGGCCGCCGACGCCGGGCGGCGAGCGCGGTGAGGGCGGGCTGGACCAGCAGCGCCAGCGACCCCGCGGCCACGAGGAACGGCACGACCACGGCGAACGTGCCCGGCGGGGTGGCGAGCAGCAGGACCGCGCCGAGCGCCGCGCCCGCCGCCGCGACCGGCAGCCCGCGGGCCATGAAGCGGCCCGTGCCCGCCACCTCGCGTCGGGACGTCAGCGCGGCGCCCGGCCAGCAGACGACCAGGGCGACCAGGTTGGTGACGTCGGCGGGCAACGCCGGGATCCCGACGGCGAGCAGCGCCGGGTACGACACCAGGGAGGTGATGCCCCCGGCCGTCCCGACCAGCCCCGCCACCACGCCGGCCGCGAGCAGGAACAGGACCGACACCGCTCCGGTCAGGGCGATCGGACCACGGGAACGCGGTCCAGCACCGCCGGGCCGGTGACCACACCCGACTGGCCGCGGGTGACCGCGCCGGACGCCGTGATCACCACCCGGGAGTAGTTGTCCTCGTCGCGCGCTGGCGCGTATCCGCTCACCGTCACCCCCTGCGTCGTGACCGACCCATTGTCGCGCGGTGCCGGATCGGGTTGGGTCCTCAGGCCGAGGCCCGCGACCGGACCCCGCCGCCGGACGCGAGCGGGCGGCTCGGCAGCGGCCAGACGAGCTCCAGGGTGCCGCCCTCGGGCAGCGCCGCCCACAGGGCGGCCACCCGGTCCCACTCCCGCCGCAGCGGGCTGACCCTGCCGGACTCCAGGACGCTCACCTCGGCGTTGACCCGGGCCTCCGCGGCGTTGAGCTCCGCGCGGTGCGCGGCGATGACCGCCCGACCCTCGCGGGTGCGGCGCTTGTCCATGCTCTTGAACGTGGCGCCGTCCGCGACGAGGCCCCAGAAGCCGTGGCGCAGGCCGAGCCCGGCCTCGACGACGAACTGGGCCAGGTCGTGCGGCAGCTGCCCCGCGCGCACGGCGCCGCCCATCTGACAGCCGGGCACCCGGGTGCGCTTGGCCCGCACCGCCTCCCAGTAGCACTGGCCCAGCTCCAGCTTGCGAAAGGTGACGCGCACGCTCGGCACGGTAAGCGCTGCGACCCGCCGATCACGACCGGTTATCGGGCTCGGCCTCCAGCGGGGCGCCGCAGCGCCAGCAGTGCTCTGGGTGCTCACCGGTCGGCATCGCCCCGCACTCGGGGCAGAGTCGGTGCAGCCAGCACACGGCGTCGCCCGGCTCGTCGGTGAGGTCGTCAGCCACGCCCCCATCTTCCCGCGCACAGCGGAGTTCGGTCGCGGAGCTTTGTCCGGAAAGCCTGGTCGGCACCGATCATGCCTTTATCACGATGTGGTGCGCCTGGTGGAGCGGGAGCATCCCCTTCGGGTGATGCTCAAACGCGCCGCCCGCGAGCTGGAGGCGCGCCGAACCGCCGATCACCACGTCTCGGCGATCCTCGCCAAGCCGGCGGTGCGGTCGCGCGGCGAGGCGGCCCAGGTGGCCCAGCGACTCGGCGTCTGACGGGCCTAAGTCCGTAGTCAGTACCGACGCGCAGCCGCCCTGCCGAGCGCACCGTGGCGGCATGCTCACCACGGACGTCCTCGTCGTCGGCGCAGGCCCGGCAGGCCTCGCCACCGCCATCTCCGCGCTGCGCCACGACGCGCGCGTTCTCGTCGTCGAGCGCCGGGCGGGCCCGTCGACGGTCCCGCGCGCCACCGGCGTCCGGATGCGCACGATGGAGCTGTTCCGGGTCTGGGGAGTCGTGGACGCGGTGCAGGCGGGCAGTGTGGACTGCGAGCCGACGGTCACCATCACCCGCAGCCTCGCCGACGAGCCGCTGGAGATCGTGCCGCTCGAACGGCCGTCCCCGCGCGACATGCTCGCCGCGAGCCCCGCCTTCCCGGCGATCTGCCCCCAGGACCACATCGAACCCGTGCTGGTGGACGAGGTGCGCAGGCTGGGCGGCGACGTGCGCTTCGGCGCCCCGATGACCGCACTGCGCATCGGCGACGGGGTGCGCGCGGAGGTCGGCGGGCAGCGTGTGCGGGCGCGGTTCGTCGTCGGCGCCGACGGGGCGCGCAGCACCGTCCGGGGTGCCCTCGGCATCGGGTGGGAGCGTCTGGGCACGATCGGCGATTTCCATCTTGTGCTGTTCCGCGCCGCGGGGATGCCGGAGCGGCCGAGCGCTCTGAACTTCGTCAAACATTCCGACGCCGAGGGTGTGCTGCTGCCGGTGGGTGCGGGCCGCTGGGGCTACGTGCGCTCCAGCGACGCCGCCCCGCGGCCGTGGACCGCTCTGCTGAGGCTGGCCACCGGCTTCTCCGGCCTGGAGCCGGACATCCTGGGGAGGTCCCGCTTCACGATGGCCGCCGACGTCGCGAGCACCTACCGGGTGGGCCCGGGCTTCCTCGTCGGCGACGCGGCGCACCGCATGACCCCGTACGGCGGCATCGGTCTGAACACGGCGATCCATGACGGGCACGAGCTCGGCTGGCGACTGGCCTGGGCGGCGCGCGGGATCGCCGGAGACGCGCTGCTGTCGAGCTACGCCGTCGAGCGCGAGCCGGTGGGGCGGGCGAACGCACTGCGCAGCCTGAGCACCGAGCGCCACGCGGACGACGGTCTGCCACGCGACCTCGGCGGCACCTACCGCTCGCCGGTGATCGTCGACGACGGCGCGCCGCCCATGGCGGGCCACGACCGCACCGCGCGCCCCGGCGAGCGCGCCCCGCACGCCTGGTTCCGCGCCGACGGGCGGCGGCGCTCGACACTCGACCTCTTCGACGGCAGGCTGACCGTGCTCACCGGGCCCTGCGGTCGGTGGGACACGCCGCGGGACGTGCCGATCGCGGTGTTCCGGGTGGGACGGGACCTGCCCGACCCGCACGGCGCGATCCAACGCGCCTACCGGCTGGGCCCGGCGTCGGCGGTGTTGGTGCGACCCGACGGCGTGGTGGCGTGGCGGCACGACGGCCCGACCGACCCAGCCGGGCTGGCCTTCGCGGTGCGGACGGCGCTGGGCCGGGCCGTCCCGGCGGCGGTGGCGGTGTGACGTGCCCCCGGTGATCGCCGAACTCGGGACACGAGGTGCGCCAGCGCAGCTCATGTCTCGCAGACGGCGATCAGGAGGGGGAGTGGGGCCCGAGACCGGGGTGGCGCGGCCGGCAGGCGGGCGCGAGGCTGGGGCCGTGCCCGCCCTCCGCAGCCCGGTACTGGTCGGGCGGCGCGCCGAGCTGACCGCCGTGCTGGCGCTCGTCGACGCCGCCGCCCGCGGCCAGGGTGGTGCGCTGCTGGTCACCGGGGAGGCGGGGGTCGGCAAGTCGCGGCTCGTCGACGAGATCCGCGCGCGGGCGGCCGAGACCGGGATGACCGTGCTCGTCGGCCGCTCGGTCGAAGGCGGCGGGGCCTACCGCCCGGTCACCGAGGCCCTGGCGCGACTGGTGCGCCGCGACCCGCTCCTCGAAGCCGCCGCCCTGCGGCCCTACCGCGCCGCTCTGCGCAGACTGCTGCCGGGCGGGCCCGCGGACGATCCGCTGCCGCGCTCGCCGGACCCCACCGTGATCCTCGGCGAGGGTGTCCTCGCGCTCCTCGGCGGTCGCGGCTGCCTGCTCGTGCTGGAGGACCTGCACTGGGCCGACCCCGACACACTCGACCTCGTGCGCTATCTCGCGCACGCCGCGGCCGATGTGCCGCTGCTGCTCGCGCTGACGGCACGCGACGACGTCCCGTGGCCGGGGACCGAGCGCCTCGCCGAGGTCAGAACCCTCGCGTTGCGGCGGCTGGACACGGCCGGGGTCGCGGCGCTGGCGGCGGCGTGCCGGGGCGCGTCGCTCGCCGAGGCGGAGGTCGAGGAGTTGGTCGAGCGCTCGGAAGGGCTGCCGCTGCTGGTCGAGGAGTTGCTCGCCGTCGGCACGGGACGGGTGCCGCCGTCGTTCGCCGGGCTGGTGGCCGGCAGGCTGGCCGCCCTCCCGGCCACGGCCCGACCGCTCGTCGTCGCGGCCGCGGTCGTCGGCGGCGATCCCGACTGGCATCTCGTCGCCGCCATGGCCGACCCACCTGCCGACGACCCAGCCGGACGGCCAGAACCCCCGACGACCGGCACCGCGCTCTCGGGCCCGACGGGAGCAGCGGCCGTCGCCGATCCGGGCCCGCGGCCGGTCAGCGCCGATCTCGGACAGCGCGCGGTTCTCGCGGCGCTGCGGGCCGGCGTCGAGGTCGGGCTGCTCGTCGACGCGGAGGGGCAGTTGCGGTGGCGGCACGCGCTGACCCGGGACGCCGTGCTCGCCACCCTCCTCCCCCCGGAGCGCGCCGCGCTCGCGGCACGGGCGGCCCGCGTGCTCGACGAGCGGGGCGACCGCGCGGTCGCGGCCCGGCTCCACCTCGCGGCGGGCGACCGCGTCCGGGGGGCCGCGATCCTGGTCGAGCTGGCCCGCGCGGACGTCGGCCGCGGTGCCGTCCGCAGCGCAGCGGCCCTGTTGGACGAGGCGGGCGAGGATGCGGCGCCGCTGGACCGCGTGCTGGTGCTGACGCTGCTCGGGCGCGCCGTCGAGGCGCTTGAGACAGGCGAACGCGCGCTGGGCCGGACGCGCGGCGACGAGCACGCCGAGCTGTGCCTGCGCCTCGCCCGCGCCGCGATCGTCGCCGGACGCTGGGCCGCCGCGCGCCGCTACGTCGAGCGCGCCGGACGCCCCGCCGACCCGCGCTCGCTCGTGCTCGTCGCCGACGCCGCGTACGGGGCGGGCGACGTGACGCAGGCCGAGGAGCTGAGCCGCGCCGCCGCTGCGGCCGCCACCGACCCGGCGCTGCGGTGCGAAGCCCTCAGCGTGCTGGGCCGCAGCACGTTCGCCGCCGACCCCGCCGGGTCGGACGCCGTGTTCCGCCAGGTCGCGCAGCTCGCCGCCGAGTACGGGCTGGTGCCGTGGCGGCTGCAGGCGCTCTTCGGGTTGGGGAGTCACGAGCACACGTCGGGCGATCCAATCGCGCCGTCGCTGGTCGCCGCGCGCGAGCTCGCGCTGGAAGCGGGCCTGCTCGGCACCGTCGTGCAGACCGATCTGTTGCGCGCCAACGCGATCCTGCTCGTCGACGGCCCGACCGCCGCGCTGCCGCTCCTCCGCGACGCCGCCGAGCTCGCCGGGCGGCTGCGGCTCACCGGGCTGCAGGGGATGGCCGAGTTCTGCGCGGCGGCCGACGCGGGCCTCGCCCTCGACGAGGGTGCGATGACGGCCTGGCTCACGGCCGCCACGTCCCGAGCCGACTTGCCGATCGAGGTGACCAGCCTCGGCCCGATGGTCCGCGCGCTGCCGCACCTGATGCGCCACGACCTGCCGCGCGCCGCCGCGCTGTTCGACCAGGCCGTCCCCGCGGTGCTGGCGCACGGCTCGGCCGTCCCCATCGACCACATCGGGCTGTGGGTGCTGCTGCGCACAGCCGTCGGCGACCGCGACGAGGCCGCGCGCGCGACGCTGCGCGGCCACAAGGCGCTGATGGCGCTGGGCATTCGCGCCGCGCTCGGCTACGCCGACGCCATCGCGGCGGGACGGGCCGGGGATGCCGAGGCGGCCAGCGCCCGGTTCGCCGAGGCCGACGCCGCGATCGCGCATCTGCCGTGGTGGAGCCGGTTGCTGCGGCTGCTCGCGCTGGAGGCCGCGGTGGTCGACGGTTGGGGCGACCCGGTGCCCGCGCTGCGCGCCGACCTCGCCGCCCACGAGGCCGCGGGCGCCGAGAGCCTGGCCCGCACCTGCCGCGACCTGCTGCGGACGGCGGGTGCGCCGACCCGGCGTCGCGGCGGTCCGGTGGCGCCCGCGCTGCGCGCCTTCGGCGTCACCGCGCGGGAGGCCGAGGTGCTCGCGCTGGTCGCCGCGGGGCTCACCAACGCCGAAGCCGCCGAGCGGCTCTACCTCTCCCGCCGCACCGTGGAGACGCACGTGGCCCGGCTGCTCGCCAAGACCGGCGCGGCCGACCGCTCGGAACTCCGGAGGTGGACATGAACCGCGTCCGGCCTGCCCACGCCGACGACCTGGACGCCGTCCGGGAGATCTTCCGTGCCGCGTCGCTGTCGAACGCGGGTGATCGCGACGCGCTCCTGGCCCATCCCGAGCTGCTGGTCCTGCCCGAGGACGCGGTCGTCGCGGGCCGCACGCGCGTCGCCGTCGATCCGGACGGGACCGTCGTCGGGTTCGCGACGGTGCTGCCGACGGGCGACGCGTGGGAGCTGGAGGACCTGTTCGTCGATCCCACGCACATGCGGCGGGGCGTCGCGACCGCGCTGATGACGCACCTGCTGGGCGAGGCCGACGTCGACCGCATCGAGGTCACCGCCAACCCGCACGCGATGGCGTTCTACCGCTCGGTCGGCTTCGTCGACGACGGCGTGGCCGAGACCCGGTTCGGACCGGCGCCACGCATGCGGCTCAGCGTCGCAGCGCCCGGAGCATGAGCGCGGTGAGCCACCCGAACCCGATGCCGAGGGAGATCCGCTGGAGCAGGCCCGCGCGACCGACGAGAGCGGCCTGCTGCGCGAAGCCTGCGCCCGCGAGGCCGAAGAACGCCAGCATCCCCACGCCGCTCGCCGCGGAGGCGAGCGCCCAGCCGCGACGGCCTTCGCGGCCTGCACGGCGGGCCTCGACGAACGCGGCGGCGGGGATGCCGAGGAAGACCGGCACCCCGAAGGCGTCGTGGGCGGCACCCGTCGGCGTCTTCTGCTCGGCCACCGGCGGTGAGCCAGGCGGGTAGCCGCTGATGGGGTCCGTGCGGAACGCCCCCGCGCCCAGCAGGCCGACCGCCGCCGCGCCGACGATCACCCCGCGCCGCCCCAGCCCGACGGCCCCCGCGAGGTAGAGCGCCCCGGTGACGGCGAAGTTGGCGACCTGCCGCCAGCCCCGGGGACCGAGCGAGAGCGAGCTGACCGGATGGCGCAGCGGGTCGTAGTGGGGCCGAGTGGCGCCGTCGAGGAGGAAGGCCGTGACGAACAGCGGCCCGGCGGCGGCGCCTGCGCGCAACAGGGCGGTGCGGGTCATGCCGCCCAGCCTGTCACCTCGCCAGCGTGGTGTTCGTGCGCGTGCTGTTCGGCCGGTTCGAGAGGCGCGGGTCGTCGGTGATGATGACGCACTCTGTGGGGTCGCAGCTGGTAGTGATCGTCTTCTGGTAGCAGGTGGAGCTGCCGTTCGGGTCGTCGTCCTCGACGAGGACGGCGTCGTCGCCCCCGCAGGCCCAGACGGCCCTGTCGCGGTTGTTGCCGTGGTCGGGGGTCTCCGCGGTGGCGACGCCTGCGTTGAGGCCGAATGCGGCGGCCGCGACTAAGCAGGCGACGAGCGTGCGGCGGACGGATGGCGTGAGCATTCGGTTCCTCCGTGTGGTCGGGTTCACACGAGGGTCCGGCAGCGGGGCGCGCGGCGATAACTCCCGCTATCGCCACATTTCCCTGTCGTCGGGGACCGATCAGGGTTGCCTCACGAGGCCCGGTCGTCGCCCGCCCACGTCCAGTGCGGCACCTCGCGCAACGGGTGGAGCTGGTCGTCGGTCTCGGCGTGCGAGTTCTGCTTCGCCACCTGCGTGCCGAACTCGACGTGCTCGCGCACGGCGTCGCGGAACTCGGGATCGTCGGGCATGCCGGTGGCGTCGAGGGCCTTCAGGTACAGCTCGACGAACCGCAGCCGCTGCTCCTCAGTGATCTTCAGACCGCGGTGGACGGCGATGAGGTGCGTGAAGCCCAGCTCGCGGGAGAAGCGGTCGGGGCCGCCGAACGACTCGCTGGTGAAGGCCGTCAGGTGGTCGACGTGCTCGGGCCGTCCGGCGCCGAAGAGCGGCTGCAGCACGGGATCGGCGAGCACGCTGTCGTAGAAGTGCTGCTCAAGGCGGTGCAGCGCGGCTTCGCCACCGGCGTACTCGTACAACGAAGGCATGCTTACACCCTAACAACTATGGTTGTGCCATAGTGAAATGGTGGAACAGCGCGGCTACCGGTCGAGCCGCCGGGAGCAGCAGGCGCGCCGCACCCGTCGGCGGATCCTCGACGCCGCCACGGCGGTGTTCCTGGAGCGCGGCTACGCGGGGGCGACCATGCGCGCGATCGCGGCGGCGGCCGGGGTGGCGGTGCCGACGGTCGAGCTCGCGTTCGGCACCAAGGCGCGGCTGCTCAAGGCCGCGATCGACGTCGCGATCGCCGGTGACGACCAGGCCGTGCCCGTCCTCGACCGCGGGTGGGCGGACACGGCGCGGCAGGCGCGGACGGCCGAGGAATTCCTCGCCGTCGTGGCCGACGTCATCGCGGGGGCCCAGACGCGCTCCGCCGGGCTGGTGCTCGCGGTGTTCGAGGGCGCCAACACCGACCCCGACCTGGCCGGGCTCGCCACCCAGCTCACGGCCCAGCGCGCGACGACCGCCCGGTGGCTGGTCGACGCCATGGCTCGCATCACGCCGCTGCGGTCCACCGCCGACGCCACCGACGACCTATGGCTGTTGATGGATCCCGCGGTCTTCCACCGGCTCGTCCGGCACCGCGGCTGGACACCGCGGCGCTACGCGGACTGGTTCGCCCGCTCCGCCAGCCACCTCCTGATCCCCGACTGAAGCGAGGAACCCGACATGAGCCACGGCCAGATCGACTACCTGCAGCTCCCGGCGTTGGACGTCGCCCGCTCCGCCGCCTTCTACGAGAAGGTCTTCGGCTGGAAGACCGAGCCCACCTACGGCAGCTTCGCGGGCCCCGGGATGATCGGGCAGTGGACCACCGAGCTGCAGCCCGCCGCCGCGGGCGGGCCGGTCGTGTGGATCCGCTCCGACGACCTGTACCCGACGCTCAGCCGGATCCAGGACGCGGGCGGCCGGGTGTGCGCGCCCCCGCGGCTCGACGGCGGTGAACGCTTCATCGTCGAGGTCGACGACCCGGCGGGCAACCGGATCGGCGTGGTGGTGCACGTCCGATCGGCGCGGCCCCAGACGCTGATCACCGTGCGGGACGTCGAGGCGTCGAGCCGGTGGTACCAGGAGCTGCTCGGTCTGCGCAGCGACCACGGCGGCCCGCACTACGAACGGCTGCTCTCCGGCGGGGAGCTCGTGCTCCAGCTGCACCACGTCGAGGTGGAGCACCACCACGGGCGCATCGGCAGCCCGGACGGCCCGCTCGGCAACGGGGTGCTGCTGTGGTTCGGCGACGTCGCCGACTTCGACGACGCCGTCGCCCGCGCCGCGCGGCTCGGTGCCCCTGTCGTGCGGGCACCGCACCGCAACCCGCCGGAGGGGGAGGGCAACGGGCCCGGCCACCGCGAGCTCTGGGTCACCGACCCGGACGGCTACACCGTGGTGATCGCCAGCCCCGACGGCGAGGCCTTCGAGCCCGCCTGACGTCAGGAACACGGATTACCGCTCGCGCGCGGCCGTAGGCTCGGCACGTGGGCCCGATCACGTTTGTCCGGTTGCGCCGTGACGACTTCCCGCTGCTGGCGAAGTGGCTGTCCGAGCCCGTGGTGGCGCGCTGGTGGGATCACGAGACCTCGCCGGAGGCGCTCGAGGGCGACTTCGGAGCCGGGATCGACGGGACCGAGCCCACCCAGGTCCTCCTCGCCTGGACCGGCGGGCGGCCGTTCGGGCTGATCCAGCGGTACGCGATCGCGGACTACCCCGAGTACGTCGAGGAGCTCTCGGCGATCTGCCTGCCGCCGCCGGGGGCGCTGAGCATCGACTACCTCATCGGCGAGCCCGACTGCCGCGGCCGCGGCCTCGGTGCGGGGATGATCGCCACGCTCGTCGCGGAGAGCTGGGCGGCCCACCCGGACGCGACGGCGGTCGTCGTGGCGATGCACCAGGCCAACACCGCGTCGTGGCGCGCGGTGGAACGGGCCGGGTTCCGGCGCGTGGCCGCGGGCGAGCTCACCCCGGACAACCCCGTCGACAGCCGCGACCACTACGTGTACCAGCTGGACCGCCCCGGGTGAGGCCCACCCGACCGGCAGCGCCCGCTAGCGCACCCCGGCCCGGGCACGGCGGGTGCGCTGCAGGCCGCGCACCGAGCGGCGGGCCGTCGTGAGCCCGCTGCGCACGTGGCGGAGCGGCTCGATCTGGGTCGCCAGATGCAGCTGGTAGCGCCACGGGGCCTGGTCGCCGCGGCGGTCGAACAGCGCGTACGCGACGCGGACGGGGTCGCCGTCCATCCGCTTGTCCACGTCCTCGAACCAGCTCATGCTGCGCATCGCCATGTCCTGGATCGGCCCCATCACCGCGCGGCGCCGCCGGTCGTAGGCGTCCAGGGCCGCGTCCAGGCGCGCGCCCGGTGCGTGCACGGCGTCGGCGAGCGCGATCGCGTCCTGCACGGCGAGCACCGTGCCCGAGCCGATCCCGAAGTGGGTGGTGTGCGCGGCGTCGCCTGCGAGGACGACATTCCCGGCGCGCCAGGTGGCGTTGCGGATCTCGCGGAAGTGCAGCCACGGCGAGCGTCCGGTCGCGGTGGGCGGCTCCAGCAGCCGGTGGCCGGACAGCACCTGCGCGAAGAGCGACTCCAGCAGACGCAGGCCCGCGTCGGGATCCATCCGGTCGAGCCCCAGCCCGGTCCACGTCGACGGCGCACACTCGATCACGAACGTGCTGGTGCCGCTGGTCGACGGGTACCCGTAGGCCCACACCCAGCCCGCCACCGTGCGCTCGAACGCGAACGTGAACGCGTCGAGAACCTTCGACGTGCCGAGCCAGATGTAGCGGTTGCGCCCGGTGGTGACCGTCGGGAGGAAGCGGTCGGCGTGCCGTGCGCGCAGCCTGCTGCCGACGCCGTCGGCCGCGACGACCAGGTCGGCGTCCAGTGCGGAGTCGTCGTCGACCGACTGCCCGTGCACGAGCCGCACGCCGAGCTCGATCGCCCGGTCGAGGAGGATCCCCTGCATCCGGCTGCGGCACATGCTGTAGCCGTACTTGCCGCCCAGGTGCACCGCAGGCCTGCCGTCGATCCGCACCACCTGCTTGCCCCACAACGTCGAGCCGGTACGCAGGCGGTGCGCGCTGACGGGGGTCGCAGGCGTAGAGGTCGTCCAGGAGCTCGTCACCCCACGTGACACCCCAGCCGTGCGTCGTGCCCGGGGCGTTGCGCTCGACGACGGTGACTTCGCACCGCGGGGAGCGCAGCTTGGACAGCAGCGCGAAGTACAGGCCAGTCGGTCCGCCGCCCACGCACGTGATCTTCACCGGTGATCCACCTCCCCCAGAGCGCGGGGACGGTAACAACCCACCGTTCGGCCCTTTAGAGAGCGGGGATCGCTACTCTCCGTGTATCACGGCGCGTTCGCGCAGCCGTTCCCGGACGGTCCGGCGCGCGGTGGTGATCCGCCGTCTGGCCTGCCGCAGCGGCTCGATCTGCGTGGCGAGGTGCAGCTGGTAGCGCCACGGCGCCTGGTCGCGGCGCCGGTCGAAGAGCGACCACGCGACCCGCACCGGATCGGCCGCGAGGTGCCGGTCGACGTCCTCGAACCAGCGCATGCTGCGCATCGCCGATCCCTGGATCGGCGCGAGCAGGCCGCGCCGGTGCCGGTCGTAGGCGTCCAGCGCGGTGCCCAGGCCCACGCCGGTCGAGCTGACCCCGCGCAGCGCGTCGGCGAGCGCGATCGCGTCCTGGACGGCGAGCACCGTGCCCGAGCCGATCCCGAAGTGCGTGGTGTGCGCGGCGTCCCCGGCGAGGACGAGGTTCCCCGCACGCCAGCTGGCGTTGCGGATCTCCCGGAACTGCAGCCACGGCGACGGTCCGGCGGGCAGGCTGAGCAGCGGCTGCCCGGACAGGACGTCGGCGAAGACGTCCGCGACCAGCCGCAGGCCTTCGGCGTGCTCCAGCGTGTCCAGGCCCAGCCCCGACCACGTCGCGGGCGAGCATTCGACGATGAACGTGCTCGTCCCGCCCGAGGACGGATAGCCGTACGCCCAGATCCAGCCCGCGTCGGTGCGCTCGAAGGCGAACGTGAACGCGTCGAACACCTTCGGCGTGCCGAGCCATACGTAGCGGTTGCGCCCGGTGGTGACCGTCGGGCGGAACGCCGGAGCGCGCGCGGCCCGCAGGCGGCTGGCGACGCCGTCCGTGGCCACGACGAGATCGGCGTCCACCGCGTCCGGGTCCTCGACCGCATGCTCGTACTCGATGTGCCCGCCCAGCTCGAGAACCCGCTCGGTGAGGATGTCGATCATGCGGCTGCGGCCGATGCTGTAGCCGTACCGTCCGCCGATGTGCACCGGCTCCCGGCCGTCGATGCGCACGACCTGGTCGCCCCAGACCAGCGCTGCGGCGCGCAGGCGGCGGCCGCTCACCGGGTCGGCCGCGTAGACGTCGTCGAGGAACTCCTCGCCCCACGTCACGCCCCAGCCCAACGCCGTTCCGGGCGGGTTGCGCTCCACGACGGTCACCTCGTGGGCCGACGAGCACAGCCGGGCCAGCAGGGCGAGGTACAGGCCTGCGGGGCCGCCGCCTACGCATACGATTCGCACGATCACTTCCTGTCACCGGATCCGGGGACAGAAACCTACCAACCATCGGGGTGAGCGTGGGCAGCGTGTCCGTCACGAGGCTGCGACGCGAGCTCGCCGTCCCACTGTTCCGCAACGCGTACGCGCTGATGCTGAACACGGTGGTGAACTCGGGCCTCGGGCTCGTGTACTGGATCGTCGCGGCGCGCGCGTTCACCGACGCCCAGGTCGGACGGGGTAGCGCGCTCGTCTCGCTGATGGTGCTCGTGTCGACGCTGACCCAGCTCAACTTCGCGGGCGCCCTCGTGCGGTTCCTGCCGCGCGCGGGCACGAAGGCGGGCTCGCTCATCCGCGGCGCCTACGGGACCGGGGCCCTGGTCGCCGTGCTGGGCACGGTCGCGGTGATGGCCTACTGCCACTTCGCGCTCTCGCCGGGCGACCCGCTGTGGGTCTCGCTGCCGTTCGCGGCGTGGTTCGTCGTGTCGACGACGGCGTGGTCGCTGTTCAACCTGCAGGACGCCGCCCTCACCGGCTTGGCCTCGGCGATATGGGTACCCCTGGAGAACGGGACGTACGGGCTGGTCAAGCTCGTGCTGCTGATCGTGGTGGCGCACACGTCGCTGGTCGACGGCGTGTTCACCTCGTGGTCGCTCCCGGTGGTCGCCCTGATCGTCCCGGTCAACCTGCTGATCTTCCGACGGATCCTGCCGCGGCGCGCCAAGCGCGGCGAGGACAAGCCCGACGAGGAGCTGCCCGACGGCGCCACGCTGCGCCGCTACATCGCAGGCGACTACGCCGCCCAGCTGTTCAGCCAGCTCTCCTCGACGTTCCTGCCGGTCCTGGTCGTCAGCCTGCTCGGCGCGGAACAGGCGGCGTACTTCCTGCCCGCACAGACGATCTTCGCCGCGATGGGCGCGCTCTCGATGTCGATCACGTCGGCGCTCGTCGTCGAGGCGGCGAAGGACCCCGCCCACGCCCACCGGCACGCCCTGGCCGTGCTGCGGCGGATCTGCGTGATCGTGCTGCCCGCAGCGGTCGTCGTGATGGTCGCGGCTCCGCTGGTGCTCTCGCTGTTCGGCGCGCACTACCGTGACGGGGCCACGACGGTGCTGCAGCTGATGATGGCGTCGCTCTTCCCCCGCGTGGTCGTGTCGCTCTACGTGACCAAGTGCCGCCTGGAGAACCGCACGTTCCTGCTCGCTGTGCTGCAGGGCGTGCAGGCGGTGATCCTCATCGCCTGCACGATCCTGCTGGCGCCCACACTCGGGCTGGCCGCGGTCGGGTGGGCGGCCCTCGCGGCCGAGGTCGTGCCGTGCGTCGCGGTCGCGGCGTGGGTGGTCGGGTGGCTCAGATCTGATGTTCGCTCCGCAGGCTCCGCTCAGAGTTGATGTTCGCTCCGCACGCTCCGCTCAGAGTTGATGTTCGCTCCGTGACGTGTCGCACGGGGACGGCGGATGAAGCACTCCGGGATCGGGGTGCCGACCCGCCACAGCTCGCCCAGCGCGCGGTCGAAGGCGCGCGGGCGCAGCCGCACGATGCCGCCGCCGGGGTAGTGGGTGATCTCGCCGAAGTAGATCCGGCCGTGGACGTTGTAGAGATCGATGCGGGCGAACGTGAAGTCGGCGGCCAGCCGCTCCGCCACCTCGATCATCTCCGCGTAGTTCGACGGCTGGGCGGGCAGGTCGTCGGCCGCGTCGAACGTGCCCTCGACGGCGAACGCGTGCCAGTCCGGGTGCAGCAGCGTGGAGGTGTGGGCGGAGAAGCGGTCCTGGTCCACCACGACCATGCCGACCTTGCCGTGGAACACGAAGAACTTGTAGTCCGACGGCGGCACGCCCGTCTCGCCGATGAACCGCTCCACGACGGCCCGTCGCGGCAGCCCGCGGTAGGGCGCCTCCCGCCACCGGGTCCGGTAGAAGTCGGTGGCGAGCCAGCGGGCGACGGTCGCCCGGATCGCGCGCTCGCTCCGCGGCGCCCCCTCCGGCAGCAGGATCGTCATGTCGCAGCCGTGCGTCCCCTTGATCACGCACGGCTCCGTCAGTGCCGCCATCTCCAGATCGTCCTCGTGGCTGACGACCTGGACCAGCGGGATCAGGTACTCCTCACCGATCGTGTCCGCGACGTATGCCCTAACGGAGTATTTGTCAGCCGTTTGGCGTACTAGAGGGTTCTGCGGCGCAAGGTTCTTCGCGGCCGCCATCTGCGCGTATCCGCGAGGTCGGCGCAGCGTAGACAGCTCCTTTTGGAACAGAAGGTGCCGGAGAATGGCGTAGAGACGGGCCGGTAGGAAGCCCATCCGGCGTGCCACTACGATACGAGCAGTAAGCGACATGGTTCGTAGAGTAGTCGCCTGGTCCGGGTGCTCATCGCCGCCTCGACCGCGGCAGATGGTCTAATTGACTGATCTGGAGGGGTGATGAGCGACGCACCGCTGGTCTCCGTCATCACGCCCGCGTACACGGTCGGGCCGTGGATCGGGCAGGCGATGGACTCTGTGCTCGGTCAGTCGGAGCGCAGGATCGAGTACGTCGTCGTCGATGACGGGTCCACCGACGACACCGCCGAGATCGTGGCGGAGCGGGCCACGACGGACCCCCGCCTGCGGCTGATCCGCACGGCCAACGGGGGCTCGGGGCAGGCGCGCAACATCGCGCTGGGCGAGACGTCCGCCCCGTTCGTCGCGTTCCTCGACGGCGACGACCGGTGGCACCCCGACTTCCTGCGCACCGCCCTCGCGACGTTGCGGGACGCGTCGCCGCAGGTCGGCGCGACGTTCAGCCACACGCGCGTGCTGATGGAGAACGGGCGGCTGGCGGGGATGCGCTGGCAGCCCGCGGGCGTTTTCGACCTCGACCGCTTCATGATCACGCACAACCCGCCGCACAACGGCAGCTCGCTGGTGCTGCGCCGGTCGTGCTTCGCGGAGGTCGGGACCTTCGACGCGAGCCTGCGCAGCGGCGTCGACTTCGACATGTGGCTGCGCATCGCGGCGAAGTCGACCACCCCGACCTTCCTGGGGATCCGCCGGTGGCACGTCGACATGCGCCTGATGCGCACCGGCTCGATCAGCCGCGACCGCACGGCCCGCTTCCGCGCGCTCGACCGCATCCTCGCCGAGTACGCGCCGCTGATGCGCCGCAGCCACCCCGGCCTCGCCTACGTGCGGCCCGCCGTCTTCGCCTATCGCGACGGGTACGACGAGATCGCCGACGCATGGGCGCACGAGGCCATCGCCGCGGGCACGGCAGCGCTCTCCCGCGACGTCTGGGGCGTGTCGCTGCTGGCGTGGAACCGCGCGGGCGCCGACCGGCGGGGGCGGATGCGCGCCCTGCGGAACGCCGCCCGCGGCGGCGTGTACCACGGGCTGGCCGGGGCGGCGAGGGTCGTCCGTGGCTGAGGGCGACAGACCCGACCGCAACCGGCCTGACCGGGCTAAGACCGACCGGGCCAGTACGGGCAGCGACCGGACCGGGAACGACATGGACGGGCCGACCCTGCAGGTGCGGGCGCATCCCCTGCACGGGGCCGCCTGGATCAGCACGATCGACCGGACCGCCCCGTACGCCCCGATCGCGGTCGGCCACCGCTACGTCGCCGCGCGGCTGCTCGTCCGGGTCGGCACGGTGCCCGTCGGGATGGCCACCGTGCGGCTGGACCGCGGCCACGCCTCCGCCGACGCCGTTCGCCGCGCCGTGGAGACCCAGCTGGGTCCGCTGCGCCCGGTGCGGACGCCCGCCGAGTGCATCGAGCCCGTCACGGCGGTCGTCGCCACCCGCGGGCGGCCGACCAGCCTCGCCCGGTGCGTGCGCAGCATCCTCGCGGGCGACCACCCGGCGATCACCGTGCTGGTCGTGGACAACGACCCGGACGACGACCGCACCGCGCAGGCCGTCCGGGCCCTGGCCGACCCCCGGGTGCGCTACATCCGGGAGGCGCGCCGCGGCGCGTCGGTGGGCCGCAACCGCGGGCTGTTCGAGGCGACGACGCCCGTGGTGCTGTTCACCGACGACGACACGGAGGTCGACCGCGCGTGGGCCACCCGCATGGCGGGGGCGTTCGCCGGGGACCCGACGCTCGCGTGCGTGAGCGGACCGGTGCTCGCGGCGCGGCTCGACACCGAGCAGGAGCGCGCCGCCGACACCGCGCTCGCCTGGAACAAGGGCTTCCTCGCTCGCCGGTTCAGCCTGCAGAACCCCCCGCCCGAGTCGGCGATCTTCCCGTTCTCGCCGGGGCTGTTCGGGATCGGCGCCAACATGGCCGTGCGCACCGCGTTCGCGCGCACCGCGGGCGGGTTCGACGAGGCGCTCGGACCGGGCACGCCGACCCACGGCGGCGAGGACGGCGAGTTCATGATCCGCCTGATCCTCGCGGGGCACGCGGTGGGCTACGAGCCGAGCGCGTTCCTGTGGCACCACCACCGGGTGGACGGCGCGTCGATGCGCGAGCAGCTGCGCGGCTACGCCGTCGGGCTGTCGGCGCTGCTCACCAAGATCGCGCTCGACCGCCAGGCCCGCGGCGCCGCCCTGCGTCGGCTGCCCGCGGCCGTCGCGCAGATGAAGGTGATCTCCGACCGCGAGGCCGACGCGGGCGTGGGCATGCCGGAGGACACGGCGCGGCTGCGGGTCGGCGGAACACTGCGCGGGCCTGGCGCGTACGTCCGCGCCCGCCGGGCCGTGCGCAGGGCGGGGGGCCGGGTGCCCTCGCTCACGCAGGGCAGGGACCTCCCCACCCCGCAGACCGCGGCCCAGTAGCCCGACCGACCCGGCAAGCTGGCGGCATGTCGGGTGCGGATGTCTGGGTCGTCGCGGGGCCGCCGGGCTCGGGCAAGTCGACGGTCGCCGAGCGGCTGCTCGCCCTGCTCGACCCACCGCCCGCGCTGCTGGACAAGGACACGGCGTACGGCTCGTTCGTCGCCGCGACGCTCGCCGCGGCGGGGCGACCGCCGGGGGAGCGCGAAGGCCCCTGGTACGACGAGCACGTCAAGGTGCACGAGTACGCGGGCCTCGCCGCGCTGGCCCGACAGATCCGCGCCCACGCCTGCCCGGTGCTGCTCGACGGACCGTTCACCACCGCGATCCACGACGCGCGCCGCTGGGCGGAGTGGGTCGACGAGCTCGGCGGACCGCCGGTGCGCCTGGTCTGGGTGCGCACCGACGCGGCCACCCTGCGACGCAGGCTGCGCGACCGCGGCTCGCCGCGCGACACCGGCAAGCTCGCCGCGTTCGACGCGTTCGTGGCCCGGATGCGGCCGGGGGTGCCGCCGCCGGTGCCCCACCTCGCCGTCGACAACCGGGAGTCCGCCCGCGACATCACCGACCAACTCCGCGACGCCCTCGAGGGGGACAGCCGGTAACCACACCGCCCGACCTCGCAGGCAGCGTCGACGCTTCGCCGAGTCCCCGGGCCCCGGTGAAGGGCACACCGGCCCTGCCAGGACGCGGAAGCGGGCCACCCGGGCCTGCTCGCCTCTATTCACCCACCGTGAAAGCGCGCCGATATGTCCATTTCATCCGTTTCATTACGGGTAACGTTTCGCATCCGACAATCGATCCATCGGTGCCACGGACAAACTCCGCGGTCGTCACGAATACTTTCCGTAAACGAGAGAGAACTGTTCGTGACAATCGCGGAATATCGGCGAGGAGCGGCCGATGAGTGCAGTCGTCTCGGCCGGACGCGACCGGCTGCCACCGCCCGGTCTCGACGGCGCGCTGGCGCTGGTGACCGGAGCGAGCGGCACGATCGGACGGGCGCTGACCGCGGCGCTGTCGTCGCTCGGCGCACGGGTGTGCCTGGTAGGCCGTTCGGCCTCACGGTTGGCCGCCGTGGCGGCGCAGCTGACCGGCCCCGCGTTGGCGATCGCGGCCGATCTCACGGAGTCCCAAGGGATGAAGGACGTCGTCACAGCGATTTCCGCACAGTTCGGTGGGCAACTCGACATCCTCGTCCATTGCGCGGGCGGCTACAGCAGGGCAGCACTCGACGTTGCGCCGATCGAGGAGCTCGACCGCCTATACGAGGTGAACGTACGCGCCCCCTACCGGCTGACCCAGTTGTTGCTCCCGCAACTTAAGGAGCGGGGTGGGCACGTGGTCTTCATCAACTCGACGCAGTCGCTCACCGCGAAACCGACCACGTCCCAGTACGCCGCGACCCAGCACGCTCGTACCGCACTCGCCAACAGCCTGCGCGAGGAAATCAACGCCGACGGTGTGCGGGTGTTGACGCTTTATCTCGGCCGGATCGCGGGCGAATTGCAGGCCAAGATATTCCGCGACGAAGGCCGGAACTACTGTCCGGAATTGCTGATCCAGCCCTCCGATATTGCCGCGGTCATGGCCGCGTGCCTGACGCTGCCCCCGACCGCAGAGGTCACCAGCGTGACGGTCCGACCCGCGTACAAGTCGTACTGATCCGCGGGCGCATCAGCGCAGCGATTGCCGACTCCCCACCCTGAGGGATAACGACACGGCGACACCATGCACGGCGAGGACACGACGGCGCACTGAGTGCGGCGGGGCCGGGCGCGATGGGGGGTGCGCCCGGCCCTGGGTCACGCTCCGCCGCGCCCGAAGTCCTGCACCCAGTAGATGCCGTAGGTGCCGCCCTTCGCGCTGGCCGCCCCCATCTGCGTGGCCGTGCAGTCGAGGATGTTGGCGCGGTGGCCCGAGCTCGCCATCCAGGCGTCCATGACGGCCGTGACGCCTGGCTGACCCGCGGCGATGTTCTCCGACCGCGGAGTGGCGTAGCCCTCGTCCTTGATCCGGTCGACGAACGTGCGGCCGTCCTTGCTGGTGTGGCTGAAGTAGTCGTTGGCCGCCATGTCCTGGGCGTGGCCCGCGGCGGCGGCGGCGAGCCTGCCGTCGAGGCTGACGGGTTTGCAGCCTGCCTTGATCCGCGCGCCGTTGACGAGGCCGAGGATCTGCCCGGCCACGGAGGAGGCGGCGGGCTTCGCCGCGGTCGAGCCGACCGACGTCGTCGGGGTCGTGGGCTTGGTCGTGGGCTTGGTCGACGTCGCGGACGGCGGCGTCGGGTGCCCGGACCGCGACGTCGTCGTGGAGGCGGCGCTCGCACGCACCGCCCCGCCTGCCGCGGCGGTCGTGGCCGCGTCCGGCGCCCGTTGCGCGGTCGAGGCGGGGGTGCCGGTCGCGTGGGCGGCGGTCTGGAGCGCGGCGATGTCGAGGTCGTTGCAGGCGGTCAGGCCGCCGAGTGCGAGGGCGGCCAGCGCCGCGGCGCTGAGGACATGGCGAGCGGAACGCACGGTTCTCCTGTGCGCCGAGCCTGCGGGCCCGCCATCCGGACCTGTGCCCGGAAGGGGGGAGCGGAGCCCGCAGGCTTCGGGCCGTGACGGGAGTGCCACGCGAAGGTACGAGCGACCGTGTGGCCGGGCAACGACCCGCTCGGGCAGTGGTGGGCAGGCAACGACAAACGGCGTCCTCGCTCGCGTCGCTGAACCGAGCGGCCTACCGGTGTTGATCCACATGGCCGTGCGCGGTGGGGTTGTGGTCGACCAGGGGCCGCCGGTACGGCACGGTGATCACCGTCGGCTGCTCCCGAGGAGGATCCATGGCCCGTCCCGCGGTGTTCGTCCACGGTCTCTGGTTGCACGCCACCAGCTGGCAGCCCTGGCTGGACCTCTTCGCCCAGCGTGGCTACGACCCCGTCGCGCCCGGGTGGCCGCATGAGCCGCCGACGGTCGCGGAGGCGCGCTCGCAGCCCGACGCCGTCGCGGGCCTCGGCATCGAGGACGTCGCCGACCACTACGCGGGCATCATCGAGGGGCTCGCGGAGCCACCGGTGATCATCGGGCACTCGTTCGGCGGCCTGATCGCGCAGAAGCTCCTCGGGCGCAACCTCGGCGCCGCGGCCGTGGCGATCGACCCGGCCCAGATCCGGGGCGTGCTGGTCCTCCCGCCCGCCCAACTCCGCGCGTCCGGCGCGGTGCTGGGGAACCCGGCCAACGCCAAGCGCGCGGTGAGCCTCACCGCCGCGCAGTTCCGCTACGGCTTCGGTAACGCCGTGAGCCAGGACGAGTCGGACGTGCTGTTCGAGCGCTGGACGATCCCGTCGCCCGCCAAGCCGCTGTTCGAGGCGGCGACGGCGAACTTCGTGGCGCACTCGCCCGCCGCCGTGGACACGCGCAACGCCCGCCGCGGCCCGCTGCTGCTCCTCTCCGGCGGCAAGGACCACACGGTGCCCGACGCCGTCACGCGGTCCACCTTCAAGCAGTACCGCCACTCGTCGGCGGTGACCGAGCTGCGGCAGTTCCCCGACCGCGGCCACTCCCTGGTGGTGGACAACGGCTGGCGCGAGATCGCCGAGGCCGGCCTGGACTGGCTGGCGAAGGCGCTGCCCTGACTGGTAGCGCCTCCGGCAACGGCAGACCCGGCCAGCCGCGAGGGCGAACCGACTGACCGCCCGACGGGTCAACGGCCGACAGGGCGGCCGACGGGCAGCGGCCGCCCACCCCGCCACGCGGCCACCGGCACCCCGATCGGCCGCGACCACCTCCGGCGGGGCGGGGCGGGGCGGGGTCGTCAATCGTGCTCATCGATCTCCTCTCCTCGGCGGGCCGCGGGTGCGGCCCGGCTGGGCACGAGGCCGTCGGGAGCCGATGGCCGCGCCGTGTGGTCCCGGTATGCGCCGCCTGTGCGTTGATCGACCAAGATGAAGCCATGACCGTGCGTTGGGGCGTCGTCGGACCGGGCCGGATCGCGTCGAAGGTCGTCGGCGACGCGCCGCACGTGCCGGGCGCGGAGTTCGTGGCCGTCGCGTCCCACTCGGCCGAGCGCGCCCAGGCCTTCGCGGCCGCGCACGGCATCCCCCGCGCGTACGACATCTACGAGGCCATCCTCGCCGACGACGCCGTCGACGTCCTCTACATCGCCACCACCCACCCCCAGCACCGGGCGATCGCGCTCGCGGCCCTGCGGGCAGGCAAGGCGATCCTCGTCGAGAAGGCCTTCACGGTGACCCCCGAGGCGACGCGCGAGATCGTCGATCTCGCCACCGCCACCGGCAGGTTCGCGATGGAGGCGATGTGGACCCGCTTCCAGCCCGTGCTCGTCCGGGCCCGTGAGCTGATCGCCGAGGGTGCGCTCGGCGAGGTGCGGTCGGTGCAGGGCGAGCTGTGCGTCCAGGCCAACCTGGACGCGGGGGACCGCTTCCTCAACCCCGCGATCGGCGGGGGCGCGGTGTTCGACCTGTCGGTCTACCCGATCTCGTTCGCCCAGATGGTGCTGGGCACGCCCGACGTCGTCCACGTCGAGGGCCTGCTCGCGCCCACCGGCGTCGACCTGGAGGAGTCGATGCTGCTCGGCTTCCCCGGCGGGCGCACGGCGTCGCTGTTCTGCTCGCTGCGCTGCGCGTCGCCGGGCCAGATGCGGATCTACGGCACCGACGGCTGGATCGACGTCCTGCCGCGCTTCCACCATCCCGACACGATCGTCGTGCACCGGCTGAAGGCCGAGCCGGAGACGATCGTCGCGCCGCGCACCGGCGGCGGGTACGCGCACGAGCTGATCGAGGTCACCGAGTGTGTCGCCGCGGGCAAGGTGCAGAGCGACGTGATGCCGCTCGCCGACACCGTGGCCGTGCAGGACGTCATGGCCGAGGTGGTGCGCCAGCTGGGGGCGCGGGTGGAGGAGGGCCCGGCGCAGCTGTAGCGCCGAGCGCGGCCACGATCGTCGCCACGGCCTCGTCGGGCGACGCGTGCTCCCAGATCCGCACGACGCGCCAGCCCGCGTCGGCCAGGCGTCGGTCGGTGGCGCGGTCGCGAGCGACGTTGGCCTGCAGCTTGGCCTCCCACCAGGCGCCGTTGTGCCGGGGCGACGTGCGGTGCTGCGGGCACTGGTGCCAGAAGCAGCCGTCGACGAAGACGGCCACCCTGGCGCGGGTGAAGACGATGTCGCCGCGGGCCCGCAGATCGGGCAACGGCCGGTGGTCGACCCGGTAGCGGTAGCCCAGCGCGTGCAGGCGCGTGCGGACGGCCAGCTCGGGACCGGTGTCGCGGGAGCGCTGCCGCGACATGCTCCGCCGCACCTGCTCGCTCGCCGCCGCGGGCCGGGTCACGTGCGGAGTCTGTCACCCGTCGGCGCACGCCCGTTGGTCGACGGCGTGTGCAGCTGCGAGGTCGGCAGGTTGAGCACCTCGGCGGCGCGCCGTCCCGCCGCGTGCCCGAGGCTGCGGTAGGCCTCGAACTGCTCGTCGGTGAAGATCTGCCGCGAGAGCGAGTGGTGCGGGAACCGCCCGTCGCGGTGGTGGAACGAGCGCAGGTCCCAGCTGAGGCTCTCCGTGAGCGCCGCCTTGGCGTAGACGAGCCGCGCCTGGTCGCCGTCGGGATAGCGCACCTCGCCGAGCACCGCGAGATCGGCGCTGTGCGCGCCGTCGCGCGGCATGGTCGGGGCGGGGTCCAGCGTGATGTCGGCGCCGAGCTCGCTGCGGGCCAGCGCGATGGCCCGGCCGATGTCGCCCGCGGCGCCGTCGGCGTCGGTGCTGGCGTCGAAGCACAGGATCTGGGTGCAACGGCGCCGCAGCAGCTCCACCAGCCCGAGGTTCTCCCAGTGGCCGCCGTCGGTGAGGTAGATGAAACGGCGCTTGGTCAGCGTGAGCCCGCCGACGGCCTCCCGCAGGACGTACAGCGCACCCGGCTCCCGCCAGCCTGCGACGATCGCGGCCCAGAGCCTGCCGAGCCGTCCGCGCGGTGGCTCGACGGGGTCGTTCCAGCTCGGGTGCCGCGGGTTGCGCACCCACACTCCGAGCCGCACGTTCGTCAACGCCATGAGCAGGCGCAGCGGGGGGAAGGTGAACCGGCCCATCAGCGGGGCGAGCGCGGCGCCCGACACCGCCATGATCGAGGGCAGCGTGAGGTCGGTGCCCTTGGGGCCCCGCGACTCCTCGAACCGCGTGGTGTCCTGGTAGGTGAAGCGGGGGCCGCCGCTCTTGTCGTGGGTGAACGTGAACGACTCCGCGAACCGGCCCACCGGGACCTCGTCCGAAGTGACGTTCACCGCGCAGCAGACGATCAGCTTCGGGATCCGCGCGCTCCGCTCGGCCAGCCGCCTGCCGACCTCGGAGAACGGGAGCGGCTTCGTGTAGGGCATCGGCTCGGCCACCGGCCGCCCGTTCTCGTCAGAACGACGTTTGACGGCAAACGCGCTGTTCAGACGCTCTCGGTAGAACAGGTGCATCGAGTAGCGGCGGTTGTGCACCTTGATCGCCATGAGCAGCACAACGGACAGGGCGCCGAGCACCGCCGCCACGTCCCACCACGACGTGATGCCGTTCCGGGCCGTGTACTCCAGCGACGTCAGCATCGGGACGAGCAGCAGGGCGCCGCTCGCGAGGACGGCGAGGACGAACACCAGCCAGCGCGCCCGCGGACGGCGGGCCAGCGGCACGGCGACGATCGCGATCACCAGTGCGAGCAACAGCCAGCCGCCCGCCGCCGCGATCCGGTCGAGCGGCTCGTCCAACGCGGCGGCCGACACCCCGAACAGGCCGCCGAGCACCGCCTGCGTCGCCGCCCCGTAGAGCGCCGCGAGCCAGGGCAGCGCCAGCACCAGCAGCGCGAGCCCCGCCAGCCGGATGCACAGCGCCGCCCACTTCTCCAGCGAGCTCTCGCCGTAGCCGCGCACGCCCTTGTGCCCGTCGCGATAGCGGGCCCGCGCGACGACCGCCACCGCGGCGAGCACGAAGATCCCCACCCCGTACAGCGGCACCAGCACGATCGACGACGGCGGGTCCGAGAGCGACACGCCCGCCAGATGCGCGAGCCAGCCCACCACCCGTCCGACGATGAACCCGGAGAGTAGGAACGGCAGGTAGTTGAGCACGAAGCCGTGCAAGAGGTTCATCACCAGCCACGTGCGGCCCGCGTTCCCCGGGGCGAGGTAGTTGGTGTTGCGGCGCAGCAGGCGCTCCTCGGGCGACCCGTGCGCCCAGAGCGGGTGGTCGTCCTCCGCGCCCTCTTCGGCGTAGGCGTGCGAGATCGTCATGGCGCTCGCGATGTAGCCGCCGCCCGAGACCGCCGCCAGGTACGACGCGCTGCCCAGCACGCCCTCCTCCTGCAGCGCCTGCAGCGCGCCGAGGTTGAACGCGGCCGAACGGATCCCGCCGCCGGAGAGCGAGATGCCGATGCGCCGCCCGGTCGGGGGCGCCTCGCAGTACTCCTCCTCGTAGCCGAGGACCGGCTGCTTGGCGCGAGGGCTCAGTGCCATCCCCGAGCCCCTATCGGGGCTGCCGCCGCCGGGCTGCGGCATAGCCGAGCCGGATGCGGTAGTCGGCGATGTCGTCGGGGTCGCTGCCGTACGGGTACGTGGGCAGCTCACCCTTGTCCCGCAGGTCGTCGAGGGCGTGCTCGAACAGGTAGCGGGTGAACAGCGGGTGGAAGCACAGCTCGTCGAGATCCTCGTGCGCGTTGAGCGCGGAGTCGAACGTGTACTGGAAGCGGGCCTCGTTGTAGCGGCCGGTCGTGTTCGCCTTGACGCCCAGGACGCCCAGCGTGATCAGCATGTCGAGAAAGGCGTCGAAGTCGTCGCCGGTGATCTTGCCGATGCCCTCGTGGTTGAAGACCGTGCGCAGCTGGCGGGCGGGGAAGCAGATCGTGAGCCGGTTCGCCAGGCGCTTGATGGCCCGTGCGGCGAACGGGTACGACGCCCGGTAGGCCGCGAAGAGCCCTTCGACGATCATCCGCTCGCCGCTCTGCGTGCCGATCCGCACCGCCTCCGGGGTGATCGCCCAGGGCTGCGAGCCCCGCACCGGCGCGGTGAACACGTTGTTGAGGATCTCGATGAGGTGCCGGGGCAGAAGCTGCGTGTGGCGCAGCAGGTAGGCCACCGGGTCCTCGTCGACGCCAAGGCCGCCGCGGACCGTCTTGGGCAGCGCGGCCCGCAGCAGCGCGACGTCGTGGTCGAGGCCGCCCGCGGTGTTGGGCTCCATCAACTCGAGCCGCTGCGGGTGGTGGGCCTCCATGAAGAGCCGGTACCGGCGCCCCGCGAGGCGCAGGAGCTCGTTCGCGGTCCAGTAGATCGTCAGGTAGTTGCCGCCGAAGTCCTTCTCCGGGTTGGCCGAGATGCGGTGGATCTCGTCCCACAGCTCCGAGGGCAGGCACAGCTGCAGGCCGAAGGTGCGGCCCTCGGCGGTGCGGGCCGAGCGTCCGACCGCGTTGAACAGCCCGGCCAGCACGTTCTCCAGCTCGAAGATCTGCGCGTGCAGGTCCTCGAGGTTGTCCATGACGATCATCACGGGGCGCGCGGCCAGCAGCCTGCCCAGCGCCTGGCGGGCCGCGCCGAACGAGACCCCGCCGCGGGTGAGCCCGTCGATGAGCTCGTCGCGCCCCCGCACGCGGTCGTCCAGGATCCGTTCCTCGATCTCGGCGAGGAATCGGGCGGCCACGCTCGTCGCGTTCTCGCCGTGCGGCTCGCCGGTGAAGTAGTCCCACACGATCTGCATTTCGTGCGGCGGATCGTCACCGGTGGTGGTGTCGCAGGCGTGGAACATCGCGACGTGCTCGAAGAGCGCCAACCAGATATCGGCCGAGTGCTCGGTGAACAGCGGGCCGCGATGGTTGCGGTATTTCTGCAGCAGCGCCGCCATGTCCGCATAGACCGACGCCGTGGAGAGCACCCGCTGCGGCAACGCGTCGATGCCCAGTGTGGCGCCGCGCAGGAAGGCGGTCTTGCCCGCGCCTTTGCGCCCGATGATGTAGGTCGGGCGGGCCGCGGTGAACGTCTGGTCGTAGATGAGGTTGTTGCGATCGAACAGTTGGTCGCATTCCGACGGATCAGCGCGCAAGAGCGTTTCGGAGTCGCGCGGCCCGAATGGCTCTCGGGCGGTCAGGATCTGGTTGAGCAAATGTCCTCCGCACCTCGGCTGTGTCACTGTAACGTCGAGTGGTGAAGACCCCGCCCTGATACCCCTCTGGGTTAACTCCGGGCGCCGCGCACGCGGTCGGCGCTGGTCGCATCGGCTTCTATCACCTCGGCGGCGGCGACGATCAATGACAAAGAGCCGGAGCAACGGATCCGGAGGTACGCCACGGGCCCCGTCGCGGACGGCAGATCGAAGCGGCCGAGCACGACGGCCGGGCGCGCGCAATCCGGGCAGGTGACGGTGGTGGTCATCGCGGTCCCTCTCCTCGGGCTGTCGGATGGTCCGGCCGGGACCTCGACACCGTCGGAGAGGGAACGTCCGGGCGGCCAGTGTGCACGGAAGGTCAACGAACGAACACACCGGGTGATACCGGTGGCGGAGCGTGACCACATGCGGCACCAGTGCGGTCGTCATGATCGCACAGCGTGGCTCGTCGGTGGCGGAGGAACCGCCGACGGTGGTCGGGCGCTACCGTCCACGCATCGCCCGCCACCTCAACCCGACCGCCGCCGGGGCCGCCCGCACGCAGCCGCGTTTGCGCCTGCGCCGCGGCAGGCTCGGTCGGGCATGCGGTCGCGCTGTGCCTGGCGCTCGCGGCGTGCGGAGCGGAACCGGCACCCACCCCGGCAGGCCTCGCCGGTCCACCCGCCACCGCGCCCATCACCGCGCCCATCACCGCTCCCGTCACCGCGGTGGCCGCCGCCGCCCCCGCCGCGGCGCCGTCGCCCATCCCTACCCCGGCCACCTGCGTCGACGGCGCGTGGAGCTGCACCCAGCAGGCCCGGTTCGCCGACGTGACGGCCTACGCCCGTCGGACCATCGGCGCGCACGGCTACCTCTCGGTCGTGTTCACCGACCGGCAGTCCGGCGCGACCTGGCGCACCGGCGACACCGCCCACCCCGGCTGGACCGCGTCCACGATCAAGCTGGCGATCGCCACCGACCTGCTGCGCCGCGACCGCGCGGGCCAGATCACGCTGAGCGCCGCCGACCGCCACGACGTCGCCACCATGCTCAACTTCTCCGACGAGGCGGCGTCCGACCGGCTCTGGAAGGCCTACGGCGACGACGCGATGCTCGCGCGCTTCCGCGCCGATTTCGGCATGACGAGCCTGCGCTTCGTCCCCGGTTTCACCCGCAGCAGCTACTGGGGCTTTGTCAAGTGCACGGCCGACGACCTCGCCGCGCTCGTGCGCTACGTCCTGACCAGCACGAACCCCGACGACCGCGCTTATCTCGTCGCGGCCATGCGCGGCGTCGCGACCAACCAGCAGTGGGGCGTGTGGGCCGCCGGGCCCGCGCAGCGGCCGGGCAACAAGGACGGCTGGTCGTTCGAGTCCGACTCCTACGGCAAGCACTGGGTGACCGACACAGTCGGCTTCGCGGGCCCCGCTGAGCGCTACGCGGTGGCGGTCATGTACCAGGTGGGGCCGTCCGGCTCGCTGGCCGACGGCGTGCACGCGGTCAGCGACGTGACCGCATTGCTCTTCGGCGCGCCGGTGCCCGCGCACGTGGTCGTTCCCGCCCCCGACGGCTGACCACGCGGCCCGGCCGGGGCCTGCGTGCCGCGCTCGGCCTGGAGCGCGCTCGCGGCCTCATAGACTTCAAAGACTTGGCGGTCCGCCCGTGGGGTGCCTTCGGCGTGGCCCGGCGAGAGGTCCGCCTGCGAAGTGAGCACGTCCCCATCGAGGGCCCGATGGGCGGGCTGCGCCCCGGGCGGCCGACGCGCCCGAGACCGGCGAGGCGAGCAGGTCCGTAGGTCCGCATGCCAGACGAGCCTCGCTCCGCGCGGACCTCGGCCACTCGGGCAGCCCGCCTGCGCGCGGTGCGGAAGACTGGCCCGATGGCTGATCGCGTGGCGGTGGTGACGGGGGCGGGCTCGGGACTGGGACGCGTGGTGGCGCGCGCCCTGCTCGAGGCGGGGTACGGCGTGGCGCTGGCGGGCAGGCGGGCGGACGCGCTCGACGCCACCGCCGACGGCCATCCCGACGCCCTCGCCGTGCCCACCGACGTCGCCGACCCCGCCGCGGTCGACGCGCTGTTCGCGGCGGTCGCCGAGCGCTTCGGCCGGGTCGACCTGCTGTTCAACAACGCCGGGACGTTCGGGCCCGCGGGCCCGCCCGACGAGATCGACGTGCAGGCCTTCGTCGACACCGTCGGCGTCAACCTCATCGGCTCGTTCCTCTGCGCCCGCGCGGCGTTCGCGGCGATGCGCGCGCAGCGCCCGTCCGGCGGCCGGATCATCAACAACGGCTCCATCTCCGCCCACGTCCCGCGCCCTGGCAGCGCCGCCTACACCTCGACCAAGCACGCGATCACGGGCCTCACCCGGTCGCTCTCCCTGGACGGGCGCCCGTACAACATCGCGTGCTCGCAGATCGACATCGGCAACGCCGCCACCGAGATGACCGCCGGCATCGCCACCGGCGCCCGTCAGGCCGACGGCTCGGTGCGCGCGGAGCCGACGTTCGACGCCGCCCATGTCGCGTCCACGATCGTGCACATGGCGGCGCTCCCGCTGGACACCAACGTCCAGTTCGTCACCATCATGGCGACGGCCATGCCGTTCATCGGCCGCGGCTGAGCGAAGCTGGCGGAGCGAACATCGGCGCTGAGCGGCCCCCCGTCCACCCGGGTCGCCGCGGCCGCTCACCGCCTGCGGCGGAAACTGTCGGTGGCCTTCTCTACTGTGGGACGCAGGTGAGTGGACAGGGGGAGGACATGACCGTCACGGAGAGCGCGCTCGCGCCCCAGCTGGAGCGCTTCCGCGTCGAGCTCACGGGTTACAGCTACCGCATGCTCGGCTCCAGCCACGACGCCGAGGACGCCGTGCAGGAGACGATGGTGCGGGCCTGGCGCAGCTTCGACAAGTTCGAGGGCCGCTCGTCACTGCGCTCCTGGCTGTACCGGATCGCCACCAACGTGTGCCTCACGATGCTGGAGAGCCGCGGCCGTCGGGCCCGCCCGATGGATTTCGGCTCGGCGAGCACCCCGGAGCCCTCGTCGCTGGGCGATCCGATGGGCGAGAACACCTGGCTGCAGCCGGTGCCCGATGCGATGGTCGTCCCGGTCGACGGCGATCCGGCCGAGCTGGCCGTGGCCAAGGAGACGATCCGGCTCGCGTTCGTCGCGGCGCTGCAGCACCTGCCCCCGCGCCAGCGCGCCGTGCTGATCCTGCGCGAGGTGCTGCAGTGGAGCGCGGCGGAGACGGCCGAGCTGCTCGGCACCTCGGTGGCGTCGGTCAACAGCGCGCTGCAGCGGGCCCGGGCCACGATGGGGGCGCGCGAGCTCGACTCGACGGGGGAGATCGGCGCCGAGCAGCAGGAGCTGCTGGATCGCTACGCCGATGCCTTCGAGCGCTACGACATGACGGCGCTGGTCAGCCTGCTGCACGAGGACGCGGTGATGTCGATGCCGCCCTACGCGCTGTGGCTCTCGGGCACCGAGGACATCGTCGCGTGGCACATCGGCCCGGGGGCGCCCTGCCGCAATTCGAAGATGGTGCCGGTCATCGTCAACGGCATGCCCGGCTTCGCGCAGTACAAGCCGTCGCCGGAGGGCGGCTACGCGGCGTGGGCCATCCAGGCGCCGGAGATCCGCGGCGACAAGATCGTCGCACTCAATGCGTTCCTCGACGTCGAAGCGCTGTTCCCCATGTTCGGGCTCCCGCTCACGCTGGACGGCTGAAGAAGATCATCGGGTTCGCCGTCGTCCCCCGGGCGCCGGTGATGCCGAGCTCCGCGCGCACGGCGTCCAGTTCGGCGAAGGTCGCGGGCGCGTGGCGGCGGGCGGCGGTGAACCACAGCGCGCCGCGCGCCTCCAGCCAGCGCAGCACCTCCGCACCCTCCGACCACGGGCGCACCCGGCGTCCGTGGAACACGTCGTGCACGCTCACCGGCGTGCCCGCCGCCACCAGCGGGAGGAGGTGCTCCAGGTACCACCGGCCGAAGCGACGGCCGTGGTCGGCGTCCACGAACAGGTAGCCGATGTCGCGGGGCACGTCGTCCAGGGTCGTCGCGATGTCGCCCTGCACGAACGTCCACCGGCCTGCGGCGAGCCTGGGGGGCACCGTGCGCACCACGTTGTCGATCCGGTCGAACGAGTGCAGGTGCCCGGCGCCGTTGTCGCGCAGCGCCGAGAGGATCCAGGTGGTGGACCAGCCGTGGAACGTGCCGAGTTCCATCACCGTGCCCGGCCGGTGCTCGCGCAGGGCGAGGTAGGTGAGCTCGGCCTCGACGTCGTCGAGTTGCGGGGTCACCCGGCCCCGGTTGGCGGCGAGGAAAGCACGCTGCTGCGCGATCACGGCGCGTAGGTCGTCGGCGTAGGTGCGGTACAGCTGAGCGGCGAGCTCGACGTCCACTCCGGCAGGCTACGGCGGTCTCCATCTGAGACGTCCGTCACGGCGGCCCACCTGCACACTGCGGGGATGCTCACCATGCGGGTGATCCGGCTCGTCCTGCACGCCAAGACGCGGCAGCCGGTGCTGGTGCTCGGCGAGGCTGAGGGCCGCCGCTGCCTGCCGGTCTTCCTGCGCCAGCCGCAGGCCGACGTGATCGCGGTGGGCCCGCGCGACCAGGACGACCCGTTGCTCCCGCAGGACGTGCTCGATCCCCATCCTGCGCGGGCTCGGGCACACGCTCGACAGCGCCGAGATCACCGATCTGAGGGACGGTGTGTTCAGCGCCGAGCTGGTGTTCGACGGCGGCACGCGCGTGGCGGTACTGCCGAGCGACGCGCTGGCCATCGCGGTGCGGGAGCGGCTGCCGATCGCCGTCGCCGACGCGATCCTCGACGAGGTGGGCCAGCCGGTGGAGGACCTGTTCCCCGACGGCACCGACGCGCCGCCCGAGCAGCAGGTCGAGGAGTTCCGCAGCTTCCTCGACGAGGTGTCACCCGACGACTTCGGCCCCCCGGACCGCTGAGTGCGACCGGCGCACGACGAGCGCCCCGGCCGCGGCCGCCACCAGGCACGCCGCCGCACCGAGCGCCAGGCCCGCCCGTGCGCCGAAGTACTGGACGACGAAGCCCGCGATCGGCCCGCCGATGGGCGTCGACCCGAGGAACGCCACCGCCCAGAGCGCCATCACCCGGCCGCGCATCTGCGGATCGGCGTTGAGCTGCAGGGTGCTGTTGCCGGTGGAGAGGAACGCCACGCTGAACGCCCCGACCAGCGCCATGCCGACCAGCGCGACCGCCAGGTTCGGCGCCAGCGCCGTGCCGAGCATGGCCACGCCGAACAGGCTCGAGGCGACGACCAGCGCGGGCATGCCCGGTGCGCCCCCACGCGGCCACGTAGAGGCCGCCGACCACCGCGCCGAGGCCCATCGCCGCGGTGAGGAAGCCGTAGGTGCGGGCGTCGCCGCGCGAACGTCTGCTGCGCGACCACCGGCAGCACCACCTGGAACTCGAACGCCAGGCAGCCGACCAGCGCCATCATGAGCAGCGGCACGGCGAGGGCGGGGGTGCGCCGGACGTAGGCGAAGCCCTCGCGCAGCTGGCCCGGAGCGCGCGGGGTGGGGACGGACGGCTGGAGCGCGGTGGTGTCGAGGCGCATCAGCGAGGCGACCACGGCGACGAAGCTCGCCGCGTTGAGCAGGAAGCACAGGCCGAGCCCGCCGAGGCTGATCACGATACCCGCGATCGCGGGCCCCACCACACGCGCGACGTTGACCATGACGGAGTTGAGGCTGACGGCGTTGCGCAGGTCGTCGGCGCCCACCATCTCCAGCACGAACGACTGGCGCGCCGGGTTCTCGAAGCAGTTGTTCAGACCGAGGAGCAGGGCGAGCACGTAGACCTGCCAGAGCGTCACGACGCCGGTGATCGTCAGCAGGCCGAGCACCAGCGCGAGCACGCCCATCATCGCCTGCAGGCCGATCATCAGGCGGCGCTTGTCGATGCGGTCGGCGATGACGCCGGCGTACGGGCCGAGCAGCAGCATCGGCAGGGTCTGGAGGGCGATCACGATGCCGAGCGCGGTCGCCGGAGCCGGTGAGCTCCAGCACGAGCCAGGACTGGGCGATCGACTGCATCCAGGTGCCCGCGAGCGAGACGGCCTGCCCGCGGGTGTAGCGGCGGTAGTTGGGGTTGGCGAGCGAGGAGAACGTCTGACGGCCGACGGCGGCGAGCGTGGTGGTCAAGCGGGGTCCTTCACGGGGTGGTTCGTGCGTGCGGTGCGGTCGCCCTGCGCAGTCACGTCCGCGGACGTGAGGGTGTCGGCGAGCGCCTCGACGGCGGGAAGCGCGACGAGCAGGTCCGCGGCGTGGCCATCGGGCAGCCGGGCGAGGTGCTCGGCCAACAGCCGCGTGCGCTCGTCGCGCAAGCGCCGCTGCAGCGCCCTCCCTTCGGCGGTCGCCTCGACGAGGGCGGCGCGCCGGTCGTCGGGATCGGGGTGCCGGTGCAGGAGCCCCGTGTCCTCGAGCTTGGCGACGATCCGCGACAGCATCGTCGGGTTGACGCCCTCGATCTCGGCCAGTTCGGTGATCCGCATCGGGCCGAGGCGGGCGGCCGTGGCCAGGACGGACGCCTGGGTGCGGGTCAGAACGTGCCCGCGCGTCTGACGGTCGAGCGCCCGCGCGATGCGGGCGAGCGCGCCGCGCAGCCGGGCGACGTCCTCGGCGTCGGGCTCAGGCACGGGTCACTCCCCCTATAATTGCTTGCTAGCAACTATATACCTGTCCGCGGGCAGGCGCACGCACCTCACCCCGCGCTGGTGCCCGCTAGCAGCTGCTCACACGTCTGCACGAGGGTGGCCGCGACGTCCCGCACCACCTTGCCGGTCACCGGGCGCGCGGCCAGGGCCCGCCAGTGCGCCAGCTGTTCAGCCGCCGCCGCGGCGACGTCCTGCGACCGGGCCTCGGGCGCCAGCGCGAGCCGGACCCGCGGCTCGGTACCCATCGCGCCGAGCAGCCGTGCGGCGGACTCCCGCTGGTTGGCGGGGAGGTCCAGCTCGCCGGAGCGCAAGCGGTCGACGAGATCGAGCTCCGCCAGCTCGTGGGTGCCGGAGCGGATCCGGTCGATCCGGTAACGCAGGCCATCCGCGCCATGCGGAGGCGGATCGCCGCGCACCAGCGCCTCCAGCGCCCACAGCGCCGAGCGGGCCTGGATGCCGTCGGCCCGTCTGCCGAACCGGGCGACGAGCTGCTCGACGAGCACCGGCAGGCCGCTGCGCCGGGTCAGCTCTGCGGCCAGCTCGGCCGCCGACGACGCCCGGCCGGACCGGATCAGCACGACGGACAGCCGCACGCCCGACGGGCCGAACCGCCGCCGCAGCCGCTCGACCTCGGGATCGACCACCGTGCGGGTCACGACGTCGGCCGCGGGGTCGATGGCGACCGTCGTCGACCCGGTCCGGTCCGTCGTCCCGACCGGCGCGGTCACGTCCCTCGCGTCCTGGTGCGGCGACCCGGGAAGCGCGGACGGCACGCTCAGCCCGCGCAGCGTCGCGAACTCGGCGTCGGTCAGCGTGGCGGCGGCGTGGGCCAGGAGACCCGCCACCGGCACCACGACCGGGCAACGCCTGCGCACCTCGGGCCGGACGGCCAGCTCTGCGGCCGCACGCTCAGCCAGGGCCATACCCTCCCCACCGGGCTCGACCGCACCCAACTCGTCCACGCGGGCCAGGACGCCGACGGTCAACGCAGACCGCCGCTCGGCGCGATCGGCGGGCATGGTGTCGCCGCGGTGGCGGATCAGCAGCAGGATCGATGCGTCCGCCCCGGCCGGGCCCGGCCCGTGCCGGACGATCTTCTGGGCCGTGGCGGTCGGGCGGGTACCGGACAGGTCGATCAGGTGGACGGCGGGCTGTGCGGCGTGCGCCGCGACCCGCTGGTCCTCCAGCGCCACGCGGAGGGTCTCGACCAGGGTGCTGACGCCACACCCCGGCGGCCCGCTGACCGCGATACGCAGCGGCGCGTCCAGCCGCTCGGCCAGGTCGCGCAGTTCCTCGGCGCGGCGGGTGTTGTGGTAGAGCTCGCGGGCCGCGCGCAGGGCGTCGCGCACCTGGTCGACCAGGCGTTGGCTGCCGGTCATGGCCGCGGCGAGGGCGGGCCGGACTCCGGTCCCGGGGGTGGCGTCCGCCGGGGCGAGCCGCAGCGGGGCGGAGCCCTCCACCGTGGTGCCGACCCCGGGCGCGGAGCGGACGTCCACCCAGCCGCCGACCATGCCGACCCGCGCGACCAGGTTGCGGATCCCCCGCCCCGCGGACGGCATGCCGCCTGCCATGTCCCGGCCCGGTCCGTGGTCGCGCACGACGAACCGCAGGTGTCCGTCGGCCGTCTCCAGGCGCACCTCGATCGCCGCGCCCCGGGCGTGCTTGCGGGCGTTGTTCACCGCCTCGAGGCAGCAGAAGTAGACCGCCGCCTCGACGTCGCCCGGGATCGGCAGCGTCTCGTCGACGCCGCGGGCATCCACCGCGACCGGCGGCTGGCCTGCACCCAGCTCCCCGCGCAGGGCCCGGACCAATCCGAGCTCGGCCAGCAACGGGGAGGAGACCCCCATGGCCGTCTCGGCGAGGATCTGCTCGGCGACGTCGATCTGCTCGGCGATCTGGGCCAGCCGGGCCCGCGCCGGGTCCAGTTGTCCGGTGGACACCTGATGCTCGACCAAGCCCAGCGTCAGCCGCAGCGACACCAGGTGGTGCTGGGCGCCGTCGTGCAGGTCCCGTTCGATGCGGCGCCGTTCCCAGTCCATCTCCGCCACCGCCGCGCGGCGGGACATCGCGATCCCGTCCGCGTAGGCCAGCGCGGCCCTCAGTTGGCGTTCCAGCTCGATCCCGGCGCGGTTGGCCTGCAGCACCGCGCCCAGGCTGTCGGCGACGTCCTCCAGCAGGCGATGGCGCTGCCCCTGCAGGCCCGCGACCGCGCCGTGATCCACCGCGATGCTGCCGATCCGCTCGCGGCCGTGTCGGATCGCGACCTCCACGGCAGGCTCGGCGGTGACCCCCGGCGCCGCCCACGTGTAGATCCGGTCGCGCAGCCCCGGGCGCATCACGGTGAGCCAGCACGCGCTGGCGCCGAGATCCCGACCGACGGCCTCGGCCACCCGGGCCAGGTCCGGCCCGTCGGGGGAGCCCCGGGAGAGTGCGGCGATCCCGGCCAGCACGCGGTAGGGCGTCGGCCTGCTGCCGTAGAGCAGCCGGTCGACCGCGCGCTCGACCCGTACGTACAGCGGAAGGGACACCAGGGCGACCGGCAGGATGGCCAACGCCGCCAGCGCCAGCTCGCCACCGGGGGCGTCCTGGTCGGTCACGGACTCGCCGAGCGCGCGCAGCAGGATGTAGCCACCCGCCACCACGGCGGCGACGACGGCCGCGACCAGGCCCCGGCTGAAGAGGTGCTCGGCGGTGAAGGAGCCGCTGCGCCGGGTGGCCACGAGTACGGCGCCCGGGATCACCACACAGACCAGCCGCGAGAACCAGAACAGCAGCGCGATCGGCTGCCCGCCGGAGCCCGCGGCGCCTGCGGTCGGGTCGATCAGATCGAGGCCGTCCCAGCCGACCGCCCACAGCACCAGCGTGAGGACCGTCAACACGGTGGTCACCGCGAACGCCGCGGCGAGCACGCTGAACATCTGTCGCGACTGCGTGCGCACCACGACCAACGGGGCACGCCTGCTGTTCACCCACAGGACGCTCGACCCGGCCACCGGCACGAGGATGCCGAGGAGCACCACCGAGCAGGTGGCCTGGGGGAGCAGCGCGGTGACCACCCCGATCAGCAGCAGCGTCCCGCCCCCCGCGACCAGCGCTGTGCGCGTCGAGCCGGTCCGCGGGGGAGTGCCCGCCTGCCCGGGGAAGACGGTCAGCGCAAGCAGGTAGGCCGCGCAGACCGCCCCGGACAACGGCAGCCGGAACAGAAGGCCGACCCCCGGTCCGGCCACGCTCTCGACGGCGCCGACCGCGGCGTGCGCCTGCAGGTTGAACGCGCCCGCCGAGCCGACGACGGCCAGCGCCAACAGTCGGATCGCCCAGGTCCGCTCGCGGGCGAGGAGCAGCGCGGCGGCCAGTCCGAGGGACAGCAGGCTGAACCCGTAGTCGAGCGCGAGCTGGGCCGTCGGCTCGGGTGTCCGCGCGGCCGCCATCACGGCCTCGGCCCAGAGGTCGCCACCTCCCGCGACGGTCTCCAGGGAGGCGGCGACGGCGGGTATCCGGGCGGCCAGCCCGGCCACCGCGCCCAGCGCCAGACCCGCCACCGACAACGCCGCGCAGATCAGGAACAGCACCGCGTACCCGACCAGGCCCAGCGTCGCGAGCGCCCGCCGACCGCTCGCGGTCACGTCTTCCTCAGCTCGGCGGTGACCGTGCCCTCGACCACCGGTTCGAGCCGGTCCGGCAGCCACGCGTGCAGGGCGATCGGTTCGCGCTCCCGACCCCCGAGGTGGACCGGTCCCGTCAGCTCCAGGTCCCCGCCGAGCGCCGCCAGCCGCTCCACCTCGACGGCGAGGCCGGTCCGCAGCTGCCCGGCCGTGACGGTCGGCGTGGGGTCGTCGATGCGCACGACGGCCCGCCCGTCGATCCGGTCCAGGTGCACCAGCAGCGCGGACGTCGAGGACCTGGCCGCCAACACCCCCATCGCGGCGGCCACCACGAAATAGACGCCAGACTCGATTTCCCAGTCCAGCCGCCCGGCGAGGTTCCCGGTCAGCCGCACGGGCCGGGCCAGGTCGGTGGCCATCTCGTCGAGGGCGGCAGCCGGGCCCTGGTCGCGCAGCACGGCGGGGTAGACGCCGCGGGCGATCACCCGGAAGCGGTCCAGCACCTCGTCCAGGCCGACGCGGGCCCGCGCCAACGCCGCCTGCGCGGCCTCCCGGTCGACCGCGGGCGCGGCGAGGTCGGCGCGGGCCGCGGTGACCGCGCCGCGCAGCCCGGCCAACCGGTCGGTGGTGGCGTGCCCCAGCTCGACGACCAGCCGCCGTCGCTCGACCTCGCGGGCCTTGGCCAGCCGATGCCGCGAGGCCTGCAGCTCTCTCCCCAGCTCGTCGGCCCGCCGGACGCGGTCGGCCAGCTCGGCGTTCTGGGCCACTCCGCGCAGCAGCAGCGCCGCGCCTTCCGCGACGTCGCGGATCAGCAGCTGGTCGTCCGGGGTGATCGCGGCGCCCGGCTTGCCGATGGCCAGGGCCGCGCGCAACACGGTGCCTTCGAGCACCGGCACCACGTGGTCGGTGTCCGCACGGGCGAGAAGCACCCCCAGGTTGGGCACCTGCTGCGGGGTTCGCTCATCGTCCACGGACGGTGGGTAGGCGGCCGCCGTGACCAGCCGGTCCTCCACGGCCAGCCAGATCACCGCCCGACTTGCCCCTGTGCCGTCCGCCAGCACCTGCGCCAGCCCGGGCAGCGCCTGCTCGACCGAGCCTGCTCGGATCCGCGCGGCCGCCGAGGCCAGCACCGAGTACGGCGTGACCTCGCGGTGGCGGGTCAGCCGTTCGACGAGAGCGTCGATCCGCGGGAGCACCCCGCCCAGGGCGACCACCAGCCCGCCCACCGCCACGAACGGCAGCAACACCGCCATCGGGCCGTAGCCGATCGGACTGACGACGGCCTCGGCCACCGCGAGGACGACCGTGACGAGACCGGCTACGAGCAGCGCCCGCAACAACCTTGCCACGATCGTCCGGTTCATCGACCACCACCGACGCCTGCCCGCCTGCTGCGGCTGTGCGCCGTCACGCTATGCGGCGGGCCCGCGACCGCCAAGGTGGTCGTCACCGTCCTGCTGCGAGCGCACATAGGTGAGCACCGCCAGCACCCTGCGATGGTGTTCGGCGGTGTCGGCGTGCAGGTTCAACTTGCCGAAGATGTTGGCGATGTGCTTCTCGACGGCCTTCGGCGTGACGAAGAGCTGCGACGCGATGCCGGTGTTGGAGCGCCCCTCGGCCATGAGGCGCAGCACGTCCATCTCGCGGTCGGACAGGGTGGCGATGACGCCCTTCTTGTCCCCGCGCGGGCGCTCGACCAGCCGCTTGGCGAGCACCGGCTCGATGACGATCTCCCCGTCGCCGATGCGGGACAGGGTGTCGGACAGCACGTCGACGCTGCCCACCTTCTCCTTGAGCCGGTAGCCGATGGCGTCGGTGCCGATCTCCAGGATGCGCATCAGGTAGTGCGACTCGGCGTAGTGCGACAAGAAAAGCAGGCCGAGGTCCGGATGCGCGGCCCGCAGCCGTTGGGCGGTGACCAGCCCGCCGTCGGGCTCGGGTGGCATCCGGATGTCGAGGATCGCCACGTCCGCCTGCCGGGTGTTCAGCAGGTCGACCAGCGCGTCGCCGTCCGCCGTGGCGCCGACCACCTCGTGGCCCGCCGCCTGCAGCAACATCTGCAGGCCCTCCCGGAAGAGGGCACCGTCCTCCGCCAGCGCTACTCGCATGGGATCCTCGCGGTGATCGTGGCGGCGCCCGCCTCCCCGGTGACGTCGATGGAGCCGCCCAGCTGCCACACCTTGCCGAGCATCGGCTCGGCGTTCCGGGCGTCCGCGCCGACGACGTCGACGACCAGCGTGGGTCCGCAGCACTCCGGCACGTCACGACGAACGTACACGTCGACGCCCACGGCGTCCGCGGAAAGCGCGTCCAGACACGCGGTGACGGCGAAGTAGGCCGCCCCCTCCGCCGCCGGGCCGAACCGCTCCGAGCCCGCGTGCACGCGCGTCGGCGCCGGGATTCGGTCGGCCACCTCGCGGAGTGCGGGACCCAGCCCGGCCAGGTCGAGCAGCGGCGGGTAGATCTTTCCCGCCACCTCGCGCATCTCCTGCAGAATCGCGTGCAACTCGTCCTGCAATGCGTCGATAGTCCGATCCAGTTTGGCCTCGGCAGGCACGCGATGCCGGATGACTCCGATTTGCAGTGCGAGCGCGGAGATCCGCAGTGCGGCGCCGTCGTGCAACTGGCGTTCCAGCAGGCGCCTGCGCAGCCACTCGGCGTGCTCGGCGCGCCGGACGACATCCGCCACGGGGCCGGTGAGGCGCCGAGCGGCAAGCGGTTGGCCGTCGCGTTGGCCCTGCTCAGACCCGGTGGGGAGCGCGTCACCCGCGCGCGACGCAGGTCCGAGCATCATTCAGGTATTTTGCGCCGCCCTCCCCCCTCTGAGATAGGGGGCAAACCCCACACCAGTTAGGGCATTCCCCCGGACGACCCTCCGGTTCATCATTGCGACCATACGCAGTCCCCGGGGCCGACCGACGCGATATCGCACAGCCAGGAGGCACCGTGGGCTACCACCTCGGAGTTGACCTCGGAACCACCTTCGTCGCCGCCGCCATCGCCAACGACTCGCGCGTGGAGATGTTCACGCTCGGCGACCGCACGGTGGTCACGCCCTCGGTGGTGTTCCTCGGCGAGGACGGCAGCATCGTCTCCGGCGAGGCGGCCAGCAGGCGCGCCGTGAGCACCCCCGACCGCGTCGGGCGCGAGTTCAAGCGCAGGCTCGGCGACCCCACCCCGGTGATGCTCGGCGGCACCTCCTACGCGGTGACCACCCTCCTGGGCGCGCTCCTGCACGACGTCGTCAACCGGATCACCGAGACCGAGGGCGCGAAGCCGGACAGCGTCGTGCTGACCCATCCGGCCAACTGGGGGCCGTTCCGCCGCGAACTGTTCGAGGAGGTGCCCCAGATCGCGGGGCTGACCGGGGCCTGGATGGTGACCGAGCCGGAGGCGGCCGCGGCGCACTACGCGGCGTCGCGGCGCCTGTCCGACGGCGAGATCATCGCGGTGTACGACCTGGGCGGCGGCACGTTCGACGCGACCGTGCTGCGCAAGACCCCGGACGGCATCGAGATCCTCGGTGCGCCGGAGGGCATCGAGCGCCTCGGGGGCGTCGACTTCGACGAGGCGATCCTGACCTACGTCAACTACTGCTCGGGCGGGGCGCTGTCCGAACTGGACATGAGCGACCCGCAGACGGCCGTCGCGATGGCCCGACTCCGCCAGGACTGCGTGCTGGCCAAGGAGTCGCTTTCGGTCGACACCGAGACCGCGATCCCGGTGTTCCTGCCGAACCGGCACTTCGACGTCACCCTGAACAGGTCGGACTTCGAGGACATGATCCGCGCGCCGATCGAGTCGACGATCGGCACGCTGGTCCGCACGCTGCGCTCGGCCAACGTCGGCCTCAACCAGCTGTCCGCCGTGCTGCTGGTGGGCGGCTCGTCCCGCATCCCGCTGGTCGCCCGCATGATCTCCCGTGAACTCGGGCGACCGACGGTCGTCGACGCGCACCCCAAGTACGCCGTCGCGCTCGGCGCGGCCACCCTCGCCCGGGCGGGCGCGGCAGGCGGTGGATGGTCAGGCGCCTACGCTCCGGACGAGCCGGAGCGCCCCCCCGTGAACGGCACGACCACGAGCCCGGGGGCGCCCGCCGACGCCCGCGTCGAGGGCCCGCCTGCCGAGCACCCCGGCCCGCGCCCGCAGGCCGACCCGGGCGAAGCACCGCACGCACCGCGGCACGCAGGCGCAGGCTTCGGCGGGGCACCCGGACGAGCCCGGCGGCTCGCGGCAGCCGTCGCGGTCACCCTCGCCCTGCTCGGCGCCGTCGGCTACGCCGCGTGGACCGGCCTGCCGATCACGACGGCGATCATCGGCGTCGCCTCAGCGGCACCCGGGCAGGAAAGCGCGGGAGAAGGGCAGCTGGTCCAGGCGGCGCCCACGGTCGCCGCCAGCGTGCCGATCCCCTCGCTGGGCCCGACGGTCCCCGTCGGCCCGACACCGGGCTTCGTCGTCGTCTCCCCGAACGGGAGGCAGGCCTATGTCGCCAACCGGAACGCGGGCATCGTCACCGTGATGGACACCGCGGTGAACAAGGTGACCGCCACCATCCCGGTGCCCGCCGGGCCGCCCCAGTACCTGGCCTTCTCCCCGGACGGCCGCACGGTCTACATCAGCATCTTCAACGACGCGGGCACCGTCGCCGCGGTCGGCGTGCTCGACACCACCACCAACGCGATCGTGGCGACGATCCCGGTGCGCACCCGCCCGTTCCTGGCCGCGGTGAGCCCCGACGGCAAGAAGCTCTACGTGCCCAACCACGATTCGGGCACGGTGTCGGTGATCGACACCGGGACGAACAAGCAGACCGCGGAGATCAAGGTGGCGCCGCAACCCGCACTGGGTGGCGTTCTCCCGTGACGGCACCCGCGCCTACACCGCCGACCACGAGTCCAACCTGATCTCCATCATCGACACCGCGACCGACACCGTGATCGGCCAGGTGCCGGTGCAGACCAGCCCGCACAGCGTCGCGGTGAACCCGGCCCGTCCGCTGGTGGCCAACGTGAACTACGACGCCAACTCGGTCACGATGATCGACCCCGCCACCACGAAGGTGATCGCCACGATCCCGGTGGGCAAGAACCCGCAAGACATCATCTGGGCTCCGGACGGTCGGTTCGCCTACGTCACCAACCTCACGGACAACACCGTCTCGGTGATCAACGCCCAGACGATGGCGGTCACCGCGACCATCCCGACCGGGGGCGCGCCGACCTCGATCGCGGTGCTGCCCAACGGCAAGGAGGCCTTCGTGAGCAATCTCAACGACGGCACCCTCACCGTGCTCAACACCGCGACCTGAGGGGTGGGGGTCACGCGGCCCGTGCGGCACCGACGTAGGCGCCTTCGATCGCGTGGAGCAGGATCGACACGGCGATGTCGACGACCTCGGCGGTGACGTTCAGCGGCGGGAGCATCCGGACCACGCAGTCGTCCCGACCGCCCAGCTCGACGATCAGGCCGCTGCGCAGCGCGCGGGCCTGCACGTCCTCGGCAAGCTCGGTCACCGTGCGGCCGTCGCCGGGGGCGACGAGCTCGACGCCCCACATCAGTCCGCGGCCACGCACCTCCAGCACGCCGGGGTGGGTGGCCAGCCCGGAGAGCCTGGCCGCGATCTGCTCGCCGCGCGCCCGCACGTTGCCCAGCACGTCGTCGCGCCGGATGATCTCGACGGCCTTGGTCCCGGCGGCGAACGCCAGCTGGTTGCCGCGGAAGGTGCCGGTGTGCGCGCCCGGCGCCCAGGTGTCCAGCTCCTCGGCGTAGAGCACGATGGCGACCGGCAGGCCCATCCCGCTCAGCGCCTTGGACGCGACGATCACGTCGGGCTCGATGTCGTACTGCTCGAAGGCGAACCAGGTGCCGGTGCGCCCGCAGCCGGTCTGCACCTCGTCGACGATCAGGGGGATGCCCAGCTCCCGCGTGAGCTCCCGGACCCGCAGCACGAACTCCTTCCGGGCCGGGATCACGCCGCCTTCGCCCTGCACCATCTCCATGATCACGGCGGCGGGCAGCTCCAGGCCGCCGTTCGGGTCGCGCAGCGCGCGCTCCAGGAAGCTCACGCAGTTGGTCTGGCAGGTCTGCGGGTCGAGGGCGAGCGGGCAGCGGCTGCACGAGGAGAAGGGGAAGAAGCTCACGCCGGGCATGCCGTTGGCGATGGGTCGCTTCTGGCCGACGTTCCCGGTGAGGGCCATCGCGGCGTGGCTGCTGCCGTGGAACCCGCCCTGGAACGACACGATCCCGCCGCGGCCGGTCGCCGTCTTGCACAGCTTGATCGCCGCGTCCACCGCGTTGGCCCCGGTCGGGCCACAGAACTGGATCTTCATCCGGTCCCGCATCGTGGCGGGCAGCATCGACAGCTGGGCCTCGGTGAACGCGTCCTTGGCCGGGGAGGGCATGTCCAGGCCGTGGGTGAACACGCCCATCTGCTCGGTGGCGGCTGCGACGAGCTCGGGGTGGTTGTGGCCCAGCGACAGCACGCCTGCGCCGGACAGGAAGTCGATGAAGACGTTGCCGTCCAGGTCGCGGATGTGGGTGCCGGAGGCCTCGGCGACCGCGAACGGGAAGTGCCGGGGGTAGGTGCGGGCGTTGGACTCGCGCTTCTCCTGGCGGGCCAGCAGCTCGGCCGAGCGCGGACCGGGCAGCGGAGTGAGCACCCGAGGGCGAGCCGCGGACGGCGCGGCCGGGACCGGGCGGGGCCGGGGGTTCGGGGTGACGGTCAGCGAGGTCATGGCGTTCTCCTTGATGGTGTGAGGCGTGAGTGCAAGGGGGCGGTGGGCCGGGCGGCCGCGCCTCTAGGCGGACAGCGGGTAGCTAGCGGTGACGATCGGCTCGGTGGTGGCGGGCCGGCCCACGGCCTGCGGGTTCACAGCGGGCTCGGTGCCGCCTGCCGCGGCGGGCGCAGCGCCCGGCCTCGTCGGAGCGAGCTGCAGCCGGACCGTGGGTTCCGCTGCGCCCGTGGGCGGGATCCGAGTGGCCGCGGGACGGGCCGTGGTGACGTCGGGGCGCGACGGCACCGAGGTCGTCGGGCGCCGACCGACCGTGCGCAGCGTGGTACCGACGGGCCCGGCGACGGCCGGGAGGCGGGGCTCCGTTCCGGGGCGGACCGGAGCGACCGCGCGCGGTCCGGGAGCCGTAGGCGTCGCGGGGCGACGGAGCGGCACCACCGGGGCCACCGGCCGAGCCGGTGCGTTATCCACCGGACGGGCCGGTGCGAGCGGCCCGGGTCGCGGTGCCGGTGCGGGCCGCACCGCAGGAGCTGGACGCGGCGCGGCCATCGGACGCGGCCCAGCCGCGGGACGAGGCGCAACCGCCGGGCGCCCCACCATCGGACGCGGCGCGACGGCCGGACGCGGCGCGACCGGACGAGCGGGAGCGGGCGCGGCGAAGAGCGGCTGGGGCGCGGCCGGGCGCGGCGCAACAGCCTGCCGAACCGGAGCGGGCGCAGCGGCGGGACGCGACGCGAACGTGGGATGCGGTGCGAGGGCCAGGCGGGGCAGGGCGGGCGCCACCGCCGGGCGGACCGGAGCAGGTGCCACCGGGCGCACCGGGGCAGGCGCAGCCGCAGCCTGCTGAGGCGCGACCGCCGTGCTGACGGCCTTGGCCGGAGCGGCCGTCTCGGCCTTCACCCGCACCTCGGCGGCCGGATTGCCCTGCCACTTCGTGAAGGGGCTGACGGTCTCGCCCTTCATCAGGAAGCTGTCGAGGTCGATCACGGCGCCGTTGCCGATCGTCACGCCGTACTGCACGAACGCCGCGGCACCGATCACCACACCGGACCCGACCTGCGTGAAGTCGGACTTGAACGTGCCGTCCTCCAGCGAGTGGCACTGCACGCCGGACTCCGCGTTGAACACCACGTCGTCGCCGATCGAGGTGAGCGTGCGCTCGGTGACCCACATGCCGTCGTCGAAGAGACGCTTGCCGATCCGGACGCCGAGCATCCGCCAGATCATCGGGTTGAACACGGTGCCGCGGAACGGCGCGGGCGTCTGGAGCTTCCACAGCCGCTCGTGGCGCCAGAAGTACGGGTCGAGGATCGCGCAGTACTTCGGCTCCAACTGCCGGAACAGCATCGACATCCGGTCGGCGAGCACGCTGATCAGGACGGTCGAGACCAGCGAGACCAGCGTCATCGCGGCGACCGCGTAGACCCCGAGGAGCTTGTAGAGGTCAGCTGCGGCGAGCGTGACCAGCAGCGCCACGTAGACCTGCAGGAAACGCACGAACATCAGCATCGCCATGCTGAGGGCGTTGTGCCGGTTCTTGCGGCGCAGCAGTCCGCGCGTCACCGCGGGGTCCTTGAGGTGGTCGAACTTCTTGTCCCGCTCGACCGTGCGCGGGATCTCGAAGCACGGCGACCCGAGCAGACCGGTGTTCTCGCGCACCGGCCCGTCGATCGGGACCATCACCTTCGAGCCGAACAGGACGTTCGTGCCCACCTTCGCGTCGGACGGGAAGGCGATCACGTTGCCGAAGAAGTTGTTCTCGCCCACCACGGTCGGCGACGAGCGGAACGACGTGCTGGAGTAGTCGGTGTTCAGCATCACCAGGTCGTCGGAGACCATCGTCCCGGAACCGATCGTGGTGAGCAGCGGGTTGTCCTGGGTCATCGAGGTGCCGAAGTTCGACCCGGTCTGCACGACGTTGCCCAGGTCGTAGCCGATCGAGCTGAAGTAGCTCGTGATGGCCGAGCTGTCGCCGAACAGCTTGACGAGGAACGGGTTGTTCGACGTGCGGGCAATCGTGCGCATGATCGCGTAGCGGACGCCGTAGAGGTTGTACACCTGTCCCGGCTTGATGAACACGTTGAGGATGCGCGGCACCACGATCACCGTGAGCAGTGTCAGGAAGAGCCCGCCGAGCACGATGACGCCCGCGATGGCCGCGAGGATCGCGTAGTTGATCGGCGCACCGAGGTAGGAGGTGTGGCCGACGGACAGCACGTCGGGCACGAACGGCAGCACCACGTAGATCAGCAGCAGCATCGTGGCGGCGAAGAACGATCGGCGACACGACCATGGCCCCGAGGAACTGCACGAAGCCGTAGGTGAAGCGCCGCAGCGTGCTGCTCCGGGTCGACTCAAGCCCGCGGTAGCTCGTGGTGGTGGGCTCGGCAGGCACACCGTGCCAGCTCTCACCGGCCGGGATCTGCTGGCCCTCGTGCAGGGAGGAGGCATGGCCGAGCTGGCCGCCGTCGCCGATCGACGTCCCGATGTCGAGCACGGTCTTCTCGCCGACGTAGACGTCGCGACCGAGGGTGACGCGTCCCAGCTGCAGCTTCCCGGCGACCGCGCGGTAGCCGTTGAAGGCGCACTCCTTGCGGACGATGGTGTCGGCCCCGAGCGTGATCAGGTCCGTGGCCACGGGCACGAAGCCGGAGAGGATGGTGACGTTCTTGCCGATCTTCGCGCCGAGCAGCCGCAGGTAGAACGGGTACAGCGGCGAGCCTGCCAACCGCGCGAGCGGGTTGCCCCTGATCAGCATCTGGACGATCCAGAACCGGAAGTGCCCGACGCCCCACAACGTGATCTCGCGCGGCGACCAGCGGCCGACGAGCACCCACTTGCCGAGGATCGGCAGCACGCAGGCCGCGAGGAACAGCACCGCGGCGTAGCGCCGCCGACCGCAGGGCGATCTGCGCCGGGTCGACGATCGCCGTGGTGAACCTCAGCCCGAACTCCAGCAGCCAGCCGGTGACGAAGGCGACGCCGAGGAAGGTCAGCAGCTGCGCGGTGCCGAACAGGAAGTGCTTGACCGCGCTGCCCTTGGGGACCGGCTGTTCGAACGCGGCCTGCGCCGCGGCCGGAACCGGCTCGCCGCCGACGGTGGGGGCCAGCTTCCGGATCGTCGGGTGCTGGTAGATCTCGCGGATCGAGGGCGCGGTGAGCGAGGTCTCCTTGCGGATGCGGGCGGAGAACTGGGTGAGCAGCAGCGAGTTGGCGCCCAGGTCGTCGAAGAAGTGGCTCTCCACCGAGACCTTGTCGACACCCAGGCTCTTGGCCAGCGCCTCGGCCAGTACGCGCTCGGTCTCGGTGGCCGGGGCCACGTGCTCGCCCGCGGAGCCGCCCGCGCGCCTGCTCGTCGGGGCGGGCAGCGCGCGCCGGTCGACCTTGTCCTGCGCGGTCATCGGGATCGCGTCGAGCTGCTCGAGGTAGGCGGGCACCATGTAGGGCGGCAGCTGCTCGCGCAGGTGCGCCGTGATCATGTTCTGGTCCAGCGTGCCCGTGCCTGCGCGGACGCTGTAGTAGCCCACGAGCTCCTTCTGGCCCTCGACGGGCTCGAAGGTGTCGACGACCGCGGCGGCGACGCCCGGCACCTGCAGCAGCACGGACTCGATCTCGGTGAGCTCGATCCGGTAGCCGCGGATCTTGACCTGCGGGTCGATCCGGCCGAGGTACTCGATCTCGCCGTTGGCGTTGACCCGACCCAGGTCGCCGGTGCGGTAGATGCGGCCGGACGGGTTGCCCGCGATGCCCAGGAAGTCGGGGATGAAGGCCTTGTCGGTGAGGTCCGTGCGGTTGACGTAGCCGATGGCCAGCCCGAGCCCGCGATGCCGATCTCGCCGACCTCGCCGTCGCGGCAGCGCGTGGCACGGGTTCTCCGGTCGAGGATGACCGTGGTGTAGGTCGGCAGCGGCCGGCCGATGGTCACGGGCTGGTCCGGGTGCAGCTCGGTCCAGGTCGCGGTGACGGTGGTCTCGGTGGGGCCGTAGGTGTTGAGCATCCGCCGGCCGGGCCGGTACCAGCGGGGACGAGGTCCTGCGGGCAGGCCTCGCCGCCGACCAGCAGGAAGCGCAGCGTCGGGCACGTCCTCGCTCGATGGTGGCCAGCAGCGTCGGCACGCAGCACAGGACGGTGATCTCGCTGCTCGATCAGGAAGTCGGTGCAGGTCCAGCGCCGAGCAGGCTGGTGTCGGTCGGCCCGGCGACGAGCGTCGCGCCCGGCCACCAGCGGCACCCAGATCTCCTCGACGGAGAAGTCGAAGGCGATCGTCATGCCCTGGTAGACGCGGTCGCTGGCCGGCATGCCGTAGATCGGCGGCCACCCGCGACGAAGTTGCAGATGCTGGAGTGCTCGATCGCGACGCCCTTGGGCCGGCCGGTCGTCCCCGAGGTGTAGATCAGGTACGCCAGGTCCTCGACGGGGGCGCCGCGCTCGGCGGCGACCAGCCGGGCCGCGCTGTAGGCGGCGATGGTCCCGGCCTCCCGGTCGACGTAGAGCACGCGCGGGGCGAACTGCTCGAGGCCCTCGACCCGCTCCGGCACGTGCGAGAGCGACAGCACGAGCTGCACCTTGGCGTCCTCGATGATGTAGGCGATGCGGTCAGCCGGGAAGCCCACGTCCAGCGGCACGTACGCGGCGTTGATCTTCAGCACGGCGAGCATCGCGACGTAGGAGTGCACAGCCTGGTCGAACAGCAACGCGATCCGGTCGCCGGGGCGCGCGCCCGCGGCCAACAGGTGCCGGGCCAGCTGGTTGGCCCGCTCCTCGAGCTCACCGAAGGTCAGCGTGACCTCGCCCGCGTCGACGGCCAGGTGGTCGGCACGCCCGTAGGTGCGCATCCAGTCGACCCGCTCGGCGAAGACGTGGTCGAGGCGCTCGCCCCGGCGGGCACGGGAGCCCTGCGCGTAGTCGGGTGCGACGAGGACAGCCGGACCGTCCCGGCGTCCGGTGCGCGAGCCGGGCTCCTGCAGTGTGGCGGTCACGACAACTCCTCGGAATCGGGCTTTCCTTGCTGGTCACCAGCGTGTCAACGGGGCCGCCGCGGATCGATGGTGCGCGCCCCCGAGCCTGCGGCCCGCACCCCCGGCCCGGGTAGGGACAGCCCCCCGTAGACAGGCGAACTGCCCGCGGCGGTATCGCCACGGGCAGTTCGGGTGGTGCGGCTCGGTTTCAGGCGGCCTGGACGCGACCGGGGTCGTCGTCGGCCGCGGCCGGGATGAAGGTCCGGTGCAGCAGCCGCGCGGCCTCGTCGACTTCCGCCTGGGGAACGACCGCGGTCACGCGGCCCGCGGTCGTCGTGACCAGGAGGGGCGCGATATCGGCCGCGGCCAAGGCGCCCAGCGCAGCAGCCACGATCTGCGGCTTGCGCGTGATCCCGAGGCTCACCACCGAGACCGAGCCGAGCTCCTGCTCCACCTTGGCCACGACGTCGACCGCGTCCAGCGCGGCGCGGACCTCGGCGGGCTCGGACCCCGGCGCGGTGAAGCGGAGTCCTCCCGAGTCGGGCAGTACCGCCCCGACCGCGATCCCGCGCTCGGCCAGCGCGGCGGCGAGGACGCCCGCGTCGACGTCGTCGACGACGTAGAGGCTCTCCTGCCTGCGGTGCGCCACGCCTGCGACGTCGGTGCACCCCGCGGGCTCGAACCCGGCGGTCTCGCGGCGGATCCAGGTACCCGGCTCGGCGCTGAAGCTGGACCGCAGGTGGATGTCCACGCCGTGGGCGAGCGCCAGCTCGACCGAGCGCGGTTGCAGCACACCGGCGCCCGCCTCGGCAAGCTCGAGCATCTCCTCGTGCCGCACCGAGGACAGCCTCCGCGCGTCGGGGACCACCCGCGGATCCGCGGTGAACACCGCGGGCACGTCGGTGAAGATCTCGCACTCGGTCGCGCCTAGCGCAGCGGCCACGGCCACGGCGGAAGCGTCCGAACCGCCGCGGCCCAGCGTCGTCACGTCGCCGTCGGCCGTCACCCCCTGGAAGCCGGTGACCAGCACGATCGCCCCGGTGGCCAGCTCGTCGCGGATGCGCTGCGGGCAGACCTCCAGCAGCCGGGCGTTGCCATGCGCGGCGTCGGTGGCGATGCCCGCCTGGGCGCCGGTGAGCGACACCGCGCGGCCACCGAGCTCGGCTATCGCCATCGCGGCGAGCGCGCAGGAGATGGTCTCGCCGACCGACAGCAGGGCGTCCAGCTCACGCAGCGGCGGCCGGGCGGTCATCCCGTACGCCATGTCGACCAGCTCGTCGGTCGACTTGCCCATCGCGGAGAGCACCGCGACGACCCCGCGCCCGGAGCGCTGCGCCGCCACCATGCGCTCGGCGACCGCCCGCAGCCGGACCGGGTCGCCGACGGACGTGCCGCCGAACTTCCACACCAGCGGCGGCGCAGGCGCGCCTGCGCGGGCCCGCCGGACCATCTCGATGTTGTTGCGGCTATCCATGTCCGTTCCCCTCCCCAAGACCTCGTCCTGCGTATCGTGCTGGAGCGGCGGACTCGCGACGACGGTGTGCGCCCCCGATCACCGGGAGCGAGCCCCCGCTCTCTGGTAGGGACGTTCCCCCTCCCGGCGGCATACTCCGACGCGCGGTAGCCGATGCCCGAAGGCCTGCGCCCGGCACCTGCGGGAGGAGCTCGGCCTGGAGCTGTCGCTGGGTGGGCTGGTGGTGGGGCGCATCCCCGGCCCGTGAGCGCCGCGGATCGCGGGGGTCAGAAGCGGCCGCCGCCACCCCGGCGGCCGCGGCTACCGGTGCCGCCGAAGCTGCCCGGCGACCAGCCGCCGCCCCCGCCCCCGTAGCCGCCGCCCGAGCGGCCGCCGCCGTAGCCACCCCGGCCGGACAGACCACCGGACAGGATGCCGCCGAGCACCAGGCTGCCCAGCTCCGCGCCCAGCCCGCTGCCGAGCGCCCCACCCGCGGCTCCGCCGAGCCCGCCACCGCCGGACCAGCGCGCCACGTCGGACCGGGCGAGGTCGAGGGCCTGCCGCGCCATGGTGTCGGCGGCCTGGGCCTCGGCCAGCGCCGCAGCGGGGTCGACCCCGGTGGCCTGGGCCTGCGCGAGGTGGCGTTGCGCCTCGGCCAGCCGGGTGCGCGCCTCGGTGCCGACGGCGCCGCGCCTGCTCCCGATGAAGTCCTCCGCGGCGGCGACCGCGGGCCGCGCCGTGAGCAACTGCTGCTCCAGCGCGGCGGCGGCGCGTTTGGCGGCGGTCTGGGCGTCGCGGGCGGTGACGAGCCCGCGGTCGAGCGCGTCGTCGGCCTCCTCGATGAGGCGCAGCGCCGCCATCGGGTCCGGCGGGGTCGCGTTCTGCGCTGCGGTCGCCGACGCCAGCGCGGCCTCGGCGCGGGCGACGAGCGCGGCCAGCCCGCCGGGGTCGCCGCCCGCGAGCAGCGCCCGCGCCTCGGCGATGTCCTGCTCGGTCTCCGCCCGGGAGGCGGCGATGTGCTCGCCCGCGACGGCGAGATCGGCGCCCAGCCGGGCCAGGCCGTCGAGCAGCGTGCCCGCCTGGGTGATCGCGTCCTCGGCCGCCCTGCCGGAGACGACGGCCGCGCTGCGCCCGGACACCCCCGCAGGCCGTTCGGCCGGACCCCCCTCCACGACACCGCGTCCCTGCGCGGCCCCAGCAGCCCCCGCCTGCGCACCAGCCATGCCCGCGGCCGACGAGCCGACGCCTGTGTCCGCCTGCGGCACGGCGACGTCAGGTGCCGTCGGGTCCGGGACGGGGGCGCCCGATGCCAGGCCCGCGGTGGCCGCGCCCGACGTCGCGGGCGGGGGGTCGCGGCCTGCGCCGAATCCGGACCGGCCACACCCGCCGTCGGAACCGGACCTGCCGCGGCGGGCACGGGGTTGCCGTCCAGCGCGGCACGGGCCACGGCGAGCTCAGTGGCCGCCACCCCGAGCAGCCGACGGGCCTGGTCGAGGTTGCCCGCGGCGGCCTCCCATGAGCCGGGGGCGTAGCGGGCCTGCAGGTCCGCCCAAGCCGCCGCGGACTGCGGCAGCCGCGCGTTCGCGGCATCCAGCCGGGTCGCGAGGCCCGCGAGGTAGCCCGGCGCCGTCGCCTCCAGGTTGCGGAGCTGGTCGAACGCCGCGACCTGCGCGTCCAGCCGCTCGTCGGCCGAGCGGCAGACCGTGATGATCTCGGCCAGCATGCCGCGCTTGGTCGGCTCGTCCTCGGGGATGTCGTCGTCGAGCTGCTGGCGCAGCGTGAACCCGTGCAGCATCTCGGCGCGTGACTCCTCGAGCGCCGCGGCGAACCCGGCCACCGCGGCGTCGCCGAAGTGCGCACGCGCGGCGGCCAGCTCCTGCTCGGACGTCCGTACCGCCTCGTCGACGTCGAGCAGCGCCTGGCTGCCGCGGTAGGCGAGGTCGTCCGTGCTGACCCCCGCGAACTCGCCCTCCGACGCGGGCGGCTGGGCCGGGGCGGGCGCCGCGGCCGGTGTCGACGCCGCACCAGGAGATACGCGCCGCCGCCGACGCCGCACCAGGAGATACGCGCCGCCGCCGACCACCGCGAGCCCGACCACCCCGGCGACGACCAGCCCACCGCTCCCCGAGCCGCCGCCGGTGCGCAGCCCGTCGGCCAGCCCGACCGCGGCGCCCGCCCAGTCGTTGGCCGCCAGCCGGGGCTCGACGTCCTTGGCCGCGATCGCGTCGGTGGTCTGCTGGCTGAGCGGGAAGTCCTGGTCGTACGACACGTGGTAGGCGCGGTCGTCGACGGCGACCGCGAGCAGCACGTCCGTACGCCCCAACTGGGACAGGGTGGCGGTGCGCTCGGCCCACGCGTCGGTCTGCGCGCCGTCGAACGAGCGCACGTAGACGACGAACAGGTCGTAGCCGGTGTCGGTGCGCAGCTGGTCGATCGCCTGCTGGACGCGCGCGGTGGCGGCGGGGTCGAGCACGCCCGCCCGGTCGGTGACGCGGTCGGCCAACCGGAACGGCGGATCGGCCGCCGCCACCCCGGCCAGCGGCAGGAGGGCGAGGGCGGCACCCAGGAGGAGCAGGCACAGGCGGGCGAGGCGGGGCACAGCGCACATCGTGCCGCGTCACCGCCCGAGCACGTCGGCGTGGCCGTTGCGACGACACCAACTGACGAGGTAGCGGCTGTGCTCTCCGCACCACCGGTACACCGACTGGGTGGTGAGCGGGACCTCGTCGCGATGCTCGCCACGCTCGCGGATCAGCGGGCCGAGGTACTTCTCGGCGACCTTGACGGCGGTGTTGCGCGAGCACCGCGCGGCGGTGGCCAGGCTGTCGTGGTTGGACGCCCGTCCGGCCGCGATCGCCCCCGCCATCCGCGCCGCGGTCTCGCCGCGGCGCCCGGTGCCGAACCACCAGTGGATCGTGGGCTGCACGAACGGGGGTTCGGTGGGCAGCGTCCGGCCCGACGCCACCTGCCGTATGGCGGCCGCCATCGCATCCAGCCCGCTGGCCTTGGACAACGTGCCGGCGACACCGTCACGGACGACCGCCTCGTCGAGGTGGTCGCGCTCGGCGTTGTGCCCCTGTAGGGCGAACACCACGGGCGCGGGCCTGCCCAGCCGCTGCACGATGTCGAGCACGTCCAGCCCGTCGAAGGCGAACTCGAGGTCGACGTGCTGCCAGGTGAGGTCGGTGAGCACGACGTCGTAGCGGAGGTTGTCGGCGATCGCGGACCGCACCTCGCGCTCGTTCACCACGACCGTCACCAGCCCCGGCCCGAACGCCTGCCGGAACGCGGGCGCGACCAGGCCGCCGAGCTGGGACGCGAGCAGTACCCGTACGCCCGGCCCGTCCATGCCGCAATCTTGGCCGTGAGCCCGGAATCGGGCAAGATCTGGTACGGCACGGGACAGTTGGGCACGATCATGGGCCGCCCGGCCCGGTCACGGATGTGATCTTGGGATGATCGCCCACGGCATGGGTCGGGTCGACTGCTGCCGGCTTTCGGTCGATCCTGGTTGGGTGACCCGCGGGGAGGGGAACCCCTTGACGGCGGTGGCGGACGGGCACGTCCGTCACCGCCGTAGTGGTCAGTAGCGGTAGCGCAGGCCCGTGAGCACGTCGTCGATCTCCATGCCCGCCGCGGCCGCGTTGTCCGAGCGTCGCACCGCGAGAAACGCCCCCAGCAGCTCGGGCCCCAGCGCGTCGGCCACGCGCGAGCCCTGCAGCGCCGCCTCCTGGTCGGCCTGCGAAGCAGGCAGGGCGTGGATGCCGCGCTCGGCGCGCGCGGCGTCGGTCCACTGCCCGGGATCGGACTGCACGGCGGCGGGCAGCTCCAGCTTCTCCGCCACCCCCGCCCCGCCCGCGGCGAGAACAGCGGCCACCGCGAGGTAGGGGTTCGCCGACGCGTCCGACGTCTTGAGCTCGACGTTGGCGTGGTCGGAGCCGAGCAGCGGCGAACCGGGCACATAGCGCAGTGGCGCCTCGCGGTTCTCGACGCCCCAGAACGCGAACGCGCCCGCGAAGTAGCCCGGTCGCAGCCGCGCGAGCGAGCCGAGGCTGGGCGCGGTGACGGCGGCGACCGCCGGGAGGTCACGCAGGATCCCCGCGATGTACGCGGCGCCCTCGACGCCCGGCCCCGCTGTCGTCGACCCTGCGGTGCCTGCCAGCAGGTTCACCCCGTCCCGCCAGACGGAAGAGTGGATGTGCCAGCCGTTGCCCGCCACGGTCAACGCGGGGAGCGGGGCGAAGCTCAGCCGCAGCCCGTGGCGCTCGGCGGCGACGCGCAGGGTCTGGCGGGCGAGCAGCTGGCGGTCGGCGGCGGTCACCGGATCGGTCGCCGCCAAGGACAGCTCCACCTGCGCCGGGCCGTACTCGGCGTGCAGCTGGCCCAAAGGGAGGCCGTTGGCGGCGCAGTCGCGCAGGACGTCGGCGACGAACCCGTCGATCGGCACGAGCGCGTGGGGGCTGTAGGCCGGACCGGGGTGGGCGGGCTCGAAGTCCCCGGTGGACACCGTGAACTCCATCTCGTAGCCGACGAGCGCGGTGAGGCTCTGCTCGGCGAGCGCCGCGACCTGCCGTTCCAGCACGCCGCGCTGGTCGTAGGGCCACGGGCTGCCGTCCGCCGCCACCTGCCGTCCCGGTACCCAGGCCAGCGCGGGCTGCCCGGCCAGCGGGGTGAGCGCCTCCAGCACGGGGATGAGCCGCACGTCGCCCGAGGGCGTGGACAGCGGCTCGTGCGCGAAGGTGATCGCGTCGTGGCTGTCGAACACCGCGAAGAGGGTGGTGATGCCCACGCCGATCTCGGCGACCCGCGGCAGCGTCGCCACCGGAACCGTCCGCGAGCGCGGGATGCCGTTGTTGTCGGCCCAGTGGATCGTCACACCGGCGACGCCGCGGGCGGCGAGGTCGTCGGCGAGCTGCTGCGCGTCCGTCATGGCGCCTGTCGTATCAGCGATTCCCGAGCGGGGGAAGGGCAGTCGCCGCGGTGGACAGCCGCTGCGCCGCCCGGCCGAGCATGGCCCGCACGACAACCGGATGGACGTGCCGGACGACGCTCCAGTAGAGCCTTCCGCGCCGGTTCCGCAGCCGGACGACGGTGCTGAGCACGACCCGGCGCTCCTCGCGCAGAACGGAGGCGCGGAAGTCGAGGTGTCCGGCGTCGGTGCCCACCAGCACCTCGTCGTCGGTCTGGCGGACGGTGGCGAAGGTGGAGCGGTCGCCGCGCTCGATGCCCGCGAAACCGACGAGCGCCTGCCGCAGCGCCATCAGCGCCACCACCCAGCCGGGAGGGCTGTGGAAGACCGCGTCCGCCCATTGCCGGGGATCCGTCGAGGTGCCCGGCGCGGCCGTGATGGCGAAGGCGTCGGCCGCGTCGACCCGCGGGAGCGCACCCGCGAGCAGCGCCGTCTCGGGCACCTCCACCGGGAGCGCCCGCGGTGCGAGGACGAGCACGCCGAGCGCCCGCACCCATGGCGACCAGCGCGCCGGGCGCACCGGGCCGCTGCAGGCCGCCTGCTCGACCCGGTCGAGGAGGTCTTCGAGCAGCGCGTCGTGCAGCCACCGGATGGCAGGCGGCCAGACCACCAGCCCGGAACCCGCGATCTCGCGATCGTGCACGTTCCTGATCACAGGACACCTCCATACGGAGCCGTATGGAGACGACCATACGCTACCGTACGTCCGTGCGGAAGACGCTGACCGCCGACGACTGGGCGCGCGCTGCGCTGGTGGCGCTGACGGAAGGCGGGGTACCGGCGGTGGCGGTCGAGCCGCTCGCGGCGCGGCTCGGCGCCACAAAGGGCAGCTTCTACTGGCACTTCCGGTCACGGGACGCGTTGCTCGCCGCCGCTCTGCAGCTCTGGGAGCGCCGCGAGACCGACGAGGTGATCGCGACGTTCGACGCCGAGCCCGACCCCGCGGCACGGATGCGCGCCCTGCTCCTGCTGGCGCTGGGCTCGGCCGGGCGCCGGAGGACCGACGCGGTCGAGCTGGGCCTGCAGGCGCACGCCGACCACCCCCTCGTGGCGCCCGTGCTGGAGCGCGTGACACGCCGCAGGCTCGACTACCTGGCGGCGTTGTTCGAGGAGCTCGGCTTCCCGCCCGCTGAGGCGCGCTCGCGTGGCCTCGTCGCCTACACCGCCTACCTCGGGCACGCCCAGCTCGCGCACGCCACGCCCGCCCTCGCGCCGCGCGGCGAGGCGCTGCGGGCGTACGCCGACGTGGTCGCCGAGGCCTTGACGCGACCGCGGGCGCTCTGATCGGCGCCAACCGGCGGCCGGTTCCGGTCGGTTTGCGCACGCGCGCTGCCGACGAGACGGCGGACACGCGAATGGGTGACCCGTCCAGGCTCGACCCGCCGGATTTTGGCCTCGCCGCTCACGGAGCGATGAAGGCTGCCCTGGGGCCCTTGGTCCGCTCCGGTGGACTCCATCGCGCGCCGGAATCGGACGCCGCGCATGCCGGATCATTGCGCTACGGGTAGCCGTCCGACCGACAAGGAGCGTTCATGCGCCACATCGCCACGTTCTGCGGCCAGTGCAGCTGCGGCTGTCCGGAGCTGTACCTCGACGAGTCAGCCCCCGCGGACCTGCGCGTGGTCATCACCGACGACTTCGGGCAGCGCATCCAGATGAGCCTCGACCAGCTCGCCGACCTCGTCGCCGATGTCCGCCGCGGGGTGCTCGACGAGCTACTGGTGGGGCACGCCCGGTAACCGCCCGCGACGTCGCGGGCGGATCGGGATCAGCCGTGGGCGAGGTCGGCGAACCTGCTGTAGTGCAGCTGGTGAGCCACGGTGATCGTGCTCGTGGGGCCGTTGCGGTGCTTGGCGAGGATCAGGTCGGCCTCGCCCGCGCGCGGGTCGTCGCGCTCGAAGGCGTCGGGGCGGTGCAGCAGGATCACCATGTCGGCGTCCTGTTCGATCGATCCGGACTCGCGGAGGTCCGACAGCATCGGCCGCTTGTCGGTGCGCTGCTCCGGCCCGCGGTTCAGCTGGCTGATCGCCACCACCGGCACTTCCAGCTCCTTCGCCAGGAGCTTGATCTGCCGGGAGAACTCCGAGACCTCCTGCTGGCGGGACTCGACCTTGCGTCCGGACGTCATGAGCTGCAGGTAGTCGAGGATCACCAGCTTGAGGTCGTGGCGCTGCTTGAGCCGCCGCGCCTTGGCCCGGATCTCCATCAGCGTGAGGTTGGGCGAATCGTCGATGAAGAGCGGCGCCTCGCTGATCTCGCTCATCCGCCGGGCCATGCGTGTCCAGTCGTCATCGGACATCCGGCCTGCGCGCATGTCCGCGAGCCGGATGCGCGCCTCGGCCGACAGCAGCCGCATGACGATCTCGGACTTGCTCATCTCCAGCGAGAACACCGCGCTCGTCAGACCGTGCTTGACCGAACAGGAGCGGGCGAAATCCAGGCCCAGCGTGGACTTGCCGAGGCCGGGCCGGGCGGCGACGACGATCATCTGCCCGGGGTGCAGGCCGTTGGTGGCGGCGTCGAGATCGGCGAACCCGGTAGGGACGCCCAGGGCCACGCCACCCCGGGAGGCGATGGCGTCGATCTCGTCCATCGTGGGCTGCAGGAGCTCCTCGAGGGGCACGTAATCCTCGCTCGTGGAGCGCTCCGTGACCTCGTAGATGGCGGCCTGCGCGCGATCCACGACGTCGTTGATCTCGGCGCCCTGGTCGCCGTGGTAGCCCAGCTGCACGATCCGGGTGCCCGCCTCGACCAGCCTGCGCAGGATCGCCTTCTCGGCGACGATCTCGGCGTAGTAGGCGGCGTTGGCCGCGGTGGGCACGGTGGCGATCAGCGTGTGCAGGTAGGGAGCGCCGCCGAGCCGGATGAGATCGCCGCGGCGCTGCAGCTCGGCCGACACCGTGACGGCATCGGCGGGCTCCCCGCGTCCGTAGAGATCGAGGATGCAGTCGTAGACCGTCTGGTGGGCGGGGCGGTAGAAGTCGTCGGGCCGAAGCACCTCGACGACATCGGCGATGGCGTCCTTGCTCAGCAGCATCCCGCCGAGCACGGACTGCTCCGCGGTGAGGTCCTGGGGCGGCTGCCGGTCGAACGCGGCGGACTCGGTGGCCTCCCCCGGCCGGAGGGCGCGCGGCCGCACCGACTCCGGCGCTCGAAGATCAGGCTGTGCCATACGCTGTGTCACCCCCACTCCCAGTGTATCGAACATCGGTTCGATCCGCCCGTGGTGCACGACGTGTCCGCGGGGCAGTGCCCCGGTGAACGGCGGACGTCCGTGAGCCGGGGTCCTCGCACCTCGCGTGGGACGGTAGGGATCCCGACAAGCAGTGTCCAACCCACCCTGTGCATGGCCTGTGCACCGCTTGGGGAGGATCGGTCAAGGGCGCGGGACGGACCTGTGGAAGACGTGGGGACAACCCCGGATTTCCAGGCCCTTCCGCTGCTCAGCAGGCCTGTGGGGGATGTGGACAACATTGGGGAGCGACACGCCGGAGCGGACGTTTCCCGGCGTGTCGCTGCGGGCGGTCCGCCCTGTCCACCCGTCGCGTCGAAACGGTCACTCGCCGCTCATCCCCGTCTTGGCCGCAACCCCTGAACCAGGTCGACGAGTGATCCGCAGTCCCGCCGCGGCCTGCCGCGCATCCTCCGGCGCGAAGATAACGTTCCGTGACATCGGGCGGCGCCAGTGGGTGACGGGACCACCTCCGGGAACGATCTCGTCGAGGCATGCTTCGGTGCCAGCCGCTGGTGCTCTCGGTGGTGCGAGCATGTCGCGGGCGGGTGCGGGGTGCGCCGACGCCAGTGCTCGACTCCGCTTCGCCGCGGGTGCTCACTTCAGCCCCGGTGCGTCGGGCTGCCGCGCGGATGGGGCTGCCACCGCGGGCGGAAGCCGCTCGTGCTGCGTCCTCGCAGGGCAGATGTGCGCTTCGCAGGTTCCGGTGGCTCTGCGACGGGCGGGCGCTGAACAGGCGCCCCTGCGCCGCCGCCAGACATCGGCCGGGGTCCATGAGATCGTCGGACACGCTCGAACGGGAGAGGCGAGTCGGGCTGCTCGACGCGGTGCCGGTCGAAAGATGCCAGGGCGGCAGCCGAGCCCGCACCGGATCAACACCTGCACCGGGCGGAACAACGGCCGGACGGCAGCGGCACCCGGGCCAGGCGGCACCCCGCCAGGCGGCACCCGGGCCAGGCGGCAGCTGTGGTGCGGGCGCCAGGGATTCCGGTCGGTCGGGAACGCCGACAGGGCGGGACGGCCGACGCGCTCGGCGCCCGGTGTCCCGCCCTGTCGACGGTGTGCTGAGAGCTCAGCTCGCGACGACGGCGATCTCGACCTGGGTCGTGACCTCGGGGTGCAGCCGAACGGTGACGGGGTGCCTGCCGACCGTCTTGATCTGGCCGGTCACCTCGACGGCGCGCTTGTCGAGGATCGGGCCGCCCGCGGCACGGACGGCATCCACGACGTCGGCCGCGGTGACCGAGCCGAAGAGCCGCCCCGAGTCGCCCGCCGCCTTGGCCTTGACGGTGACGGTGAGCTGGCCGAGATCGCCCGCCACCTCCTTGGCGTGGCCGAGGTCGCGGATCTGGCGGGCGCGCTGGGCGCGCCTGATGGTGTCGACCTGCTTCTCGGCGCCACGGGTGGCGACGATCGCCATCTTGCGGGGCAGGAGGTAGTTGCGGCCGTAGCCGTCCTTGACCTCGACGATGTCGCCGGGCGCGCCCAGGTTGGGCACGTCGGCCGTGAGGATGATCTTCACGGACCCTGCTCCTATCGGGCGGTCGAGGTGTAGGGCAGCAGCGCGACCTCACGGGAGTTCTTGACCGCGATCGCGATGTCCCGCTGGTGCTGGCGGCAGTTGCCGGTGACCCGGCGAGCCCGGATCTTGCCGCGGTCGGAGATGAACTTCCGCAGCAGGCCGGTGTCCTTGTAGTCGATGTCCTGGGCCTTGTCCTTGCAGAACGCGCACACCTTCTTCTTGGGCTTGCGCAGGACGGGCTTGGCCATGGTGGTGCTCCTCAGGGGTTGGGCGGGTGGGCCCAAAAGAAAGGTGGGCGGGTGAGCCCGAAGGATGGGAAGTGGTCAGAAGGGGGGCTCGTCGTCGACGGCAGCACCGCTCCCGGCTGGCGGGGCGGAACCCCACGGGTCGTCCGACGGCGCGCTGGAACCGCCGCCCGAGCTGCCGCCCGAGCCGCCGCCCCGAGCCGCCGCTGTAGCCGCCCCCGCCGCCGAACCCGCCATCGCCGGAACCCCGGCTGATGCGGTTGACCTTCGCGGTGGCGTACTTGCAGCGACGGGCCGACCTCGTCGACCTCGAGCTCGACGACGGTGCGCTTCTCGCCCTCGCGTGTCTCGTACGAGCGCTGCTTGAGCCTGCCTGCGACCATCACCCGCATGCCGCGGGTGAGCGTCTCGGCGACGTTCTCCGCCGCCTGCCGCCACACGTTGCAGCGCATGAACAGCGCCTCGCCGTCCTTCCACTCGCCGGACTGGCGGTCGAAGGTGCGCGGTGTGGACGCGACGGTGAAGTTGGCGACGGCCGCTCCCGACGGGGTGAACCGCAGCTCGGGATCGGCGGTGAGGTTGCCGACGACGGTGATGAGGGTCTCGCCTGCCATGGCGGCCTCAGCTCGCGGCGGCCGACGCGGGCGCGCGCTTCGGCTCGCGCCGCAGCACCTTGGTGCGCAGCACGGACTCGTTGAGCCCGAGCTGGCGATCGAGCTCCGCGACCGTGGCAGGCTCGCACGCGATCTCGAGGACGGCGTAGATGCCCTCGGCGTTCTTGGCGATCTCGTAGGCGAGGCGGCGCTTGCCCCACACCTCGATCTTCTCGACGCTGCCGCCATCGCTGCGGACGACGTTGAGGAAGGTCTCCAGGGACGGCTGCACGGTGCGCTCGTCCAGACTGGGGTCAAGGATGACCATCAGCTCGTAATGACGCATGAGAACCACTCACCTCCTACGGACTGGAACGGTCACGGGCGGTCCGTGACAGGAGGTTCTCACCACACCCCGACAGAAATCGGCGATCCGGGGCCGCCGCCTCGGGTGTGGTCTCCGAGATTACCAGCGCGTACGGGGCCACCGACCGCCGGGACTGTCGGGGGTCGCCATTACGCTGCACCCATGCTTATCGGGGCCCACGTGCGCGAGGACGATCCGATCGTCTCCGCGGCCGAGCGCGGCGCCGAGATCGTGCAGATGTTCCTCGCCGATCCGCAGGGGTGGAAGAAGCCGCCCGTCCACCCGCAGGCCGCGGCGCTGCGGGTGGGCGATCTGGCGGTCGTCGTGCACTCGCCGTACGTGGTGAACCTCGCGTCGCTCAACAACCGCATCCGCATCCCGTCGCGCAAGCTCGTCACCCAGCACGCCGAAGGCGCCGCCCAGGTGGGGGCCATCGGGCTGGTCGTGCACGGCGGGCACGTCACGCAGGGCGAGGATGTCGCGCAGGGCGTGGATAACTGGCGCAAGTTCCTGGCGCGCCAGGAGGACGAGGGCGGCTTCCCCGTGCCGATCCTCATCGAGAACACCGCGGGCGGGGACAACGCGATGGCCCGCAGGTTCGACGCGCTGGCCCGGCTGTGGGACGCGGTGGGCGAGTTCGGCGTGGGCTTCTGCCTCGACACCTGCCACGCGTTCGCCGCAGGCGAGGACCTGGCCGACGTGGTCGAGCGAGCCCGGGCGATCACCGGCCGGATCGATCTCGTGCACCTCAACGACTCCCGCGACGAGTTCGGCTCCGCACGCGACCGGCACGCCAACATCGGCGCGGGCACGATCGATCCGGAGCGGCTGGCGGCCGTGTGCGCCGCGGCGGGTGCGCCGGTCGTCGTCGAGACCCCCGCCGAGGGACAGGCCGCCGATATCGCGTTCCTGCGCGAGCGGCTGGCGGGCAGCGCGGTCGCCGCAGGCAAGGGCGGCCCGCCGGGACCCCGCCGTGACCCGTAGCGACGTGCGCCGCACCGGCCGCACCGGCAACGACGCCACTCTCGACGACGCCTCGCAGGGCGCCGCCGTGCCCGGTGCCGCCCCGACCGACATCGACTCCGCAGGCACCGCAGACGCCACCGCAGACGCCAACGCAAGCGCAGATCCCGAGGTCGCCGACGCCACCCGCCACGCCACCGCACCAGGTCAGATGCCGGGCAGCACCGACCGGTCCGCCGCAGACGGGCGAGCCGTAGGTGGCCAAGGCGAGCCGGGCGTCCTCGTCGCAGACGGGCGAGACGCACGCGGGCCGGGCGCAGGCGAGCCACCTGGGCCGCAGGATTCGGGCGCCCCGGGCGCAGGCGAGCCAGGCGGGCGCGGGGCGCGGGCCTGGGCCGCCTTCGGCCCGCACCGCGCGTCGACGCGCGTCGTCGCCGTGGTGGTCATGCTGCTCACCGCCGTCATGCTGGTCGTGGCGTACGCGGGCAAGGCCCGGTGCGTCGGGCCGACCTTCGACGCACAGGGCCGTACGACGCCCGATTACGACATCCGCATCGACCGCGACCTCTGCTACTCCGACATCCAGTACCTCTGGCTCGACCGCGATATCGACAAGCACGTCTTCCCCTACATCCACGGCGGCATCACGCCGCCGCCGGACAGCAAGCTCACCGGAGGCGCGGTCGAATACCCGGTGCTCACCGGCCTGCTGATGTGGGCGGGGGCGCTGTTCGCCCACAACGACGGGCAGTTCCTGCTCTACTCGGCGCTGCTGATGGCGCCGTTCGGCCTGTTCACCGGCTGGATGCTGGGGCGGCTCTCGCGGTGGCGCGCGCTGGTCTGGGCGCTCGGCCCGCCGCTCTTCCTCTACGCCTTCCACAACTGGGACCTGCCCGTCGTGGCCTGCGCGGTGGCGGCCGTCTTCGTCATGCACAGCTGGCGCACGGGCTGGTCGCTGCGGCGGCGCGCCGTGCTCGCGGCCGTCCTGCTCGGGCTCGGGTTCGCGTTCAAGCTCTACCCGGGGGCGTTCGTCGCGCCCCTGGTGCTGTACGTGCTCACCGCCTCGCGACCGGGCAGGCTCGATTGGTGGGGTGCCGCCAGGGTGGCCCTCGCGGCGATCGTCACCGTGGTGCTGGTCAACCTGCCGTTCGCCCTCGCAGGCTATGCGGGGTGGCGCGCGTCGTTCACGTTCCAGGAGTTGCGCAAGGTCGACCTCACCACCAACTCCATCTGGTACTGGGGCTTCCGCCCGGAGTCCGAGCCCACCAACGAGGCGTTCCAGCGCTGGGTGAGCTGGCTCTCGCCGACGCTCGTGATCGCCTCGTTCGGCATCGCGTTGGCCGTCGGCTGGTGGCGCTACCGCCGAGGCGGGGTGTACCCGTGGATCGCCGTCAGCGCGGCGATGCTGTGCGGCTTCCTGCTGCTGCACAAGGTCCACTCTCCGCAGTACACGCTGTGGCTGGTGCCGTTCTTCGTGCTGCTCGCCGTCCCGTGGCGGTGGGTGCTGGCGTACATGGTGGCCGACATCTGCATGGACGTCGGCGTGTTCCGCTGGTTCTACGCGATGAAGGTCGGCATCGGCGGTGACGTCGCGGCCGGGCCCGCAGGGCAGCTGGTCGCGCTCGGCGTCTGGGGGCGGGCGGCGCTGCTCGCGGTGTTGTTCGTGGTGGTGCTGGTGGGCCGCGATCGGTTGGCCGAGCGGGGCGAGCCCGCCCCGCCCACCCCATCGGCGTCCGGGGCCGTGCAGGCGACGTGAGACGCCACGCAGGCCCGGCCGCGGTCGTCGCGGTGTACTTCGGGCTTGCGCTGTGGGTCACCTGGTCGTGGTGGACCCCGCTGGGCGGGCGGATCACCGGCGTGAACCAGCCGGATGCCACGCTGTTCGCCTGGCTGCTCACCTGGAGCCCGCACGCGTTGGGCGCGGGCACGGTACCGCTGTACGCGCCCGTGCTCAACGCGCCCAACGGCGTCAACCTCATGTGGAACAACGGCATGGCGCTGCCCGCGCTGCTGTTCGCGCCGGTCACCCAGGCGTTCGGCGGCTTCGCGACCGTCACCGTGCTCACCACGCTCGGGCTCGCGGGCTCGGCCACCGCCGCCTTCGTCGCCCTGCGGGCGCTCGGCGCCGCGACACTTCCCGCGGCCTTCGGCGGTGGCCTGTTCGGCTTCTCGCCCGCGATCCTCGCCCAATCGCTCGGCCACCCCGATCTCGTGCTCGACGCCCTGGCCCCGGTGCTCGTGCTGCTCGCGGTGCGCCTCGCCACCCAGGAGCGGCCCCGCGCGCGCACCGCCGTACTGCTGGGCCTGCTCGCCGCGGTGCAGCTGCTCGTCAGCGAGGAGGTGCTCTTCGGCACCGGCATCGTGGTGGGGTTGCTCCTGCTCGCGCTGACGCTCGCACACCCCCGCAGGGCGGCCCGGCGCGCGCCGCGCTTCCTCGGGCTCGCTGGGCTGGCGTTGGGCGTGTTCGCCCTGCTCGGCGGCCCGCTGCTGGCGTTCCAACTGGCCGGACCGCTGCCGCAGACCGGCAGCCCGTTCACCGTGTCCTACTTCGGCATCGACCTCGCCAACCACGTCGTCCCCACCCCACAGCAGCTCTTCACCACCGATGCCGCGACGGCGAGGGCGCAGCGCTTCTCCGGCGGCCCGGAGGAACACGGCGGGTTCCTCGGCTGGCCGCTCGTTGCGGTCGCGGCGGCGGCACTCGTGATCTGCTGGCGGCGCGAGCGGGTGCGGGTGCCGCTGCTGGTGGCGCTGGTGGTCGCGGTGCTCGCGCTGGGGCAGGAGCTGCGGATCGACGGGCGGCGCACCGGGGTCGCGCTGCCGTGGAACTGGCTCGCGGGCCTGCCCGGCTTCGAGCACGTCATCCCGAGCAGGCTGGCGCTCTTCACGGCCGGGCTGGTGGGCGCCGGGCTGGCGTTCGCGCTGACGTCGCTGCGGGAGACGGCCTGGTCGGAGCGGGCGTTCGCGACGGTCATCGTGGCCATCGCGCTCCTCCCGCTGACCCCCGCCCGGCTGCCCGCCGTCGAGGCACCGAGCGTGCCCGCGTTCTTCACCTCCCCCGACGCTCGGATGTGCCCCGGTGGCAGCGTGCTGGTGCTGCCGTTCCCGGCACCGGACACCACCGCGCCGATGCAGTGGCAGGCCGCGTCCGACATGGCGTTCGCGATGCCCGGCGGCTACTTCATCGGCCCGGCCGACAACGGGCGCGCCTACGTCGGCGGGCAGCCCACCCGCACCGGCACCCTGCTGCGCGCGGTGCAGGCTGACGGCCAGGTGCGCCCGGTGACACCCGGGATGGCCGCGGCGTTCCGGAGTGACCTGCGGCACTGGCGGGCGTGCGCGGCGGTGCTCGGCCCGTCGCCGCACGCCGATGCTGTGCGCGCCCAGGCCGTGGCGCTCATCGGCCGCCAGCCCGAGGACGTCGACGGCGCGCTGGTCTGGCGCGACCTCGACGGCTGACTACGGTCGATCCATGACCGCCGGGTACTCGGGCACGCCGCTGCCGCGCAAGCTCGGGATCACCCCCACGAGCCGCACGCTCGTCGTCGGCGCGCCGGAAGGGTTCGCGCTCGACGCGCCGCACCACGTCCGCGCCGGGCGGCCCGGGTACGAGGTGCAGCTGCTGTTCTGCCCCGACGCGGCCACGCTGCGCCGCCGATGGCCCGCGGCGGCGGAGCGCAGCACCGAACGCGGCGCGGTGTGGGTGGCCTGGCCCAAGCGCAGCTCCGGGGTGCCGACCGACCTCACCGAGGACGGCGTGCGCGACCACGCGCTGCCGCTGGGCTGGGTCGACGTCAAGGTCTGCGCGATCGACGCGACCTGGTCAGGCCTCAAGCTCGTACGACGCCTGCGCGGTACCTGACCGGCTCCGGCGGGGCGACCAGCGGCCAGTCCGGGTCGTCCTCCACGTCGAGCTCGCGCACCGTGTCCGTCTCGGGACGTATTATCGTCCGAACGACGAGAAAGGCGAGCAGGGCGACCATGGCGTCGCGCACCACCACCGCGCCGAGGAACCAGTCCGGCGGGAGGCCCTTGTTGGCGGGCGTGAGGTAGTAGTACATGCGCGGCGCCCAGACGAGCGCGTCGATCGTCATCCATGCGAGCAGGAGCCGCCACCGGGGCAGGGCGAGCACGGCCAGCGGTACGAGCCACAGCGAGTACTGCGGGCTCCACACCTTGTTGACCAGCAGGAACGTCGCCACGAGCAGGAAGGCCAGCGACGCGATCCGGGGCGGCCGGGGCGCGAGGAACCCCAGGAGGGCGACGCCGATGCACGCCAGCACGAGCAGCCCGGCCACCACGGCGTTGAGCACCACCGGGGTCTGCCCGTCGGCGAGCGGCCCGTCGAGGCCCGCCCAGCCGGTGAAGTAGCTGACCACGAAGTACAGCGAGTCGGGATCGGCGGGCCGTTCCTGGTTGAGCCGGAAGAACTCCCACCAGCCCACGGGCCACAGCACCGCCACGGGCAGGTTCACGGCGGCCCACGTGATCAGCGCGGCGACGGAGGTGCGCACCGCCACCCCGAGCTGGCGCCGCCGCAGCCCGACGACCACCACCGGCAGGAGCAGCAGCAGCGGGTAGAACTTGAACGCCCCGCCGATGCCCAGCACCACCCCGGCGAGCCAGGGTCGGCCGCGGGCCAAGGCGAGCATCCCGCCGGTGGCGCAGGCGACGGCGAGCGCGTCGAAGTTGGTGAACACGTGTACGACCACCAGCGGCGAGAGCGCCACGAGGGCGGTGTCCCACGGTCGCACCCGGCGCAGCCCGCGCACGCAGCGGACGACGACGAGCCAGGAGATCGCCAGGAAGAACGCCGTGATGTCGAAGTAGACGACGACGGGCAAGGCGTTGGGCAGCGGCAACCGCTCCGCGAGCCACTCGTACCCGTCGGTGAACCGGGCGTTGGCGTACTGGAAGAACCCGGTGAGCACCGGGTACTCCATGTAGCGCGCCTGCTGCTGCGGCGTGCCCTCGTTCTCGATCCAGGCGTCCCGGTACGGGACGTTGCCCGCCGCGAGGCCCTCGATGCCGTAGAGCGGGACGGTGTCCGAGTAGCACATGGCGACGTACTGCCGGTTGTCGCGCCAGTCGAGCGCGGGCCCGTCGGACGTCGGGTAGGACTGCAGGCACGCGGCCTTGCCCAGCCATCCGGCCGCGATCGCGACGACGGCGAGCAGGAGCAGCACGCGCAGCGGTGTCCAGAAGATGCTGCGCCCGACCAGGGCGTGGCGGCCGAGCGGACCGCCGACGATGCGGCTGGCGGAGGCTACGAGCGGCTCGGTCCACGTCGGGACCACCCGCTCGGCGGCGGGATCGCGCCCCTGCCCGGTCGTGGTCACCCGACGACGGTGCGGGGCCGGGTCGTCAGCGGGTAGACGAAGGCCGTCTGCTGGTCCCCGTTGTTGTTGTCGTTGTTGTTGTTGTTGTCGCTGTTGTGCTTCTTCTTTTTCTTGTCCCCGTTGTTGTTGCTGTCGGGGTTGTCGCCGGAGGGAGACGGCGTGTCCGTCGCGTAGGTCACGGCGCCCGACGGGTCGTTGCCCGCGTACGCGGGCGTGCCCATCGGCTCGAACGGCGAGAAGTCGTCCTTGGGCGTGCCCTTGAGCGCGGCGTTCATGAACGCCTGCCAGATCGGTCCGGGCAGCGTGCGGCCGTAGACGACCGCGCCGGAGCGCGTGCGGATCGGGTCGCTCTTGTCGGTGCCGACCCAGACGGCGGTGGACAGCGAGGGGGTGTAGCCGACGGTCCAGGCGTCGCGGTTGTCGCGGGTCTCGCCCAGCTGGTTGGTACCCGTCTTGGCCGCGGCGAGCCTGCCGCTGAGCGCGAAGCCCGAGGTGCCTGCGACGTCGAGCATCGACTCGGTGACGTTGCGCGCCAACTGCTGGGCGAACACGGCCTGCCCGGCGACCGGTGTGGTGGTGCGGTCGAGCAGCACCCGCCCGTCGGCGGCGGTGACCTTCTGCACGATGTGCGGGTCGAACCGCTGCCCGTCGGCCGCGAACGTGCCGTAGCCCGAGGCCATGTCGATGACGTGGACCGGCTTGTCACCCAGGGAGATGCCGCCGGTGGGGTCGGGCAGCAGGTTGGCGGGGATGCCCGCGTTGTGCGCGGTCTGCGCGACGTTGGTCGCGCCGACCTGCACCGCGATCTGGTAGAAGACCGTGTTCGTCGACTTGGTCATGGCGGTCATGACGCTGCACTGGTCGCAGCTGTCGCCGTCGGAGTTGGCCACCTTGGTGCCCGCGATGACCATCGGCGACGTGCCCGCGTACTGGGTGCCCAGGCCGAAGCCCGAGACGTTCTGCAGGGCCGCGGCCACCACGAACGGCTTGAACGTCGACCCCGGCGGACGCGTGACGGTGTCGCCCGCGTAGTCGATGCCCGGCCCGTTGGAGCCGCCGTAGTAGGCCTGGATGGCGCCGGTGCGCGGGTCCACCGCGACGAGCGCGGTGCGCAGGTTGGCGGGCTGGCTCTTCATCACCTTGTTGACGGCGTCGACGGCGGCCTTCTGGCGGCCTGCGTCGATCGTCGTGGTGACGGTGAGACCGCCGGTGTCGATCTCGTCCTGGGAGATGCCGTTGGCCTTCATCTCGGCCTCGGCCCGCTCGTAGATGTGGTAGCGGTCGTCGTCGGGCACCCCCGCCCCGACGGGGGCCTGCGGCAGCACGTCCTTCGGGAACTGCTGCTGCGCCCGCACCGCAGGGGTGATGAAGCCCGTCGTCGCCATCTGGTCGAGCGTGTAGTTCCAGCGGATCGTGGTGCCCGCGAGGTTCTTCATCGGGTCGAGCGCGGACGGCGACTGGATCATGCCCGCGAGCATCGCGCCCTCGGCGATCGAGAGCTGCCCGACGTCCTTGCCGAAGTACGCCTGCGAGGCGGCCTGGATCCCGTAGGCGCCCCGACCGAAGTAGACGGTGTTGAGGTAGTTCTCGAGGATCTGGTCCTTCGTCTGCTCCTTGGAGACCTTGATCGAGAGGATGATCTCCTTGTACTTGCGCCACAGCGAGGCCTGGTCCTGGCCGGTGGAGACCTTCACGTACTGCTGCGTGATCGTCGAGCCGCCGCCGACACCCCCGGTGAGCTGGTTGTAGACCGCGCGGGCGATACCGAGCGCGTCGAAGCCGGGGTTGGAGTAGAAGGTGCGGTCCTCGGCGGCGAGCGCGGCCTGGCGCACGTGCTCGGGCACCTTGTCGATCGTGACGATGTTGCGGTTGATGTTGTTGTCGTTGCCGTCCTTGGGACGCACGACGGCGATCGGCTCGCCGCCCGCGAACGTGTAGGTGGCGGTCTGGACGATCCCGGCGTCGCCGATCGAGGGCACCTTGAAGATCATCCAGCCGACGACGAACGCCAGCAGCGGGATCGTGACGAGCACGGCGAGCACGCCCAGCAGCCAGTTGCGCAGCCGGTGCCGCTTCTTCGGCGGCCGCGGCGGGCCGGGGCGGCCCGCGACGACGGTGCGGCCACCGGGCGGCAGTGGCGGGCCCGCGGGCACACCGCTCCGCGATGGGCCCTGGCGCTGCACCCCGGGACGCTCCACCCCGGGACGCTGGGGCCGGACGGGATGGGGAGCCATGCGGCCGGGTGCAGCGGACCGGGGATCGTGCCCGACGGTCATCGCGCTCCTCCTGGCGGGTTGTTCGTGGGTGCAGCCTGTCATGTCGGTGGGGGGCCGACGGTCGGGGTCACTCGGCTGCGGTACGGCGACGGCGCCCGGCAGGCGCGTCACCCGTGCCCATGACGTAGGACAGCACCAGATGATTCCAACTGCAGGTACGACAGACCTCCACCATGTACACGGAGAAATGCGCATGGAGGTTCGCCAGCTTCTCTATCTCCTGAACAGCGCGCGCCGAGCCCGCAGCGTTACCGAGGCTCTCGCCGAAGACCCAGGAGACGAGCGTCAGCCGCTCCTTGCGGCAGACCGGACACGTCACATCGCTCGGCTCGCCGTGGAAGCGGGCCGCTCGGAGCAGGTAGGGGCTGGCGTCGCAGACCTCGGCGACACCGACCCGACCGGCGTGCACCTCCGCGAGCAGCGCCCGCCGCTGCAAGGCGTAGTCGACCATCTGCCGCTGGCTGCGCACCCGGCCAGGGTACGCGGAAGGGCGCTCTTGGCGATCGTCAGCGGGGTGGCGCGATCCGCGTCGACATGCGTAGATGTATCGCATCGATATACTGACCGGGTACATCGCGGCGCCGCCGGGGAGGTCGGGCATGCTGGAGCTGGCGTTGCTGGGCCTGCTGCGCGAATCGCCCCTGCACGGCTACGAGCTGCGCAAACAGCTTGTGCTGCGGCTCGGCGGGCTCCGCGCGTACTCCTACGGATCGCTGTACCCGGCCCTGCGGCGGCTCACGCGCGCGGGACTCATCGTCGAGGAGACCGGACCGGACGACGCGACGCGCTCGAAGCGGGCCCGCCGCGTCTACCGGATCACCGCGGAGGGCAAGGAGCGGCTCGACGAGCTGCTCGCCGAATCCGGTCCCCACGCGTGGGACGACGAGGGCTTCGGTGTCCACCTGGCGTTCTTCGCCCGCACCCCCACCGAGACACGCATGCGGATCCTCGAGGGGCGCAGGCGGGCGGTGGAGGAGCGGCGTGAGGGGATGCGCGCCGCGCTCGCCAAGGCGGGCGAGCAGATCGACCGCTACACGAGACAGCTGCAGCAACTCGGGCTCGACGCCTGTGAGCGCGAGGTGCGGTGGCTCAACGAGCTGATCGAGAACGAACGGGCCGAGCAGGGTCCGAAGGGAGCCGACCATGACTGAAGCGGAATCGGGGCTGCACGCCCACTCGCCCACGGAAGGGCACACCGAGGTGCGCGTCGCCCTCGTCGGCGTGGGGAACTGTGCGTCGTCGCTGGTGCAAGGCGTCCGCTACTACGCCGACGCCGACCCGGCCACGCGCGTGCCGGGGCTCATGCACGTCGACTTCGGCGGCTACCACGTGCGGGACATCACCTTCGTCGCCGCGTTCGACGTCGACGCCAAGAAGGTCGGGCGCGATCTCTCCGAGGCGATCCACGCCAGCGAGAACAACACGATCAAGATCGCCGACGTGCCGCCGCTCGACGTCCCGGTCCTGCGCGGACACACGCTCGACGGGCTGGGCCGCTTCTACCGCGAGACGATCACCGAGTCCGACGAGGACCCGGTGGACGTCGCGCAGGTGCTCCGGGACACGCGCGCCGACGTGCTCGTCTCCTACCTGCCCGTGGGCAGCGAGGCGGCCGACCGGTTCTACGCGCAGGCCGCGATCGACGCGGGCGTGGGTTTCGTCAACGCGCTGCCGGTCTTCATCGCGTCCGACCCGGTGTGGGCGGAGAAGTTCCGCATGGCGGGCGTGCCGATCGTCGGCGACGACATCAAGAGCCAGGTCGGGGCCACGATCACGCACCGGGTGCTGGCGAAGCTGTTCGAGGACCGCGGCGTGCAGCTGGACCGCACGATGCAGCTCAACGTGGGCGGGAACATGGACTTCCTCAACATGAAGGAGCTGGAGCGGCTGGAGTCGAAGAAGGTCTCCAAGACACAGTCGGTCACCTCGCAGGTCGACCGGGACATGGGACGCGAGAACGTGCACATCGGCCCGTCGGACTACGTGGCGTGGCTCGACGACCGCAAGTGGGCCTACGTGCGGCTGGAGGGGCGCGCGTTCGGCGATGTGCCGCTGAACCTCGAATACAAGCTCGAGGTGTGGGACTCGCCCAACTCGGCCGGGATCATCATCGACGCCGTGCGCGCCGCGAAGCTCGCTCTGGACCGCGGCATCGGCGGGCCGATCCTCTCCGCGTCGAGCTATTTCATGAAGAGCCCGCCGGAGCAGTACGGCGACGACGTGGCACGCGACGCGGTAGAGGCGTTCATCCGGGGCGATCTGGAGCGCTGACCGGCGTTTCCGTATCGCAACTGTTGTCGCGACATTTCCGGTTCGGAAGTTGTTTCACCCGTCCGGATTTATCACGGCCGAATTTCACCGTTCCCATCGTCGCTGATCCACCGGGTGCAGTGAACACAGTGGACCGATCGGCCTAGAGGGGTGATCACGCTCACGAATGATGCGACGGGATTGAGATGTCGGTCATTGGGATTTCCCGAAATTGGTTCGTAATGTCCCGGACGGCCTCACGGGTCGTCGTCCATCCGGGACGGCGGGCGTGGGCTCACCGCCCCGACGGGCGGGGCGTGGCGCGACCGGCCTGCACGAGCGGTCGCGCGCTTCCACGGCCCGCCTACGGCCACCGCTCCCCGAGCAGGCCCGCGTCCGACGGTGCGCACCCCGAGGACCCCCGTGCCCCATCCGACCCCGTCCCTCGCGCCCCGCGCGGCTGTCCCGACCTCGCCCGGCACCGTCGACACCTCGGCTCCGGTCGCGCACGCTCCAGCGGTCCGGACGTCCGCCATCGCGGGCCGCGCCGCGCTCGTCGCCACGGGGACGGCCGCGGCGGCGCTCCTCGCGCTGCTGCCTGCCGTCCCGGCGGCGCCTGCTGCGGTGTCCCCGGTGGGGGTGTCGACGGTGGGGGTGTCGGCGGCTCCGGCCCTCGCGACGACGCCGCCCACGGCCGCGGTGACGTCGGCGTTGGCCGTCGGGCACGTGGCGCCCACCCCCGCGGGCCCGGCGGCGACCGCGGACCGGCCCACGGCGACCGCTGCCGTCGCGCCGGTGGCCGTGCGCACGCCGGTCGCGGCCGTGCGCGGCAGCGCGATGGAGAACGCGCTGAGCAAGCTCGGTGCGCGCTACCGCTACGGCGCCGCCGGGCCGAACGCCTTCGACTGCTCCGGTCTCGTGTACTGGTCCTACGGGCGCGAGGGGGTGACCCTGCCGCGCACCAGCCGGGCCATGTCGCAGATCGGCACCCCCGTCGCGAAGGGCAACCTGCAGCCCGGCGACCTCGTCTTCTTCTACCGGCCCGTGAGCCACGTGGCGATCTACATCGGCAACGGCCAGGTCGTGCACGCCAGCACGTACGGCAGCCCGGTGAAGATCGCCCCACTGAACGGCATGCCGTTCACGACCGCCCGCCGGGTCTGATCGCGGACCTCCACCGCCGCCCTTGCGGGCTCCGCACGGCGGCCCGCTGCGCCCTGCCACGGGTGCCGACGACGCACGTCCCCACCACACGGCGGACCGCGGAGTCTCCGCGTAGAGTCCGGCGCCGTGACCGAACCCGATCTTCGTCCGCTCGCGCTCGTCACGGGCGCGTCCGGCGGGATCGGCGCGGCGGTGGCGCGTGCCCTCGCGCCAGGCCACGACCTTCTTCTCGGTGGTCGCGACACCGCTGGCCTGCAGGAAATCGCCTACGAGCTGCCCGGCTCGCGGCCGTGGCCGGTCGATCTGACCGACACGCGGGCGGTCGCCGAGGCCGTGGCGGGCATCTCCCGGCTCGACGTCCTGGTGCACTCCGCAGGCGTCGGGCTGCTCGGAACGGTTGCCGAGACACCCGCGTCGACCTGGCGTCGGCAGTTCGACGTCAACGTCGTGGCGGTCGCCGAGCTGACGCGCCTCGTGCTGCCCGCGCTCCGCGCCGCGCAGGGTCGGGTCATACTGATCAACTCCGGGGCGGGGCTGGCCGCCAGGGCGGGGTGGGGGTCGTACGCGGCGAGCAAGTTCGCGCTGCGCGCCTTCGCCGACGCCCTGCGCGCCGAGGAGGCGCCGAACGGCGTGCGCGTGACGTCCATCCACCCGGGCCGCACCGACACCGAGATGCAACGCGACGTCGTCCGGCAGGAAGGCGGGCAGTATCGGCCCGAGCGCTACCTGCGGCCGGAGTCCGTCGCGGGGGCCGTGCTGCTGGCGGTCACGGCGCCCGCCGACGCGGCGCTGACCGAGCTGGTCCTGCGCCCCGCCGAAACCTGACCCCACCCCGGTGAGTCCCGCAAACCCCCACGGTGAGTCCCGCAAACCCCCACGGTGAGTCCCGCAGCTCGCCACGGCGAGTCCGGCAGATCACCACGGCCGCCGCCGACCGCCGACCGGCCGCCCGGGGGACCCGCTCCCCATGGGCGCCTCCTCGGCGACGAGATCCGACATTCGGACACAGCCGAGGCAACCTCGGGGCCGCCGATCGGCGCCGCAGGTTAGTAGAGTTCCGACATGCTCGATCCGGAGTCGATTGACCTCGAGGAGCTGTGCCTGGCGCTGGACGACCACTCCCTGGAGACCACCTGGTGGATCCATCCGGGGGACGGGCGGATCCAGGCGCAGCACGAGGACGAGCCGGAGGATGTCGAGGGGTGGCAGCCGATCGGCTCGGTCGGGTCGCACGAGGGCTATCGCGACATGGCCGACTTCGTCGCGACTGTCCACCATCGCCGGGCCGCCGAGCTGCTGGACCGGGCGATCACGGGCCGCGGCGCGTTCCGGCGGTTCAAGGACACGCTGTTCGAGTTCCCGGAGCTGCGCGAGCAGTGGTTCCGCTATCGCGACGCCCGTTCGCGGCGGCGCGCGCTGCGCTGGCTGGCCGACGAGGGGTTGGTCGACGAGGCCGCCGCCGAACGGTTGATGGCGCGCTTCCCCGACCCGGCGCCCGACGACGAGGACGTGGCCGCCGCGCTGGCCGTCGACCTCGGGCTGCTCTACGGCGACCGGCTGCAGCGCGTGCTCCTCTTTGGTGCGTGGGCGCGGGCCGACGACCCGGGGGAGCAGGCGGTCGAGATCGTCGTCGTCCTGGCCGACCTGCACTCGCCGTGGGACGAGCTACGCCGCATGGACGACGTGTTGTGGATGCATGCGGAGCGGTCCGGCCTCACGGTCGTCGCCGTGCCGGTGAGCGCCGAGCAGTGGGCGACGGCCGACAACCCCCTGCTCCGGCGCGCGGCGGCGGAGGCGGTGCAGGTGGCGTGAGCGGGTCATGGAGCCGCGGAGTGCTCGGGAGGGCGGCGTGAGCACCGGGATCGCCAGGGCGCGGGAGGAACTGTTCGCCGCCCATCTGTTGGCGACCACCCAGTTCTCGGCGCAGGCGGTCGTGATCGCCCACCGCGCGGCGCTGGCCGCGGGCGAGGCCGCGCTCATGGCATTGGATCGCGTGCCGCCCGCCGAAGCCGCCGCGCTCGTCACGACGTTCCTACGTCAGGTCGTGCGGGAACGCGGGCTGAACCCCGAGGCCGGACGGCTGGTCCGCGCGCTGCACAACCGCGCGGTGCTGGCCGACGCCGACGGCGCCATCCCCCCGGAGGAGGCCCACCAGGCGATCGCCGACGCCACGGAGGTCGTCGAGGCGGTGGACGACTGGCTCACCCACTCGGAGTTCGTGACGATCGCCCGCGCGGCCATCCGCCCGATCCGCCCCCCGCGCCACCGCCGCTGAGCGCGCGGCCCCCGAGGCGACTTCGCACACGCCACGGCGTCCTTGCACAAGGCGGAACCTCCGCGGGGGCGCCTCCCACCTGTGCGAAGTCGACCTCGGTCCCCGGGGACGAGCCGAACGTGCCCCCGGGGGCCGACTTCGCATGCGCCGGGGCGCCCGCACCCCAGGCCGAACCTGTGCAGCGGCGCCTCAACTCTTGCGCAAGTCGGCCCGGGGCCTGCCGCCGACCGCACCGAGCCCGCGGGCAGGCCGGGGCTACGCCACCACGTTGACCAGGCGGCCGGGGACCACGATCACCTTCCGCGGCGTCGCGCCCGTCCAGCAGTTCGACGACCTTGGCGTCGGCCAGCGCGGCGGCCTCGACCGCGTCCGCGACGGCGTCGGCCGCCACCTCGACCCGGCAGCGCACCTTGCCGTTGACCTGCACCGGGTACGTCGACGGTGTCGGCCACCAGTAGCGCTCGGGTCGGCCACCGGGAACGGCCCGTAGCGCCAGCGACCCGGTGTGCCCCAGCCGCGGCCACAGCTCCTCGGCGATGTGCGGGGCGAGCGGCGCCATCATCAGCACCAGCGGCTCGGCCACCGACCGCGGCACCGCCGGTGCCGGTACGCCTTGGTCAGCGTGGTTGTTCAGCTCGATCAGCTTGGCGATCGCGGTGTTGAAGCGCAGCGCGCACGTAGTCCGCGCGCACGCCCGTCGATGGCCTTGTGCAGCGGCGCGCAGCGTGTCCTCGTCGGGCTCGGCGTCGGTCACCCGCAGCCGCACCGGTCGTCCTCGTCGACCACGTTGCGCCACACCCGCTGCAGGAACCGCTGCGACCGACCACGCGCCGCGCGTCGTCCCACGGCCGGGAGACCTCCAGCGGGCCCATCGACATCTCGTAGAGCCGGAAGGTGTCGGCGCCGTAGCGCGTCGCACATCTCGTCCGGGCGTCACCACGTTCTTCAGCGACTTGCCCATCTTCCCGTACTCGCGGGTGACCGGCTCGCCGTGCCCGTAGAACGTAGCCGCGCCGTCGCGCTCCTCGACGACCTCGTCCGCCGGCACGTACGACGCCGCGCGCGTCGGTGTAGGCGTAGGCCTGGATGTAGCCCTGGTTGAACAGCCTTGCGGAACGGCTCCTCGCGAGGACACGTGGCCCAGGTCGAACAGCACCTTGTGCCAGAAGCGGGCGTACAGCAGGTGCAGCACGGCGTGCTCGACGCCGCCGACGTACAGGTCGACGCCGCCGAGTCGCGCTCGCGCTCGCGTCGGGCCCATCCAGTAGCGCTCGATCTCCGGGTCGACGAACGCGCTCGTCGTTGGTCGGGTCCAGGTAGCGCAGCTCGTACCAGCAGGAGCCGGCCCACTGCGGCATCGTGTTGGTCTCGCGGCGGTACCGCTTCGGCCCGTCGCCCAGGTCCAGCTCGACCTCGACCCAGTCGCGTCGCCCGGGACAGCGGCGGCTCCGGCTCGGCTGTCGGCGTCGTCGGCGTCGAAGGTCTTCGGCGAGTAGTCGTCGACCTCCGGCAGCTCGACCGGCAGCATCGACTCGGGCAGCGCGATGCGGCAGGCCGTCCTCGTCGTAGACGATCGGGAACGGCTCGCCCCAGTAGCGCTGCCGGCTGAACAGCCAGTCGCGCAGCCGGTAGGTGACGGTGCCCTCGCCGACGCCCGTGCGCCTCCAGCCAGTCGATGATCCGGTCGCTTGGCGTCGGCGACGCCCAGCCCGTCCAGCGACACCTCGTCGTTGGCGGAGTTGATCGCCGGACCGTCGCCGGTCGTAGGCCTCGTCCCGTCGAAGCCCGTCGGCCGGCTGGCCACGGTGCGCGACGATCGGCAGGTCGAACGCCTCGGCGAACTCCCAGTCGCGCTCGTCCTGCGCCGGGCACGGCCATGATCGCGCCGGTGCCGTAGCCCATCAGCACGTAGTCGGCGATGAAGACCGGGATCTGCGTCGCCGTTGACCGGGTTGATCGCGTAGGCGCCGGTGAAGACGCCGGTCTTGTCCTTGCTCGTCCGGCGGTCGCTCGACGTCGGTCTTGCGCGGCCGCGGCCGCGCGGTAGGCGGCGACCGCCTCGGCCGGCGGTGGCCGCGCCCGCCGCGTCCAGGCCGTCGTCGGTGCCCTCCGGCCACGCCGCCGGGACGAGCGCGTCGACCAGCGGGTGCTCGGGCGCCAGCACCATGTAGGTCGCGCCGAACAGGGTGTCCGGCCGGGTGGTGAAGACCTCGATCGCGCTCGGCCCGGTCGCCGACGTCGGGAAGTCGACGCTGCGCGCCGCTCGGAGCGGCCGATCCAGTTGCGCTGCATGCAGCTTGATCGACTCCGGCCAGTCCAGCCGGTCCAGGTCGTCGAGCAGCCGGTCGGCGTACGCGGTGATCCGCATCATCCACTGGCGCAGGTTGCGCTTGAACACCGGGAAGTTGCCGCGCTCGCTGCGGCCGTCCGCGGTGACCTCCTCGTTGGCCAGCACGGTGCCCAGGCCCGGGGCACCAGTTGACCGGCGCCTCGGAGATGTAGGCCAGCCGGTGGTCGTCGATCGACCTCGCGCTCGCTCGACGCGGTCAGCTCGGCCCAGGCCCGTCCGTCGGGCGTCGGCCGCTGCGCCGGCGGCGAACTCGCGCGACCAGCTCGGTCGATCGGGCGCGCCCGCCGTCGGCGTCCGCGGTCGTACCAGGAGTTGAAGATCTGCAGGAAGATCCACTGCGTCCAGCGGTAGAACTCGACGTCGGTCGTCGCGACGCAGCGCCGCGTCGTCGTGGGCCAGGCCCAGCCGGCGCAGCTGCGCCGCGGTAGCGCGCGATGTTGTCCTCGGTGGTCTTGCGCGGGTGCGGTGCCGGTCTGCACGGCGTACTGCTCGGCGGGCAGCCCGAAGGCGTCGAAGCCCATCGCGTGCAGCACGTTGTGGCCGGTCATCCGCTGGTAGCGGCCGAGCGACGTCGGTGCCGATGTAGCCCAGCGGGTGCCCGACGTGCAGGCCGGCGCCGCGACGGGTACGGGAACATGTCCAGCACGTACGAGCTTCTCGCCCGCCGGCGACCTGGTCCGGCTCGGCCAGCGGGCCGGCCGGGTTGGGCGCCTCGAAGGTGCCCGCGGCCTCCCAGTAGTCCTGCCAGCGGCGCTCGATCTGCGCGGCCAGCGCGGCGGTGTAGCGGAACGGCAGGCTCTCCGTATCACCGGCGATGGTCGACGTGTCGGTGCTCATGTCACTCCCTGAATTCGGCCCGGAAACCAGAAGACCCCTCCGCCCGTCGGGCATGAGGGGTCACCGCGCCGGTGCTCGGGTCTACGGCGCGGCGGTGTCGGTAAGTCGACGGGCCACATTCCCAGGGTAACGCCGCCGGTACGGGCCCGACGAGCGGGTTCGCCTACCCTGGCCCCGTGCCCGTCACCGCCCGCGTCGCCGTCGGATCGTTGCTCGTGCTCGCGGGCCTCGCGCTGGTCGTCGTGGCCGTGCTCGGTGCGCGCTCCCTGCTGCGCCGCAACCGGTGGATCGGCATCCGCACCTCCGCGACCCTGGCGTCGGAGACGCAGTTCGTCGCGGGCAACCGGGCGGCGGCCCTCCCGGTGGGCGCGGCAGGCGCGGTGGCGGCGGTCGGCGGTGCGGTGCTGCTCGCGGGCGGGGACGCTGCGCTGGAGTGGGTCGTGCTGGGCGTGAGCCTGCTCGGCGTCGCCGGGCTGACGGTGGTGGGCGGGCTGGTGGGCGACCGCGCCGCGGTCCTCACCCCCGCCCCGACCCCCTTCGCCGCGACCTGCGGGGGGCCGTGCGCGGGCTGCGACCTCGTCACCGGATGCCGGGAAGGCGGCACGCGCACCGAGGCCTGACGCGGACGTCAGTTGTGGCGGACGTCGGCGGGGTAGGTGGCCAGCAGCGCGAGCGGCACACCTTGGCGGCGGAGGACCCGGCCCCACAGGTTGGGGTCGTGCCCGTCCAGCACGTCGTCGGGCAGCGCGGGCACCACGATCCAGTCGCCCCGCGCGATCTCCCCGGCGAGCTGGCCCGCGTCCCACCCGGAGTACCCCGCGAAGACCCGCAGGCCACGCAGGCGGGAGGCGAGCGGGCCGGGATCGCCGTCGAGGTCGACGAGCGCGACCGGACCGCGCACCCCGACCAGCCCCCGCAGCGCCGCCGGATCCTGCCCCGTGCGGACCGCGGCCAGGCACAAGGCCGTCTGGCTCTCCACCGGGCCGCCGACGAACACGGCGTGCGGCAGCGTCGCGAGGGGCGCCCACGACGGCAGGACGTCGCGCACCGAGACCTCGCCCGGGCGGTTCAACACCACGCCGAGGGTGCCCCGATCGCGGTGCTCGATCACGTAGACGACCGTCCGCCGGAAGTTCGGGTCCGACAGCCCCGGCGCCGCCACCAGCAGGCTCCCCGGAGCCACTGCCGCGTCGTGTCCGGGGCGTCGCTCGAAGCGGTCGTCCACCACGCTGGTCATCGTCGCATCCACGGGTTCGGCGTAGCCTTCGGCGGGTGCCGACTCCGGTCCCGCCGCCGTCACCCATGCCGGTGACGACGCCACCGGAGCGGCTGGGTGTGATCGGCCTGGTGCGCACGCGCGGCTACCGCCTCCTGCTGATGCTGCGCTTCGCCACCCAATGGGGTGACGGGATGTTCCAGGCCGCGCTCGGCGGCGCGGTGCTGTTCAACCCCGAGCGGCAGGCCGATCCGCTGGCCGTGGCCGCGGGGCTCGCCGTCCTCCTCATGCCGTACTCGCTGGTGGGCCCGTTCGTCGGAACGCTGCTGGACCGGTGGGACCGCCGCAGGGTGCTGGTGGTGGCCAACGCGGCGCGCGTCGGGCTCGTCGTAGGCGTGGCGGCGGCCGTCGCCACGGGCGTCACCGGCGCCCCGCTCTACCTGGGTGCCTTGGCGGTCACGGGTTTCAGCCGCTTCGTGCTCGCCGGGCTCTCGGTGGCCCTGCCGCACGTCATCGCGCGCCGGTACCTCGTCGAGGCCAACACGCTCGCCGTGACGCTGGGCGCTGCCGTCTCCGCCCTCGGCGCGGTGTGCGCGATCGGGCTGCGGATGCTCGTCGGGTCGGGGAACGCCGGATCGGCGCTGACCACGGTCGTCGCGGGCGTCGGCCCGCTGGTGGCCGCGGTGCTCGCCACCGGGTTCGCCCGCCGCAGCCTCGGCCCTGATACGACCGGCGGACCGTCGCGCACCACGGTGGCGGTGCTGCGCGGCTTCGTCGACGGCGCCCGCGCGGTGGCGGCCAACCCGCCGATCGCCGCCTCGTTCGCCGGGCTCGCGGCGCACCGGCTCGCCTTCGGCATCAGCACCCTGCTGACGCTGCTGCTCTACCGCTACGCGTTCACCGAACTCGGGCCGCTCCGTGCAGGACTGCCCGGGATCGGCGAGGCCGTCGCGGTGGCCGCGGCGGGGCTGCTGTGCGCCGCGCTCGTGACGCCGCTGCTCGTGCACCGCTGGGGGCGGCCGTGGACGATCCGGGCCTCGCTGGCCGTCGCCTGCGTCACCCAACTCGGGCTCGGCCTTTTCCTCAGCCTGCCGACCGTGCTCGTCGCGGCGTTCGTGATCGGGCTGTCCGGGCAGGTCATCAAGCTGTGCGCGGACGCCGCCGTACAGAGCGATGGCCCGGACGGCGCGCTCGGGCGGATCTTCGCGCTCTACGACGTGGTGTTCAACGTCGGCTACGTCGGGGCGGTCGCGCTGGCCGCGTTCGCCGCACCGGCGGACGGCCGCGCGCCGTGGCTCTTCGCGGGGGCGAGCGCGCTGTACGCCGTGGGCCTGCTGATCCACGACGCCCAGATGCGCCGCGTGCCGGTGACCGCAGCAGGGTGACATCGCTCCACCCCGTCGCAGCGATGTCACCCCGCTGCAGGCCCCTGAGCCGCCCACCGCCGCAGCTCGGCCTCCGCTTCCTCCCGGCTGAGCGGCCCGCGCTCCATCCGCACGGCGAGCAGGTGCTTGTACGCCCTGCCGACCAGCGGGCCTGGCGGGATGCCGAGCAGCTCCATGATCGCGTTGCCGTCGAGGTCGGGCCGGATCGCGTCGAGCTCCTCCTGCTCCCGCAGGGCGGCGATGCGCGCCTCGAGCTCGTCGTAGGTGCGCTGCAGGGCGGCGGCCCGCCGCTTGTTGCGCGTGGTGCAGTCCGAGCGGACGAGCTTGTGCAGCCGCGCCAGCAGCGGCCCGGCGTCGGTGACGTAGCGGCGCACCGCCGAGTCGGTCCACTCGCCGCCGCCGTAGCCGTGGAAGCGCAGGTGCAGGAAGACCAGCTGCGCGACGTCGTCGATGACCTCCTTCGGGTAGCGCAGCGCGCGCAGCCGTCGCCGCGCCATCTTCGCGCCGACCACCTCGTGGTGGTGGAAGCTAGACCCGACCGTCCGGCTCCCGGCGGCGGGTGTCGGGCTTGCCGACGTCGTGCAGCAGCGCGGCGAGCCGCAGCACCAGGTCGGGGCCGTCGGTCTCACGGTCGATCGCCTGCTCCAGGACGACCAGCGAGTGCGTCGTAGACGTCCTTGTGCTGCATGTGCTCGTCGATCGCCAGGCGCATGGCGGGCAGCTCGGGCAGCACGATCTCGGCGAGGCCGGTGTCGACGAGCAGCTCGAGCCCGCGCCGCGGGTACGCGCCGAGAATCAGCTTGGACAGCTCGACCTGCACCCGCTCCGGCGGTGATCCGGGCCGAGCTCGGCCGCCATCGCCGTCATCGCGGCGAGAACCCGTGGCGCGGCGCGTGAACCCCAGCTGGGCGACGAACCGGGCGGCCCGCAGCATCCGCAGCGGATCGTCGGCGAACGACTCCTCCGGCGTGGCCGGCGTGTCGCAGCACCCCGCCCGCCAGGTCGGCGAGGCCGCCGAACGGGTCGACGAACGTGCGCCGCTCGCCGGTGAGCTCGACCGCCATCGCGTTGACGCGTGAAGTCGCGCCGCACCAGGTCGTCCTCGATCGTGTCGCCGTACGCGACGACCGGGTTGCGCGAGACGCGGTCGTAGGCGTCGGACCGGAACGTCGTGATCTCCATGAGCACGCCCTGGCGACGCAGCCCGACCGTGCCGAACGCGATGCCGGTGTCCCACACGGCGTTCGCCCAGCCCTCGACGACGGCGAGAACGGCGTCGGGCCGGGCGTCGGTGGTGAAGTCGAGGTCGGTGCCCGCACGGCCGAGCAACGCGTCGCGGACGGTGCCGCCGACGACGTAGAGCCGGTGCCCGGCCGCGGCGAACCGGTCGGCGAGCTCCTGCGCGACCGGTGGCACGGCCACGAGGTCGACCACCGCATCCTCCTGGGAGCGCGCGATATCGGACGGAACGGTGGGGACTGCTGCGGACACGGCGGGCCAGTCTAGTTCGCCCCCCGCCGAAGGGACGAGCATGTACGGCCCGCGGCGCGGGCGCACCCCGGGGTGTCGCCTGCTCGTTACCATCGGCACATGTCAACCTCCCGCGGTCGCTCGGGCGGGCGCCGCGGAGGCCGACCCGTCGATCGCCGACGGCGCCTGCGCACGGTCGACGAGACGTCGGCGGGCGGGCTGGTCGTCGACCACGAGTCCGGCGCCGCCGCCGCTCATCGGGCGGCTGGACCGGCGGGGTCGGCTGCTGTGGTCGCTCCCCAAGGGCCACATCGAGGCGGGGGAGACCGCCGAAGCAGGCCGCCGTGCGGGAGGTCGAGGAGGAGACCGGCATCATCGGCAGTGTGGTCGCACCTCTGGGCACCATCGACTTCTGGTTCGTCGCCGAGGACCGGCGCGTGCACAAGACCGTGCACCACTTCCTCCTCCGCGCGACGGGCGGCGAGCTCTGTGACGACGATATCGAGGTCGCCGAGGTGGCGTGGGTGCCGCTCTCGGAGCTGGAGTCCCGCCTGGCCTACGCCGATGAGCGGCGGCTGATCCGCAGGGCCACCGAGCTGCTGGAGGACACGGCGTGAGATCGGTCGCGGCCCTGGCCGCGGTCGTCGTGGTGGTCCTCACCGCGCTGCTGGTCGGGGGCCCGGCCGAGGCTGCCCCCGATCCGGGCGGGCTGCGGCTCGCGCTGGCCGACGTCAACCCGCGTGTCGTCACCGCCGACGGGCCGACGACACTCACCGTCACCGGCACGCTCGTCAACGACGGGCCCGATCCCGTCACCGACCTCGAGATCCGCCTGCAGCGCGGGAACCCCCTCACCACCGAGGGCCAGATCCGCGACGCGCTGGACGGAGAGGCCGCCACCGACGCCGTCGCGGGCCAGTTCCAGCCGCTGGCCGACGTGCTGGAACCGGGCGCCGAGGTGCCGGTGCGGCTGACCGTGGCGCTGCAGGGCTCACCGCAGACCGGCCTCGCCCTCAACACCCCCGGGGTGCACGAGCTGCTGGTCAACGTCAACGGCACACCCGAAGGCGGCGCACGGGCCCGCCTCGCCGCGGCGCGCATGCTGCTCCCGGTCCTCGGGCTGCCCGGCGTCGTCGGGAAGACCGGCGGCGATCCCGCCCCGCTCACCGTGCTCTACCCCATCGCCGACGTCCCGCACCGGCTCTCCACCATCCCCGGCGCCCCGACGTTGCTCGACGACGATTCGCTGGCCGCCTCGTTCGCCACCACCGGCAGGCTCGGCGGCCTGGTGGCCGCGCTCGCCCAGCGCGCCCCGCTCGGCTCGCCCGTCCGCGCGGGCCTCTGCCTCGCCGTCGACCCCGATCTCGTCGAGACCGCGTCGGTGATGAGCCAGGGCTACCAGGTCGCCGGTCCGGGCGGGGTGACGACCGCAGGCACCGGCGCGGCCGTCGCCGCGCAGTGGCTCGAACAGCTGCAGGCCGTGGCCAAGGGCGGGTGCGTCGTCGCCCTGCCCTACGCCGACGCCGACCTCGTCGCCCTGAGGCGCGGCGGTCTCGCCGACGCCGCGTCCCGCGCCGTCGTCAGCGGGCGGCAGATCCTTTCGACGCTGCTGCTGACGCCGGTGGCGAACGACATCACCTGGCCCGCCGACGGCCGGATCGACGCCGCTACGCTCGCGGTCGTCCAGTCCGCGGGCGTGCGCTCGGTGCTGCTCTCGGCCGACGCCGTCACCGGCCGGGTCCGCACCGGGGTGGTCCCGCTCTCCGGGAGCCCGGCGGCGGCGCTGCTCACCGACCCCCTGTTGACGCGCGCCGCGACGGCTCCGCAGGAGACCCCGGTGACGCCAGGGCCCGGCGCTGCCGCCACGGCCGCCTCCCTCGCGGGCGACGGCGGCCCGCTCAGCACGCAGGACCTGATCGGCGCGCTCGACTTCCGCGCAGGCGCGAGCGCCCCGATCGTCCTGGCGCCGCCGCACCAATGGGGCGCCGAGGGCATCGGCGCGCGGGATCTCCTCGACGCCGTCGGCACGCTCGTCACCGCGGGTGACGTGACCCCCGTCGGCCTCACCGACGCCCTCGCGGCCCCGCAGGCAGCCGCGGTGCGCCCCGACCCGCCGGTGGGGGCGTCGGAGGTCTCCGGCGTGGCGATCGGCACCCTCGCCACCGCCGCGGGCGACCTCACCGACCTGCGCTCCGCCGTCGTCGACGCGGGGGTGGGCATCACGGCCGCCCAGCTCTTCGCGCCGCTGGATCTCGGGCTCCTACGCGGGGCGACGGCCGCGCACCGGGACGCGCCCGCCGCCGCCGAAGGCGCCGCCCGCGCCGAGCTGGGCCGCATCGACGCGATCCGCAACTCCATCCGGGTGCTGGAGCCGCCCAACCCGTATTCCCTGGGGACGTCCGACGCCCCGCTGCCGATCACCATCGCCAATGCGCTGCCCGTCACCGTCAAGGTGCGGATCGAGATCGCGAGCACGTCCGGGCTGCGGGTCGCCCCGATCGAGGTGCAGCAGATCCCGCCGCTCGGCCGTCGGCAGGTGTCGGTGAACGCGCAGGTCACGCGCGCGGGCCAGTTCACGGTTGAGGCCGCGGTGCGCACCCCCGCCGGTGAGCTGCTCGGGCCGCCGAGCCGCCTGCGGGTGCGCTCCACCGCCTACGGCACGATCACGGGGTGGCTGACGGCGATCGCGGGTGGACTCCTCGTGTTGCTGACGGCCCGCCGGATCTGGCGCCGGGTGCGGGGCGAACCGGAGCGGCCGACGGCGCGGGTGGATCCGACCCGGCCCCCCACGGCCGAGGTCCCGGCGGAGGCGACCGAGCGCCTGCCCGCCGCCCAGCCGGATCCGAGAGCCTCCCCGGCCGCGACGCCGCAGCTCACCGGCAGTGGGGCGGCGAAGCCGCACCCGGCGCCCTGGAGCGCCCCGGCGCCGTCCGACCCGACCCGACCCCACCCCGTCCCGGCTCTCAACACCCCCGCCCGCCCGACCCCGCCGACGCACCCACCGCCCCGATCGACGCCGCTGGTCGCAGCTCCGGAGGACGTGGCGGCCGCCCCCACGGAGCGCCTCCCGCGGCCGCCCTCACCCCGCCCCCGGCCATGACCGACGACCCCACCGAGCGGCTTCCACAGATCGCCGCGTCGGCGGACCCCGTCGCACCGCAGCCGCGTCGCGACGAGTCGATCGGCCGCTCCAGCGGCGTGATGGCGGTGGCCAACCTGGTCAGCCGCATCACCGGGTTCCTGCGCCAGGTGGTGCTGGTCGGCGTCCTGGGCGTCGGCGTGCTCAACGACGCCTACACCGTCTCCAACACGCTGCCCAACATCGTCTACGAGCTGCTCTTCGGCGGCGTCCTCACCAGCGTGATGGTGCCGCTGCTGGTGCGCGCCCAGAAGGAGGACGCCGACGGCGGCGAGACCTACATCCGGCGGCTGATCACCCTCGCAGGGGCCGCGCTGCTGGTCGGCACCGCACTCGCGGTGCTCGCGGCCCCGCTGCTCACGCGGCTGTACCTGGGCGGCCAGTCCGCCACGGCCAACCCCGAGCTGGCCACCGCGCTCGCCTACCTGCTGCTCCCGCAGATCCTGTTCTACGGGCTCGGCGCGCTGCTCGGCGCGATCCTCAACACGCGCGGCTCGTTCGGCGCGTTCGCGTGGGCGCCGGTGGTGAACAACCTCGTCGTAATCGTCGTCCTCGCCGTCTACGCGCTGATGCCGGGTGAGATCAGCCTCGACCCGGTGCGCATGGGCGAACCGAAACTGCTCGTCCTGGGCATCGGCACCACGCTCGGCATCGTCGCCCAGGCGCTCGTGCTGCTGCCTGCCCTGCGCCGCACCGGCTTCGTCTACCGGCCGCGCTGGGGCTGGGACCCGCGGCTGTCCGCGGCGGGCGGCCTCGTCCTGTGGGTCGTGGGCTACGTGCTCGTCGGCATCCCCGGCTACATGGTGACCACCCGCGTCGCGGCGGCCGCCGACCCCGGCGGCGTCACCGTCTACGCCAACGCCTGGCTCCTGCTGCAGGTGCCCTACGGCGTACTGGGCGTCTCGCTGCTGACCGCGCTCATGCCCCGGATGAGCCGCTCGGCGGCCGATGGGCGGCTGCGCGCGGTGGTCGACGACCTCGCGCTGGGCAGCAGGCTGTCGGCGGTGTTCCTGGTGCCGCTGTCGGTGCTGCTCACGGTGTTCGGCGTCCAGGTCGGCATTGCGCTGTTCGGGCTCCGTTCGGGCAACCTCGACGGCGCGGCGCGCATCGGCGCGGCCGTCGCGTGCTCGGCGTTCGGCCTGTTGCCCTACGCGATCACGATGCTGCAGCTGCGCGTGTTCTACGCCATGACCGACAGCCGCACACCCACCCTCATCCAGTTCGTCACCGTGGCCGTGAAGATCCCGCTGCTGCTCGTCTGCCCGCTGCTGCTGCCCCCGCACGAGGTCGTGCTCGGCCTGGCCGCGGCGAACGGGCTCTCGTTCGTCGCGGGTGCCGCGCTCGGCCAGATTCTGTTGCGACGACGGCTGGGCCGGATCCCGACGCTCGCCGTGGCGTCGACGACCGGCCGCACGCTCCTCGCCTCGCTGGTGGGCGCGCTGGTCGCCGCCTGCGTCGTCGCCCTGATCCCCTGGGAGGGGCTCGCCCCGCTCGGGCGGGCATGGGCGCAGCTCGCGGTGGCCGCGGTGATCGCCCTGCCGATCACGCTGGTCGGCCTCCGACTACTGCGCGTGACGGAGCTGGACCCCGTCATCAGAAGAGTCGAACAGCTCGTCGACCGCCGGAATGACGGGCGTCGTACACCTCGCTGAAGTAGGCTGCCACCTGGGGGCAGTCTTGGCTGGGGGAGGTCGTGCGGTGAGTGAGGTGGCGAGCCCGCCGACGGGCGCGACCACGCCGGGGGAAGAAGAGCCTGCCACGGTGCGGGTCGTGGCGCCGGTGCGCCCGTCGACATCCGCCACCGCGGGGTCGCTCTTGGGTGGACGCTACCGGCTTACCACCCGCGTCGGCTCCGACACCGCGGCGGGCGCCGAGTTCTGGCAGGCCGAGGACACCGTGCTGCAGCGCGACGTCGGCGTCACCGTGTTGCGCAGGCTCGCGCCCGACAACGGCGCGATCGGCGGCGAGGCCGATCCCACCGGCACCGCGCGGGCGGGGGAGATGGTGGTGCGCGCGCTGCGCACCGGGAGCTTCGAGCACCCCGGCTGCGCGCGTCTGCTCGACGTCCTGGCGCCCGGCGCCACCGGTGTGCCCGATGACGTGCTCGGCGCCGCCGTCACCGAGTGGGTGCCCGGGCGGAGCCTCGCCGAGGCCGTCGCCGATGGGCTGATCAAGCCGCTCGCCGCGGCACGCGCCGTGGCCCCGCTGGCCGCCGCGGCCGAGGAGGCCCACCGGCACGGGCTGGTGCTGGGCTGCGACCACCCCCAGCGCGTGCGCGTCACCCCCGACGGCTCCGCCCAGCTGTGCTTCGCGCTGCCGCGCCCCGATCTCAGCCCCGCCGACGACGTCCGCGGTCTCGGCGCCGTCCTCTACACGCTGCTCACCTCGCGGTGGCCGCTGTCGGTCGCCGACGCGGCGCGCGCCGGGCTCGGTGCCGCCGACCGGTTCAACGACGGCGTGCCCGCACCGTCCACCCAACGGCCGGGAGTGCCCGTCGAGCTGGACACCCTCGCCACCGGCGCGCTCGGCCCCGCAGGCTCGGCAGGGCACGTGCACACCGCCGCCGCCGTCCACCGACTGCTCGACGAGGTGGTGGCCGAGGACGACCGCATCGCGCTCTTCCCGCCGGCGCACGACGGCGTTCCGTCCGAGCCCGGCGACGTCTGGCAGGACGGCATCCGCGCCCGCCCGCCGCACGACCCGAGCCGTCGGCGCAAGCTGGTGGTCGGGCTGATCGGGCTCGCCGTCGCCGTGCTGGTGGTGGCGGGGTTCGTCGGGACGAAGGTCAGCTCGATGTTCGTCGGCAACGCGAACGGGCCGGTGATCGTCGTCGGCAACGACGCGCCGCCCGGCGCCCCCGCGGCGCCCGCGCCTGCGGGCGGGGCTCCGGTCGCCGTCGCCGGGATCGAGGTCGACGACCCCACCGGCGATCCCGACAACGCGGGCCGCATCTCCCGCGTCATCGACGGCGACCTCGCCTCCAACTGGCGCACCTACTCCTACAAGCAGCAGTTCCCGGCCCTGAAGCCCGGCATCGGGATCATGGTGTCGTTTGCGTCCGCTGTTCAGTTGACCTCGGTGGCGATCGATTCGCCCAGCCCCGGCACGGTCGTCCAGGTGCGTTCGGCGCAGGCCGCGGACGCCGCGGTCGACGACACCGCGGTGATCGCGGAGGCCACCCTCGCCGACGGCGGCACCCAGGTCTCGCTCGCGGGGAGCCAGCCCGTCACGCACGTCCTGCTGTGGATCACCAAGCTGGGTGGGGGCGGCACCGACAACGTCACCCAGATCAACGAGGTGCAGTTCCTCCGCGCGGGCGCCTGACGGGTCGCGCACCGGCCGCACTGACGTAGCGGGCCGGGTTTCGCCAAACGCCCACGGGGGCACGACCCGCCGCCCTACCCTCGCGCCGTGATCCCGGTGGCTCCCGACGACGTGCGGGCGCCCACTGATGCCGAGTTGATGGCCGCCCACCGCGCGGGCGATCCGCAGGCCTTCGGCCTGCTCGCCGAACGCAACTTCGGGCGCCTCTGGGGGGTGGCCATGCGCATGCTCGACCATCCCGACGACGCGGCCGACGCCGTACAGGAGGCGCTCGTCGCTGCGCTGCGGCGGGCGCACACCTACCGTGGTGCCGCATCGGTGCGCACGTGGCTCTGCCGCATCACCGTCAACGTCTGCATCGACCGGATCCGTCGTGACCGCCTCCGCCCCACCGTCCGGTGGGACGACCGAGAGCTGCCCACGCGCGCCGATCTCGCGGGCGAGCTCGTCACCAGGATGGCCGTCGACGAGGCGCTCGCGCGCCTGTCCGTCGAGCAGCGGGTGGCGGTCGTGCTCGTCGACGTGCAGGGTTGGCCCGTGGCGGAGGTCGCGCGGCTGGTGGGGGTGCCGGTGGGCACGGTGAAGAGCCGCTGCGCCCGGGCCCGGGCCCGCCTGGCCGAGCTGCTCGGCCACCTGCGGGAGGAGTACCGATGACCGCGCCCCGCCCCGACATCCCCCTCCTCGCCGATCTGGAGGCGGGGCAGCTCGACGAGGCCCGCGCGCGCGAGGTGCGGACGGCGGCCGAGGCCGATCCGGCCGCCCGCTCCGTCCTGGAGGCGCTCGCCGCCACCCGTGCCGAGCTCGCCGCCCTCCCCGACCCCCCGGTGCCGCTGGCACTCCGCGCCCGCTGGTCGGCGGCGCTGGAAGCCGAGCAGTCCCGCCGGCGCGCGGCCGCCTCAGCGGAGGCCGCTGCGCCCGAGCAGGGCACGCCCGCCCTCGCCGACAGCACCGCCGACGGCACCACCTCCGGCCACCCCGGCCTCGCCGACAGCACCGCGCCCGAGCACCCCCATCCCACCCCCGCCGAAAGCAGCACCCCCGCACCCCTCCCGCCCGCACCCTTCGAGAACGCCCCGCCCCACCACCACCCTGCCGCCGTCGCCCACGCCCACCCGCCCGCCGACCCCCACCGCCCGACGGCCGCCGACCGGCCCGACCAGGCGACCGGGCGCCCACACCACCGATCCGCCCTCTCGCTACGCCGTCGGCCCGGGCTCCCGACACACCCCCCACCCGCGCTCCCACGCCGCCGACGGCCCGCCTTCCTGCGACGCCCGGCCGTGCTCGCCGGGGCGCTGCTGCTCGCCGTGCTGGTCGTCGGCGGCCTGCTGCGCGGCCGCGCCGAGGCCCCGCCCACGGTCGACCGGCCGCAGCTCGTCGCCGAGGGGCTGTCGTCGGTCGGCCTCCACGACACCGGCGGCCTGGACGACCCCGCCCGCCGCGCCGGATGCCTGCGGGCCGCCGCACCGGGAGTCGCGCCCGGCGCGCCGCTGCTCGGGGGGCGCCGGGTGACCTACGCGGGTGAGCCGGGCGTGCTGCTCGTCCTCGGCACCGGGCAGCGGGGCACCTTCGACATCGTGATCGTCGACCCCGTCTGCGGCCCTGCACGCGGGCAAATGCTCGCGGACGCCCACGTCGGCGCGCCCCGGTGAGCCCCGCTACTCCGCGGAATTCCTGCTGCTGGGATCGTGTTGTGCACTCTGGATGCAACGGAAAGGAACCACACCTGTGACCACCGACGTGCGCGACCTGATCATCGTCGGGTCGGGCCCTGCTGGCTACACCGCGGCCCTGTACGCGGCACGCGCGCAGCTGCGACCGCTGGTGTTCGAGGGCTCGCAGTTCGGCGGTGCCCTGATGACCACCACCGAGGTGGAGAACTACCCGGGCTTCACCGACGGCATCATGGGCCCAGCGCTCATGGAGCAGATGCGCGGCCAGGCCGCCCGGTTCGGCGCCGAGCTGCGCTCCGAGGACGTCGAGGAGATGCAGCTTTCGGGCGAGGTCAAGACCGTCGAGGCCAACGGCGTGACGTATGCCGCGCGCGCGGTGATCCTGGCCATGGGCGCGGCAGCCCGCTACCTGGGTGTACCGGGCGAGCAGACTCTGCTCGGACGCGGTGTGAGCGCCTGTGCGACGTGTGACGGGTTCTTCTTCCGCGGGCAGGACATCGCCGTCATCGGCGGTGGCGATTCGGCGATGGAGGAGGCGACCTTCCTCACCCGGTTCGCCCGCTCGGTCACGATCGTGCACCGCCGCGACGAGTTCCGCGCCTCGCGGATCATGTTGGAGCGCGCGCGTCAGGACCCCAAGATCCGTTGGGTGACCAACGCCGAGGTGGTCGAGGTGCACGGCGAAGGCACCGTGAAGGGCCTCCTTCTCCGCGACACCCGCACGGGCGAGGAGAGCACGCTCGAGGTCAGCGGCATGTTCGTCGCGATCGGCCACGACCCCCGCAGCGGCCTCGTGCGCGGTCAGGTCGAGGTCGACGCCGCCGGGTACGTGCAGGTCGCGGCCCCCACCACCGACACCGGGATCTCCGGGGTCTTCGCATGCGGCGACCTCGTCGATCACACCTACCGGCAGGCCGTCACCGCGGCAGGCTCGGGCTGTGCGGCGGCCATCGACGCCGAGCGCTGGCTCGCCGAGCACGCCGCGGCCGACGAGTCCGCGCAGGTCGCGGCCGTCAGCGGCTGACCGTCCACCCACCGACCAAAGGAGATCACCATGGGCCACAACACCGTCGACGTCACCGACGCCACCTTCGACAGCGATGTCCTCAAGAGCGACAAGACCGTGCTCGTCGACTTCTGGGCCGAGTGGTGCGGACCGTGCAAGATGGTCGCCCCCGTCCTCGACGAGATCGCCGGCGAGAACAAGGAAAGGATCACGGTCGCGAAGCTCGACATCGACGTCAACCAGAAGACGGCCCAGGCCTACAACGTCATGTCGATCCCGACGATGATCGTCTTCCAGGACGGCAAGCCGGTCAAGCAGATCGTCGGCGCCCGGCCGAAGGCCGCGCTGCTCTCGGACCTTTCCGCCTACCTCGGCTGATCGTTTCGATCCTGCCCCGCCCCTGGTACCAGGAGCGGGGCACCGTCATATCACGACAAGGACACGCCCACGCACCTCCCGCTGCCGGGTGCCCGGAGGGGGGCAGGGCACAATGGCGGACACGATCGAGGCGGCCGCGCGAGGCGGCGCCATGGCTGGCGAGACGAGCGAGGGGTGCATGCAGCTGCTGCGCCGAGGTGACTGCGGTGCCGCGGTCGTCGAGATCAGGGCGATGCTGCGACAGTTCGGCCTTCCCGTCGTGCAGGACGATCCCGTCTTCGACGCCGATCTCGAGCACGCCGTCCGCTCGTTCCAGCAGCAGCGCGGCCTGATCTCCGACGGCATCGTCGGGCCCGCCACGTATCGCGCGCTGCGCGACGCGGGGTGGACGCTCGGCGACCGCATGCTCGCCCTCATGGTCAGCGCGCCGATGACCGGGGACGACGTCGTCGCCCTGCAGGAGCGCCTCTCCGAGCTCGGCTACGACCCCGGCAGGCCGGGTGGGGTGTTCGACGAGCAGACCGAGCACGCGCTGCGCCGCTTCCAGCGCGAGTACGGCCTCGTCCCCGACGGGCTGTGCGGGCCCGCGACGCTGCGCTCGCTGCGTCAGCTCGGCCGCAAGGTCACCGGCGGCCGTCCGCATCTCATGCGCGAGCAGGAACTGCTGCGCCAGGCCGGTCCGCGGCTGCGCGGCAAGCGCATCGTCGTCGACCCCGGGCACGGCGGACCCGACCGCGGCGTCGTCTCGGCGGGCGTCGCGGAGGCCGACCTCATGTGGGACCTCGCCCGGCGTCTCGTCGGCCGGATGAGCGCCACCGGGATGGACGCGATGCTCTCGCGCCAGGAGCACACCTGCCCGTCGGAGCCGGAGCGCGCGGCGTTCGCCAACAACGCGGGCGCCGATCTCGTGCTGTCGCTGCACAACGACGCCGACCGCAGCATGTACGCCCAGGGCCTCGCGACCTTCTACTTCGGCAACGGCAGCGGCATCACCTCGACGGTCGGGGAGGCGCTCGCAGGCCTCATCCAGCGCGAGCTCCTGATTCGCACGGCCATGCACGACTGCCGCACCCAGGCCCGCACGTGGGAGGTGCTGCGCCTCACCCGGATGCCCGCGGTGCGCGTCGAGGTCGGCTACCTGTCCAACATGGGCGATCTGCGCAGGCTCATGGATCCGGCGTTCCGCGACGTCGTCGCGGAGGGGGTTCTCGTGGCCGTCAAGCGCCTCTATCTGCTCGGGCAGGACGACCAGCCGACCGGCACGTTCACTTTTGGCGACGTGTTGGCCCGTGAGCTGGAGCGCGGCGAGGCCAAGGTTATCTGACAGCGACGCCTCTGACGATGCGTCAGCGGCCGCTACAGAGCGCCCTGAGCGCGCCGGTGGCGCGCGACGGGGTCTGGGTCGGTAGGCCTACCCCGGGCGAGCTGGCCTGCATGGGAATGGTGATCGTGCCGAGAAGTTGCTCCAGCGCGGCCTCGACGTCTTCCTTCCAGGTCATGGCCGAACGCAGCTCCATGCGCAGGCGCGGCCACCGCGGATGCGGACGGATCGTCTTGAAGCCGACGCCGCGCAGGAAGTCGGCCGGTATCAGGCAGCCGGGCTCCTTCTCGGGACGCTGCTCGCCGAAGACCTCGATCGCCTTGACACCGCGGCGGGTGAGGTCCTTCACGACGGCCTGCGCGAGCATGCGGCCCAGGCCCTCGCCCGCGAACTCCGGCATCACCTGCATCGTGGTGAGCAGCACGGCGTCGGCGCTGACCGGGCCGGTGGGCATCTCGCTCGCGCGGGGGACGGCCGAGGGCGGCGCATAGATCACATATCCCGCGGGCACGCCGTCCATGTGCACGACCCGCCCACACGAGCCCCATTCGAGGAGGACCTCGGAGACCCAGGCCTCCTTCTCCAACTCGGTGGACCCGAAGTCGGCGGCCTGCTTGCCGAGATTCTCCGACAACTCCCAGAACACGCAGCGTCGACAACGTTTGGGCAGATCGTCCAGATTGTCCAGTGTGAGCGGCGCCATGTGCCAGGACACGAGCAAGACCTCCGGCGACCGTTCTCGTTGGGACTGTAAGGGTGGCCGCCGCCGTGCGCGTCGACAACCTCGACGATAGATCGATCCAGCCGCGATTCCCACCCCGTGAGCTGTGACCGGCGCCTACGTCACGACGAAGGGCAGGACGTTCCTCCATCCTGGTTACACTCGATCGGATCCTCGTTACCCAAACGACACAGGAGCGCACGTGTCCCAGCCGCCAGTCCCTCGTCCGCCGTCCACCGCCGCCACCGAGCGGTTCGCGGCGCGCACGGCGGGGATGACGGCGTCGGAGATCCGGGCGCTGTTCGCCGTGGCGAGCAGGCCGGAGGTCGTGTCGCTCGCGGGCGGGATGCCCAACCTCGCCGCGCTGCCGATGGACGCACTGGCAGGCGAGGTGGCCGATCTCGTCGCCCGCGACGGGCAGGTCGCGCTGCAGTACGGCTCCGCGCAGGGGAGGCCGGAGCTGCGCGAGCAGATCTGCGAGGTGATGGCGCTGGAGGGCATCCGCGCCGATCCGGACGACGTCGTCGTCACCGTCGGCTCGCAGATGGCACTGGACCTCGTCACGCGCATCTACTGCGACCCGGGCGATGTCGTGCTCGCCGAAGGACCGTCCTATGTCGGGGCGCTGGGCAGCTTCGCCGCCTACCAGGCGCGGGTGGTGCACGTCGCGATGGACGCGGAGGGCCTCGTGCCGGACCTCCTGCGCGACGCGCTCCGCACGCTGGCAGGCCGGGGGATCACGCCGAAGTTCCTCTACACGGTCCCCACCTTCCACAACCCCGCGGGCGTCACGCTCTCGGTGGGGCGCCGGGCCGAGGTGCTCTCGATCTGCCGCGAGTACGGCGTCGCCGTCGTCGAGGACAATCCCTACGGGCTGCTGGGCTTCAGCGGCCGCACCTATCCCGCGCTGCGCTCGCTCGACCGCGATGTGGTGTACCTCGGCTCGTTCTCCAAGACCTTCGCGGCGGGCCTACGGGTCGGCTGGGCGTTGGTGCCACCCGCCGTGCGTGACCGACTGGTGCTCGCCGCCGAATCGGCGACCCTGTGCCCGCCGAGTTTCACCCAGATGCTGGTCTCCCGCTACCTGGCGGACCACGACTGGCGCAGCCAGGTGAAGAGCTACACCGAGGCTTACCGCGACCGGCGGGATGCGATGCTCCGCGCGCTGGAGACCCACCTGCCAGACGGGTGCACGTGGAACGTCCCCGATGGCGGGTTCTATGTATGGCTGACCGTGCCGGAAGGCGTCGACACGAAGGCGATGCTGCCGCGCGCGATCACGGCGCGGGTCGCCTACGCGTCCGGCACCGGCTTCTACGCCGACGGGTTGGGCAGCAGGCAGCTGCGCCTGTCCTACTGCTATCCCTCGCCGGAGCGCATCACCGAAGGGGTGCGCAGGCTGTCCCGGGTGCTGGAGGCGGAGCTCGACGTGCTGCACACCTTCGGCAGCCCGGCCCGGCCCGTGATCGGCCAGGGCCCGCAGGCGCCTTCGCCGCACACGCCGTGATGGCAACGGGGGAGCAGACCGTCGCCGTGTTGGCCGGTGGCGTCTCGCACGAGCGCGAGGTGTCGCTGCACTCCGGGCGACGGCTGGCGACAGCGCTGCGCGGTGCGGGCTACGACGTGCGCGAGTGGGACGTCGACGGCGCGCTTGTCGAACGACTCCGCACCGACCCGCCTGATGCCGTCGCCATCGCGCTGCATGGCGGCGAGGGCGAGAACGGCTCGGTGCAGGCGGTGCTGGAGCTTCTCGGCGTCCCGTTCGTGGGCACGCCGTCCCGCGCCTGCCGACGGGCCTGGGACAAGCCGACGGCGAAAGCCGAGCTCGCCCGGGCGGGCCTGGACACGCCCGACTGGATCGCGCTGCCCCACACGACCTTCCGTGCGCTCGGCGCGCAGGCCGTGCTCGACGCGATGGTCGACCGGCTCGGCCTGCCGCTCATGCTCAAGCCGGACCAGGGTGGCTCCGCGCTGGGCGCACAGGTCGTCACCAGCCGTGTGGAGCTGCCTGCGGCGATGGTCAGCTGCCTGGCCTACGCCGACACGGTGCTGGCGGAGCGGTTCGTCGACGGCGTCGAGGTCGCGGTCACCGTCGTCGAGGACGAGGGCGCACCGCGGGCGTTGCCCGCGGTCGAGGTGGACGCGAAGGGTGGGGTCTACGACTACACCGCGCGCTACACACCGGGCGCCGCCACCTTCCACTGCCCGGCGCGGGTGGACGACACCGTCGCACGCGCTCTGGCCGAGGCGGCCCTCGCCGCGCATCAGCTCCTCGGGCTGCGTGACGTCTCGCGCACCGACGCGATCGTGGACGCCGCGGGGCGCGTGCAGATCCTGGAAGTCAACGTCTCACCGGGGCTCACCGACACGTCACTGCTCCCCACAGCGGCCACCGCGGCGGGACTCGACCTCGGGCGGTTGTACGGACGGCTGGTGGAGCGGGCGGTGGCGCGCCGTTTCACGTGAAACATGCGCGAACGTCGTCCACGTGCGCGCGCTGTTTCACGTGAAACATGCGCGGTGGTCGCTCACCGCGATCGGGTCGGTGAAGCCTATGCTGCGCCGACGCCGACCCATACTCGTCACCGACCCCGACTGCGTGCGCCTGCCCCACCTGCAGCCGACCGGCGAGGTAGCCGGGAGTGGACCTGCGCGACGGAACCTGCCTGCGCGAGGCACGGCAGTGCGGCTGGCCGCGCCTGAGGGGGAGCCACGACAGCGGGCCGCAGCCTCCGCGATCTGACATTCGCCTCGCGGGGTCGACCCGGCCACCGACACCCGAGCCGCCCGGTCGCGCCGCCTGCCGGTCCGAGCAGGCCGACACGCCGGCCTGCCCACGTCGCGACTACGCGCCCGCGGACCGGTTCATCAGCTCGGCGATGCGCTCGAGGTCCTCGACCGAGCCGAACTCGACCACGATCCGTCCCTTGCGCTGACCGAGCTCGACCTTGACCCGGGTGTCGAAGCGATCCGACAGCCGCTCGGCGAGGTCTTGGAGCCCGGGGGCCTGCATCGGCCGCCTCTTGGCCGGCCGCGGCTTGTCGGGGGCGTCGCGGCGCATCAACACCACAGCCTCCTCGGTGGCGCGCACCGACATGCCTTCGGCGACGATGCGCGCGGCCAGGTCCTCCTGCTGCCCGGCGTCGTCCAGCCCGAGCAGCGCCCGCGCGTGCCCGGCCGACAGCACGCCCGCGGCCACCCGCCGCTGCACCGATACCGGCAGGCGGAGGAGCCGGATCGTGTTGGTGACGACCGGACGACTGCGCCCGAGCCGGTCAGCGAGCTCGTTGTGGGTGACGCCGAACTCGACCAGCAACTGCTCGTACGCCGCAGCCTCGTCGAGCGGGTTGAGCTGGACGCGGTGGATGTTCTCCAGCAGGGCGTCGCGCAGCATCGCGTCGTCCGCGGTCTGCCGGATGATCGCCGGTACCCGCTTGAGCCCGGCGCGCCGCGCGGCCCGCCACCGCCGCTCGCCCATGACGAGCTGGTAGCTGTTCGGGACGATCTCGCGCACCACGATCGGCTGCAGCAGGCCGAACTCGCTGATCGAGTGCTCCAGCTCCGCCAGGGACTCGTCGTCGAACTGCGTCCGCGGCTGCTGCGGGTTGGGCACGACCGCGCTGAGGTCGATCTCGCGGTACTCGGCGGCGGGGGGCGGGTCGGAGGGGTCGCGCAGCACGGAAGCACGGGGCGAGTCGGGGAAACCCGTGCCGATCGGCCGGAGGGACAGGTCGACGGCGGCAGGCGCCGTCGGGATCAACGCGGCCAGCCCCCGGCCCAACCCGCCCTTACGCTGCGGGACCCCTCGCTCGTTCATGGCAGGCTAACCCCCGTCTCGGGCCTGCGGAGTGGCAAGCCGCGCACCCTGTTCGGCAATCTCGCGCGCCGCGTCGACATAGCTCATCGCCCCCCGCGAGCCGGGGTCGTAGGCGAGCACGGTCTGGCTGTAGCCCGGCGCCTCCGACACCTTCACGCTGCGGGGGATCACGGTACGCAGGACGGTCGGTCCGAAGTGGTCACGTACCTCGTTCGTGACCTGGTCGGCGAGCTTGGTGCGCCCGTCGTACATGGTCAGCAGGATCGTCGAGACATGCAGCCCGGTATTGAGGTGGGAGCGTACGAGGTCGATGTTCGACAGCAGCTGGCCGAGGCCTTCCAGGGCGTAGTACTCACACTGGATCGGGATCAGCACCTCGTCCGCGGCCACCAGCGCGTTCACGGTGAGCAGGCCGAGCGACGGCGGGCAGTCGATGAACACGTAGTCGACGCCGAGCTCGTCCAGCGTCTCCGGCACCAACGCCTGCTTGAGCCGGTGCTCCCGGGCGACCATGCTGACGAGCTCGATCTCGGCACCGGCGAGGTCGATGGTGGCGGGCACGCACAGCAGGTCGGGCGACGCGGTGCTCGACACCGCCGCCTCGGACAAGGGGATCTCGCCGAGCAGCGCCTCGTACACCGAGGGCGTGCCCACCCGGTGCTCGACGCCCAGCGCGGTGCTCGCGTTGCCCTGCGGATCGAGATCGATGACGAGCACCCGCACCCCGTGCAGAGCGAGCGCGGCCGCCAGGTTCACCGTGCTCGTCGTCTTCCCCACACCGCCCTTCTGGTTGGCGACGGTCAGCATCCGGCGGCGCGACGGCCGGGGCATGCGGTGCCGGTCCGGGTGCAGCACCCGCGCCGCCCGCGCCGCCTCTTCGGCGATCGGCGTCCAGCCGGGCTGCGATGTTTCACGTGGAACATCGGACCGATACTCGCTCCGCAAGCTCCGCTCGGGCACGTACACGTTCACCCTTTCCTCCGCCGCAGACGCTCCACGACGACCACCGTGCTCGGCGGGTCGATGATGCCGATCCCGCACGTCTCGATCCGGGGGTAGCCGCCGCCGGATGCGGCGACGGCGGGGGCGTCCCGCTCCACCTCGGCGGGGGCGGACATGCCCTTCACGGCGAGCATCATCCCACCAGGGCGAGCGAGGGGAAGGCACCACGCGGCAAGTCGGTGCAGCGGTGCCACGGCGCGCGAGGTGACCACGTCCGCTCCTTCCCATCGTTTGCGGACTGGAGTGTCCTCGGCCCGACCCCGCTCGACCTCGATGGGGAGATCCAGGTCGGCGAGCACCGTCCGCAGCCACTCCACCCGGCGGGCGAGCGGCTCGACGAGGACGATGCGCAGATCCGGCCGGGCCAGCGCCAACGGTATCCCGGGCAGGCCCGCGCCGGAGCCGATATCGAGGACCCACGCTTTATCCGGTATGAGATCGGCGACCACCGCGCAGTTCAGGACGTGCCGCTCCCACACCCGCGACGCCTCGCGGGGCCCGATGAGGCCCCACTCGACGCCGGTGGTGGCGAGGTGCTCGGCGTAGCGCCGGGCGAGAGGAAGCCGATCGCCGAAGAGGTCAGGCACCGCGGAAGATGACGACCTGGCGCCGTGGCTCCTCGCCCTCGCTCTCGCTGGACACGCCCTTGACGCGGGCGACGGCATCGTGCACGACCTTGCGCTCGAACGGCGTCATCGGACGCAGACGCACCGACTCGCCGGTCTCCAGCACCTCCTTCGCCGTTCGCAGGCCTTGCTCGGTGAGCTCGTCCCGACGCGCCTGGCGCCAACCCGCGATGTCGAGCATGAGCCTGCTGCGGTTGCCCGACGCCTGCTGGACGGCCAGCCGGGTCAGCTCCTGCAGGGCCTCCAGCACCGTCCCGCGATCGCCGACGAGCTTGTCGAGGTCCTCCCCGCCGTCGATGCTGATGATCGCGCGGCCCGCTTCGACGTCCAGGTCGATGTCGCCGTCGTAGTCGAGCACGTCGAGCAGGCGCTCGAGGTAGTCGCCCGCGATGTCGCCCTCACGGACGAGCTGGTCCTCGCCGCCTGCGGGGCTGCCTTCCTGCGCAGTCTTGGGCACGATGCGTCTCCTCCTCCGGTGGTGCGGCGCCGAGGTCGCCGCGGCGGCCGCCGACGCAGGCGGCCGCGGGTGGTCTGCCGGATCAGCGGCGCTTCCGGGGGCGCCGCGCGGCCGGGGGCGCCCCGGTGCCGCGGGGGCCCGCTCCGGCCGTGCCGTTGCTGCCGTTCTTCGCGGCGCCGTTCGTGCTCGCCACGCCGTTCGTCGACCCCGGTCCAGCGGGCTTGCGGGCGACGGGCTTCGCGCCGGGCTTCTTCGCCGGGGGCTCCGCGGGCTTCGGCTCCGGGCGCGCGGGCTTCTGGCCCGGTCGCGGGGCGAGCGCCTGCCGGTTGACGGCCGCCTGCTCCTTCTTCTCGGCCTGCTCGGCGTCGATCCTGCGGTAGACGACCCATTGCTGGCCCAGCGTCCACAGGTTGTTCGACACCCAGTAGATGAGGATCGCCAGCGGCAGGAAGGGCGCACCGACCACGACGCCGATCGGGAAGATGTAGAGCATCAGCTTCTGCATGATCGCGGTCTGCGGGTTGTCCGCGCCCTGGCCGGAGGCGATCTGCCGGGCCACGGAGTGCCGTGCCGTGATGTGCGTGAAGACGCCCGCAGCGATCATGAGCGGGATCATCACGATGATCATGTTCGCCATCGTGGTGCCCGCGGCGATCAGCGCCTCGGAGCCCTGGGTGACCCAGGAGCCGAGCTTCGCGCCGAAGAGGCTGGCGGAGTTGAACGAGTCGACGCCCGCCTGGTCGAAGAAGTAGTTCTCGGTGCGCGGCGCCCCGTTGATCAGGACGGGGTTGAACGACCGCAGCACGTGGAACAGGCCGATGAACACCGGCAGCTGCACGAAGACCGGAAGGCACCCCGCCACGGGGTTGACGCCGTGCTCCTTCTGCAGCCGCTGCATCTCCGCGGCCTGCTTCTGCTTGTCGTTGGCGTACTTCTTGCGGACCTTCGCGATCTCCGGCTGGAACTCCTGCATCTTGCGCATCGAGCGCACCTGCGACACGAACGGCTTGTACAGGAACGCGCGGAGGGTGAAGACGAGGAACACGACCGACAGGGCCCACGCGATGCCACCGGCCCACCCGGTGTCCCCGAAGACGAAGCTGAACGCCTTATGCCACACCCAGAGGATGAAGGAGACCGGGTAGTAGATGAAGTTCAGCACGGCGCTTGCTCCTCGGAGTGGTCCTCGGCCGGACGGGTGCGGGCAGCGTCGGCTGCGTTGCGCGGCGGTGGCACGGGGTCGACTCCTCCAGGGTGCCACGGCGCGCACCGCAGCAGGCGGCGGAGCGTCAACCAGGACCCGCGAACGGCGCCGTGCACCTGCAGCGCCTCCACCGCGTACGCGCTGCACGAGGGATAGAAGCGGCAGCTGGGCGGCAACATGGGAGAGATCCACACCTGGTAGCCGCGGACCAGGGCGACCAGCAGGCGCGCGATCACGACGGGCCCCGCTTGCGGAGCGCGACGCGCAGTCCGGCGTCGAGATCCTCGCCGAGCTCGGCGGACGTCGACGCGGCGGCGGGCGGAAGGGCCCTGACGACGAGCAGGGCGTCGGCGGGCAGTGTGGGGAGCCGGGCGCTGACGAGATGCCGCAGCCGCCGGGCGACGCGATGGCGCACCACGGAGCCTCCGACGGCCTTGCTCACGACGAATCCGGCCCGTGGCGTTTCGGGTCTCTCGGCCCTGTGCAGATGCACGACAAGCCGAGGGCGACCAGCACGTCGACCGCGCCGGATGACGGACGCGAACTCGTCCCGGTGCGTCAGCCGGGATGCGACCGGCAGCACCGGGATCCGGCGATCAGGCGGAGAGCCGCTCGCGGCCCTTGGCCCGGCGAGCGGAGACGATGGCACGGCCTGCACGGGTGCGCATCCGGAGCCGGAACCCATGCGTGCGCGCGCGGCGGCGGTTGTTCGGCTGGAAGGTGCGCTTGCCCTTGCTCACTGGTGGCTCTCCTGGCTGGCAACCGGCGTGCGGGGGCGACGGTCGTCATCTCGCTGTGGTCGGACATGGTGCCCATCCACGGGGCACGCTTGCTGACCAGGGTACGCAGTGGCGCGAAGACGGGTCAAACCGACCCGGCCCCACCCACAGGAGAGGGTGTCTTGTGGCGATGGGCCCCGGTTGCTAGCGTGCGCCTCCATCGTTGGATCCGGGGGGATCGTCTCCGATCGACTCCACGGGCCGCCCGCAGCGCACAGGGCGAGCCCGGTACCGTCTTACGCACAGCTGTGGACAAGTCTGGGGATAAGTAGGGCTTAAGGGCGACAACCGGAGGGGGGTGCCGACCCGGTGGCCGACCAACCAGGAGATCTCGGGCAGGTCTGGAACAGGGTCATCGCCGACCTCTCCGGCACGTCGCCGGGCTCCGGGGCAGCGCCGCTGTCCCCGCAGCAGCGAGCGTTCCTCCGTCTTACCCGACCGCTCGGACTCATTGACGGCACCGCGCTGCTCGCGGCGCCCAGCGAGTTCGCGAAAGACGCGATCGAGCGAATCCTGCGCCGTCCGATCAGCGACGCCCTGGGCCGTCATCTGGGCGTCACCGTGAACCTCGCTGTCGTCGTCGACGCGTCAGCGGCCTCCGGCGGCACCGAGGTGCCCGACCCGCCCGGCGGTCCGGAGACCGTCGTCGACGAGGCGCCGCCGCCCGTCGCCCGCGATCCGCTGACCGACACCGGGCCGTTCCGGATGCCGGAGCACGAGCAGCCGACGTCGAACGGCGGCCCGCCGCGCGGCGCCGAGGTCTGGCCGACCTACTCCGGCGCACCCGCCGCCGACAGCGGCGCGCCGCGCTCCCAGTCGCGTCTGAACGAGAGGTACATCTTCGACACGTTCGTCATCGGCGCCTCGAACCGGTTCAGCCACGCCGCGGCCGTCGCCGTCGCCGAGGCGCCCGCACGGGCGTACAACCCGCTGTTCGTCTGGGGCGACTCCGGCCTGGGCAAGACCCACCTGCTGCACGCCGTCGGCCACTACACGCAGCGGCTGTTCCCGGGGATGCGCGTGCGCTACGTGTCCACCGAGGAGTTCACGAACGACTTCATCAACTCCCTGCGCGACGACCGCAAGGTCGCCTTCCAGCGCCGCTACCGCGACGTCGACGTGCTGCTCGTCGACGACATCCAGTTCCTGGAGGGCAAGGAAGGTACGCAGGAGGAGTTCTTCCACACCTTCAACACCCTGCACAACGCCAACAAGCAGATCGTCGTGTCCTCCGACCGGCCGCCGAAGCGACTGGAGACGCTGGAGGACCGCATGCGCACGCGGTTCGAGTGGGGCCTGATCACCGACATCCAGCCGCCCGAACTGGAGACGCGCATCGCGATCCTCCGCAAGAAGGCCGCGCAGGATCGGCTCGCCGTCCCCGGCGACGTCCTGGAGTTCATCGCCGAGCGCATCGAGCGCAACATCCGCGAGCTCGAGGGCGCGCTGATCCGGGTGACGGCGTTCGCGTCGCTGAACCGCCAGCCGGTCGACACCCAGCTCGCCGAGATCGTCCTGCGCGACCTGATCCCCGACTCCGGCGCCTCCGAGATCACCGCGGCGACGATCATGGCGGTGGTGGCCGAGTTCTTCGGCGTCACGATGGACGAGCTGTGCGGGCCCGGTAAGACGAAGGCGCTCGCCCAGTCGCGCCAGATCGCCATGTATCTGTGCCGCGAGCTGACCGACCTGTCGCTGCCGCGCATCGGTCAGACGTTCGGCGGCCGCGACCACACCACGGTCATGCACGCGGACAAGAAGATCCGCAACGAGATCGCACAGCGCCGCAAGACCTTCGAGCAGGTGCAGGAGCTCACCGCGCGCATCAAGCAGCGCGCGCGCCACAAGGACTGAGTCGCCCGGCCGCCGATCGAGCGGCCGCACACCCATCGCCCGCCCGCCACCGCCCCCCGGCCATCGCCCGCCCGCCTGCCGTCGCGCGCCCTCGCCCGTCGCCCGCACGCAAGCCCCAGCCACCCGTCGCAGCCACCGACCACCCGGCCGCATCGACCGACCGATCACCCCCTCACGGCGGTCCTGCCGTCACGTCCGGCTGTGACGCACCGTTTCCCCCAGTGCGGCGCGAGGGGCGCCCGTGAGTTCCCGGCCCCCTTCGCGCCCGGCCATCCGGTCGCGCTGCGCTCACGCGCGACCACGATTTCACCCACATCTGGGGACAACTCTGTGGATACACGCCCGCAAGCCCGTGGACGGGCGGAGCCGAATCCGTGGACAACCGGTGTCCAGCGCGGGGACAGGTGCGCGCACAACCGCTCCGTCCACCGCGGCCGCGAACCGCCCACCGGCCGTCCCTGGGCGGCGTCCACACGCCGCCACACCCTGTGACCTGCGCCGACGTCGTGCATCCACACTGCGCACAGGCCCTGGTACTACTGCTGGATCTCTCTTCCTCATGAACTACCAAGGGATAAGGGGTGTGCATCGGGCCGCCGGATCGTGCGCCTCCGGCCCCCGTGACACCCGGCGCCGCGAGGCTCTACGGTGAGGCCCCGGCCATTCCCCCTCCCCCAGCGGAGCGCGAAACTGTCGCCCCGCCATGAGAAGGTCTGCCCGATACCGTCAGCGCGAGAGGTCCCCGTCATGAAGTTCCGGGTCGAACGCGACGTCCTGGCCGATGCGGCCGCGTGGGTCGCCCGCAGCCTGCCTGCGCGCCCACCCGTCCCCGTTCTCGGCGGCGTGCTCATCGAGGCATCCAGCGGACCGGCGGGGGAGCGGCTCACCGTCTCCGGGTTCGACTACGAGACCTCGGCCCGCGTCGAGGTCGATGCCACGATCGGCGATCCCGGCCGCGTCCTGGTCTCCGGCAGGCTGCTGGCCGACATCACCCGCGCCCTGCCGTCCAAGCCGGTCGATCTCGTCGTCGAGGGCTCGCGCGCCACGATCAACTGCGGCAACAGCCGGTTCAGCCTCCCCACGATGCCGGTCGAGGACTATCCCCAGCTGCCCGCGATGCCCCAGCTGGCAGGCACCGTCGCGGCCGACGAACTCGCATCGGCCGTCGCGCAGGTGGCCGTCGCGGCGGGCCGGGACGACACGCTGCCGATGCTCACCGGCGTCCGCATGGAGATCGACGGGCCCCGTCTCACGCTCGCGGCCACCGACCGGTTCCGCCTCGCGGTGCGCGAGCTGGAATGGCAGCCGGAGGACGCCGAGCAGAACACGGCGGTGCTCATCCCCGCCCGCACGTTGGCCGAGGTCGCGAAGACCCTGGCCGGGTCGGGCCGCGTCGAGCTCGCACTGTCCGCGGGCGACGGCATGCTGGGCGTCACCGGCGGCGGGCGGCGGGCCACCACGCGCCTGCTCGACGCCGAGTTTCCCCGCTTCCGGCAGCTGATCCCGGCCGAGCACACCACGGCCACGGTCGTCGAGGTGGCCGGGCTGGTCGAGTCGATCAAGCGCGTCGCGCTGGTCACCGACCGCGTCGCCCAGGTCCGCATGGAGTTCTCCGCGGACGGGCTGCGCCTCACGGCGGGCGGCGACGACGTGGGCAGCGCCGAGGAGGAGCTGCCCTGCGAGTTGGAGGGCGCGCCGCTCACCATCGCGTTCAACCCGGGGTACCTCCTGGACGCGCTTGGCGTGCTGCACGTCGAGCGCGCCCAGCTCACGTTCACCACGCCCAACCGCCCCGCGCTCGTCCGGCCGGTTCCGCCTCCGCCCGCCGAGGGCGAGCAGCAGCCTGCCGAGCCGGTGCCGGGCTATCTGCATCTGCTGATGCCCGTCCGCCTGCCCGGCTGACGCCCGGTCCATCTCTGTTCGTTCACGTCAGGAGCGACACCGTGCAACTGGGACTCGTCGGTCTGGGCCGCATGGGCGGCGCCATCGCGGCGCTGCGTCAGCAGTTGGGCGTACACGCGGTGAAGAAGGCGGCTGGCCCGTCCGGCGCGCCGGGTGAGACCGCCGGGCCGTCGACGGGCTGAGCGGCGCGTGTACCTACGCCGCCTGGCGGTCACCGACTTCCGTTCGTGGGAGGCGGCCGAGCTGGACCTCACGACGGGTGTCACCGTGCTCGTCGGGCCCAACGGCGTCGGCAAGACCAACCTCGTCGAGGCGGCGGGCTATCTCGCCACGCTCGGCTCGCACCGCGTCGCCACGGACGCGCCATTGATCCGGCGCGGCGCGGAGCGGGCCGTCGTGCGCGGGGCCGTGGTGCACCACGGCCGTGAGCTGTCGGTGGAGCTGGAGATCACGGCCGGAAGGGCCAACCGGGCCCGCGTCAACCGCGCACCCGCCAAGCCCCGCGACGTGCTGGGCATCCTGCGCACCGTGCTTTTCGCCCCCGAGGATCTCGCGCTTGTGCGCGGCGATCCCGGGGAGCGCCGCCGTTTCCTCGACGACCTGCTGGTCGCCCGCTTCCCGCGCTACGGCAGCGTCCGCGCCGACTACGACCGCGTGCTGCGCCAGCGCGTGGCCCTGCTCAAGACGGCACGGGCGGGCGGCGACCTGCGCACCCTCGACGTCTGGGACGGCCACCTGGCCACCCACGGCGCGGCGCTCCTCGCGGGCAGGCTGGAGCTCGTCGCGGCGCTCGCGCCCCGGGCGGTCGAGGCGTTCGCCGAGGTCGCGCCGTCGTCCGAGCCGATCGCACTGTCGTATCGCTGCTCGGTCGACCCCGCGGAGGGGCCGCTCGAGGCGTCCCTGCTGGAGGCGCTGGCCCGGGTGCGGCGCCAGGAGGTCGAGCGCGGCGTCTGCCTGGTCGGCCCCCACCGCGATGACCTGGAGCTGCGGCTCGGCGACGGTCCGGCCAAGGGGTACGCGAGCCACGGCGAGTCGTGGGCGCTCGCGCTCGCGCTTCGGTTGGCCTCCTACCGGCTGCTGTGTGACGACGACGTCGAGCCCGTGCTCGTGCTCGACGACGTGTTCGCCGAGCTGGACACCCGCCGTCGCCGGGCGCTCGCCGACGTCGCCCGGCGTGCCGAGCAGGTGTTGGTGACGGCGGCCGTCGACGAAGACGTGCCCGAGGCCCTCGACGGTGTCCGTTTCACGGTGGGTGGTGGACGGGTGGAGCGGCGAGCGACATTCCTGCAGGAAGCGTGATCGGCACAGCCTGGGGACAACACTGTGGATACTGTGGATAACTCCCGCGGCGCCGGGGATGACGAGCCAAAACGGCCGTCCGTCGACGGCGAGAGACCGCCTGTCGCGCCGGTTGTCCCCAGCCCTGGGGATAACGGCCACGGCACCGCTCGCCGTGGGGCTGATATCGCACGCGAAGCGTTACGGACTGCACGCGAAGCGTCAGCGGGGAAGGCGGCCGAGCGGGCCGCCCAGACGACGGGACGCAAGCACTCCGGGGGGCGCGGTCGCCGTCGCCGGTGGTCAGGGCCGGGGCCCGACGAGCGGGATCCCCAGCCCTTCGGCCGCCTTGTCTCGCGGGTCTCGCTCGATCGCGGCTGGTCGCCCCGGCTCACCGACGCGACCGTGCTCGGCCGCTGGCCGCACCTCGTGGGCGCCGATATCGCCGATCACTGCACGCCGGTGTCCCTGCGCGACGGCGAGCTCGTCCTCCAGGCCGAGTCGACGGCGTGGGCCACCCAGCTGCGCACGCTGCAGCGCCAGTTGCTCACCCGCCTCGCCGCGGCCGTCGGCAAGGACGTGGTGAAGCGCATCAGGGTGGTGGGGCCGAGCGGCCCGTCGTGGCGGCACGGCCCGCGCACGGTCCGCGGCCGCGGCCCCCGCGACACCTACGGCTGAGCGGCGTCCCGCGCCGGGATCGTCGACCGCGCACCTCGTGATCGTCGTCCGTGGCACAGCAGGAGCGCCTGCGCGGCCCGTTCGGCGATCATCACGCAGTAGAGTGGTTCCGCGCCCGTGCGAGCGTCACTCAGCGGGACGTGACAGCGCCACAGCCCCCTCGTACCCCCTTCTCCGCCGTCGTGACCCGTCCAGATGCGCGTTCGGCGTCCTGTGGGCCACTCAGGGGTGTCCTTGCCGCGTTTCTGTCGGCCCGCCCCGGTATGATGGAGGCATGTTCCGGATCGTCCCCCGAGGCGTCCGGTCCCAGCAGGCTTCACGAGGGCGGCCGTGCCGTGTGCGTGGGGTCGTCATCGCGAGGAGTGCACACGTTCCGTGGCGGAGAAGAAGAGCGGCTACAGCGCGTCGTCGATCACCGTTCTGGAGGGTCTCGAGGCGGTCCGCAAGCGGCCCGGCATGTACATCGGCTCCACCGGTGAGCGCGGTCTGCACCACCTGGTCCAGGAGGTCGTCGACAACGCGGTCGACGAGGCGATGGCGGGCTACGCAACGCGCGTCGAGGTCACCCTGCAGGACGACGGCGGTGTCCGCGTCACGGATGACGGGCGCGGCATCCCCGTCGACATGCACCCGATCGAGAAGAAGCCCGCCGTCGAGCTGGTGATGACGGTCCTGCACGCGGGCGGCAAGTTCGACAGCGATTCCTACGCGGTCTCCGGCGGCCTGCACGGCGTCGGCGTCTCGGTCGTCAACGCGCTGTCCACAGCGCTGGATGTCGAGATCCAGCGCGACGGGCGGGTCTGGCGCCAGCACTACGCGCACTCCGTGCCCGGCCCGCTGCGCAAGGGCGAGGAGACCAAGCGCACCGGCAGCACGGTCACGTTCTGGGCCGATCCGAACATCTTCGAGACCACCACCTACGACATCGAGACGATCCGCCGCCGCCTACAGGAGATGGCCTTCCTGAACAAGGGCCTCACCATCACCCTGCGCGATGAGCGCAACGGCACCAACGGCAACGCCGAGGAGCCTGACGCCGAGGGTTACGTCGCGAAGATCAAGGAGTACACGTTCTGCTACCCGAACGGTCTCGAGGACTTCGTCGCCCACCTCAACAAGGCCAAGGACCCCATCCACAAGAAGCTGGTGTCCTACGCCGCCGAGGGGGAGGGACACGCCATCGAGGTGGCGATGCAGTGGAACTCCGGCTACACCGAGTCCGTCCACACGTTCGCCAACACGATCAACACGCGCGAGGGTGGCACCCACGAAGAGGGCTTCCGCGCGGCGCTCACCAGCACGGTCAACAAGTACGCGCGGGACAAGAAGCTGCTCAAGGAGAAGGACCCCGCGCTGTCGGGCGAGGACATCCGCGAGGGGCTCGCCGCGATCGTCTCGGTCAAGCTCAAGGAGCCGCAGTTCGAGGGCCAGACGAAGACGAAGCTGGGCAACACCGAGATCAAGTCGTTCGTGCAGCGGGTGAGCAACGAGTGGCTCTCGGACTGGCTGGAGCGCAACCCCACCGAGGCGCGCACGATCGTCAACAAGGCCGTGCAGTCCGCCCAGGCCCGGATGGCCGCGCGCAAGGCCCGCGAGCTCGTCCGTCGCAAGAGCGCGGGCGACATCGGCGGCCTGCCCGGCAAGCTCGCCGATTGCCGCTCCACCGACCCGTCGCGTTCCGAGGTCTACATCGTCGAGGGCGATTCGGCGGGCGGCTCGGCCAAGTCGGGCCGCGACTCCATGTTCCAGGCGATCCTGCCCATCCGCGGCAAGATCATCAACGTGGAGAAGGCGCGCATCGACCGGGTGCTGAAGAACACCGAGGTCCAGGCCATCATCACCGCGCTGGGCACCGGCATCCACGACGAGTTCGACCTGTCGAAGCTGCGCTACCACAAGGTCGTCCTGATGGCCGACGCCGACGTCGACGGCCAGCACATCCGCACCCTCCTGCTCACGCTGCTCTTCCGGTTCATGCGCCCGCTCATCGAGCACGGGCACGTGTTCCTCGCGCAGCCGCCGCTCTACAAGATCAAGTGGGGTGGCCGGGGCGCGGAGCCGGAGTTCGCCTACTCCGACCGTGAGCTCGAGGGCCTCCTCCAGGCAGGCCGGGAGGCGGGCAAGAAGCTGCCCAAGGAAGAGGGCATCCAGCGCTACAAGGGCCTCGGCGAGATGAACGCCAAGGAGCTGTGGGAGACCACGATGGACCCGGCCAACCGGGTGCTCCTGCAGGTCACCCTCGACGACGCCGCCACCGCTGACGAGCTGTTCTCGATCCTGATGGGCGAGGACGTGGAGTCGCGTCGCTCTTTCATCACCCGCAACGCCAAGGACGTGCGCTTCCTCGACGTCTGAGGCGGCGCGAAAGGAATTCTTCGTGACAGACACTTTGGATCCTGCCTTGCCGTCCGGTGGTGGCGACCGCACCGAGCCGGTCGACATCCAGCAGGAGATGCAGCGCTCCTACATCGACTACGCGATGAGCGTGATCGTCGGGCGGGCGCTGCCGCTCGTCGAGGACGGGCTCAAGCCGGTGCACCGGCGCGTCCTGTACTCGATGGGGGAGAACGGCTTCCGCCCCGATCGCAGCTACGTCAAGTGCGCGCGCGTCGTCGGCGAGGTGATGGGCAACTACCACCCGCACGGCGACAGCTCGATCTACGACGCGCTCGTCCGCCTGGCCCAGCCGTGGTCGCTGCGCTACCCGCTGATCGACGGGCAGGGCAACTTCGGCTCCCGTGGGAACGACCCACCAGCCGCGATGCGTTACACCGAGTGCCGCCTCTCGCCGCTGGCGATGGCGATGCTCCAGGACATCAACGAAGACACGGTCGACTTCTCCGACAACTACGACGGCAAGACCCAGGAGCCTGACGTCCTGCCGTCGCGGGTGCCCAACCTGCTGATCAACGGCAGCGCGGGCATCGCGGTCGGCATGGCCACCAACGTCCCGCCGCACAACCTGCGCGAGGTCGGCGCGGGCGTCGTCTGGGCGCTGGACAACTGGGACGCCACCGACGACGAGCTGCTCGCCGCGCTCATGGAGCGCATCAAGGGCCCGGATTTCCCGACCGCGGGCCTGATCGTCGGGCGTGACGGGCATCGAGCAGGCCTACCGCACCGGCCGGGGCTCGGTGCGCATGCGCGCGGTCGTCGAGGCCGAGGAGGACGCCAAGGGCCGCACGATCCTCGTCGTCACCGAGCTGCCTTACCAGGTCAACCCGGACAACCTCATCGAGTCGATCGCGGCCCAGCACCGCGACGGCAAGCTCGCGGGCATCGCGGAGATCAACGACGAGAGCTCCGACCGGGTCGGCATGCGCATCGTCATCACGCTCAAGCGTGACGCCGTGGCGAAGGTCGTGCTCAACAACCTCTACAAGCACACCCAGCTGCAGTACGGCTTCGGCGTCAACATGCTCGCCATCGTCGATGGCGTGCCGCGCACGCTGCGGCTGGACCAGATGGTGCGCAACTACGTGCGCCACCAGGTCGAGGTCATCGTCCGGCGCACCCGCTACCGCCTGCGCAAGGCGGAGGAGCGGGCCCACATCCTGCGCGGGTACGTCAAGGCGCTCGACGCGCTCGACGAGGTCATCGCGCTGATCCGGGCCTCCGAGACGGTCGAGGTCGCGCGCGACGGCCTGATCCAGCTGCTCGACGTCGACGAGATCCAGGCCCAGGCGATCCTCGACATGCAGCTGCGGCGCCTCGCCGCTCTGGAGCGCCAGAAGATCATCGACGAGCTGGCCGAGATCGAGCGCGAGATCGCCGATCTGCAGGACATCCTCGCCCGCCCCGAGCGGCAGCGGCAGATCGTGCGCGACGAGCTCAGCGAGATCGTCGAGCAGCACGGGGACGACCGGCGCACGCAGATCGTGGCCGACGACGGCGACGTCACCAACGAGGACCTCATCGCCGTCGAAGACGTCGTGGTGACGATAACTCAGACCGGCTACGCCAAGCGCACGAAGACCGACCTCTACCGGGCGCAGAAGCGCGGCGGGAAGGGCGTGCAGGGGGCGCAGCTCAAGCAGGACGACATCGTCGCGCACTTCTTCGTGTGCTCCACGCACGACTGGATCCTGTTCTTCACCAACAAGGGCCGGGTCTACCGGCTCAAGGCCTACGAGCTGCCCGAGGCCAACCGGAGCGCCCGCGGCCAGCACGTCGCGAACCTGCTCGCGTTCCAGCCCGACGAGCACATCGCGCAGGTCATGGAGATCTCCGACTACCAGACCGCGCCCTATCTCGTCCTGGCGACGAAAAGCGGGTTGGTCAAGAAGTCGAAGCTCACGGACTTCGACTCGCCGCGCACGGGTGGCCTCATCGGCATCAACCTGCGCGAGGACGACGAGCTGGTCGGCGCGGTGCTCTGCTCCGCGAGCGACGACCTCCTGCTCGTCTCGGCCGAGGGTCAGTCGATCCGGTTCACCGCGAGCGACGAGGTGCTGCGCCCGATGGGCCGCGCCACGTCCGGCGTGCTGGGGATGCGGTTCAACGGCAACGATCGGCTGCTGTCGCTCGGCGTCGTCCAGGCGGGCACGTTCGTGCTGGTCGCCACGGACGGCGGCTACGCCAAACGCACCCCGATCGAGGACTATCCCGTCCAGGGTCGGGGTGGCAAGGGTGTTCTGACCATCCAGTACGACCGCAGACGTGGCACGCTGGTCGGCGCGCTCATCGTCGGGATCGACGACGAGCTCTACGCGATCACCTCGACAGGAGGGGTGATCCGGACCTCGGCCCGCGAGGTGCGCAAGGCAGGCAGGCAGACGAAGGGGGTGCGCCTGATGAACCTGGGTGACTCGGCTTCCCTGCTCGCCGTCGCGCGCAACGCCGAGGACGACGCGAGCGATCCCGAGCTGCTCTGACCGGCCACCAGGAGAGTCTCTATCTCGTGAACGACACGACGCGCACCCCGGACGAGCCCGACCGTCCGGTGGTCACGGACGACCAGGCCGCCAGCCCGTCGACGCGCCCGCACGGGGAACCGGCGCGGGCGGCCGAGAACGGCGCGGGCAGGCACGAGAGCCACCGGCCCGGTGAGGGACCTGCGGCCGCGCACACGGCCCCGGCCCACGCCGCGCCATCGTCAGGCGGGGAAGGGGCGGGTTCCGCGTCCGGTGCTGGGGGGACGCCCCAGCAGGGCGAGGTGTCGACGCCGGGCTCGGCCGACGGGGGCGCCCCCGCAGGCGCGTCGAGCGGCGGTCCGGGCTCGAGCACGTCGAGGCCTGCCGCCCCGTCGCCCGGCTCGTCCCCTCCCTCCCCGGAGGTCCGGGTCGGGTCGCCGGAGTCGTCGGCCGCCAACGCGTCCCGGCCGACTCCGCCCGAGGGACAACCCGCAGTAGCGGGCGCGTCCACGGGAAACGGATCGGGCGCGACGCCGCCCGAACGGACCGCTGCCGCGGGGACGTCCACGGCGGCCGGATCGAGTGGGACCCCGCGCGACGGAGGAACGGCCAGGGCGGGGACGTCCACGACAGACGGATCGGGCGCGACTCCGCCCGACGGACGCACCGCGGTCGCGGGGACGTCGACCGCTGGCGGGCCGGGCGCGACCCCGCCCGGGGACCGGGCCTCCGCGCGGGGCGCGTCCACCGAGGTTGCGGCGGCGGACCCGTCCGGCCCGACCTCGACCGAACGGCCTTCCGTCCGGGTGCAGGGCGGATCAGGCTCGAGCTCGTCCGACCCGACCACGGTGCAGGGCCTGCAGCCGGTTCGGGGCGCGACGGCAGGGGCTCCGACTCGCTCCGACGGCCACGGAGCCGATCGGGGCAGCTCCTCGACCGGTGGGTTTCCCGCGCGCGACCGTCCATCACCTGCGGTCGGTACCCCGGCCCGCGGAGTGCCGGTGCCGTCGCAGGGGGGACCTGCCGTCGCTTTCGCCAAGGCGGACTCCTCCGAGGAGCGCACGACCCAGATGCGGCTGCCCAAGCCGTACAACGGCACGGTCACCAACGGCGGGCAGTCCACCCAGCCGGTCGCGCACCGGGGTGCGGCCGCGGTCCCGATGCCGGGCCCGGCGGCGGCCACGCCGCCGCCGTGGAACCGTGTGCCGGGGCAGGAGCCCGTGCCGACGCCCGTCGAGCGGCGGACGTCCGCCGAGAGCCTGCTCGACGACGCCGACGGGCCCACGGCGTTCCTCGAGGCGCCTCCGCCGCCCCCTCCTGCGTCGGACAACCGGACGGGCACGGCATCGCCTTCGCGCAACAGGGCCCGCCCGCCGCGGCAGGCGTCGTTGCAGCTGAAGCGGCTGGACCCGTGGTCGGTGCTGAAGCTGGCCCTCGTGCTGGCGGTGGTGCTGTTCCTCATCTGGCTGGTGGCGGTCGGAGTGCTCTACGGCGTGCTCGACGGCATCGGCGTATGGGACCGGCTGAACGGCACCTACGCCGATCTCGTCTCCGGTGAGGCGCCCAGCGGCAGTCCGCTGATCAGCGCGGGCCGTGTCTTCGGCATCGCGGCGGTCGTCGGCGCCATCAACAGCCTGCTGTTCGCGGTGGCCGTCACGGTGGGGGCGTTCGTCTACAACGTGTCAGCCGACCTGGTCGGCGGCATCGAGGTGACGCTGTCGGAGCGGGACTGATCACCGGGTATCCGGTTGTAGGCGGCCGGAGACTCTGGGGTAACCTCGTCTCCGCCGCAGGGGCCCATAGCTCAGTTGGTTAGAGCGCGTCGCTGATAACGACGAGGTCGCTGGTTCAAATCCAGCTGGGCCCACTCCCACCACCGGGACAGGCAAGGATGACCGCATGAAGAAGATCATCGCAATCGTCGTCGCCCTCGCAGCGGGGGCTCTCGTGTTCTCGAAGGTCCGGAGCTCCCGCTCCGACAAGGACCTGTGGCACGAGGCCACCACCACGAGCTGACGGCACGGCCCTTCATGTCGGGGCGGGGCCCGCCCCCGTCCCGACTTGGGGACGTAGCTCAATTGGCAGAGCACCGCCTTTGCAAGGCGGGGGTTAGGGGTTCGATTCCCCTCGTCTCCACGACTCTGACCAGCGGAAACGCCGCCGTCGGTTGTCATTAGTTGATCAATAGCACCGAGACTTGGTGCCTGAACTGATCAAGCTCTGCGGGTATTGGTCCGATTCGGACGCCCCGACGAAGGCCAGGTGTCACCGAGTGATGCGGCTGTGCGTCGGTCCTGCGACGGTGATCCGGACGAGTGCCTTGTTCGGAGCCTTCACGGTGTCCGATGCGCCTCGCGGCGATGGGCGACGGCGACGATGCTCACGAGATGTTGTCCGTCATCGATGGCGTAGATCGCCCGGTACTCGCCCCGGCGGGTGCTCCAGAGGGTGTCCAGCGGCGCGTCAAGTTGCTTCCCGAGCCGCTGAGGATTCTGGGCGACGGGCCCGGCGAGGTGTTCGAACATCGCGGTTGCCGCCGAGAGCGGCAACCGGTTCATGCCACGTCGGGCTGCGGGGGTGAAGACGACCTCGTAGGGATCGTGCTCGGTCACTGCCGGGCGCTTCGACGCCTCAGATCAGCGGCAACATCAGCAGCTGGTACGACGCGTCCAGTGCGAAGGTCGTCCAGACCGCTGCGCAGTTGGCGGAGCAGGTCATTGTCGGACAGGACGTCGATGGTCTCGCGCAGCCGCTCGATCTCACCCGAGGGGTTGGCGAGTCCGACCGTCGAGCCGCCGAGTTTCTGGGTGCCCCGGTTCACTGACGGGCTGACGCGCGAGTGCTGACCGTGGGACACCGGCACGGGCGGGTTGAGCAGGGCGGTCAGCCCTCGTGGCCGCGGGTGTCCGTGCGCATCCGCACCGGTGCCGGCCGCCCGAGGTGGTAGCCCTGCCCGAAGTCGACGCCCTCGGCGTGCAACAGGGTGAGCGTCGCTTCGTCCTCGATGCCTTCGGCGATGGTCCGCAGTCCGAACGCGCGGGCCAGGCTGACGATCGCGCGCACGAGGTGCTGGTTCGCTTCGTTGGTGACCAGGTCGCGGACGAAGTCGATGTCGATCTTGATATAGCTGATCGGTAGGGTCTTGAGGTAGGTGAAGCTGCCGAAGCCGGTGCCGAAGTCGTCGAGCGCGAGCCCGCAGCCGACGTCGGCCACGCCCCGGGCGAAGGCCTCACCGGCCGGCATGTCGTGCATCAGGGCGGTCTCGGTGATCTCGAAGACCAGGTTGGCCGGGTCGGCACCGGTCGCTGCCAGCTGGAGCTCGATGAAGGGCAGCAGGTCGGTGCTCCCGATCGAGGCGGCGGACAGGTTGACCTCGATGACCCGGTCGCCGCTCGCGGCGAGCCGAGCGGCCTGCCCGATGACCCACCGGTCGATCTCGCCGACCAGCCCGTACCGCTCGGCGACCGGAAGGAAGCTGCCCGGCAGGATCACCTCGCCGTCGCGGCTGATCATGCGCAGCAGCAGCTCCTCGCTGGGTCGGCCCTCGACCAGCGGCACGATGGGCTGGGAGTACAGGACGAACCGCTGTTCGTCGAGGGCGTCGCGGATCCGGCCGATCCAGCTGAGCGCGGCGAGCTCGCGGCTGATGCGGGCCCGTTCCTCGCTCTCCTCGGTGATGTCGCGGAAGACGACGACGACGCCCTGGATGGCGCTGCCCGACCGCAGCGGCGCGGAGGAGTAGGCGACCGGGAAGATCGAGCCGTCCTTGCGGGTGAACGCCTCGTCGATGATCCGAACGTTGCGGCCCTGGTTGAGCACCTGCAGGATCGGGCAGTCGTCACGGCGCACCGGCGTACCGTCTGCGCGTTGGAAGTGGACGAGGTCGTGCATCAGGCGCCCTACGAGCTCTGCCTCGGTCCAGCCGAGCATCCGGGACGCGGCGGGGTTCAGGTAGGTCACCAGCCCGTCGGCGTCCAGGGTGTACAGGCCCTCGGCCATGTTCTCGACCACGACCGAGCGGAATTCCTCGGCCTCGGTGCGCTCGGTGATGTCGATGACCACGTTGCCGACGCCGATGATCTCGTCGTGCACGGTCACCGGGTAGTAGCTGGCCAGCCAGTGCCTCATCCGGTTCGGCCCGTCGCCCGGCGTGCTCACGTCCAGGTTGCTGGTCGGCAAGCCCGCGAGGGCTCGCCGGTAGACGTCCTCGAGCTTGCCCCACAGGTGCGGCGCGACCTCGGCCACAGTCCGGCCGATGTGGTCCTCCACGGACCGGCCGTTGATCGCGGCCAGGGTCTGGTTGATGCGCACGATCCGCAGGTCGCGGTCGACCAGCTTCACGCCCACGGGCGCGGCCGCCTCGACGCTCTGCAGCAAGGTCAACGCCTCGCTCGCCTCGCGCTGCGAGCGTAGAAGGGAGAGCTCCGAGCCGCTTGCGGTCCTCGATGTCGGTCGCGGTGCCGATCCACCGCTCGACGTCGCCCGCCCCGTTGCGCAGCGGCAGGGCCCGGAAGGAGTGCCAGCGGAAATCGCCGTCGTGGCGGCGGATCCGGTAGTCCAGCGCGTACTCGGTCTCCGTTTTCGTGGCGTGTTCCCACGCCTGCTGGGCCCGGGCGGCGTCGTCGGGGTGCACGAGGGTGACCCAGTTCCACTCGTAGTTGGTCTCGGCCGGGCACCCGGTGTACTCCACGCCGCGGCGGTTGAAGTACGTCGTCGAGCCGTCCGCCGCGGCGGTCCAGACGATGTGCGGGATCGAGTCGGCGATCAACTCGGCGCTCGGGTGCCAGCCCGGGCCGGGACGGGACGCTACTGCGCGGCGACTGGTCACACTACGAGGATCAGGGCGTACCGGCGGGTTACGGGAAGGGACGTTCGTTACACCGTCGTGGTGCATCATGACCATTTCCGGGCGGTTCGATGTCCTCCGGGGTCGTCTTGTACAGAACCGCCGCCGCCTGCCGGGAGATGCGCAGCCGCGCGGCGACGTCGGTGAAGGACATGCCCTCCTCGTCGACTAGGGCGCGGACCACAAGGGCGCGCATGGCCGCGATCGCGCGCTCGTAGTCAACAAAAGCCTTGGCCGAGCCAAACCGGACCTCGCGGCCGCCACCGCTCATCAGCAGGTCGACGACCTGCGCCGGGTCGCGCCCGACTGCCTCGCCTCGCGCCCCGCGTCCAGCGCGCCGAGCGCGGCCTCGATCGCATCGCACGCCCGGCGGCCCGCGTCGAAGACGCGGTCGATCGCCGCGACGAACGAGTCCTCGGTCATGGCCTCCCCCGCATGCGTACGGCGTCCGGCCCGGCGCCAGCGTGACGTGCCGGACGAACTTACCAACCGGGCACGCGGCCGGCGTCGGCTAGCACCGGAGGCGCGGTCGCGGGACGTCGACCAGCAGCGCGAAGATGTCGATGTCGCCAGGTGCGAGTCGCGTGTGCAGGATCAAGCGGATGACAGGCCCGACAAGTGCTGTGTTCCCGTCCTTGGGTAGGTCGACCACGGTGATCCTTCGCTGCTTGCTCGTGCCGTTCGTCTGTCGGTACAGCGGCCCGTCCGTTTCACCGTCAGTGTCGGCTGGCGGCTATCCCTCAGCTGGGCAGGCCTGGACCGGCTCCGAGAGGGCCGGGGCGCCCGCGAGCACTCGCTGGGCCACCCTCAACCGCTGACCGTGGCGGCGACCGGCTGAACGTCTATTGTGGACGGCATGACAGCTATCCTGGCTGCGAGACCCAGCCTGGCGCCGCCACACATGCCAGCACAGACAACGGCAACGTCACGCTGACCAGCTGTCGGCATCGTGGCGCACACGCACCCGCGTTTGCAAGGCGGGGGTTAGGGGTTCGATTCCCCTCGTATCCACGACTCTGACCAGCGCAAACAGTCGAATTTCGTGATCACTTGTTGATCAATGGCATCGGAATCCGGAGCTTGGTCTGATCAAGGTCTGCTGGTCTTGGTCCGACTTGGACGCCCCGACAAGGGTCGGGTGTCATCGAGTTGGGCCGCCGTACATCGGCCTCTTGCGATGGCGATGCGGATGGGTGTCCTTGTTCGGAACCCCTCACGGCGTCCGATACGCGTCGCGGCGGTGGGCTACAGCGACGATGCTCACGCGGTGTTGTTCGTCGTCGATGGAGTAGATCGCCCGGTACTCGCCCCGGCGGGTGCTCCAGAGGCTGTCCAGTGGCGAGTCGAGCTGCTTCCCGAGCCGCTGGGGATTCTCGGCGACGGGCCCGGTGAGGTGTTCGAACATCGCCGTCGCCGCCGACAGCGGCAGCCGATTCATGCCACGTCGGGCTGCGGGGGTGAAGACGACCTCGAAGGGATCGTGCTCGGTCACTGCCGGGCGCTTCGACGCCTCAGATCAGCGGCAACATCAGCAGCTGGTACGACACGTCCAGTGCGAAGGTCGTCCAGACCGCTGCGCAGTCCGCGGAGCAGGTCGTTATCGGACAGGACGTCGATGGTCTCGCGCAGCCGCTCGATCTCCCCCGAGGGGACGACGTCGGCGACGTGCCTGCCGTGGGCGAGCACGGCCACGGTCTCACCGCGCTCGGCCCGCTCGACGGCCTGCTCCCACGACCGCGCGTGCTCGCTGGCCGCGTGCAGGCCGTCGGTCGTCACGGAGACCGGCTCCTCGCTCATGGGTCAAGGGTACGGCGCGGGCGCCGACCACAACCAGCGCGCTTTCAGAAATCGATCATCCATAGTGGACGTCGTAGCAGCGGTGATGGCACCGAGTCCGCATCTACGGTAGCCAGCAGAAGCAAGAAGGCCAACCGTTTCGTCGTTGTGAGCTGGGCAGTCCGCGCAGCGGCGCGGCTGGCTCTGCGTTTGCAAGGCGGGGGTTAGGGGTTCGATTCCCCTCGTCTCCACCAGCGAAACACCCCAGCGGTGATCTCAGAATCCGCTCGTGCACATGCGTGCCACACCGTCAGTAGCTGGGGCGCGTGACTTGCGCGGCCCGAAGACCTGATATCTACCGTGATCGAGCTAGGAACGCGTAGCCGAACACGGCGAAGGCGCGCGCGTTGGCCTCTCCGCGGGCGTCGCCGAAGGTGTCGTAGGACGGTCCGATCTGCACCCGGTCGAATCCGGACTGTTCGAGCATCGCCTGCCAGCCCGCACGGGGCAGCCCGCCTGCAATTCAACCGGTCCAGAGGTCGATGTCGCGCCGTGCTGCGTCGGGGACGGGTTTGCCGTTGGCGATGTCGGCGAACTGCAGGGTCCCTCCGGGGCGGAGGACGCGGTGGATCTCGGCAAAAACGGTTGCCTTGTCCGGGCACAGGTTGATCACTCCGTTGGAGATCACCACGTCGGCCCAGCCGTCGTTGACGGGTAGCTGTTCGGCCAGGCCCTCGCGGATCTCCACCTGATGCAGTCCCAGCTCGTCGGCATTGTGGCGGGCCTTGGTCAACATCTCCGGGTCATGTCCAAGCCGATCACGCGGCCGTCCGGCCCGACCTGGCCGGCGGCGAGGACGGTGTCAAACCCGGCGCCGCAGCCGACGTCAACGACTCGTTCGCCCCGCCGTAGTGGGCGCAGGGCGAAAGGGCTAGCTACCCCGGCGAAGGACTCGACGGCCGAGTCGGGCAGCCGGTCGACCGCGTCGGCGGGGTAACCCAGCCGTATCGCCAGAGCGCGGCCGGTGTGGAAGTGGAACGGCGCCCCCGGCTACAGAGCGACTTCCCGGTATTTCTGCTGCACCTGTGCGCGCAGTGCGCTCTGGTCCACCAGCATGTCGGTCATGGCGCCTCCCCCGGGGCCGCTCGCGCATGGCTGTGTGAACAGTACGCGTCGAGCGACTCGGGGCGCCGATTCCTTGCGAGTCGAGGGCAGCGGTGGCCTAGCCGTTGAGCCGATCAGCGAGGATTGTCGTGCCGGGGCCAGACAGCTCCGGAAGTGCGGCGGGGCGTCCGGCCATCGCCATCAGAAGCGCCTCGCCCGGGCCCTCGACGGGAGGGCCGCTGCCGGTGGTCCAGTCCAGGTCGGTGGCGACGAACGTGAGCCCGCGGAGGCGTCTGGCGGCGCCGATGGGCGGGGCCCCGGGCGCGAACCGCAGCGCCGCCCGCACCCGGTCGGTCGGGACCTCGCGAGGGAGGCCCAGTGCACGGCGGATGTCCTGATAGTGGATGAGGCCGTCGGTGAGCGCGATCCGGCCGCCGAATCGGGCGGTCAGCCCGGCAGGCTGCAGGTGCTCCCGCACCCGGGCAAGCAGGTCGTCCGGGCCGTGGTCGGCGTACGCGGCCACCCCGAGGGCGTTGACCCGGTCCCCGTCGAACCGACCTGCGGCGAACCGCCGTACGAGCGCGACCAGACCCAAGTCCTCGTAGCTGAAGATGTGCGCGACCACGTCGCGGACCCGCCACAGCGTGCAAAGCGTGGGGGCATCCCATTGCTCGGGGGTGAGGCCGGACAGGAAGTCGGCGAGGTCGGCTCGTTCGTCGCGGGCTAGGCGCATCGTGTCCGGTCCGCTGGTGGTGGCGCTGCTCATGCCTGGTCGGGGGTCGGCCGGTCGTTGACCCTGCGCGCGTAGCTGTCGAGCAGGGCGGGCCAGCCACCGCCGCCGTGGATGGCGCCGTGCACGGCCTGTCCGTCGACGAGGCGCTCGAAGTAACGGTGCTCGACCTCGACCGTGGTCTGGGTCGGCCCGTCGGCGTGGAAGCGGACCTCGATCTCGCTGGCGTGGGTGGGGTCGGGGTCGAACTGCCAGGAGCCATTGATCTGCCAGGTGAACACGATGCGGTGCGGTGCTTCCCACGCCAACACTCGGCCCCAGTCGCACTCGGTGCCGTCGACGCCGCGTTCGTACCAACGGCCGCCCTCGTGGGATTCGAGGATCACGTCGGCGACCTCGGCTTGTCCAATGTGGTACTCGTGCGGCCACCAGGACCCGAAGGATGCGGTGAACACCTGGACGGCCTGCTCGAGGGGCACGTTCACGGTTGTCTTGCCCTCGATCGGCGGGAGAGTCGCTGCGGTCATGGTTGCTCCTGTTCGGGGTGGAGACGGTCAGCCGGATGGTCAGAGCAGAGGGTGTCGGCGGCGGCCTGCTCGGCGGCCTTGTGAAAGTCGGTCAGCGCCTGGTCCCACACGCCTTCCAGCCAGTCGCGCAACGCTCCGACGCCTTGCGGGTTGAGCCGGTAGATGCGGCGGGTGCCCTCCGGTTGGGACACGACCAGGCCGCCGTCACGGAGCACCTTCAGGTGCTGGGAGACGGCGGGGCGGCTGATCGGCAGTTGGTCGGCGAGCTCCTGCACCGACGAGGGCTGGCGGGCGAGCAGCTCGAAGATGGCACGACGGGTCGGGTCACCGAGCAGACCCAACCCCGCATCTCCGTAAGCTGGCACAAACCGTAAGCCTATACGCACATAGTCGGGGTTGGGTAGTCCGGCGTCCAAGGCAAAGCGATCGGGCCCGCGGCAGGATCCTTCGAGCCCGGGTTACGAACCGCGTTGCAGGACCAGCCACGTGAAGTGCTGCACGGCGCCCCACGGCGTATGGTGCTGCTCGTCGTCGGCCCGGTGTGCGGTGAAGTAGGGCGCGAACGCGGCGGCCAGCTCGGCCGGGCCGTACCGCGCGACCGGCAGCCCGGAACAGTGGGTCGGGCCGTCGAGGGCGAACGTGGCGACGATCAAAAAACCGCCCGGCGCGACCGTCGAGGAAGCCAGGTCACGGTAGGTCTCGCGGTCGGCAGGCGCGGTAAGGAAGTGGAAAACCGCGCGGTCATGCCACAGCCGGTAGCGCCGCGCCGGGCGCCAAGCGAGAACATCCGCGACTTCCCACGCGACGGTCGCGGCGGCGGTCGACTGTCCGGCGTTGGCCAGGCGGGCGCGTGCACGGTCCAGCGCGTGTGGTGCGGCGTCAAGAACGGTCAGGTGGTGATACCCGCGGGCGAGCAGGGCATCCACCAGGGTGTTTTCACCGGCGCCGACGTCGACGATCGCGTCCTCGCGACGGATCGGGAGCTGCTCGATCAGGTGCAGCGACATCGCTGGTTCGGCTTGAGTCCAGCTGAGCTGGTCACTGTCGCGGGTGCGATAGAGGTTGTCCCAGTGCTCGGCCGTGCCGCCGATCGATGCGTCCGGGCCAGGTAACGTCGTCATGCTCGCCAACCGCCAATCGGCCGGGCGGCGCGGACGCGAGCCACGACGATGCGGACGTCAACCATGGCCCCGACCGAGGTCGACGCGGTGATCCAAGCGGTGCCCGGCGACGCCCGATCGATCACCAACCTCGCGCGCAGCCCGCGCTCCCGCTCACCGTTGGTCGACATCAACATCGCCTCCCCTACCGCCAGCGTCTCGTGTACGGCCGATGCGGCTCGACGCCTGACGTTGGTCGACTTCACCATCGGGACTGCAGAAACGCCACGGCGCGACGGTGGACTAGGCGTCCTCGACATGGTCCGCCCGACCCGGCCGTGGCCCTAGACCTGGCGACCCGGCGGGCGCATTCTGGTCGATGTGGATGAGCCCGAGCCAGGCTGGCGGCCCGGCGACCACATCCTCGTCGACCTGCCCGACGGGCAGACCGTGCGCTGCGCGTCGTGAACGTCAAGGACGACGGCACGATCCACGTTGTGCCGGAGCACGACGTGTCATCCGCTCGCCGTTCCCTGGGGATGCTCTTCTCCGTGCACGCGCCAGAATACGCGGCAAGATCCGCAGCTAGCGCCTTACCGCCTGCGGCAGACCACTCGACAGCATAGTTCGACGTGATTCCGGGGCGCACAATGCTGCATCAGCCGATCGGGATGACCGTGACCAGGCCGAATCGGGTGTCTCGTCCCTCAGGAGAGCGCATGTCACGCGTCGCGTAGCTGCTCCGACGTTCGGGCATCGAGTCCAGACAACCACGCAACGACTTCCTTCGCTTCGCTGCGCAATGCAGCGTCGAGTGGGGTCAGCGCTTCCCACGCGGGTAGCCAATCCAGGTCCGCCCCATTGTCGAGCAAGAGCCGCGCCACCTCGATCTGCCCACCGTGACAAGCAGCCCAGAACGCGTCGTTGACTCGATCCTGGGCGGGCGGGTCCGCCGCGGCAAGGAACGCGGCAACCCGGTCCAGCAGACCGACCGCAGCGGCTTCGAACAGATTGGCGTCGGCCCCTCGTTCTACCAGTCGGCGAGCAGTGTCCCATTGGGCGAACGCGGTGGCGTCCGCCAACGCCGTGCCGCCTGCGATCACCGCCCCCCGCGCCTCAATGTCCGCACCCGCATCCAGCAGGGCATCCACGACGGCGACGTCGTTGCTGCTGGCCGCCCAGTGCAGCGGCGTCTCCTCGTGAGGTCCGCGGAAGCGTGCGTTGACGTCCGCCCCAGCCGCCACCAGCACAGCAACCGTTTCCGCGCCTCGAGGAAAGTGCCCTGGCCAGTCCGTGACGACGTGCAACAACGAGCGAGACACTCCATCCTCACCCTCGTCGCCGATCCGGGCCCCTGCTAGACCTGGATGTTGTGCGAGCAGTGCTCGCAGTGCCGGGATGTCGCCGGTGCGGATCGCCGTCACGAACGCAATCGCCATCGGGTCGTCGGTGCTGAGTGTGGTCACCGGACACCTCACCTTCGTCGGCACAACCAGCCGGATCAGTTCACGGCCCGGGGGCTATCCCAGCCTTGGTCGGTGGGCAACAGACGCAACCGGGAAGAGGGGCGTTCCTCTCACCGGAGTCACCAACGCGGCCAGCGAGGCATCAACCGGCTGATCAAACTCGAAGCCCGCAATGCCTTCGGGTTCCGCAACCCCATCAACCAACGCCTCCGAGCACGCTGCGCGAGCATCCGAGCGGCCCAACAACCAGCCATGCCCGGCTGACTTTCGGATACCCCGGAAACGGAGGCACTCGACGCCCGAGTGGCCACCTTTGTGACGCCGTCTTGGGTGCCGTGATGTGCGAGTGGCCCGGTGCCGTCGTCAGGCGCGTGGTTCCCCCCGCCAGATTTCCTCGTCGGCCTGCTTGCAGAGCCACCACGCCTGTTGGGCGCCTGCGCGCTTGTCGAGGTACTTCTCGTGCTCGAAGCAGCGCTCGTCGCGGTCGACGACGACGAACACGTTCGCCATCTCGTCGGCCTTCGTCCTGCGGTAGCGATCCCACACCGGACGAAGGAAGCCCCAACCGAGCGGGAGATCCACGATGTGTGCAACCTGGCGGAAAACGGCGACGCGGATGCGCAACTCGATCATCCGCAGACCGCCGTCGGGCATCCGCACCATCTGTACGGCGCGGAGACCGACCAGCCGCTTGCCGATCGACCGCCTTGAACCGGCCTGCCCGAGGCCAAGGTAGCCGATCGTGGCGACCGCGGCGGCGATCGCCACGACGATCGCCTTCCGGGGCCAGGACACAGCGGCGTCCCACACGTCGGTCAGTTGGAGCACGTCGCGGAGAAACCAGATGTCGGCGATGACGAGGACGGCGGTCAGGACCGCGACGACGACGAGATCGATCGTCCACGCCACCGCCCGCATCCGGGCCGTGGCCAGGTCGGCCGGACCGACCCTGCCTCCCCTGCGGGTTCCCGCCGGTGCGATCGGCGGGGCAGACGGGCTGGGGCCGTCCGCAGCGGGGGACGCGAACGTGTAGTGAGTGCGGCGACCGGCCGGGTGTGCGGTCATCCGTGCAGTCCGCCCGCGGCGACGTGGATGAACGCGGCGCCGACCTCCTCGGCCGTGCTGAGGCGGTCGACGTAGCCGTTCACCGGCTCCAGTGCGCCCTGCAGCGCCGCGGCGTCCGGCTCGTCGCCGAAGCTGATGACGGCGAGGCTCACCGGCTTGCGCGGATCCGCAGCGGCCGCGAGCGCGTCCTTCAGCTCGTTGAGGGAGAGGGTCGGCTCGTCGGCTTCGTTGCGGCCGTCGGTGAACACCACGGCATGCGAGGGGGTCCCGTCCCGGTATGCCTGCTGGGCGGATCGGTACGCGGCGAGGATGGTGTCGTGTAACCCGGTGCCGGTGTCCGTCGGCGTGATCGCGGCGACGGCGGTGCTGACCGCGTCTCGACCGCCGCCTGCCAGGTCGGCGCCCTCGCGCAGGACGCGGTAGTCCCGGGGGCCGTCCAGGTGCGTCCCGAACTCCCACAGCGCCAGCCGCGCGTCGTCGGGCAGCAGTTGCGCCAGTGATTCGACGCCGCGCCGGACGACCTCGATCCGCGGCTCCCCCGTAGGAGGTATCTGGGCCCACATCGACCCCGAGACGTCGACGGCGACCAGGACGTCAGCGCGCCGGTCCTCCGGGTATGACGTGGCGAGGACGTGGTCGACGTGGTGCGGGCCGAGTACGTCGAACGGCGGGGCGACGACGGGAGGCAGCTTGCGGGAGAGCGGCCCCGGCGGAGGACCGCCGGTGGCCCTGCGCAATCCGGCCTGCGCCAGCGGGCGGTCGGCATCGCGACCGCTGAGCGTAGTCCGGAGGGCCTCGAGTGCCCTGGTCCGGACGGGGTCGGCTGCCGCCGCGGCGGACGGGAGCCAGCTGTAACGCAGTTCCGCTGTGCGGTCGGCCGGGGCGATGACCGTGAGCCCGGCCGTGCGGGAAACTCCGGAGAGGAGCTCCCGCTCGGTCAGGAGCCCGACCTCCCCCGGTCGAGCGGGAGTCGCCGGTTCGTCCTCTGCCACGATGCGGGTGCGCGGGAAGGCAGCAGCCAGCGCGTTCGCCGATGCGTCCATGCCGTTGTCCAGCCAGACCGCTTCCCCGACGGCGCCGAGGGCGAGCATGCCGTCGCCGGTGCCACCGGGAGCATGGGCGACAAGCCGGACGTCGGATCGTGGCGCGGTGACGAGCCTGGCGAGGGCGCGCCAACCGCCACCGGCCTTGGTGATCTGCCGAGCGGTCGGGGGGTCGGTCACGAGGTAGAGGGGGCTCGTCGCGAGGACGGCACCGGCCTCTGCTGCAGGAGCGTTGGCCAGGGCGAGGGCGCCGGGGTCGCCGCGCCACGACGTGTCGTCGGGGATCCACAGGTCGGCGTCGAGCGAGGCGGCCCGCGCGGCCGCGCCGCGTCCGTCGGCGACGGTGATCTCGAGGCGGGTGCAGGTAGGACCGGATGCCACCGCTGGCGCCACGGCCTCCAGGACGGGCGCGAACGAGCGCGCCGTCACGACACGCAAGGGGGTGCACGCCTCACCTTCATCGGCGGGCGTCGGGCGCGCGGCGTACGCCGTGACGAGCACGAGCGCCAGCGGGCCCAGCAGGAGGAGCACGGCCGTGGCCGGGACCCACCTCCAGCGGGAGTACGTCGTTCGGGCGCTGTGCTGGGGCATCGACGGGACCTCCAGTTGGGGAACAACCGCTGTCCACGGGGTGGGGGACCTGGGGACGGCGTGCGGACCGGGGGCACACGTTCTGGGCCCGCAATCTCACCCCAGCTCGCCACGTCGGCGGACGAGGTTCGGGTGGTCGAAGGTCGGGGGAGACCTCGTCGACCGCCACCCTCGGTGCCGACACCGTCGAGATGGTGCCCCCGAACGGTACCGGGGCGTGGCGCGAGACGTGCGCCGAGCAAGCGCAGCGCGACGGTCACAACTCGGCAACGACGACCGGGTCGGCGGGCTCGCTGGTACCTCCGGACGAACTGTTGGTGCTGGTGGTGGCTGGTGGTGTCGGATTGAACAGTCTTGGGATGGGTGAGCGTTGCCGATTCGCCGATCTGGCCCGAGCTGACGACTCGACCTCACCGCCGGTAGGTCCGCGCGACGGGCCGCCCGCACGACGAGTCACCGACATCGCCGAGGAATGCGCCTGACCTCGATGCCTGTTCCGCCTGCCACGGCGGGAGCATTCGCGCATCCGGGGCGCACGTCCCGAGGCCGGGCAGGCGCGGGTGCCGGAAATATCACCTCCGGAGGATGGCATCGGCCACCCGTGGGCGACCGACAGTGTTCGGGCCGGGGCGACCGAACCCGGATTTGGGGAGAGACATCATGGGCGCTCCGACCGCCGCGGTCGTGACCGGTACCCAGCGGATCGCCGCGGTCGTGGCGCTGGTGTTCGGTGTGGCGACCGTGCTGCTCGCGGTGACGGTGGCGATCGTGCGCTTCCCCAGCGGGCTCGGAGTGCTCGCCTGCGTCGTGGTCGCGGTCGTGGCGGCGTGGTTCGGGGTGGTCCGCCGGGGCACTCCCCGCATCCTCGGGCTCGCCGTCGCGGTGCTCGCCCTGCTCGGTGTCGTGGCCCTGCTGTTCCGCAACAACGGCTGGCCCTACCTGGTGTTGCTGGTGATCGGGGTGGCCGTCTGGCACGCCGCTTCGCGGGTGGCGTTCCGGGTGCACGTGCGGCTGCCTGCCGCCGAGCCACCCCGGCAGCCGGTGCTGTTCATCAACCCGTGGTCCGGTGGTGGAAAGGCGGCCAAGGTCGGGCTGACCGAGGAGGCCGCCAAACGCGGGATCAGGAGCGTGGAGCTGCACAAAGGTGACGATCTCAGGCAGCTCGTGCACGACGCCGTCTCCGCGGGCGCGGACGGGGTGGCCGCGGCGGGTGGGGACGGCACCCAGGCGATCGTGGCCACCGCGGCCGCCGAACACGGCCTGCCCTTCGCCTGCATCCCGGCAGGCACGCGCAACCACTTCGCCCTGGATCTGGGGGTGGACCGCGACGATGTCGTCGGGGCCCTCGATGCTTTCGTCGACGGCGGCGAGCATCTCGTGGACCTGGGCGAGGTCAACGGCCGGGTCTTCGTCAACAACGTGTCGATGGGGCTGTACGCCGAGGCGGTGCAGAGCAAGGGCTACCGCAATGCCAAGATCCGCACCCTGCTCGACACCGTGCCTGCCGTCTTCGGCCCCTCCGGTTCCGAGCTCGACCTGCAATGGGTTTCCCCCGACGGCGCGGTCCACCCGTCGGCGGCGACGATCTTGGTGTCCAACAACCCCTATCGGCTCGGCCACGCCGTCGGGTCCGGTACCCGGCCCCGGATCGACGCGGGCAGGCTCGGCGTGGCCGTCGTCCCGGCCAGGGGCAGCGGCGGCGACGGGCGGCACCGCCAGACGAGCCCCCTTCTCCAGCAGTGGTCGACCACAACGTTCGAGGTCGCTTCGACGCGGCCGGTGCCGCTGGGCATCGACGGCGAGGCGTTCGTACTCGATCCGCCCGTGCGATTCCGGATACGTCCCCGCACATTGCGCGTTCGGATCTCCCCCCGACACCCCGGTGCGTCGCCGTCGGCGATGCAGCCCGATCACCTCGTTGACGGTGTCGGCGCGCTGATCGCGATCGCGTCCGGTCGGCTGCCGACGAGCGGGCAGGCTGCCGGGTGACCGTTCCGGAGAATGGAGAGACGTGAGCCCGGCTCGGCAAACGCTGGCAGGTTAGGGAATGGGTCGGTTCCGCGCCTGATGCCGGGTCTTGTCGGCACGGACGAGCGCAGCCTGAACGACAGGTGGCGTCGAACGGCTGGCGGGCCTGGGAGGTCTCGGCCGCGCTCCGGATGACCACGACCCTCCGGTCGGAGCTCATACGCGTTCTCGGGTGACCGCGCGGATCGCGGTGCGCGCCGCCGCCGTCAACACGATCACGTTGAACAGCATTTGAACGATCACGAGTCCGCGGGCCAGCTGGCCTTCTGCGCTGACGTCCCCGAAACCGATGGTGGTCAGGGTTGTCAAGGCGAAGTAGAGGGCGTCGGTCTTCGTCTCGAGTCCGACGAACTGGCCCGGCGCGATCGTCGCCAGGATCAGGTCGGCCAACGCGAACACGGCCACGCCGATGACGATCGCAAGCACGAGATCCTCGACCTGCACCCCGCCCTTGGGGCCACGCATCTCGCGGGCGATCCCTCGACTGATCCGCCAGGTAACGATCCCGAGGGCCACGATGGCCGCGAGCGCGCCCACCACGCGCACCCACAGCAGTGCGCCGGAGATGGCCTCACCGATGGGCGACAGGTAGTACGCACCGACCACGAGCGCGATCTGTATCGTCAGCCGGACGGTTGCCGGTGCCATGTATCCCTCCCGCCCCGGAACGCAGCACCCTATCCGGTCGCGTTGCGGAAGCGTTCGTCGTCGCCCACCCAGAACGCACGCGTCGCACCCACCGCCTCGGGAACCTGGCGGGCGGCGCGACGGCGATGGCTGTCCCGACAGCTAGAGCGACCGGCAAATAGTGGTGGCCACCGAGGCTCGGGCACCTCACCTGCTCCGGGTGGACCATACGCGGGTCGTGCGACTGCCCGCTGTTTCCGGCTGTCTTTGAGACCCAGGACGGCCTGACGGCAGCAACCGAGCGGCCTCCGCCTGCGGCGCCGTTGTTGACCGGAATACGGGGGCGCCGTGACGATCATAGGGTCGACGAGTCAGGTCGCGGCCGCCTTCGCGGACGCCTTCGCGGCGGCCCGTTCGGCGGCCTGTTCGGCGGCGAAGGCTCTGGCCTCGGCGTTCGCCTGGTAGTCGGCGGTCTCCTTCTGCAGCGTCCGGCGGATCTTCGGCTGCTGGGCGAGCGCGACCGCGAACACGGTGAGCAGTATCCACATGCTGACGCAGCTCAGCACGATCAGCAGACCCGGGATGAACGCCTCCCCGAGCCGCTCGGTCAGCGCGCGGGCGGCGAGCACCCGCCAGACGAGCATGAAGTTGACCAGGTAGCCGATCGCGTAGGACGCCGCGAAGGCGATCAGGAACTGCTTGAGGCTGCCCGACTCGCGCCGCTTGCGGATCGGCTCGTCGCGGGTGGGCAACCAGATCGACAGCACGTTGCCCACCCCGAGCCAGAGCAGGATGAAGCAGATCACCAGGGCGCAGGCCTTGAAGAACGCGCCGAGATCGCCCGCCCGCCAGGCCAGCAGGGCGCTGAGCAGGAAACCGATGGGCGCGACAAGGCACAGCAACGCCAGGTTCTTGATCACCAAGAGCTGCCAGAGTCGGGCGCCGGTGTCCAGGGCGGCCCGCACCCGCATGGCGTCGAAGCTCATCGCGTTGATGCAGACCGCTCCACCCATCACAAACGAGATCACCCACAGCCCCAGGTAGGGCAGCCACTGCTGGTTCTGGTCCCACTTGAACACCCGCAGGTAGCCCAGGTAGAGCAGGCCGAGGCCGACAGCGATCCCCAGAGACCTCACCGTGGTCCGCGGCTTGCGGGTGAGCACGTATTTGATCTCCCCGGTGAGGCCGTGGGCGAGGGCCGGGCCGTGGCGGCTGACGGCATTGCTGCCATGCGAGGGCACGTGGCCGTCGACCGTCACCGATACCGGCTGATCCTCGCCCGCCTGGATGCGGGCCAACCGGGCCTGCAACACGGCCAGCGCGGCATCGGTCAGGGCTAACCGGGCGACGCCCACGGCGGCCACGGCGTCCTGCTCCGCCTGCGCCGCGGCCTGATAACTCAGCCGCCGAGTCGGCGCCGTCCCCGTCGCCGTCCCCGTCGTCGCCCCCGTCGTCGTCGGGGCTGTCCTGCGCCGATGGCTCCTGGCCGGGCAGCGCGGGTTGCGCTCCCAGGTCGAGGTAGGTCTGCCGGAGACCCGCCCAGCGGGGGGACAGCCGAGTCGGATTGGTGTCCAGGCTCACCTCCTGCCGCTGCTCCAGGGCGGCCTTGCGGGCTTTGCGGATGAGCCGTCGGACGTCGGACTCTTCCTTCCACTTCGAGGAAAGGGCCGTCTTCTCGACCGCCGCGGCTCGCTCGACCAACTCCGTGAGGTCATCGACCGCTGCCATGGTTCCTCCTCGGAGGCGAGTCCGACCGGCTCGCGAACACCCTGGGTGCCCATCCTAGGAGTGCCGGTCGATGCGGTACAGAAGCCCGCATGGGCCACGCGGAGGGCCGGGTCGGAGGCTCACAAGACTGATTGAGGGCTTTGGGTCGACGCCTTGACTCCGTGCTTCCGCCTCGCGCAACGCCATGGCCCACGGGAAGCGGCGTACGTAGTCGTATCCGGTTCCGGGCTCATGAGGGCGGTAGCCGACGATCATGGCCTCGGCTGGCGGCTGCTTGTACTCCGAACGCACGGTGGCCGGTCTTCGCGGTGAGCGTCGGCGTCGATGAAGCGGCGGCCGTCTGGGGAGGCTCTGACGCACACGTCCCAGCCCGCCTCCTGGCAAGGTCGACGAGCTTGCCGACGTCACGCGCTGGTGGAGCGCCGCAGTCGATCGCGTACAGGACCTTCTGTCCAGCCTCGATCGGGCGTCAAGGCGGTAGCGTTTGACCATGCTGCGCGTCCGCCTGCTGGGCGGGGTCGCGGTCGAGGTGGACGGCCGCACGGTGCCCGCGCCCGCCAGCCGACGGGCGTGGGCCCTGTTGGCCTGGCTGTGTCTGCATCCGGGTCTGCACTCGCGCGGCGAGGTCGCCGCGCGACTGTGGCCTGACGTCTTGGACAGCAGTGCTCGGCAGAGCATGCGCAGCGCGTTGTGGTCGCTGCGCCAGGCGCTCGAGCAGGAGGCTCCTGGGCTGCTTGTCGCTACCCGCGACCGCGTGGGCGTGCGTCCGGATGTGGATGTGGACGTGCTTCGGTTCGGCGAACATCTCACGAGAGGTCGTCTCGCTGACGCCGTGGCGATCGGCGACGGTGACCTACTGGCAGGCGTCGACGACGAGTGGGCCCTGGTGGCGCGGGACGCGCATCGTGAGCGCCTTGTCGCCGCGCTGGGCGAGCTCTCGCACAGCGCGACCGATCATGTTGCCGCCGTGCGCTGGGCACGGCGTGCGTGCGCTCTGGACCCGCTGTCGGAAGAGGCGGCGCGGGCTCTGATGGAACGGCTCGCGGCGTCCGGAGATCGTCCCGCCGCGCTGGCTGCCTACCAGCGTCTCGCTGAGCGTCTCCGCCGTGAACTGCGGGTGGCACCGTGCGAGCCCACCTGGCGCTTGGCCGAGCGGATCCGTTCCGGCGCGGGGAACGCCCCGCCGCGCGTTTCGAGGTCGCGACGCGTGGGTGCAGGAGAGTTCCCTCTGGTCGGTCGGGGTGCCGAGTTGGCGGTGCTCCGCGAGGCATGGGCCGGCGCCGTGGACGGGATCGGCGGTCTTGCGCTGGTGCATGGCGACGCAGGCATCGGCAAGACCCGACTGGTCAACGAGTTGGCCCAGCTCGCTCGGCGGGGTGGTGGGACAGGTGCCTTTGGGGCGCCGCCTGATCTGGCGGGGGAGGCGCTCAGTGCGTGGGTGGAGGTGTGCTCGAGCCTGGTTGGCCAGCTCGCCGCGCTGCCGGACGCGCCGTGGGTCGAGGCGCTCGCGGCGCTCGTGCCCACGCTGGCGAGTTCGGCCGTACGCTCGACCGCACCGCCGGACGTGGAGCAGGCGCGGCTGGCGGAATCGGTGGTCGCACTGCTGGAAGCATGTGCGGTCTCATGCCCGGTCCTCGTCGTGCTGGAGGACCTGCACGTCGCGGACGCGGCGACGCTGGCAGTGCTGTCACACGTCGCCCGCCGGGTGTCCGACCGGCGGGTGCTCATCGTCGCCACGCGACGAGAACGACCGCTGCGCGATCGGCTGGCCACGCTGGAGCAGTCCCATCGCCAGCGTGGCACCTTGCGTGCCGACGTTGTCGTGGGCCGGTTGGCGGCGCGCTCGGTATCGCGGCTGGCCCGGGCGGTGGGCGCGTTGTCGGATGAGGCTGTCGACAAGGTCGTCGATATCGCCGACGGCAACGCCCTGCTGGCGGTCGAGGTGGCCCGTGCCTTGGCGGCAGGCGATGCGCTTCCCCTGGGCCTTCGGGGTGCGACGCGGGCGGCCTTGGCCCGGTTGCCAGAGGATGCTCGGGCGCTGGTCGCCACGCTCGCGGTCGCAGGGCGTGATCTCGACGCCCGCGAGGCGTCACGGCGCGCCGATGTCGATCTCGCCTCGGCGCTGCCACCGGCGGAGGATCAAGGGCTGCTGGTGAGCACCGACACGCGGGTGGGGTTCCGGCACGCCCTGCTCCGCGAGGCGGTCTATGCCGATATGGCGGGTGTCGAACGTGCGCGGCATCATGAACGCGCCGCGGACATGCTGCGTGCCGGGGGCTCATACGCCCGGGCTGCCGAGGCCGCGTCGCACTTGCGCGCCACAGGTCAGCTGGCCGCGGCCGGTCGTCTCCTGGTCCAGGCGGCAGTGAGAGCCAGGGTGCTCGGCGCGCTTGCCGACGCGACGACATTGCTGCGGAATGCGACCCAGGCGCTGCCCGATGATCCGATCCCTGCTCTGGAGCTCGCCGAGGTGCTGGCCTGGCGGGGCCGCTCCGTCGACGCTCAGGCCGCCTTCGCCCACGCCCTGCACTTGCTGGAGGCGACCGGAGACCCCGCGTCGGTTGCCGAGGCCCATCTCCGCTTCGCGGAGTGGCATTCCGGACCCATCTGCCTGCCGAGCGTGTCCGTGTCCGCGTGTCGGCGGGCACTCACGGTACTCGACGGGGCGGGACTGCCCGCCGTGCAGCTGCGCGCCGGACTGCTGTCGGTCTATGCGGGTTGCCTGGCGATTGTCGGCGGTGTAGAGGAAACCGCGCACGTTCTGGGCCTGCTCACCGATCTGGTGGGCGACGAGCCGGAGGACCCGCTGTTGCGGTCCGGGCTGGACCGCATCCGCTCGTTCGCGCTGCTGCGGCAGGGCCGGTTCACCGACGCCATCCCCCCGGCGTTGCGCAGTGCGGAGATATCGACGCGGCTGGGCAGACCGGACCTCACGTTCAGCGCGCTGGTGAACGCGGCATACGGTCAAGCCGCAGGTGGCGACCTCGACGCTGCGTTGGATCTGCTCGACCAAGCGGCGGCCGCGCTCGCGGGCCACGGCATGTTGGCGATCGAGGCGCTCGTGCTGCTGTATCGCGCATGGGTTCTCGTCCGGCTGGATCGGCTGGCCGAGGCGGCCGAGGCGGCGGGCCACGCGCGGCGCGCCGCTGAGCGCCTGGACGCCCCGGACCTGGGGGCGCTCGTCGATGCCGAGCGCGGCCGGGTGGCCCTGCGCGCAGGCGACTACGAAGCGGCCGCGGTACTGCTCGGGTCGGCGCTGGCGGTGCGCCACGCGAGCATCGGGCGTCCGGCGGCGCGGCTGCAACGCGCCGAGGCGTTGGCCCGCCACGGACGGCTGGACGAGGCCGAGACGGAACTTGCCGAGGTCGTGTTCGAGCCGGTCCGCGAAGGCGATTGGCCCGATACTCTGGTCGCTCGGATGTCCGGTGTCGAGGGATTGGTCGCTGCCGGGCGAGGCGACGTCGACGGGGCGCGCCATCGACTGGGTGAAGCCATCGCGGGATGGCGCCGGTTGACCGGCGCCGATCTGTCCGGCCGGTTCCCCACGGTCATGGCTGATCTCGGGCGGCCCATCATCGGCATGATCCTGCCTGCCGAGGAATTGGCGGCAACCGAGGCTGATCTAGCCGCGCTCGGCACCGTGACGGAGGTCTGAGATGCCTGTCTTCGACGACGAGGCGACAACAACGGCAACGCCGTTACGGGTGTGGAAGGTGCTCTACGACCCGATGCGTTTCTCCGACTGGTGGAGCGGCATGGCGAGCGTCCAGGCCGGAGACGCAAAGGGTGGCCGCGGCGATTTCACCGTGTACCCGGACGGCTATCCCGACTTCCCGATGCCGCAGATCGTCGAGAGCCGTTCGGTCGAGCACCGCATCGTTGTATCGTGCATGATCTCTGATCTCGTCTTCGACTGGCGCCTCGAGCCATTCGGCCCCGGCACCCGCATCAGGGTGCATGTTGAGATACCCGAGAGGGAAGCAGCTCGGGTGGCGACACAGCGCGCGCTGGTCGGCACGTCCCTGCGCCGCCTGGCCGAACTCGCTGAACACGGCGAGTGAGCGAACTTCCGCTGGTCATCATCAGGGCCGTGCCTCGAAGATCAGGTTGAACGGGGTCCGCGTCGCGACGCGGAACGTCGCGAACCCACCTTCGCGGACGACGGCCTCGGTGCGGACGGGCCCTGCCTGTGCACCCAGGCACAGTCCGACGTCTTGCGAGCGTGAGGTGGGCACACACACCAGCGTCGACCCGGAGTAGAAGATCCGGCCGACCGGGTTGAGATTCTCCTCGACGGTGTCGCCTGCGTTCGGCTCGACGATCAGCCAGGTGCCGCCGGGGTCGAGCGACTGCCGGACATGCTTCGCCGCCCCGACCGGATCACCCATGTCGTGCAGGCAGTCGAACATCGCGACGAGGTCGTATCCGGTGCCCGCGTAGTCGGCCGCTCCCGCCACCTCGAAGCGCACCCGATCACCTACTCCCGCGGCCGCGGCCGCCTGACGAGCCCACTTGACGGAGGCCTCGTGGGAGTCGAAGCCGACGAAGCTCGACCGCGGAAACGCCTCGGCCATGATGATCGTCGACGCGCCGTGCCCGCAGCCGACGTCAGCGACCGTTCCGCCGCTCAAGAGCTTGCCCTCGACGCCCGCGAGCGCAGGCAGCCACGCCTCGACGAGGCCGGCCTGGTAGCCGGCGCGGAAGAAGCGATCCGTTCCTTCGAACAGGTCGCCATGGTGCTGGTCCCAACCCACGCCAGCGCCGGTATGGAAGGCGTCCTGCATCAGGTGGTCGTCCTTATAGAGCGACGCCGCGATCTGGAATGCGCTCGGGACGCACACCGGGCCGTTCGGATCGGCCAGGCATGCCACCTGAACCGCCGTCATGGAGAATGTCCCGCTCTTTGGGTCGAACTCGACATAGCCGCCCGCGGCCTGCCCGCACAGCCACTCCCGCACATATCGCTCGTCCGTGTCGGTGTCCTTCGCGATGTCGGCAGGCGATGCGCCCGGCCGGGCCGCGAGCGCGCGGTACAGCCCGAGCCGATCGCCGAGTACGACGTTCGCGCCGGCCATGGCCGCCCCCAGATCCACAACAAAGCGACCCAGGAACGCCTCAAGATCCTGCTGTGCCAGTACCTCACCGGTGGCCGTCATCGATGTATTCCTCCGATTGCGGTCGCCAGGCCGACGACCAATACGAGCAGCTTGTGCGCCGACCGTGAGATGATCGTCAATCGGGCGTCAATCGGCCGAGAGCAGCGAGAAGCACCCGGGCTGCCTGCGGTCATCCGTGCCCGTGCGACGACACCTCCCCGCCAGCGCCGCCCGTGCCGCCGTCACCGCCCTTGCCCCCGTTGCCGCCCGTCGAGGCGCCCCCGTTGGACTTGCCGTCGCCGCCGTTGCCCCCGCCGACGGCAGAGCTGTTGGGCGACAGGATCGGGATCAGGATCACCGTCCCGCCTGCGGTGCTGCCTGCCCCGCCCGTCGCGGTACCCCCGCCGCCTCCGGCGCCGCCTGCGCCCCCGGTGCCTCCCGTACCACCTGTCGCACCCGCGCCGCCTTCGCCGCTGCCGCCTGCAACGCCACCGTTGACCGACCCGCCGGTCTCGTTGGCTTCGACGACACCGTCCTCGACCCTGCCCACTGTCACCGGTCGGGTGTCGGTGGCTGCGGCCGGGACGGTGGTGGTCGTGGTGGTTGTGGTGGTCGGGGTGTGGGTCCAGGTGTGGGTCGGCGTGTGGGTCGGCGTGGTGGTCGGCGTGGCGGTCGTGGTGATGGTCGCGTTCATCGTCGCGGCGGCGGGCACCGCGACCGTGCACGCCGTCGTGTTCGCGAAATGCGCGATCAACACCATGGCGGCGGCGGCGGTCGTCACAGTGGCGGAGGTGAGTGCCCACCGTTCGACACGGGGACGCGCGGGTGGTAATTGCAGATCGGCCATGGTTCCCCCTCGGTTCGTCTGGGCGCCAACGATCCGAAGGGCAGGCGGGTGCTGCCCCGGTTCGGGTGAGACCCGACCGGGTCGCCGGATTCAGCGTGTCGGGTGACCGTCCAGGTGCGTGCGTCCACGGCCTGCGGGCGGCAGCACTGGGTGCGCCCTTGGCCGCAAACTCGATGACGAGTGCCCCGGCGAGCACCACCAACGCCGACCGGGCTCCTGGTCGTCGTTCACCTGCTCGATGAGCGGGAACAGGCGCTTGCGGGCTTCGCCTGCTGACATCGCCATGATCGCTCACCTTCAACCTGTACCGGTCAATGGATGTGACACTGCTCGCCCCGTGGCCGATGTCGGAGAATGTCCGCTATGACCGAAAGGGTCGACCGGGGTCGAAGGGCGTTCGAGCGTCAGGCCTGGTCGCAGGCCTACACCCTCTTCACCAGCGACGAGGCGCTGGTCGCCGCGGATCTCGAGCGTCTCGCGGTCGCCGCCCATCTCGTCGGTCGGGACGTGGAGAGTGCCGCCGCCTGGGAGCGTGCGTACAAGGCGCACCTGCGCGACGGCAAGGTCGATGCGGCGGCGCGCTGTGCGTTCTGGCTCGGCATGGGCCTGCTGCTGCGCGGTGAGCTCGCGAAGGCGGGCGGGTGGCTGAGTCGCGGTGAACGGCTCGTCGAAGAGGCCGTGCACGACTGCGCGGCGCACGGGCTGCTGCTTGTGCCGGTCGCCCTCGAAGCGCTCAACGGCGGTGACCCTGCTCGCGCGGCCGTCATCGCGCACGAGGTGATCGACGTCGGTAGGCGGTTCGGCGATCCGGACGTCCTCGCGTTCGGGTTGCTCCTGCAGGGGCAGGCGGCGATCGCGGCGGGCGAGACACCACGGGGCCTGCGGCTGCTGGACGAGGTGATGGTCGCCGTGACTGCCGGGGACATCTCGGCCACGCCCACGGGCATCGTCTACTGCGCCGTGATCGAGTCGTGCATGGCCGCGTTCGACCTGCGGCGGGCTGCCGAGTGGACCGTCGCACTGCACGGATGGTGCGCGGGCCAGCCCGATCTCGTGCCTTACCGCGGTCAGTGCCTGGTGCACCGCTCGCAGATCCTGCAAGCGCACGGTGCCTGGACCGAGGCCGCAGCCGAGGCGGAGCGGGCCCGGCAGCGCCTGTCCGACCAGCGCCACCCGGCGCTCGGTCTCGCCCTCTACCAGCAGGGCGAGCTGCACCGGCTGCGCGGCGAGCTGTCGGATGCCGAGCGTGCCTACCGGGCTGCGGGCCGACACGGCCACGAACCGGCCCCCGGCTTCGCCCTGCTGCGCCTCGCGGAGGGGAACACCGCTGCAGCCGTCGCCGCGATCCGGCGCATGTGCGACGAGCAGAACGGGATGGCGGTCGACTGTGCGGTGCTCGCGGCCGCAGTGGAGATCCTGCTCGCCGCAGGGGACATGCCGGGTGCCCGGGCCGCCGCCGACGAACTGCTGCGCAGCGCGGACGCGATCGGGGCAGCACTCGTTCGCGCCGTGGCGGACCGAGCCGCGGGTGCGGTGTCACTGGCCGAGGCCGCACCCCGAGGCGGGTTGGCCACTCTTCGCCGGGCCTGTGCCCTGTGGCGCGCGCTCGAGATGCCCTACGAGGAGGCCCGGACCCGTGTCCTCATCGCGCAGGCATGTCGCGCGCTCGCGGACCACGACGCCGCGAGTATCGAGCTGGACGCGGCCAGAGTCACCTTTGAGCGGCTCGGCGCCGCGCCCGACCTCGCCCGCGTCGCCCGGATCGCCGTGCGGGCCCGGCGCCCGACCGTCCTGACCGACCGTGAGTGCGAGGTGCTGCGCCTCGTGGCTGCGGGCCGAACCAACCGCGAGATCGCCGACGATCTGGTCATCAGCGCCCACACGGTCGCGCGTCACGTCCAGAACATCTTCGCGAAGACCGACCTCTCCTCTCGCGCCGCCGCCACCGCCTACGCCTACGAGCACGACCTCGTCTGAAGTGGTGCGAACGCACCACACCCGCCGCACAGATGGTGGGTCTTGGCGATGCCCGCCGGATCCCGCCGCTCGGACACTGGCCTCTCCGACAACCCGAGGAGCATCCGTGTCCATCTCGATACTGCAGACCGGTCCCGACCCCGCCACGGTCGAGCGGCTCAGCGCCGCCTTCAACCGCTGCTTCGAGACGTTGACGGCCGAGGACGACACGTTCGCCCCCGACGCGTTCTTCGATCTCCTCCCGCCGTTCTGGCGGTTCCAGCTGCAAGGCCCGCAAGCCTTCGCCACCCAGCTCACGGCGATCTCTCGCGGTCCGGCGAGGGCACGGGTCCTGCGGGTCGTTCCGACCGCGTCCGGATTCGTCGTGGAACACGAGGAGAGCCAGGCGGGCGAGATCGCTCGGCGGTTGTGGCTCTGCGAGGTGCGTGACGGACACATCACCGAGGCGGTCGGCTACTGCAATGGCGGCTGGGACGCGGCGCTGCGGGCGCGTCACGCAGACGAGTCGCCCATGCTGCGTCCGGAGCGTCGGGTCGAGGCATGAGCGTCCTGCATCAGGAGACGACAGCGGAGAACGTGATCGTATCGGCTCGGGCTCTCGCGCCGCGGATCGCGGAGCGCGCGGACCTGATCGAGGCGGACAGGCGCGTCCCGCGCGACCTGCTTGACGAGCTCATCGCCCAGGGCAGTCTGCGGATGCTCCTGCCGCGCAGCCATGGCGGTGTGGGTGCCGACCTGCCCGCCGCGCTTCGGTTGTTCGAGACCCTCGCGGCCGCCGACGCGTCCGTCGCCTGGACCGTGATGATCGGCGGTAGCGGGTGGCTGGACCTCACCGGACTTCCGCGCGCCACGTTCGACGCTCTCTTCACGCCGGGCCGCGACGTCGTGGTGGCGGGTGCGTTCGCTCCGACGGGCTCGATCATCGCCGCGGCGGACGGATACCGGGTCACGGGCCGGTGGGGTTTCGTCAGTGGCTGCGAGCACGCGACGTGGCTCTACGGCAACTGCGTCGAGGAAACCGGGGATCTTCCCCGGTTGCGGATCGCGGTGTTCACCCCGGACCAGGTCCGGATCGAGGACACCTGGACGGTGTCGGGCCTCTGCGGGACGGCGAGCCACCACGTGGCGGTCGTCGACGCCGTGGTTCCCGCCGAGTGGACGCTTGGCCCGATGGTGGACCAGCCATGTGTGGATACGCCTGTCGCGCGCATCCCGGTGCCCGCGCTGCTCGCGCTGGCGATCGCCTGCGTGGCGGTCGGCATCGCGCAGGGGGCGGTCGACGATATTGTCGCGCTGGCCATCCACAAGGTGCCGCTGCTCGCCGGTGCGCCGCTCGCCGCCGACCACCTGTTCCGCGCCGACCTGGCCCGCATGGACACGGAGCTGCGGGCGGCCCGCGCCGTCCTGCACGAGTGCGCGGCGGCGCTCTGGGCCACCGCCATCGACGCTGCGCCGGTCACGTTGCGCATGCGCGCCGAGGCCCGCGCGACCGCGGTGTGGGTCACGGAGCGGGCGGCGGCCGTGGTCGGCGCGGCCTATCGAAGCGGAGGCGGGACGGCCATCTACCGGACCTCCCCGCTGCAACGCCGCCTGCGCGACGTCGACGCGGTGACCCAGCACTTCCTCGTCCGGCGCGACACCATGGCGACGGCCGGAGCGGTCTTCGCAGGCCACGATATCGACGTCGCGCTGTTCTGATGCACGTGCCTCACCGGCACTCCATCGGCGGAATCGGATCCGATCCTCAGTTCGGGACCAACTCGATCCAGTCCCGTACGTCATCCGCGGTCTCGGACTCGACCAGTTCGGGGTGCTCAACCGCCACGTGCCCCAGGATCAGTGCGATGACCTCGTCATCGGTCTGCCCCCGGGCGGTGTATCCGCACTCGCAGCGCACCTGGCGAGTCATCCGGCCTCCTTGGTGACGGAGCGCCTTCTCGGCGCTCGTGCACGCCAGTATCGTTGCTCGGTCCAGCGCGGAAGGTGAGCAACGTGCAAGACGTCGCCAACGGGACGCGCGTCCAGCTGTGCGGCTCCTTCGCCCTCGAGGTGGGCGGCCGGGACGTCGGATCGGACGGGTTGAGCCGCCAGGCGCGCCTGGTGATCGCCTATCTGGTGCTCTGCCGCCCGCAACCGGTGTCCCGCGAAGCCCTGATCGACGCACTGTGGGACGGTGCGCCTCCACCCTCGGCGAGCGCCGCGCTGACGGTGGTGATCTCGAAGCTGCGTGCCGCCGTCGGTGCCGACGTGGTGCACGGCCGCGGGCAGTTGTCGGCGGTGTTGCCGGAGCCCGCCGCGGTGGACGTCGAGCAGGCGCTGGCGGCGTTGCACACCGCCGAGTCGGCGGTGGCGTCGGGCAACTGGCGGCGGGCCTGGTTCGCGGCCCTGACCGCGCACTTCGTCACACGACGGACACTGCTGCCGGACGCGTCGGGCCGGTGGGTCGAGAACTGGCGGCGACGGCTGAGCGATGCAGGTGTGCGCGCCCTGGAGAGCTACGCCACGGCCTGCCTGCAGCTCGGCGGCGCGGAGTTGCCTGCCGCGGAGCGGGCAGCGCGTGAGCTCGTGGCCGCCGCACCACTGCGCGAGACCGGCCACCTGCTCCTGATGCGGAGTCTGGCGTCCCGCGACAACGTGGCCGAGGCCCTGGTGGCGTACGAGCGACTGCGCATCCTGCTGCGCGATGAGCTCGGCATCCTGCCCAGTGCGGCGGTGCAGGACTACCACCTCGAACTGCTGGGCTGACCGTCGGACCCCGACAACCTTCCGACTAGGTTTCGCCAACTCCCGACCAAGGTCGGTGCCCGACGCTGGGATCCCACTCCAGCAAGCGCCGGAAGGAACCCCATGACCACCACCTCCAGCCATGACCTCGACGACCTGCTCGGGCAGTTCGTCGGCGATCTCGGCGCAACCATCGCGGCCGGAAACGTCGTCGTCGGTGACCGCCTGGGCTTGTACCGGGCCCTCGCGGAAGCCGGGCCGCTGACCTCGGCGGACCTCGCCACCTACACCGGCACCGCCGAACGGTACGTCCGCGAGTGGCTGCGCGGTCAGGCCGCGGGCGGTGTCGTCTCGTATCGGCCCGAGACCGATCAGTACTGGATGGCTCCGCACCAGGCCGTGGCCTTCGCCGATCCGGACGGCCTCGCGCTGCCCGGAGCGTTCACGCTGGCGGTGGCCTGCCTGGCCGACCTTCCCATGATCGTCGAGGCCTTCCGCAGCGGCGAGGGATTCGGGTGGGGTGACCACCATCCGGATGTCTTCACCGGCTGCGAGCAGTTCTACCGCCCCGGCTACGTGGCGAACCTCGTCAGCTCGTGGATCCCGGCGGTCGAGGGACTGTCCAAGCGGCTCACGGCAGGCACCAGGGTTGCCGACATCGGGTGCGGCCTGGGCACCTCGACCCGGCTCCTGGCGGAGACCTATCCCGCCTCGACCTTCATCGGCTTCGACAACCATCCCGGCTCGATCGACCTTGCCCGCCGGATGGCGAGCGACGCAGGCCTCGCGGACGCGTGCACCTTCGAGATTGCCCGCGCACAGGACTTCCCCGGCGACGGCTTCGGGCTGGTGACCACCTTCGACTGCCTGCACGACATGGGTGATCCGGTGGCCGCCGCCCGACACATCAGAGACGCGCTCGCCTCCGACGGCGTCTGGATGATCGTCGAGCCGTACGCCGGTGCTTCGGTTTCCGACAACCTCACGCCGGTTGGGCGCGTCTACTACTCGTTCTCCAGCTTCCTGTGCGTGCCGCATGCCTTGTCGGAAGGGGCCGTCGACGCTCTGGGCAACCAGGCCGGGGAGGCGTCGATCGCCCACGTGGTGGCCGAGGCAGGCTTCACCCGCTTCACGCGGGTGGCCGAGACCCCGTTCAACATCGTCTACGAGGCGCAACGGTGAGCGCCACCGTTGCGGACCCGGCCGCGAAGTTCCGACTCGACGGCCGGGTCGGCCTGGTCACCGGCGCGTCCTCAGGGCTGGGTGCCCGGATCGCGGGCACGCTGGGCGCGGCAGGCGCCGAGGTCGTGCTCACCGGGCGGACCGCCGAGCGGTTGCAGCAGACGGCCTCCGCGCTGTCACACCCGTCGCTCGTGGTTCCGGGAGATCTGCGGGACGCGACGTTCCGGGCCGCGCTGATCGATGCCGTCCGCGATCGGCACGGCCGCCTGGACGTGCTGGTGAACGCCGCGGGGATCTGCGACAGAGGTCTGCTGGAGAACCAGGCGCTGGCCGACATCGCCGACGTCATCGAGATCGACCTGCTCGTCGCCATCGACCTGTGCAGGCTCGCGGCCCCGCTGCTGTTGGACCGGCCGGGCGCTTCGGTGATCAACATCTCGTCGATCTTCGGCCAGATCAGCTCTGGCGGTGGAATGGCGGGCTACCACGCCGCGAAGGGCGGCCTGATCACCTTCACCCGCCACCTGGCCGAGCAGTGGGGTCAGCACGGCGTACGCGTCAATGCTCTCGCGCCGGGGTTCTTCCCGACTCCCTTGACCGGCGAGCTGACCGATCCGGAGCAGCGACGGCGGATCTGCAGGCGAACGCTGCTTCGGCGCGTGCCCGACATCGCCGAGATCGACGGCCCCGTCCTGTTCCTCGCCTCGGACGCGGCGAGCTATGTGACCGGGCACGTCCTGACCGTAGACGCCGGATGGACCGCGGCCTGACTGTCGGCGTAACGAGCAGCGTTGCGAAGCAAACTGTATGCAAGGACGCGCGGTCGGGGATGATGAGGGTATGCCGCCGCAGATCGTCCACCTACCCGGCATCGAGCGGGTTGACGTCCCGGTGGCCCGCCAGTCTGTGCCGCCGCTGCACGCCGACTCGGCGCCCGACTACGTCCCGACCGCCGTCCCGCGCGCCGTCGCCCTCGTCGAGAAGGCTTGACCACTCAACCTCCAGCGGCATGCATGGCCCCGCTGCAGCGTGGACGAACACCCGCGGTGAGGACGAACGCATCCTGAGCGAGAGGGCTGCCGGGCCGTCGTTCAGGAGACCTGAGCACGTCCTCACAGTGCGATATGGCGGTGAGCCGCCGATCGCGAGCGCGAGGACACGGTGCTGATGGAGGTGAACTGGCAGATCAACGCCATGGTGAGGAGCACGAGGCCCAATGCGATCTCGTTGAAACGGCGCAGTTCGCGGCCGGTGGCGGCGAACAGGAACATCACCGCCGCAGCGATGGTCAAGGCGAGAGCGAGGATGTCCATGCCGGCTCCTTGCGTGGTCAGCCCCACAGGTCGGGGCGGTAGCGGGCGCTCGTCTCCAACTCGGCCACGTAGGCCTCGGCGTGCAGGCGCGGCATCGACCCGTGCCGCGCGACGACGTCGAGGAAGGCGGCGCGAACGCCGTCGCGCATCGGGTGGGCGCCGCAGACATAGACGTAGCCGCCTGCGGCGAGCAGGCGCCAGACGAGCGCGCCGTGCGCACGGATCTGGCTCTGCACGTGGTCGCGGCGGTTGGGCCCTTCGCGTGAAGCGGCCACGTGGACGTGGTTGAGTACGCCCTCGTTGGCGAACCGTCCGATCTCGTCGCGGTAGATGTCGTCGAGGCCGGGGGAGCGGATGCCGTTGAACAGCGCGGCTTCCGCGAGTGCGACACCCCGGCGGCGAAGCGCAAGGCGTTCCCAGAGGAACGCGCGCATCGGGGCAATGCCCGTGCCTGCCGAGATGAAGATCATCGGCTTGGTGACGTCCTCTTGCAGGTGGAACCCGCCGGTGCGGTCGAGGATGACGTCGAGGCGATCGCCCGCCCGCAGTCCGTGGACATAGTGCGAGCTCATCCCGCGGAAGTCGTGCTCGGGCGCGCCCGGTACGGGGTTGCAGGCGAGCCCGACGGTCAGATGGGCGATTCGGTCGCCGTGGATCGTCGGGGACGAGCTGATTGAGTAGTAGCGGGGCCGCAGCGGTTGCGCCACCTGCAGGAACTCGAAGATGTTCACCGCGCAGGACGGGAACTCGTCCAGCAGCCGCAGCGCGTCGTAGCCGCCTGCGTCGATCGCCGCGCGCAGCGGGGAATCGGGACCTTCGGGGATCTGCAGGACGTGTCTGAGCTGCGCAAGGCGGCATCGCTGGGCGGGGTCGTTCGCCTTGTCCAGCAGCAGGTCGAGCAGCGGGATCGTCGGGCGGCCGCCGATGTCGACGAGGTTGGTGAGCACGTTGCGGACCTGGAGGACGACGCCCTTCGGCACGGTGCGGACGTTCATCGTCGTCGGGGTCAGGAACAGGCTGTCGAGCGCGACGTCGAGGTGCCGCGCGAGCCGTTCGACCCGGTCGGGGGCGTTCTTGGGGCAGACGCCGAGGTGGTCGCCTGCCCGGTAAGCGGTGCCGGGCGGAAGGCTGACTTCCAGGTGCCGCGTCCGTTTCGGTGACTGGGCCGCCTGGAGTTCCCGGCAGCACACGACTTGGGCTTCGAGCGTGGCGATGCCGACGGCGTTGGTGAGGATCGTGGGTACCAGCATGTCGCCAACGGGGCGCGGGATCGGCTGCGCCCCGAGGTGGTTGTGGTGCAGCGACTTCCACATCGCCGTCGTCGAGTCGGTGCCCGTCAGCTCCTCGGTCATCGACTCCTCGGCGGCCACACGTGCGGCGGCGCCCGGGGTCGGCCTTGCGCCGGACAGCTTGAGGAGAACGGGCCAGACCCGGTCGTCCCACTCCGCGTGACGGCGTTCCCAGACCGGGGGAGCCGACGTCCCCGTACCCGAGCTCGGTCAGCGGTGTGGCGCCGAGTTCGGCCAGCTTCGCGGTGCACGTAGCGCGGGAAGGCGAGGAACGCGTTCCACTGGCTGTTGCCCAGACCCCAGACGAGATAGCGGCAGTTGCGCCAGGTCGGCGAACCCGACGGGGTCTGCTCGAGCCATGACGCGAACGCGGTCGCGTTCGACGGCGGGTTGCCGGTGTACGTGGAGGTCATGACCGCGAGCAGCCAGGGCTGGGTGCGCGGCGTCCCCGCCGCCGCGAGCTCGTCGAGGGTCAGCACCTGGCTGGTGTAGCCGTGGAAGTCGCCGCGTTCGGCGAAGCGCTCGGCCAGATCCTTGCTCGCGCCGAAGTTGCTGCCGTAGGCGATCACCAGGTGGCGGTAGGTGCTGGTCGCCGGAATCTCCGCAGGCAGGCCCCACTCGCGGGAGAGGGCGGGAGCCGGAGGGGCCGGGCGCTCGACCGCCGCGACCGGCACTGTGCGGTGCATTCCCGAGCCGCGCGGAATGCGGATGACGGGAACCGCGCTCCGGTTTCGTGGTCACGACCGTGTTCTTGACGACCGTCGCGCCCGGGGCAAGTCGCAGCCGGTAGCGCCGGTAGATCTCGAACAGCACGACGCGCAGCATCATGAACGTGATTTCCTGTGCCATGCACTGCCGCCTCCCGATGGAGAACGGGATGAACGCGTGCCGGGGCCGGTCGGCGACCTTGTCCGGGGCGAACTGGTCCGGATCGAACCGGTCGGGAACCGGGCCCCAGTGGCGCGGGTCGCGTTGCGCGGCCAGCGCCCCGACGAGGATGATGTCGCCCTTGCGGATGCGGTAGCGGCCGAGCATCCCGTCGGTGAGGCTGCGCCGGATGGTGACCGGCATCGGCGGGTAGATCCGCAGCGCCTCCTTGATCACCTGTGTGGTGTAGGTCAGTTCCCCGAGGTCGTCGTAGCGCAGGTCGTAGTCCGGGTCCCCGCCGGTGATCCCGTCGATCTCGGCGATCAGCCTCTCCTCGACATCCGGGCGCGTGGCGAGGACGAAGGCGAGCCACGCCGCCGTGATCGACGGTCCGTTGAAGCCGTTGGAGAGGTGCATCAGGATCTGGTCGCGCACCGTCCTCGTGTCCAGGAGCTCGCCGCTCTCGGGATCCCGGGTGCTGACCAGACGGCTGAGCAGATCCGTCGGCTGCCCGAGCGGGCACGTGTGCATCCGGGCGCGCACCAACGCGTCGGCCGTCGCGAACAGCTCCTGGTTGTGCCTGCGGTAGGCCTTGCGGCGGGCCCGCCGCGCCCGACCGGCGAACAGCGTGAAGTCGGGGAGCGGGTCGGCGACGCGTCGGATGCTCTCCTTCGTGCTCGCCGGAACGGCTGCCGCGAACGGGTGCGGATCGACGTCACCGTTCCCGTTGCCGTCGAGCAGGCCGAAGTCGTACGCACAGCCGCCGCGTCCGGAGACCTCCAGCGCGTACCGCTCCATCCAGGTGCGCGCGTCCACCGGTTGGTCGTCGGGGATCTCCGACCACGCCGCGACCAGCTTGCGGGCCTGCTGCTTCATCGGCTCGAGCTGCGTGCGCTGATGCGTCGAGGCGTACCAGGGCAGCATCACGCGACGGATCCGCTCGGCGTGCTCGCCGTCGCTGATCACCGAGATGCCCCCGCCGCGGGAGTTGCGCAGCTGCGCAAAGAAGTTGATGTCCTCGACGTGCTTCCCGAACTGCTCCTCGTCCGACGCGACCACGTCCAGCAGGGCGGGATCCGAGACCACGACGAGGCGCCACTTCTTCGTCGGGACACCGACGGCGTAGAGGTGCCCGAATCGCCGGCAGTAGTCGAGTTGGGTGTCGTTGTCGTTGAAGATGTCGAAGTTCGCGAACCGTTCGCCCTTCGGCACCAGCCAGCGCACCGCATACGGGATTTCCAGTGGGCCGTCGGCCGCCGCGGCGGCCACCGGCGGCAGTGCCGTACCGCCGAGCTCCGGTGGCGTCCCTTGGACGGAGCAGATGAGCACGGGCCCATGCGCGGGCTCGCCGAGCCGTACGTGGCATTCCCGCTGGATTTCGATGTGGTCCACCCGCCCGGCCCCGGCGTAGAGGCCGCTGGCGCTGCCGTTGTCGGCCAGCACCCAGCGCCCATTCTCCAGCCGCAGCACCGCGTGGAACCGCGACACCCGAACGTCGGGGATCACGACATCGCATCCCGGGTCCCGGCCGACCAGATACGTCGGACCCGCGCGCAGGCTGCGACCTGATCCCCCCGACCACACGACCAGCGCAGGCACCGGCTCGCTTCCGGGCGAGCTCGGAGGCGCCTGCGAGCCGACAACGGGCAAGCGATTCATCGGAGGCCTCCGCCGCTACGGACGTTCAGACACAGGCGGGGTCGACCAGCACTGCGCCAGACTTCGGACCAGCATCGCCCGCGGGTGTAGACCGGGACAGTGCCCACCGAGCCAGACTCAGTAGTCGCTTTTGCCGCGAGAGGCTGACCATTCGGCAACCTGGCAGCCGCCGCAACGCTCAGGTCATCGCGTGGAGGGCTCCCGGTCGACCCGTTCGTGCCCGATCCGTGGCCGTCCGGGACGCCAGGGACGTTGTTCGTGCCAGTCGGCTTCACCGATCGACCACAGCGGACGCATCGTGACGGTCCGGTCCGCGTGCCGGACGTACAGGACCGCGGATCTCAGCGTGGAGCGACAGGAGGCGGACCGATGGCCATCGATTTCACCCTCAGCCCGGAGCAACGCAAAGTCCAGTTGCTGGCACGCGACTTCGCCGAGAATGTCCTGGCCCCGGTGGTCCGGGACGCCGACCGGGAGCCCGACCCGTTGAAGGCGTTCCAGATGACCAAGCCTGCGTACGTCGAGGCATACAAACAAGGAATTGCTTTCGGCATGCTGCCTGCGGAGTACGGCGGGGGCGGGCTGACCAACGTCGAGCTGATCCTGGCCGCTGAGGAGATCTGTGCCGTCGATCCCGGCTTCGCCTGCACCGTCTTGGTGCAACGGGCTGGCGTCTGTTGCCCGTCTGGTACTGGGGCACCGAGGAGCAGAAGCGCCGTGTGATGGGCGCGGCCACGTCGGACACCTCACGGGGAGTGGATCGCCGGGTACGCGGCCAGCGAGCCGCCCGGCAGCCCGGGTGGCACCGCGAACTTCGACACTCCGCTCCCGCATCCCGTCGGGATCGGCGTCACCGCCCGTCTGGACGGCGACTCCTACATCCTCAACGGCCGCAAGTACTGGCCCTGCAACGTCGGTGGATGGGACGGACAGGGCGCGAACATCAACCTCGTCGTCGTGCGCACCGACCCCGAGAAGGGAGGCACCGAGGGGCTGTCGGCGGTCCTCGTCGAACGCGGCACGCCGGGTGTCACCTACAACATCATCGACAAGCTTCGGACACCGGCTGACGCCCAACTCCGAGATCGTGTTCGAGGATGCGCGGGTACCCGCGGAGAACCTGGTCGAAGGCACCTACGGCAACGGCGACCTCTTGATCAACCGCAACTTCGCCTGGTCCGGCCCCGTTGCCGGGATCGCCGCGGTCGGTGTCGCCCGATCCGCCTACGAAGCCGCCCTGACGTGGGCGCGGACCTACACGGCCGGATCCCGCACGCCAATCATCCATTTCCAGAACGTCGGGTACGTCCTTGGCGACGTCGCCGCCCGGATCGAGGCCTGCCGGTACTTCTGCTGGAAGGCCGCACACTACCTCGACCAGCACGAGTACCACGGCGAGCTGATCGGCGCGCATGAACAAGATCCACTGTCACCGAGACGATGTTCGACTGCGTTTACAAGTGCATGCAGGTCGTCGGCGTGAACAGCGCGGACAGAAAACACCCCTTCGAGAAGCTCCTGCGCGAGGCGGCGATCTTCCCGATCTACGACGGCGGCAACTTCGGCATGCAGCGCCGCCGGGTGCACGGTGTGCTCGCCAGACCCGGCGTTCAACCCGCGCGCGCTCATGGACGACGAGTTCGTCGAGTTCACCAAGGCCATGGAGACGATCGACACCATCATGTCGGTCGACGGGAAGGCCATGGCCCACATGTAGCGACCGGAGACAGGGGCTGGACGTCCTCCGGCGTCCAGCCCCGGCTCGCGCTCAGATCCCGAGGGCAGCGCGGAGCGTCGCCACGTGTCGGCGCGCCACCGGGATGGCCTCCTTGCCGTGGTGTTGGGTGCTCACCGTCAACGTGCCCCTGCCCAGGCCTTGCTCGACCTCCCGGATCCGCCGCACGTTCACGAGGTAGCTGCGGTGCACCCGCAGGAAGCCGAACGGGCGGAGTTCGCGTTCGACCTGGTCGAGCCCGCGGCTCGCGGCCCGCACCCGTCCCCGGTCGGTCACGAGCCAGACGGCGTGCCGGTCCGCCTCCACATAGCGGATCTCGCCGGGGACGATGATGATCAGTCGGTTGTCGGAGGTTCCGATGATGCGTCGCCAGCGATCCCCCGACGTCACCTCAGGCTGGTCGCCCATCGGCTCGCCCTCCGCGTTGTCGGAGGCGGTCAGCAGAATCCCGACGAACGCGCCGTCCGAGACGATCGGGCGGACATCGAAGGTCATCGGCTCTCGGAGGACGTCGAGACGGGCGGAGCCGAGCCACGCCGGATCCGTCGCCAGTCGCGCCGAGGATTCCGCGGCGATCGCTGACAGCTGCGGCGAACTCGGCGCGCACCGCCGCTCGGGCTCGATCGCGGGCGTGGTCGGGAGCCCGTCGCCCAGCTCCTGCGCGCGCCGGTTGGCCGCGATCACCGTGCCCGCCGCGTCGACGGCGACGACGGCCGCAGCCGGGTCCGCCGCCCGTGAGACCCCCGAGAAGGCCTCCACCAGCGCAGTGCCATCGCGCATCGCGCAGTCCCGCACCAGAGCCCGCAGCGGCGCGACCGCCCGTTCCAGGTCCTCGCCGAGCGCGGCCGACGGAGTCGTCCTCCAGAAGGAGATGTTCAGCACGGCGAGGGAGCCGCCGCAGGTCGCATCGCCGACCGAAACACCGTTGCAGTTCCAGTCGTGCAGGCTCGCGCACCAGTGCTCCGGGCCGTAGACGCCCACCGCTCTGGTCCTGCCGAGGGCCGTGCCCATGCCGTTGGTTCCGGCCGCCGATTCCGACCATGTGAACATCGGCGCGAGATGGCTGTGCGCCGCTCGTCGGCGCAGCTGCGCCCCACCCCAGCAGCCGAGGATTCGTCCTGACCCGTCCGTGACGGTCGTGAGAGCGTCCTCGGCGCGGTCAGCGAGTGCCGCCGCCACGGCGCCGAGGCGGGTCAGTACGACGTTCTGGAGCAGCGAGCCAGGCGGCCGAAGGCCAGTGGACGGTGGCGGACTCGAGTGCAACGGGTCGACGCGGTAGACGTCCCGGCTGCGGAGCCAGGAGAGCAGGATCAGCGGGGGCACACCCTGCACGTCGTCGTCGCCCGCAATGAACTTCTCCCACGCCGCTCTCGTGAGGCGCTCGCGCTCTCCGACAGCGGTCAGGGCGAGCCTGTCCGGAGCGACCGCCATCCCGCGCCTTCTTCTCGGCTGCTGTTCACCACGTTCGATTAGACTATGACCATCCTCTTTATTACGGTAGCCGCCGTGAGCAGGCACCCAGGACACCCCCGTCACCGGGTGCACGAGGCGCTGGCCGTAGCCAGCCGCGTACGGTTGTTGGACGTCCTCAGAAGCTCCGGGAGGGCGTTGAACGCTGCCGAGCTCGCCCGGCGCTGCGGCATTCACGTCAGCACCGTGCGCTTTCATCTCCGGATCTTGAACGAGGCCGGCCTGGTGCGCGGTGCGGCCGAGCAGACGCGCGGGCGTGGACGTCCACGGCTGCTGTACACGGCGACCAACGCGGACGCGGCCGAGAGTGCCGATTACCGCACCCTCGCCACCATGCTCGCCGCCCACTGGGGCGGCGGTTCCACGGAGCGCGCCGAGAGCGCCGAACGCGCGGGCTACACCGCGGCCGCGGAACAGATCGGATCTCCACCCCGGCGCCGACCGAGCGTGGACGAGGCCATGGAGCGCGTTGCCGCCATGTTCGCCGACCTCGGCTTCGCACCCGAGGTCGACCGCGACGGCGAAAACCGCAGGCTCCAGTTGCACGCCTGCCCGTTCCGGGCCGTCGCGATCGAGCACCCCGAGGTCGTCTGCTCCCTGCACCTCGGACTGCTCAAGGGTGCCCTCGCCGTACTGGACGCCCCCGCCACCGTCGGCTCGCTGATGCCGTTCGTCGAGCCTGACCTCTGCCTTGCGGTGGTCACGCCGACCCCGTGAAGGCGGGACCCTGCTCCGATCCCTCGGAGATCCGGCGGCGGCGGAACTCGCATCGTTTGCGAGAACGCACCAGTCCGACGGTCCGCGGGCTCCGGACTCCCGGATGGTTGCGCGGCGGGCCGGTGCGGTCGGTGGGGGACACCAGGTCGCCGGGCGTCGTGCGGATGTGGACACCCCTGGTGAGCTCGGGTGTCCGCCGCCACGGGATCGACGAGTCCGGCCTCGAGCACCGGCTGAACGGAGTCCGCGAAGGCGGACGCGTGCAGGGGATCGTCCGAGCGCGCCCAGTAGTCGACGTCCGCGGCGCCGAACAGGTAGCGCGCCTGCGGGAAGGTCGGCCTCCATCGACCGTCGACGAGGTTGGTGTTCCAGCCGACGTGATCGACGTGCAGGTGCGTGCAGACGACCGTGTCGATCGTCTCCGGCGGGAAGCCTGCCGCGGTGAGGTCTGCGAGGAAGGACCACTGCCGGTGGTCGAACTCGGGGATCAGGGGACGGTCCTTCGCGTTGCCGGTGCACGTGTCGACGAGAATGCGACGCTCCCCGGCCTCGATGACGAAGGTGTGGAAGCTCATGAGGTAGCGGCCGTCGGAATGAACGAAGTCGGGCACCAACCACGGCTCCGCGAGAACGTCGGCCGGTGTGGCCTCCGCGAAGAAGTCGACCGGGAACGGCATGACATGTTCGACCACCCGGGTCACCCGCACGCCGTCGACGTCCCACCGCATCGCGGCGAACCTATCGCAGGATGCGCGGGGCCCGGCACACTGTGCGCGTGCCCCACGCGGACCCGAAGGCGGCCTACGAGCACCTGCGCGCAGCGCACCTGAACGCCGTGCGGGCCGCGCTCGAGGACCATGTGGCGCGGCTCGACTGGCCGCGGGAGCGCATCGAGCGCTACCGGACCCAACGCCTGCGGTCGCTGCTCGCGTTCGCGCGCGAGCGCTCGCCGTTCCACGCGGCCCGGCTGGCCGACATCGACCCGGCCACCGCGACGGTCGATGACCTCGCGCGGCTGCCGCCGATGGTCAAGCGCGAAGCCCAGGACGCGTGGGACGCGATCGTCACCACGCCCGACATCGATCGCGCGGGCGCCGAGCGGGTGCTGGCCGGGCAGCGCTGGTTCTCCTACACGCCCGGGGCACTGCAGGTGTTCAGCTCCGGCGGCTCGAGCGGGGTGCGGGGGGTGTACGTCTGGGACTGGGAGCAGTTCGTGACGCTCGCCTGTCTGGCCTGGCGGTGGCAGGTGCGGGCCGAGCGCGCCGCAGGCTCGGACGGGTGCCCGGCGCTCCTCGCCGTGCTGGAGGCCGGTGAGCCGCCACACGCCAGCACGCCGTTGTTCGACGTCGCGACCGGGCCGTCCATGCAGAGCGTCGTGATCCCCGCGGCGGCGCCGTTCGACCAGGTGCGCCGCGCGGTGGCGGGCGCGGAGCCGACCCATCTCGTGGGCTACGCCTCGGTGATCGGACGCCTCGCCCGCGCCGCGATCGCGGGTGGGCTCGCCATCCGTCCGGTCCGGGTGAGCACCAACTCCGAGCCGCTCAGCGAGGAGGACCGCGACGCGATCGACCACGCCTGGGGCGCGCCGGTGCACAACCTGTGGGGCTCGACCGAGATCGGCGTGCAGGCCGTCGGCTGCGGCCAGGACGACGGGCTGCACATCTGCGAGGACGAGGTGATCCTCGAGCGCGTCGACGCGGACGGGCGCCCGGTCGGCCCGGACGAGCCCGCCGCGCGCACGCTCGCGACCGGGCTGGCGGGTCGTTCGTTCCCGTTCATCCGCTACGACCTCGGCGACGAGGTCACGCTGCTGCCCGGGGCGTGCGCCTGCGGCAGCGCGATGCCGCGCGTCGCCGACATCGCCGGACGGCGCGACGACGACTTCCGCTACGGCGAGCGGATGATCCCCGCGAGCGCGTTCCGGTACGTGCTGGGCACCGACCCGCTGATCTCGGAGTACCAGGTCCGGCAGACCCCGAACGGGGCGGACGTGCTCGTGGTCGGGTCGCGCGACGCCGCCGCGGTGGCCGCGGGGCTGGCCGCTTCCCTGGCGCGCTACGGCCTGGCGGATCCCGAGATCACCATCAGCGCGGTCGCGCAGATCCCGCGCAACGCCTCCACCGGCAAGCTCAAGCGGTTCCTCCCGCTGAGCGACGCGCCTGCCTACCCGGTCGGCGGCGCCAGGTCGTAGCGCTTGGCCAGCCAGGCGGTGATCTCGGCGGCGGCCAGTTCGTTGCCGGTGGGTTCGCCCTTCGCGATGGCCCCGCCGAAGTGGCCCGCGCACCGTGGCGGTGGTGAGGTCGTCGGCGCCGAGCGCGTCGGTCATCCGCCGGGAGTCGGCGGGAACGCGGCCTGGTCCCCGGTGAGCTCGACGAACAGGGTCGGGACGGTGACCCCGGGTCGCAGCGCACGAAGTCGGCGTTGGAGCTCAGTCCCGACCACGTGGACAGCCACGCCTCCGGGGTGGTGAGCCGCCCGAAACCCGACCTGGCCGGTGGTTGAGGAGGTTCGACGGTGGGGGGTCCGCGTCGGTGCGGACGACCGTGATGACGCGGGGGCGAGCGAGCGGCGGCGGTCGGCCGGCCGCTCTCCGCGATCGCCGCGCGCGGCGCATGCGCGGACGCCCAGCCGACGTCATAGCAGCCGTCGATGCCATCGCGACCGCCGCCGAGTGGGACCGGCAGCGCACCGTCCGCCGGGACCGGTCCCGGGTTCTGGGCGCCACCCGGGGCAAGGCCGACCTGACCGCGGCCCGGCGCGTCGACGACAACCTCGTCGAGCTCCTCGGTGACGGCGGCACGCTCGTGGCCTGCCGACACTGCGGCGAGGTGCTCGGTGGCACCGGACCGGACGACCAGCTCGCCCTCGCCGTCTACGAAGGTCGTCCCGGCCGACCATCCGGACAACCGGGCCACGCTGGGCCGCCTGACCGCCACCGCCTGACGCTCCGCCCGCCGACTCCTACCGAGCTCTTACCCGACCCACGTGTGAGTCCGGGGTCGGGCCGGAAAGATCCCCGCAGATCTGCCAGGAGAGCCGGAAGGAACACGGTATGACGACGGTGGGTGGCCTGCCCGCACACATCCTGCTGGTGCACGCGGTGGTGGTCCTCGTGCCGCTCTCCGCGCTGCTCATCGTGCTGGTGACGGTCTGGCCCGCCGCCCGCGCACGGCTGACCCTCGCCACGGCGCTCGTCGCCGTCGTGACGCTGGTCAGCGTGCCGCTGACCACGGACGCCGGGGAGTGGCTGGAACGGCGGGTGGAGCGGACCGAGCTGGTGCGCGCCCACGTGCAGCTGGGCGACTACGTGCTGCCGTGGGCGATCGGCCTGGCCGTGGTCGCGCTGGCGGTCCTCGCTCGGGAATGGGCCGCCACCCGCAGCAGGCGGGCGGACGCCGTCGCGGTGGGCGGCGGCCCCGGCACGGCGCGTTCCGACGTCGCCGCGAACCCGCGCGGCGACGGGCGGCTGGGCGGCCGGGCCGTGACGATCGCGCTCGCCGTCGTCGCGGTGATTGTGGCGGTCGGCTCGGTGGTGACCGTCTACGTGGTCGGCGACTCCGGTTCGCGGGCCGTGTGGACCGGTCGGTTCAGCCAGCAGGCACAGCAGCCCCCGGCCGGATTCCGGCCCGGCGGCTGAGTGTCGGGGCTCGCCGCCGCACGACGGCGCCCGCCGCCCGCGAGGCGACGATGCCGACGGCGAGGCTCGCCGCGACCACGGCGGGGACGCCGAGGGTGGCCAGCGTCGGACGTACGGTCCGCGGCCCGGTCGATCGGGTCGGTCAGGACGTCGCGGCGGGAGTGCAGCACGCGGCTTCTTCGGCGCCCTCGCGAACCGCCGATGCCTCGCGCATGGGTGTTCCGCATTCGCAGGCACCTGCGGTGGGCGAGATGCCCACGGGGTGGATGCTCGTGGCGTCAGGGGCGTCGGCCTTGACCGTGTAGACCTCCCACGGCTCGGTGCCGGGGCCGTGCACCCAGACCTTGTCCTGGAGTGCGTAGCAGCAGGTGGTGTCGTTCTCGACCTGGGTGAACAGGCCCAGCCCGGACAGCCGCTCGGTGGCCGCGGTGACGTCCGCGGTGCCCTCGACCTCCACGCCGAGGTGGTCCATCACGGTCGGCTGGTCGGCCTCGCCCTCGATGAGCACCAGCTTGAGCGGGGGCTCGGTGATGGCGAAATTGGCGTAACCGGGACGGCGCTTGGCCGGTTCGACACCGAACAACAACCGGTAGAACGCGATCGAACCTTCGAGGTCGGACACCCGCAGCGCCAGCTGGACACGAGCCATGACAACTCCTCTATCTCGATGACTGCCAATACAGAGGTTGTGCCTTGGATCGACGACTGTCAAGATAGTCATATGTCGAATCAGGCAGGAATGCTCGCCGAGGTGACCGGCGCGGCGGGGTGTGCCGGTCCTGGTCGCGCTCGTCTCCGTGTCCCTGGCCCTGCGACACCGCTGGGCCGCCGCCACCACGCCCACCCGCGCCTGAACGAGGAGAATTCTCAGATGACCGAGGCCCCCGAGGTCCTGTTCGTGTGCGTGCACAACGCAGGCCGCTCCCAGATGGCCGCCGCACTCCTGCACCACCACGCGGCAGGCGCCGTCCGCGTCACCTCCGCCGGTTCCGAACCTGCCGACCAGGTCAACCCCGCCGTCCGCGAGGTCATGACCGAGATCGGGATCGACCTGTCACACGAGCTCCCCAAGAAGCTCACCACCGACGCGGTCGAGGCCGCCGACGTCGTCATCACCATGGGCTGTGGCGACGCCTGCCCGGTCTTCCCCGGCCGCCGCTACCTGGACTGGGACCTCCCCGATCCCGCCGGGAAGCCCGTGGACGAGGTCCGCCCGATCCGCGACGCCATCGACGTCCGCGTTCGGGCCCTCCTCGCCGAGCTCACACAGGCCCACGTCGGATGACGCAGGTCAGCACCGGTGACGTGTAGCGTCCGGCGTGATCGACGCATCGCCCACCGGCGCGGGCGGAGCGCACCGTGGCCGCCATCATCCGGGGTAGGCAGGCGGGGCGGATCGACGGTGACTTCGTCGTGTTCCTCATCGGTACCCGGTCCGGACCTTCCGCGACCTGGGCGGTCGCCGTTGCGGCATGACGGCGACGCTCGACCACCTCGTCGCCCAACCGGAGAAGGGCCTGCTCGGCTCGATGTCGGCCACCCGTCCGAGCTGGTCGCGCGCACCGCCGAGCTCATGGCGTGGGCCGAAGGGCAGGGCCTCACCTGGGACGTGCGCGACACCGCCGCCGGACGGGAGTGGGCGCCCGGCTCGAGGTGCTGCTGACCGACCCCCGGGAGCAGCCCGACATGGCGCAGTGGGCCACCGAACTGGCCTTCCGCCTCGCCGACTGAGGCGGCCGCCGTGGGGTGAGATGTCCCCATGACCTGGTTCGCCCGGCCTGAGGCCCGGCGCTGGCGCACCCCACCGCTCGCCGACGACGTCGCCGCGTTCCACGCGACGCTGCCGGGCTACGCGCCGACGCCGCTGGTCGAGGTGGACGCCCTCGCCGCCGAGCTGGGGGTCGGACGGGTGTTCGTCAAGGACGAGTCGGCGCGCCTCGGACTGCCCGCGTTCAAGATTCTCGGCGCCTCCTACGCGATCGCCAGGGCGCTGTCGGCCCGCCAGGGCACGCCGGACCGCGCGCTGCCGCTGTCCGCGCTCACCCTCGCCCCCGGGACGGCGCTCACCGCGGCCACGGACGGCAACCACGGGCGGGCGGTCGCGCACATCGCCCGGCTGCTGGGCGTCCCCGCGACGATCTCCGTGCCGACGGGGTTGACCGCGCCCGCCCGGGACGCGATCACGGCGGAGGGCGCCACGCTCGTCGAGCTCGACCTCCCCTACGACGACGTCGTGGCCGCGACAGCCGCCGCGGCCGGGCCGGACACGATCGTCGTCCAGGACACCGCGTGGCCGGGCTACGCCGACGTGCCGCAGTGGATCGTGGACGGCTACGCGACCCTGTTCACGGAGATCGACCGGCAGCTCACCGACGCGGGCGTCGAGCGCCTCGACCTCGTCGCCGTGCCGGTCGGCGTCGGATCCCTCGCGCAGGCCGCCGTGCGCCACTACCGCTCGGGGGCTCGATGCCCTGCGGTGCTCACCGTCGAGCCGGAGCACGCACCCGCGGTCATCACATCCCTGCGCCGCGGGGCGCCGACGTCGGTGCCGACGGGGCACACCGTCATGGCGGGCCTCAACTGCGGCACGCCGTCGAGCCTCGCGTGGCCCGTGCTGGCGGGCGGCGTCGACGCCGCCACGACCGTCAGCGACGCCGCCGCCACCGCCGCGATGCGCGACCTGGAGCGCCTGGGCGTCGACTCCGGTCCGTGCGGCGCCGCCAGCCTCGCGGGCGTTCGCGCGGCACTGGCCGACCGGGACCGCCGCGCCGCGCTCGCCCTCGGCCCGGACGGGGTCGTCGTGCTGCTCAGCACCGAGGGCCGGGCCGCCAACCCGCTACCGGCGTGAGTCCTGGGCCATGTGGTCGGCGACGTGGGCGGCGTCGTCGCCGACGCCCGCGAGCAGGCCCGACTTGAACGTGTGCATCCAGTGCAGCCCCAAGAAGTACAAGCCCGGCCGCCGGGTGACGCCGCGCTGCTGGTGCGGGCGGCCGTGCTCGTCGAAGACGGGGACCTGGACCCAGTCGAAGTCGTAGGCGTACCCGGTGGCCCAGATGACCGTCGCGATGCCCGCCCTGCGGAGATCGAGCGTCGCGACCTCGTCAACCGCCGCGGGTAGGCGCGCGGGCTCCGCCGCCTTCTCGTCGGTGAGATCGTCGTCGGCGACGGCGCGGGCGGCGGTCAGAAAGGCCGCGCAGGCTGCATCGGCGTCGTCGAGGACCCGGTTCGCGTCGCTGTCGACGGCGAGCGTGGCCGCCGAGGCGCCGACGACCCGGCCGACCACCGTGAGGCCGTCCGCGGCGAGCTGCCGCACGTTGACGTCGTAGCCGCCGTTCACGCCGGTGATGACGGTCGAGGGCGGGTAGCGGCGTCCGGGGAAGCCGTCGACGGTCTGGCCGAAGCGGCCCAGCTTCTCCAGCCACCAGTAGACGTCCTTGCCCCGGAAACGTCGCGGAGCCCGCCGGTGCCTGCTGACCGACAGGTACACCCGGCGCCCGGCGTGCAGCAGCTCGTCGGCGATCTGGCAGCCGGACGCCCCGCTGCCGACGACGAGCACCGCGCCTTCGGGCAGCGCCTCGGGGCACCGGTAGCGCGTCGGGTCCGTCTGCAGCACCGACGGCGGGACGTCGTGCGACAGCGCGGGGATCACCGGGCGCTGGAACGGCCCCGTCGCGATGACGACGCGCCGCGCCTGCAGCGCCGGTCCATCGGCCACGGCGACGCGAAAGCCGTCCTCGTCCTCCGTGAGCCCGACGACCTCGGTGTGCTCGTGCACCGGCGCGGTGATCCGCTTCGCGTAGTCCTCGACCGTGCGGAGGATCTCCCGGTAGTGGGCGAAGCCGTCCGGATCGCCGCCCGCGTAGGCGTGGCCGGGGAGCTGCACCGTCCAGTTCGGGAACTGGAAGCGCAGGGAGCTCCAGCGCTCCGTCCGCCAGCGTTCGCCGACCTCCCGCCGCTCCAGCACGACGTGCCCGCGCCCACGCTCCTGCAGCACCGCGCTCATCGCCAGACCGGCCTGGCCGCCCCCGACGACGACGGTGTCATGGTGCTCTGGCATGGCCACTCCGCGCGGGCTCGGGGGGCGCCAAGGGTATACCCGAGGGTCCCCGTGACCGTCCCGAAATGCGCGCCCCCTGCACGGGCGACACGCCGCCCCGAGGCGTAATCTGGTGCCAGAAGTTGTGGTTACACTCGTGTAGTTTTCCAGTAGTTGGGGATCGAGGGGGGGAGGGCTGAAACGTGCGCTGCCCGTTCTGCCATGATCCTGACGCCCGGGTCATCGACTCCCGGGACGCCGATGGCGGCCTGGCCACCCGGCGTCGCAGGCAGTGTTCGGTCTGTGGCCGCCGGTTCACCACGTACGAGCAGGTGCTGCTCGAGGTGGTCAAGCGCAGCGGCGTCACCGAGCCGTTCAGCCGGGAGAAAGTGATCAGCGGGGTGCGGCGGGCCTGCCAGGGCCGCCCTGTCGACGAGGACGCCCTGCAGAAGCTCGCCCAGACCGTCGAGGAACGGGTGCGGGCCCGCGGCAGCGCCGAGGTGCCCAGCCACGAGATCGGCCTGGCGATCCTCGATCCGCTGCGGGTGCTGGACGAAGTGGCCTACCTCCGCTTCGCCAGCGTGTACCGGTCGTTCTCCTGCATGGAGGACTTCGAGAAGGAGATCCACGACATGCGCCACCACGTCGACCGTCCCTAGGGGGTCCGGAGACAGCGATGCACGACACCCCCGGACGCGGTCTCGACCTGCGTCGTCTGCTGACAAGAAACCGAGACTCAACCCCCGCGAACAGTCGAGGAGATCACGAGATGGACCAAGCCGCCAACGGGACGGCCGAGCTGGTCGACGCAGGCATCAAGCTCAACCGGCGGTTCACCCAGCCGGGCGTGCACCCGTTCGAGTCGGTCGAGTGGGAGCTACGGGACGCCAGGCTGGGCGAGAAGTTCCACCAGCCCGGCGTCGAGTTCCCGACGTCGTGGTCGATGAACGCCACCAACATCGTCGCGCAGAAGTACTTCCGTGGGCAGCTGGGCACGCCTGCGCGCGAGTGGTCGGTCAAGCAGATGATCGGGCGCGTCGCGGGCACGATCACGGGCTGGGGCCGAGAGCGTGGCTACTTCCGCACCTCCGACGACGGCGACACCTTCGAGGCCGAGCTGACGCACATCCTGTTGCACCAGATGGCGGCGTTCAACTCGCCCGTGTGGTTCAACGTCGGCTTCGAGGAAGCCCCGCAGTGCTCGGCCTGTTTCATCCTGAGCGTCGAGGACACGATGGAGTCGATCCTCGACTGGAACACCCGCGAGGGCCGGATCTTCCGCGGCGGCTCGGGCTCGGGCATCAACCTCTCGCGCATCCGCGCCTCCAGCGAGCAGCTGTCCAAGGGCGGCACGGCGTCGGGCCCCGTGTCGTTCATGCGCGGGGCGGACGCCTGGGCGGGCACGATCAAGTCCGGCGGCAAGACGCGCCGCGCGGCGAAGATGGTCGTGCTCGACGTCGACCACCCCGACATCCGCGAGTTCATCTGGTGCAAGGCCAAGGAGGAGCGCAAGATCGGCGCCCTGGCCGCGGCCGGGTTCGACATGTCGCTGGACGGCGACGGCAACATCTCCATCCAATACCAGAACGCCAACAACTCGGTGCGCGTCAGCGACGAGTTCATGAAGGCCGTCGAGGCCGACGCGGACTGGCACCTCCTCGCCCGCAGCAACGGCCAGCCCATCGGCGAGCCGGTGAAGGCCCGCGAGCTCTGGCGTGAGATCGCCCAGGCCGCGTGGGAGTGCGCCGACCCGGGCCTGCAGTACGACACGACGATCAACCGCTGGCACACCTGCCCGGTGAGCGGCCGGATCAACGCCAGCAACCCGTGCAGCGAGTACATGCACGTCGACGACTCGGCCTGCAACCTCGCCTCGCTCAACCCGATGAAGTTCCAGCGGCCCGACGGCACCCTCGACGTCGACGCGTTCGGCCACGCCGTCGACATCGTGTTCCTCGCGCAGGAGATCATCGTCGGGGCGTCGAGCTACCCCACGCCGGAGATCGGGCGCAACGCCAACGACTTCCGCCAGATCGGCATGGGCCTCACCAACCTCGGCGCCTACCTGATGAGCCGCGGCCTGGCCTACGACTCCGACGGCGGGCGCGCGACCTCCGCGGCGATGACGGCCTTCATGACCGGCCGCGCCTATCTGCTGTCGGCGCACATCGCCGACGCGGTGGGCCCGTACGCCCGGTACGCGGAGAACCGCGAGGCGCACAACGCGGTGATGCGCATGCACCGCGACGCCGCGCTGGCCGTGCCCGACGCCGACATCCCCGACTCCGGCCTGCTGGCCGCGGCCCGCGACACGTGGAGCGAGGCCGTCGTCGCGGGGGAGGCGCACGGCTACCGCAACGCGCAGGCCACGGTGATGGCGCCCACCGGCACCATCTCGTTCCTCATGGACTGCGACACCACCGGCATCGAGCCCGATTTCTCGTTGGTCAAGTACAAGCAGCTGGTCGGCGGCGGCAACCTGACGATCGTCAACCGCACCGTGCCCGCTGCGCTGCGGATGCTGGGCTACGACGACGAGGCGATCGAGCGGATCTCGGACCACATCCTCGAGCGCGGCACGATCCTCGGCGCGCCGGGGCTTTCCGCCGAGCACCTGCCGGTGTTCGACACCGCGGTGGGCGAGCGGGCCATCAGCCACCTCGGCCACATCCGGATGATGGCCGCGATCCAGCCGTTCGTCAGCGGCGCGATCAGCAAGACCGTGAACATGCCCGCGACGGCCACCGTCGAGGACATCGAGGACGCCTACCTGCAGGCGTGGAAGCTTGGCGTGAAAGCCATCGCGATCTACCGCGACGGCTCCAAGTCCGCCCAGGTGCTGCGCAGTGACAACAAGGACAGCGACAACAAGGAGAGCGACAACAAGGACAGCGACAACAAGGAGAAGGAAGCGGCCGTCGTCGAGGCCGCTGCGGTCCCCACCCCACTGCGCAGGCGGATGCCCAGCGAGCGCCAGTCGATCACCCACAAGTTCTCGATCGGCGGCCACGAGGGCTACATCACCGCGGGCATGTACGACGACGGCACCGTCGGCGAGATCTTCCTGACCGACATCGGCAAGGAGGGCTCGACGCTGCGGGGCATGATGAACGCCTTCGCGACGAGCATCTCGCTGGCCCTGCAGTACGGCGTGCCGCTCGAGACGCTGGTGCGGAAGTTCAGCTACATGCGGTTCGAGCCCGAGGGCATCACGGAGAACCCGCAGATCCGGTTCGCCAAGTCGATGCCGGACTACATCATGCGGTGGCTCGCCTCCCGGTTCCTGGGCACGGACTTCCAGGAGGAGCTCGGGATCCAGACGCCCGAGGTCCGGGCCCGCACCGCGGCGGCGGCGCCCGCCGTCACGTCGAGCGCCGCCACCGTGGACGAGGCGCGCCGCCCGGCGCTCGACCTCGGCCCGGCGTGCGGCCAGTGCGGCGGCATGATGCAGCGCACCGGCAGCTGCTACACGTGCAGCAGCTGCGGCAACAACACCGGCTGCGGCTGATTCAGCGGCTCAGATTCAGCAGGGCGGTCCGACACCGATCCGCCGACGGAACGCGGCCAGCGGTTCCGTCGGCGGGTAGGTCGCCTCCAGCCACCAGGTGGCGCCCGCCTGCGCGTAGTCGTCGACGAGCGCGGCGTCGCGGGTGGTGGCCGTGTGAAAGAAGACCACGTCGAACGGTGAGGGCGACGTTTCCGGGGTTCGATCACCGGAAACGTCGCGCTCGCGATGATGGGCGACGTACCGCACGCACGCTGCGAGCTCTTCGGGGGTCAGCTGCTGAAGGAAGTGGCCGCGCGCGAGGGGCGCGACGCCGTCCCAGCGGGCGGCGCGACGGAACGGGGCGCCGCCGGGCCAGTAGCCCCCGATCCAGACGGGGATCCGGGGACGTTGGACGGGCCGCGGGCCCATCTGGGCGTACCGCACCGCGAAGTGCGCGGTGCGGTGGTCGACCGAATCGCCGGTCCAGAACCTCTCGACCAGCGCGAGGGCGTCGTCGTAGCGGGCGGCGCGCTCCGGGCCGGGTTCGCCCTCGCCCAGCGGCGCGAAGTCCCAGCTCCCGCCGAGCCCGGCGCCGACGATCAGCCGTCCGTCCGAGAGCCGGTCGAGGGTGGCGGTCTCCTTCGCGAACTTCCAGGGCCGCCGCCGCGCGATGGGGGTGACCAGCGCGCCGAACCGCAGCCGTTCGGTCGCGAGCGCGATCGCGGCGAGCGCGACCGTCGTGTCGGCGAGCACGCCGCTTCCGTCGAACGTGGCGAGGATGTTGTCCCAGAGGAAGAACCCGTCCCAGCCCGCGGCCTCCGCCGCGCGGGCGAGGGCGCAGAGCGTCGGCACGTCGTACTCGCCCGAGGCGGGCGCGTAGACCCCGAACCTCATGCGTCCGCGATCCGCGAGGCGACGGCCTGCGCTTCGCCGGATCCGGGCTCCCGCATCGCGTCGACGATCGCGCGGTACGGCACGGGCGCGCCCGCGTGGTGCTGTACCTCGCGCAGAAATGTCCTGGCCTCCGCGGTGTCGCAGCGCAGCAGCCTTGCGGCCTCGGCCAACGCCCGCTTGGAGTCCCGCGCGCTCACGGGCGCGTGCCGTAGGTCGGGGCGAAGTGGTGCTTGCGCAGGAGCGCGGCCTCGCGATCGGAGCGCGGCTGGGCCGCGGCGCGCGGGGGCGCGAACACGCACGCGATCTCCTCGGTGAGCAGCCTGCCCTTCGGGGTGAGCCGCACGGCGCGGTCGTCGACCGCGACGAGCCCGAGCCCTTCGAGTTCGCGCATCGCCGCGAGCGCGCCGACGTCCACCCCGTGTCGGGCGTGGAACAGCGACCGGTTCAGCAGCGGCGCGTTCTTCACCGAGAACATGACGTCCCGGTACAGCTCCTCGTGCGGGGTGAGCACGGCCGCGCGCCACCGCGGCGCCCGTCCGGCGCGCACGGCGGCGGCGTGCCCGGCGAAGTCGAAGTGGTTGCAGTACTGCACGCCGGGGAAGTAGCCGTACGCGCCCGCGCCCAGGGCCAGCGAGTTGGCGTCCGACGGGAGTGTGTCCTGGGTGAACGCCGCCGGGTCGCCCTCCGGGACGGCGAAGAAGTCGCCGGGCAGCTCGTGGTAGCCCACCTCTTCGAGCGCGAGACGTCCGGCGAGGTGCTGGCTCTGGACATGGAGGTGGTCGGGCAGCCGGACGCGGCCGCGCTCGATGTCGCGGCGGGTGCGGGTGCCGTGGTCGGCGAAGAGGAAGTAGGTCGACACGGAGTCGGGGCGCAGCGCCGCCGTGGACGCGACCGTCGCGACCCAGCCCTTGACGCTCTGCCCGGGCAGCCCGTACATGAGGTCGATGTTGACGGTGAGGCCGCGCCCGCGCAGCAGGTCGAGCGCGCCGGTCAGGAACGCGATGCCGTGCCGCCGGTTCGTCGACTCCAGCAGCCCGGGCTCGTCGCTCTGGTAGCCGAGGCTGACCCGCCGGATGCCGTGCGCCGCCAGCACGTCGAGCACGGCGGCGGCGCGCGCCGCGTCGTCGAACAGCTCGGGGTGCAGCTCCATCGTGCCGAGCAGGCCCTCGGCCAGGGCGCCCGCCCGGGCGAACCCGTCGAGCAGCCGCGTGAGCGTGTCCGGCGGCAGCAGGCTCGGCGTGCCGCCGCCCAGGTAGAGATAGGTGAGCGCGACCTCCGTCTCGCCCTGGTGGATCTCGATCTCGCGCAGCAGGTCGTCGACGTAGGTGGGGATCCGCGGGTCGCGGTCGCGCGCGACGGTCAGGAAATAGCTGCAGAAGTCGCAGCGCCCGGAGCAGAACGGCAGGTGGACGTAGCCGTATTCGGTGCGCGGCGGCCGGGGCGGCAGGTCGAGCTCCTCGATGGGCTCGAGGCTCGCGAGCCCCGGCCACACGCTGAGGTAGTAGTGGTCCAGGCTGTTGCGCCGCAGGTGTTCGGGCAGCGCGGCGACGTCCCACTCCCGCAGCAGCTGTTCCGCCTGCGCGACGAGCTCGGCGACGCGGGGTGGCATCCGGCCATTCTGCGCTGGAACGCGATGATCGCCGGGTCCGGGACATGACGTGCGCTGGTGCACGACATCTGCTGGACCCGGCGATCATGACCGGGGTGGGGTCAGATGGCGGCGTCCAGGCCCTTCTCCTTGAGCAGTTCGCGCTGGTTCGGGTTCACCGACGGGCGGAACGGCACCTCGACCACGATCGCGTCGACCGGCGTGCCCGGCGTCTCGGAGAACCGGTCGGGCAGGCTGACCGCGAGCTTCGTGTCGAGGTTGGACAGGCGCACCGGGACGTAGCCGAGCGCGATGTTGGACTGCAGCTCGGGTGACCACCACGGCGAGGTCAGGTAGCCGATCGGCTCGCCGTTCGGCGTCTCGCGGATGAGCCAGAAATCGGGGGCGTACTCGTCGATCGGCTTGCCGCCCACACGCATCCCGACCAGCTTGAGCTTGAAGGGCGGGTTGCCCGCCTCGATCTGCTCGCGGGCCTCCTCAAGGGCGGCCTTGCCGATGTAGTCGGCCGCCTTCTTCCGCGGCACCTGGTAGCCGAGGTTGACCTGGAACGGCAGCGTCTCGATGTCCATGTCCTGGCCCCAGGACAGGATGCCCGCGGCGACCCGGCGGTGGTGGGCGGGCGCGATCACCATGAGGCTGTGCGCCTTGCCCGCCTCGAGCACGGTGTTCCACATCTCCTCGGCGTACACGGAGGCGTCGCGCAGGTAGATCTCGTAGCCCTTCTCGCCGGTGAACCCGGTCTGCGAGATGATCACCGGCAGGCCCGCGATCGTGCCCTCCATGAGCCCGTACGAGGGCAGCTCGGCCAGCTCGGGGCCGAACAGGTCGACCATGAGGTCCACCGACTTCGGGCCCTGGATCTGCACCGGCGACACGTCGATCTCGGCGATGTCCACGTCGAACCGGCGCCCGACGTTCACGCCTTGCAGGTACATGCCGATGTCGGAGTCGGAGAGCGAGAACCAGAACTCGTCCTCGGCGATGCGCAGCAGCACCGGGTCGTTGAGGATGCCGCCCTTCTCGTTGCAGAGAATGACGTAGCGCGCACGCATCACCGGGATCCTGGTGGCGTCGCGGGTGATCACGAAGTTGACGAACGCCTCGGCGTCGGGGCCTTTGACCTGGATCTGCCGCTCGACGGCGACGTCCCACATCGTCACGTGGTTGACGAGGGCGTCGTACTCGACCATGGGGCCGCCGTCCTCGTGCTTGACGTAGCCACGCGGGTGGTAGACGCGGTTGTAGACCTCGGCCCGCCAGCAGCCCGCCTCCTTGGACAGCGCCCAGTACGGCGACTTCCGGATCCGGGTGGAGATCAGCAGCTCGACCTTCGTCGGGCCGGACTGGCGGAGGTTCACCGGAACGCGGCGGTCCGACTGGTCGACGGAGGGCTCGTTGTGGTGGATGGACATTCCTGCGGCTCCATAGCGCTTCGACCGGCGGGGATTCATAGCCGCAGACGGTGGAGAACATCGCACTCGACTGCGGGCCGGACGGTACTGCTGTTCCGCGTAATGGTCAATAACTTCCATAATGTGGAACTAGCTACAGGTCGAGCACGACCTCGCCGACCGGGCGTGCGGAGCAGATCAGCGCCGACGCGGGCGCGGGCGCGTCGACCGGGACCGGGTCGTGCACGACCTCACCCGCCAGCACGCCGGTCTCGCAGGTGTGGCAGACGCCCGCCCGGCACGACCACCGGACGGGGACGTCGCAGGCCTCGGCGAGGTCCAGCACGGTGCCGTAGCCCGGATCCCAGGCGACGGTCAGGCCGCTCCGCGCGAACGTGACGGGCGCGCCGCTGCCCACCGGCCCGGCGGGTGGATGCGGCGGGCGGGGCGGCGCGTCGGCGAGGATGCCGGGGGTGATCGGTGCGGCGGCGCCGAACAGCTCGGTGCGGATCCGGTCCCGGGCAACACCCACGGCCGCGAGCGCGGCGGGGACGTCGCGGAGGAACGCGGGCGGCCCGCAGACGTAGGCGGTGGCGTCCGGCGGAACGCCGAGCGCGGCGAGCGCGGCCACGGTGAGCCGTCCGGTGGCCGCGGGTGGGTCGGCGGGACCGGGGCGCGTGAACCGCACCTCCGTGCGCGTCGATGGCAGCCTGGCCAGCAACGCCTCCACCTCCGCTGCGAACGGGACGTGCGCGCTGTCGCGGGCGGTGTGCAGCCACCAGACCTCGCGCGTGGTGGGCTCGGCCGCGAGGGCGTGCAGCATCGCCAACACCGGCGTCACGCCGACGCCCGCGCTGACCAGCAGCACCGGCGCGGAGCCCGGTTGGAGCACGAACGTCCCGCGCGGCGCGGCCACCGGCAACCGGTCGCCCACGTGGACCCGGTCGTGCAGCTCGGCGCTGCCGATGCCGCCGGGTTCGCGATGCACGCCGATCCGGTAGGCCGCGGCTCCCGGCGGCCCGCACAGGGAGTAGCTGCGCACCGGGCCCCCTGGCGGGCCCGAACCCGACAGGCGCAGCGTCACGAACTGGCCGGGAAGGGCTGCGGGCAGGGCCGCGCCGTCGGGGTCGGCGAGATCCAACGCGACGACCGTCGCGCTCGCCTGCCTGCGGCGCGCGACGACGAGCTCCCGGAAGCCCGACCAGGCGGGCGGCGGAGAGCTTGCGCCCAGCCCGGGGTTGCCCGCGGCCTCCGGCGCGTCGAGCAGGGCCTGCAGCGACGTGCGCCAGCCGGGGCTGAGCGCGGGCACCCGCAGCGCGCGGGCCGCGCCGTCGCGCGGATGCCCCGGCAGGTACAGCAGCGCGTCGACCTCGACGACGGTCACCCCCTCGGGCCCGTCGGCGACCTTCTCGATCGGGTCGCCCGCCCGCACGTCGCCCTCGACGAGAACCCGCAGGTAGAAGCCCGGGCGCCGATGGGAGACGAGCAGCGCGGGCATCCGCGGGTCGTCCAGGCGCATCCCGACCCGGTAGCAGGTGACGCGGGGTTGGGTCACCTCGACGACCGCCGAGCCGATCCGGTAGCGGTCGCCGATGCAGACCTCGTCGTCGGCGAGGCCGTCCACGGTGAAGTTCTCGCCGAACGCACCGGGCTCGAGGGGGCGGCCGAGGAAGCGCTCCCAGTACCGGTAGGACGCGGTCTGGTAGACCAGCACCGCCCGCTGCTCGCCGCCGTGCCCCGCCAGGTCGCCCTGCCCGTCGCCGTCGAGGTTGAGTCGCCGCAGCCGCACCGGCCCCTCGACCGGCCGCTTGTGCACGCCCGTGTGCACCGTCCGGCCCCGCCACGCCACGTCGCGGGGCAGACCCACGTTGACCGAGACCATTCTCGCCACGGCGGTTCCGTCTCCTCGGAGGTCGATGCTGTTATACGGGCCTGTTCAGGCCGCCAGGGCGTCGCGGCGGCTCACGTAAGGTGCGCCCGTGCCCGAACGTGAGCGCGACCTCGAGCGCCTGCTGACCTTCGTCGACGCCGTGGTCGCCATCGCCATCACGCTACTGGTGCTCCCGCTGGCCGAGATCGGTTCCCAGGTCGGCGACATGCCCGTGGCCGAGCTGTTGGCGGAGCACGCGACCGACATCCTCGGGTTCGTGCTCAGCTTCGTCGTGATCGCGCGCCTGTGGCTGGGCCAACACCGGATCGTGAGCAGCCTCATCCGGCAGAGCACGGCGGTGATCTGGCTGCTGCTGCTCTGGACGTTCACGATCGTGGTCCTACCGTTCCCGACGAGCCTGGCCGCGGGCACGGCGCACGACCCCCTGGTCAAGGTGCTCTACATCGGCACGATGACCGTGAGCTCGTTCGTGCTGGCGCTCATCGCCTGGACGATCGGTCATGACCGCGACCTGCGCGACACCGACCGCAAACCCGACCTCCTGCAGGCGGCGGGCACCACGGTCACCTTCGTGGTGGCGCTCGCGATCACCGTGGCGTTCCCGGCCACGAGCTACTGGCCGCTGCTGCTCCTGGTGCTCACCGACCCGGTGGTCCGCCAGATACGGCGCAGCCGCGCGAAGGCCACCCGGGCCGACGCCTGACCGCGGCGGCAGCCCTGGGGTTCAGCCCATTTCCTTGGTCAACACCTCGGCGAGCCGGGCCAGCTCGGACCGGACGTTGCCCTGCAGGTTGCTGAGCCGGGCCACCTCCTGGTTGGCCTGGTCGACCAGCCGCTTCGCGGTGCTCTCCGCCCGCAGCTTGGTCTCCTCGGCCGCGGCCGCGGCCTCCTCGCGGAGCCGGTCAGCGGCCCGCACGGCGGTGGCGTGCAGCTGCTCGGCCTGGTCGCGCGCCGAGTTCAGCTGGTCGGCGACCTGCTGCTCGCGTTCCTGCAGCTCGTTTGCCCGTCGGCTGGCCTGCTGTTCCATCGCGGACGCGCGGGAGATCAGGTCCTGCTCGATCTCGTGCCGGTGCTTCTCGGCCTCCGTGCGGGCCTGCTCGATGATCGCCGTCGAGTCGGCGCCTGCCTGGCTGCGCAGCTCGGCGGCCTCCTGCTCCGCGAGCCGCAGCAGCTTCTCGGCCCGGAGCCCGAAGCCCTCGTCGCCCGAGGGCGCGGTGCTGCCCGCCGCCGGTCGCTGGCGCAGCTCGTTCTCGAGGTACTCGACGTGCTCGGCGGTGGCGGTGAGCCTGCGGCGGGTGTCGGCCAGCTCGTTCTCGAGGCGGGCGGTCGCGGCGTCCTTCTCGGTGACGAACGTCTCGACCTGCCTGCGGTCGTAGCCGCGGAGGGCGGTGTCGAAGTGTGTGGCGGCGCGGGCGGCGGGGATGGCGGTCGAGACGGGGGCGACGGGATCGGCCACGAGGGCTCTGCCTCTCTTGAAGTGGGGGAAATCGAGCTTACTGCTGCGACCGGTCGCCGTTCGGCAGCGAGTTCTCGATCATGTCGAGCACGGACGTCCGGAGGAGGGTGACCTGCGTGGCCGTCGGCTGCATCCGGCCGAAGAGCAGGCCGGTGGTGTCAAGGGCACGGAGCGGGGCGCTGATGTCGGCGTATCGGGGAGCGCCGAGCAGGCGTTTCACCGCCCGCCGCCACCGCGCCATGACCTTCGGAGCGTAGCAGTGTCCAGCGCGCCGTCGGGTGACTACGCAACGCTGACGGCGGCATGATCATAGGACGCGGTCGGCCCAACTCGTCACTCTGGGTAATCGAGTTTGACAGATGAGGTACGTTCAGAATGTTGTGAAAGTTGGTGGTCGGGGTGCGGGACACACCGGAAGTGGCGCGGTTCGTCGAACGGTTCGCCGCGGCGCTGACCGACGCCGGGATGCCCCGGATGCCCGCCAGGGTGTTCGCCGCGCTCCTGTCCACCGACTCGGGCAGGCTCACCGCCGCCGAGCTCGGCGCCCAGCTGCAGAGCAGCGCGGGCGGCATCTCCGGGGCGGTCCGGTATCTCATCCAGACCCAGCTCGTCGACCGCGAGCACGAGCCCGGCTCCCGCAGGGACCACTACCGGGTGCGCGACGACGTCTGGCACACCGCCACGGCCCGCACTGACCGGGTCATGGATCGGCTCCGCGCCGTCCTCTCCGAGGGGGTCGCCGCGTTGGGGGACGAGACCCCGGCCGGTGTCCGGCTCACCGAGACGCTGGAGTTCTTCGCCTTCCTCCAGAAGGAGATGCCCGCGCTCGTGGAGCGTTGGCAGCAGATCAGGTCAGGCAGAGGGGGATGAGGTCGCACATGGGGCAAGGGTCGTACGTCGTGCGTTTCGCCGATCTCGGCCGCGGGGACGTCGCGGTCGCGGGCGGGAAGGGCGCCAACCTGGGGGAGCTCACCCGCGCCGGGTTGCCGGTGCCGCCGGGGTTCGTGCTGGCGACGGCCGCCTACCGGGCGTTCGTCGAAGAGGTCGAAAGCGAGATCCTCGCGCTCGCGGCGCGGGCCGAAGCCGCCGGGATCCGGGCGTTGATCACGTCCCGCGAGATCCCCGAGGGCATGGCGCGGGAGATCACCGACGCGTGGACGGCGCTCGGCGGCGGCCCGGTCGCGGTACGATCCTCGGCCACCGCGGAGGACCTGGAAGGCGCGAGCTTCGCGGGCCAGCAGGACACCTACCTCAACGTCCGGGGCGCTGCCGCCCTGCTGGGTGCGGTGCGCGAGTGCTGGGCGTCGCTGTGGACGGACCGCGCGGTGGCCTACCGCGCGCGCCAGGGCATCGAGCCCGCCGAGGTCGCGCTGGCGGTCGTCGTCCAGTCGATGGTCGAGGCCGACGCGGCCGGGGTGATGTTCACCGCGAACCCGACCAACGGCCGTCGCGACGAGCTCGTCGTGAGCGCGGCGTGGGGGCTCGGCGAGTCGGTGGTGAGCGGCTCGGTATCCACCGACGACCTCGTCGTCGAGAAGGACGGCCTGCGCGTCACCGCGCGCACCACCGCGGACAAGGCCGTCATGACCGTCTACGCGGCCGAGCGCACGGCCGAGGTCGCGGTGCCGCCGGAGCGGCGCACCCTGCCGGTGCTCGACGACAAGGCCGCCGCCGTGCTCGCCGAGCTGGGGGTGCGGATCGAGCAGCACTACGGCGCGCCGCAGGACGTCGAGTGGGCGCGGGCGGCAGGCGAGTTCTTCGTGGTGCAGGCCCGGCCGATCACCGCGTTGCCCGAGCCGGAGGCCCCGCCGCCCACCGAGTGGCCGCTGCCGGACCCGAAGGCCTTCTACTTCCGCGCCAGCATCGTCGAGCAGCTGCCCGATCCGTTGTCGCCGCTGTTCGAGGGGCTCGTCGACGGTTCGGTGGAGCGGTCGCTCCGCCACCTCATGCGCGAGCTCATGGCCACCGACGTCGGGCCCGGCGAGATCGGCCTGCCCACCGTCAACGGCTACGCCTACTACCGCTACAGCCGGGCGGCGCTCTGGCGGATGACGGTCGCCAGCCGCAAGGTGATGAAGCTGCTGCCCGCGATCGGGCAGAAGCACTGGCGCGAGGTCGCGCACCCTCGTTACGTGGCCGCCGTCGAGGCCTGGCGCGACCGCCCGCTCGACGCCCTCACCGACGGGCAGCTCCTCGACGGCGTGCAGGAGCTGCTGGACGCGGGCACGGTGTACTACACGGCCGTCCAGGCGATCATCCCGCTGGCCGCGTCCAGCGAGCTGCTCTTCACGGCCTTTTACGACAAGCTCGTGCGCAGGCCCGGCGAACCGGCGGCGTCGACGTTCCTGCTCGGCTTCGACAGCACGCCGATCCTGGCCGAGAAGTCGCTCTACGACCTCGCGATGTGGACCAGGTCCTACGGCGCGCTGGCCGAGGCCGTGCGCGCCGACCCCGCGGCCGTCCTGGCGGGCGGCGGGCCCGCGCCCGCCGACGAGTGGCGCGCCCGGTTCCGCGCGCACCTCGACCGCTTCGGCCACGCCACCTACAACCTCGACTTCCTGCACCCGACGCCGGTCGACGACCCGGCCCCGCTGTTCGAGGCCCTGCGCTTCGCCCTCGACGGCGGCGGGGCGGGCCCCTACGCCCGCCAGTCCGCGTCGGCGGCCCGCCGGGAGGAGCTGACGGCCGACGTCCTCGCCCGTCTGGACCCCGCGCGCCAAGCGGCGTTCAGGCGGCTGCTGCGCTGGGCCCAGGGGTTCGCGCCGGTGCGGGAGGACGCCTTGGCCGATGTCGGGCTGGCCTGGCCGCAGATGCGGCGCATGCTCGGCGAGCTGGGGCGCCGCCTCGTCGCGGCGGGCCGGATCGCGCAGCCCGACGACGTCTACTGGCTGCGCCCCGAGGAGGTGCGCGGCGCGCCGGTGCCCGAGGGCGCGGTGGCCGCGCGCAAGGCGCAGTGGCGGGGCCGCATGCGCGCCACCCCGCCGCAGATGCTGCCCGAGAGCAAGGTCTTCGACCGCTTCGAGTGGATGTTCCCCGCGGGCAGAAGCGGGCAGACGGGGCCGGTGCTGCGCGGCACCGGCGCCAGCGCGGGCCAGGTCACGGCCCCGGCGCGGGTGCTGGGCGGCCCGGCCGACTTCGGCCGGATGCGCCCCGGCGACGTCCTGGTCGCGAGCATCACCACCCCGGCATGGACGTCGCTCTTCACCATGGCTTCCGCCGTCGTCACCGACGTCGGGGGGCCGCTGTCGCACAGCTCGATCGTCGCGCGGGAGTACGGCATCCCCGCCGTCCTCGGCACCGGCCTGGCCACGCGGCGGATCGCCGACGGCGCGCTCGTCCGGGTCGACGGCGACGCGGGCACCGTCACCCTGCTGGACGAGGTCGACGCCGCGCCCGCGGCCGAGGCGCCCGCGCGTCACCGGGGGCGTGCGGTGCTCGTCGCGGGCGGGGCCGCGCTGGCCCTCGTGCTCTGGCGGCGCCGTCGCCGCGTCTCACGTTGAGGCGACCATTGACGCACTGCGGACCTCAAGACCACGATCGCGAACGGAATCCCCGAAGGAGTGGCTGCATGATCCTGATCAACGTGAAGTTCCCGGTCCGGCCGGACAAGATGGACGAATGGCTCGAGCTGGCCGACGCCTACGCGAAGGCGGTCAACGCCGAGGAGGGGAACGTCTACTTCGAGTTCTCGCGCACCCTGGACGACCCGAACACGTTCATCTGCATCGAGGCCTTCCGGGACGGCGAGGCGGGCGGGGCGCACGTCAAGACCGAGCACGCCGTGAAATTCTTCGCCAGGGCGCCCTACCTGGTCTCCGCTCAGCCGCAGATCGTGTACATCGACTCGCCGGACTTCCAGGGCTGGGGCCCGATGGGGGAGATCGAGCCCAAGTGAATCGATGACTCCGGGAGGCCGCGGCGGTCTACCCCTCTGGCACATCCGCGAGCCAGAAGGAGATCGTCGTGAGCCTGCCGAAGGTCGTGTCCAGGGACGAGTGGGTCGCCGCCCGCACCGAGCTGCTGACCGCCGAGAAGGCACACACCCGCGCGCGTGACGCGCTGAGCACCGCGCGGCGCGAGCTGCCCATGGTTGAGGTGGAGAAGGCGTACACGTTCACCGGCCCGGACGGCCAGGCGACGCTGCTCGACCTGTTCGAAGGGCGCAGACAGCTGGTCGTCAGCCACTTCATGTTCGACCCGGAGTGGGACGCGGGCTGCCCCAGCTGCTCCGCGGGCGCCGACGAGTGGTCGCCGGGCCTGCAGCGGCACCTGGAGACGCGTGACACCACGCTGGTCTACGTCTCGCGCGCGCCAATCGAGAAGATCGAGCGCTACCGGGCCGAGAAGGGCTGGGCGATCCGCTGGTACTCGTCGTACGGCAGCGAGTTCAACTACGACTTCCACGTCACGCTCGACCCCGCCGTGGCGCCGCCCGAGTACAACTACCGCCCGGCCCCGGACGGGGCGGGCGAGGTGCCGGGCCGCTCCTGCTTCCTCCGGGACGGGGAACGCATCTTCCACACGTACTCGCAGTTCGCGCGGGGCGCCGAATGGACGGGTGGCGCGTACGCCTTCCTCGACCTCACCGCGCTCGGGCGGCAGGAGGAGTGGGAGGAGCCCAGGGGGCGCGCGGATCTCGCGCGCTCGGCCGTGCCGAACTTCTCCGAGTGACGACGACGGCCCGCCACCGCTGCGACGTGGTGGCGGGCCGTCGGAGCGCCGCTACGGGGCGGTGGGCGCCCCGAACAGCTGCGCCGCGTCCAAGCCCTGCAGGGCGCTCACCTGGTCGAGGCTTGCGCTCGGGGTCGAGTCGGGCGTCGCGACGGACGGCATCTGCGCCACGCCCGGCAGCGACGAGAAGCTGGGTAGCGACGGCGTCGAGGGCACGGTGGCACTGGAGGGCAGGGTGGCACCCGAGGGCAGGGCGGTCGTCATCGGGAGCGCGGGCAGCGCGTCCGTCGAGGGCGGCACCGACGCGGCCGCGGGCAGCGACGGCACGGAGGGCTCCGACGGGAGCGCGGGCAGCGCGGCGGTGGAGGGCAGCGACGGCGTCGCGCCGTTGACCGACGGCATCTCGAACGTGAACGGCGCCGGGAGGTCGCTCAGGGGCGCGGCCGGGTCCGCCAGCTTGGGCACTCCCGACGCGGCGTCGCCCACGCCTGCCGTGCTCGGGACGCTGCCGGTCGAACCGATGCCGCTGAGGTCGGGAAGCGAGGGCGCGGCGAACGCGGGCGCCGCCACAGCGACACCGACAGCGGTGAGACCGGCGGCGGCCACGGTGACGCGGACACCGCGGCGGGCGAGGCTTTCCATTTTTCGGGGGGATCCCTTCGTGCTGGGGAGACTTGGGGGTCGTCGTGATCCGGTGGCATCAACGAACGCGTCGCCGCGCACGATGTCTTCTTTCACCCGGAACGGTGGCAACGTCGGCGCAGGTCGAAGCCGGTTCACCAGGTCGGATGACGACCCGGGAACGGCATTCACACCACCGGCGCGCCATCATCACCGGAATGGGGAGATGGGCACGGGCGGGTGTCGGGATCGGGCTCGGGTCGCTCGCGGTCCCGCTCGGGATCGGGTGGTTCTACACGCGGGTGCTGCTCGACACCTCCGTCCGGCCCCTGTACCCCGAGAAGATCGTCGACAGCGACGCGGACACCGTCACCCTCGCCGCGGGCAGGCTCGCGCGCCAGCCCGGCACCTGGGGTCTGCGCTGGCCCGGGGGCATTGCGCTGGTCGGCCCCGTCGTCGAGGCGGACAGCGCGCGGGTGGTGCGACCGCTGCTCGCCGGGCCCCGCCCGCCTGCCGGGGCCCGCGCCCTGCTGGATGCCGCGGCGTACGACCCCGACCCGTCCGCGCTCGGGCTGGAGTTCGTCGAGGTCGACATCGCCGCACCGCTGGGCGCCTGCCCGGCCTGGTTCGTCCCCGCGGACGGTGGCAACAGGGCCGACACCTGGGCGGTGCTCGTCCACGGGCGCGGCGGCACCCGCCGGGAGGGCCTGCGGCTGCTGCCCGCCCTGCATGCGCTCGACCTGCCGACCCTCGTGCTGACCTACCGCAACGACCCCGAGGCGCCCGCGAGCCCCGACGGCCACTACCACCTCGGCGACACCGAGTGGCTCGACGTCGAAGCCGCGCTCCACCACGCCCTCGCGAACGGGGCGCGGCGGCTGGTGCTCGTGGGATGGTCGATGGGCGCGGCGATCACCGGCGCGCTGCTGGACCGGTCGCCGTTGGCGCCGCGGGTGGCGGCGGTCGTGTGGGACGCCCCGCTGCTGGACTGGCGGGCCACACTGCGCCAACAGGCCCGCATCCGCCGCATTCCGCCCGCGCTGACCGGGCTGACCGCCGGATTCACCCGTCGGCGGATCGGCATCGACTTCGACCGGTTCGACCTGCGCCGCCGCCCGCCTGCCGTCCGCCCGCCCACCCTGATGATCCACTCCGCTGGCGATACCGCGGTGCCCGCCCAGCCCGCCCGCGCGCTGGCCGCCGTCGCGCCCGCGTTGGGATGGCCGATGACCTACCTCGAGGTGCCGGAGGCCGAGCACACCGCGGCGTGGAACGCCGACCCCGCCGCCTACGAGGACGCCCTCACCCACTTCCTGCGCGGCGTGCTGCCCTGAGGGGCCGTGGCACGATGGGGGTGTGACCGAACCAGGCAAGCAGACCGCGACGCTGCGGACCAACGAGGGTGACATCCTCATCACCCTGTTCCCCGACCAGGCGCCGAAGACGGTCGAGAACTTCACCGGCCTCGCCTCCGGCGCCAAGACCTACCGCAAGCCCAACGCGAGCGGCGGCGACTCCGGCCCGTTCTACGACGGCTCGGTGTTCCACCGCGTCATCTCCGGCTTCATGATCCAGGGTGGCGACCCGACCGGCACCGGCATGGGCGGCCCCGGCTACGAGTTCGGCGACGAGTTCCACCCCGATCTGCGCTTCGACCGTCCGTACCTGCTGGCGATGGCCAACGCGGGTCCCGGCACCAACGGCTCGCAGTTCTTCATCACCGTCGGCCCCACCCCGCACCTCAACCGCAAGCACACGATCTTCGGTGAGGTGGCCGACGCGGCGTCCCGCGAGGTCGTCGACAAGATCGCGACGACGCCGACGGGCCGCAACGACCGTCCGCTCAGCGAGGTCGTGATCGAGCGGATCGAGATCAGCTGACCGATGTGAGCCAGCCTGCGCAGCCTGCCGAGGTGGCGGCGTGCGTCCGCCACCCCGAACGGGCCACGCGGCTGGCCTGCTCCCGCTGCGGGCGGCCCGCCTGCCCGGACTGCCTGCGCGAGGCGGCCGTGGGCCACCAGTGCGTCGACTGCGTCGCCGCGTCCGCTCCCCGCACGGCCCCGCGGCGCGCGGCGGGCACCCGGTCGGTCGTGGTGCCGACGCTCGTCGCGCTCAACGTGGCCGTCTTCGCATGGACGGTCCTGCAGGCGCGCAGCCTGATGGACAACAGCGACGCCGCGCTGTTCCGCGCGTGGGCGCTGGTGCCCGCCGCGGTGGCGGACGGCGAGTGGTGGCGGCTGTTCACGGCGGGTTTCCTGCACATCGGCCCACTGCACATCGCGTTCAACATGTGGGCGCTGTGGGTGCTCGGACGCGACCTGGAGCTGGTGCTGGGCAGGGCCCGGTTCCTGGCGCTCTACCTCGTGTCGCTGCTCGGCGGCTCGGCGGCTGTCGTGCTGTTCGCCGACCCCAACCAGTACGTCGCGGGCGCCTCCGGTGCCGTGTTCGGGCTGATGAGCGGCCTGCTGTTGGTGCTCCTACGGCTGCGGCGGCCCTACGGGCCGGTCGTGGCCCTGATCGTGCTCAACCTGGTGATCAGCCAGGTCGTTCCGGGGATCTCCATCGCCGGGCACGTCGGCGGCCTGGTGGTCGGCGCGGTGGCGTCGGCCGCGCTCGTGTTCGCCCCGGCCCGACAACGTACGGTGATCCAGGTGGGCGCGCTGGTCGCGCTCACCGCCCTGCTCCTTGCCGCGATCGCGGTGCACGTCCTCGGATAGCCGTCCCGACCCTACGGCCGCGCGGCCGCCAGGAGGGGCGCGACGTCCTCGGGGTCGGCGTCCAGGTCGAGCCTGCCGAAGACGTAGAGGCGCTCGGCGCCGTCGGCGGTGACCGTGTCGAGCTCCAACAGCGAGCTCTCGCGACCCAGCCTGCGCACGCGCAGCACCCGCACACCCTGCACGAGCGGCCACGGGTGGTGGCGGTGGCGCAGCATCCCGCCGACGGTGACCCCGTCGGCGTCCGCACGCAGCCGCGGCCGGGCGCGGGAACCGAAGAGCGCGGCGAGCCCGGCGCCGACCGTGGCGGCGGCCGCGATCAGCCCGCCCGCCGGATCGGCCGCCGTGAGCCACGCCGCGGCCGTCCAGCCCGCGGCCGCGACCGTGACCAGCCAGGCCAGCACGACGAGCCCACGGGCGGGCGCCCACTCGACGTTCACGGTTTGTCCACAGGGTCTATCCACACTGGGGACTACTTACAGCGATGTGTTTTGCCTGTTTGTCGGATCAGCGCCATCTCATCGTCATCAGGAGCCCGATCACGATGAGGGCGAAGCCGATGAGGAAGTTCCAGGAGCCCAGCGCGTTCATCCAGACGATGTTCGGCCCGGCCAGGTAGTTGACGACGAGCCACGCCAGCCCGACCACCATGAGGCCGAGCATCACGACGATGTAGACGGGATGCGTGGGCCCCGCCACCTTGACCGGTGTGCGGGACCGGCCCTCACCGGGCGGCGGGGTGTAGACCGTCTTCTTGCGGACCTTGGACTTCGGCATGGGCGTGAACCTCGCGTGACGTGGCAGGCGTACTTGCCCCAACGGTAGCGTGTCGCGCCAGGTCGCAGGCGAACCCCGACCTGGCCGGGCCTCGCCGCCCAGCCCGTGGGCGGCAGTTCGGGCCTCGTCCGCGGCGCCCGGCGATCACCGTTGGGCGCCATTGGCGCCGCCCCGTGCGGCTCTTCGCAGTGGGTCGTCAGCTGGGTCTGCGATGTCGGCTGCGGGGCCGCAGGCCGCGGCGCCACCTCCGCAGGCCAGTCCGGCCGCCCGGCGGCGGGGCAGCGCGGCTGCCCAGCGGCGGGCCGGGCGGGTGTGGGTCAGGCGCGGGCGGCGAGCTCGGCCATCTCCGCGGTCAGAGCCTCCACGGTGCCCGCGGGGGCGGGGTGGCCCGCCTCGGCCATCCAGTTGCCCAGCATCCGGTGGCCGCCGTCGGTGAGGACCGACTCGGGGTGGAACTGCACGCCGTGGATCGGGAGCTCGCGATGGCGCAGCGCCATGATCACGCCGCTGGCTGTCCGTCCGGTCACCTCCAGCTCCGCGGGCAGGGTGCCGGGCCGGATCGACAAGGAGTGGTACCGGGTGGCGGTGAACGGGTCGGGCAGGCCCGCGAGCACGCCGAGCCCGGAGTGGTGCACCTGCGAGGTCTTGCCGTGAAGCAGCTCCGGCGCCCGCTCGATCACCGCCCCGTAGGCGGCCCCGATCGCCTGGTGGCCCAGGCACACGCCCAGGACCGGCAGCGCCCGGGCCGCGCACGACCGGATGACGGCGATGCTCATCCCCGCGCGCTCTGGCGTGCCGGGGCCGGGGCTGACCAGCACACCGTGAACCCCGTCCAGCTCGTCGAGGGCGACCTCGTCGTTGCGCCGGACCGTGACGTCCGCGCCCAGCTGGGCCAGGTACTGCACGAGGTTGTAGACGAAGCTGTCGTAGTTGTCGATCACGAGCACGCGCATGGCGCCAGTCTCCCGCATCGCGACAACCGGTGTCCGCTCAGTTGCCGCCGCCCCCGACGCCGGGCAGGCCGGAGACGATGCCACCCCGCTCGACGTAGAGGGTGACCTTCTTGCTCGTGTCGGTGTTGCTGCCGCCACTGGGCTTCTGGTCGGCGACGACGCCCGGAGCCTGGCCGCTGCCGGTGACCCCCTGCACGTCGATGTTGTTGTAGCCCGCGCCGTTGAGGGTCTGCTGCGCCGCGCTGAGGGTCTGCCCCGTGACGTCGGGCAACTGGCTGTCCTTGTTGCCCTTCGACACCTGCAGGGTGATCTTCGAGCCCGGCTGCACCTGCGAGCCCGCCGCCGGGTCGGTGGACAGCACGGTGCCCTTGTCCCCAGGCCCGTCGACGTCGTTCGTGTCGACCTGGAAGCCCTTGCCCTGCAGGGTCTGCTTGGCCGTGTCCTCGTCCTGCCCGGTCACGTCGGGGACGGCGACGGTCGTCTGCTGCACCCCGACCGAGATGTTGACGGCGCTGCCGCCCTTCACCCGCTGCCCCGGGCCCGGCGTCGAGTCGACGATCTTCCCGACCTGGGTGGCGTCGGTCGTCGGCTTGTTGGTCTGGGTGCCCAGCGTGAGGCCCTGGCTCTTGAGCAGCGCGGTGGCGTCGGGGACGCTCATGCCCGCGAGCGCGGGCACGTTCACGAACGCGGGCCCCGAGCCGACGACCATGTCGACGTTGGAGCGCTGCGGCACCTGCACGCCCGCCGCGGGGTTGGCGGACAGCACCTTGCCGACCTGGTCGACCGACGACTCCTGCTGCGTGACGTTCCCGACCCGCAGCCCGGCGGCGATGATCTGGTTGGACGCGTCCTGCTGCGCCTGTCCGACGACGGGTGGCACCGCCACCTGGGCGGGCGTGGCGGGGCCGGACAGCAGCTGGTAGCCCACGAAGCCGACGAGGCCGAGCACCACCAGCACGCCGACGACGATCGCGACGACCCGTCCGGTGCGCCGGGGTGGCTCCTCGTCGGCGTAGTACTCGTCGTAGGCGGGTACGGGCGGCGGCGGCACGCCGCGGCCGTTGATCCGGCGGGTGGACGCCGTGGGCGGGCCGGGGGCCATCATCGCGGTGCGCTCGTCGGCGCTCATCACGGCGGGCGCGAGCGGGGCCTGCCCGCTGCGCACCCGCACGATGTCCGAGCGCATTTCGGCGGCCGTCTGGTACCGGTTGATCGGGTTCTTGCTCAGCGCCTTGAGCACCACGGCGTCCAACTGCGGCGGCACGGCCGGGTTGACCTCCGACGGTGCCTTCGGGTCCTCCCGCACGTGCTGGTAGGCGACGGCGACGGGGGAGTCGCCGGTGAACGGCGGCTCGCCGGTGAGCAGCTCGTAGAGCACGCAGCCCGCCGCGTAGACGTCCGAGCGCGCGTCGACGGCCTCGCCGCGCGCCTGCTCGGGCGAGAGGTACTGCGCCGTGCCGATGACGGCGGCGGTCTGGGTGACGTTCTGGCCCTCGCCGAGGGCGCGGGCGATGCCGAAGTCCATGACCTTCACCGCACCCGCGCGGTTGATCATGATGTTGGCGGGCTTGACGTCCCGGTGGATGATCTGGTGGCGGTGTGAGAAGTCCAGCGCGGCGCACACGTCGGCCATCACGTCCAGCACCTGCTGCTGGGTCATCGGGCCGGTCGTCTTGACGATCTCGCGCAGGGTCTGCCCGTCGACGTACTCCATGACGATGTAGGGCAGCGGCCCGAAATCGCCCTGCACGTCGCCCGTGTCGTAGACGGCGACGATCGCGGGGTGGTTGAGCGCGGCCGCGTTCTGCGCTTCGCGGCGGAAGCGCATCTGGAACTGGGGATCGCGGGCGAGGTCGGCGCGCAGCACCTTGATGGCGACATCGCGGCCGAGCCGCGTGTCGAGACCGCGATGCACCTCGGACATGCCGCCGTAGCCGAGCACTTCGCCCAGCTCATAGCGCTCGGACAACAGTCGGGGGGTGGTCATCGCAGCCGTTTCCTGGGGTGGAGGGGTGCTGAACTGCCGGGCACAACGCTCACCGGACACCTCCCGTGTCGATGAAGGAGGCGACCGCTCGGCCGTCCACGGTACCGGGCGCCATACCCTGAGGAACGGCCCCGGCGCCGAGGTTGCGGACGACGTAGACGCCGACAGCGACGGCGGCGACGGTGAGCAGGACGAACAGGACGAGCAGCAACGTGCGGCCCCGGCCGGAGCCCGGTCGCAGCTCGAGGGGCTCTGGGGGGGCGGACGCGATCACCCGGTCGGCGCGCTGCGGCGAGGGCTGCGGCGAGGGCAGCGGCGAGGGCAGCGGCGAGGACGGCAGGGAGGACGGTGGCGGCTCGCGCTCGACGAACGGGTCCGGCACGGGGGGCGGCGTCACGATCGGCGTGCGGGATGGGGTGAGCACCGGCCGCGACCGCGTCGGGGTGAACGGGCCGCTCAGCGACCCGGGCGGGGGCAGCGCCTCGCCCCGCCGGATGGCTGCGACGGCCGCGGCGAACTCGCCGCCGGTGGAGTAGCGCAGCGTGGGGTCCTTGACCAGAACCGCCTCGATCAGCGCCCGTGCGAGGGGGGGCACCGTGGGCGGGAGCGGCGGGGGCTGGTCGCGCACCTGCATCATCGCGACGGCCACGGCGCTCTCCGCGCGGAACGGCCGGTGCCCGGCAAGGCACTCGTAGCCGACGATCCCCAGGGAGTAGACGTCGCCCGCAGGCCCCGCCTCCGCGCCGCTGGCCTGCTCGGGGGCGATGTAGTGGGCGGTGCCCATGACCATCCCCGACCGCGTGACCGGCACGGCGTCGGCGGCCTTCGCGATGCCGAAGTCGGTGAGCTTCACCATGCCGTCGGTGCGGACGAGGATGTTGCCCGGCTTGACGTCACGGTGGACGAAGCCGCGCTCGTGGGCGGCCTGCAGCGCCCACGCGGCCTCCTCGACGATGCGCAGGGTCTCGTCGGTCTCGAGCGGGCCGCGCGCGATGAGCGTGGACAGCGGCTCGCCGCGCACCAGCTCCATCACCAGCCACGCCGTGCGCCGCCCGTTCGGCCCCTCGTCCTCGCCGTAGTCGTGCACGCCCGCGATGCCCACGTGGTCCAGCGACGCGACCGTGCGGGCCTCGATCCGGAACCGGTGCAGGAACTCCGGGTCGTCGGTGAGCTCGGGGCGCAGCACCTTGACCGCCACGCTGCGGCCCAGCCGGGTGTCGGAGGCCTCCCAGACCTCTCCCATCCCGCCGACCGCGATGCGGCGGTCGAGCTGGTAGCGGTCGGCGATCTGCTGACCGGCGGCGAGGACGTTCATCGCGCCGCCTTGCCCAATGCCGCGGCGATGACCGCCCGACCGATCGGGGCGGCGACGTACCCGCCGGTGGCCGCGAGGTTGTTCGGGTCGCCGCCGTCCTCGACCAGGACGGCCACCGCGACCTGCGGGTTCTCGGCGGGCGCGAACGCGACGTACCAGACGTGCGGCGCGATGTTCTTGGGGTCGTCGCCGTGCTCCGCGGTGCCCGTCTTGGCCGCGATCTGCACACCGGTGATCTTCCCATTGCCCGCATACGAGTTCTCGTTGTTGACCATCAGCGCGGTGAGCCGCTGGGCGACGTCGGCGGAGACCGCGCGGCCGAGGCGGTCGGGCTCGGTGGTCTCGACCGGCTGCAGGTCCTGGCTCTGGATCTCCTTCATCAGGTACGGCGCCATCACCTGCCCGCCGTTCGCGATCGTGGCGACGATCATGGCGTTCTGCAGGGGCGTCAGCGCGACGTCGCGCTGGCCGATCGCCGACTGCTGCAGCGCGGCGACGTCCGGGATGGGCCCGATGGTCGACGGCGCGACGGGCAGCGGGATCGCCAGGTCCGCCATGCCGATCTTGAAGGCGTTGGCCTGGTCGCGGATCGCTTGGACGCCCAGCTGCGCGTCGAGGTCGGCGAACGCGGTGTTGCAGGAGCGCTGCAGCGCCTCGCGGAGGCTCGCGGTCGGGTTGGTGCCGCAGGCGTTGCCGTTGTAGTTCTCCAGCGTGGTCCGCGTGCCCTGCAGGGTGATCTTCGGTGCCGCGGTGAGCTGGCTGTCCTCGGTGAACTTGCCGCTGCCCAGCGCCGCGGCGGTGTCGACAAGCTTGAACGTCGAGCCGGGCGGGTAGGTGGCCTGGATCGCCCGGTTGAGCAGCACCGACGGCTTGGCCGAGGTGAAGTCGGCCCAGGCCTTCTTCTGCTCGTCGGTGTTGTGGCTGGCCAGCGGGCCGGGATCGAACGAGGGCGTGGAGGCCATCGCGAGGATGGCCCCGGTGGCGGGCTGGATCGCCACCACGGCGCCGGTGTAGTGCTTGGCGGTGAGCTGGTCGTAGGCGACCTGCTGCACCGCCGGGTCGATCGTCAGCACCACGTTGCCGCCGCTGGGGTCGCGACCGGTGATCAGGTCGGACAGCCGCCGTCCGAAGAGGCGGTCGTCACTGCCGTTGAGCACCGCGTCCGACGCCCGCTCCATGCCGGACGAGCCGTAGATCACCGAGTAGTAGCCGGTGATCGGCGCGTACTCGGAGCCCGTCGGGGTAGGTGCGCTGGTAGCGCAGCCGGTCCCCGGTCGCGGTGCTGCTGGCCAGTACCTGGCCCTCCGCGCTGATCTGGCCGCGCTGGCGGGAGTACTCGGCGAGCAGCACGCGCTGGTTGCGCGGGTCGTTGCGGTAGTCGCCCGCCTTGACCACCTGCACGTAGGTGAGGTTGCCCATGAGCAACAGCACCATCACCATGACGGCGATGGCGATGCGGCGCACCGGCGTGTTCACGTCTGCCGCTCCACGAGCTCGGTGCCCGCCTCGGCCAGCGGCACGGCGGCGGCCCGGCGGGGCAGCGGGGCGCGCGCGGCGTTGGAGACCCGCAGCAGCATCGCGACCAGCGCGTAGTTGGCCACCAGCGACGAGCCGCCGTAGGAAAGGAACGGCAGCGTGAGGCCGGTGAGCGGGATGAGCCGCGACGCGCCGCCGACCACCGTGAACAGCTGCAGCGCGAGCGCGAACGACAGACCGGTGGCCAGGAGCTTGCCGAAGCTGTCGCGCACGGCGAGCGCGCTGCGCAGCCCCCTGGTGATCAACACCAGGTAGACGACGAGGATCGCGGCAAGCCCGATGAGGCCCAGCTCCTCGCCGAGCGAGGACAGCATGAAGTCGCTCTCGGCGTACGGCACGAGATCGGGGCGGCCCGCGCCCAGCCCGGTGCCGCCGACCCCGCCGGTGCCCAGGCCGAACAGCGCCTGCCCGATCTGGTAGCCCGCCCCGTTGAAGTCGGCGAACGGGTCCAGCCACACCTGCACGCGCACCCGGACGTGGCCGAAGAGCTGGTAGGCCACCATCGCGCCGCCGACGAACGCCGTCAGGCCGATGACCATCCACGAGACCCGCTCGGTGGCCGCGTAGAGCATCACGAGCACGATCCCGAAGAACAGCAGCGACGTGCCGAGGTCGCTCTCCAGCACCAGGACGCCGATCGAGAACGCCCAGGCCACCAGCAGGGGTGCGAGGTCGCGGGCGCGGGGGAACTCCATGCCGAGGAACCGGCGCCCCGCCGAGGTGAACAGCTCGCGCTTCTGCACGAGGAACGCCGCGAAGAACACGATCAGCAGGATCTTGGCGAACTCGCCGGGCTGGATGGAGAAGATGCCCAGCCGCAGCCAGATCTTCGCGCCGTTCACCTCGGAGATCGACGACGGCAGCAGGCCCGGCAGCGCGAGCAGCACCAGGCCCGCGAAACCCGCGGTGTAGCCGTAGCGGGCGAGCGTGCGGTGGTCGCGCACGACGCCGAGCACCCCGATGAACAGCACCAGCCCGATCGCGGTCCAGGCGATCTGACGGCCGACCTGCACCGTAGGCGGATCACCGCCGAGCGCGGCCGCGCGCTCGGCGTTGGCCAGGTCGAGCCGGTGGATCATCACCAGTCCCAGGCCGTTGAGCAGCGCGACGCAGGGCAGGATCAGCGGATCGGCGTAGGGCGCGAACCGGCGCACCGCGAGGTGCGCGACGGTGAAGATGCCCAGGTAGGCCAGGCCCACCCAGAGCAGCGACTGGCTGAGCTGCTGCTCCTGGTTGGCCTCGACGAGCACCAGCGCGAGCGTCACCAACACGGCGGCGAAGGCGAGCAGCACCAGCTCGATACCGCGCCCCGTCGGCAGGGCCGGGGAATCGGGCGGGGTGGCTCGGGATCCGTTGCCGCTCGCCGCCATCAACTCACCGGCCTGCAGTTCACGCCCGGGATGGCCGTTGCCGACGGCAAGGGGGTCGTGTTCGGGGTGGGTGCTGGCGCGGCAGGCGGTGCACCCGGTGCGGGCGCGGCGGGGGTCGGGGCGGCGACGGGCGGTGCGGGGGTGGTGGTGGCCGAGATGACCGGACAGGGCTTCAGCATGCGATCGCGCAGCCTGCTGACCAGGCCACGGGCGCCGTCGAGCCCGTCGGCGGCGATGATGCCGTCGCTGACCGCGCTGCGGTCGCTCTCGGTGAGCTCGTCGATGGTGATGTCGGAGTGCTCGGCGACCTCGTGCAGCGGGAACCCGAGCACGTCGCCGCGCACGCCCTGGAAGATCGCGACCTGGGTGCCGTCGACGCCGACGTAGTACTGCTGCATCACCCAGACCCGGGCCAGCGCGCCCGCCGCGCCGAGCACGATCAGCACCGCGAGCACGGACGCGGCGATCCGCAGCCCCGGCTTGCGCCGGGCGGGGGCGGCGACGGGCGCCGTGTCGACGCGGGGGAGCGCGCGGGTCATCGTGGTGGCCGCGGAGTAGTTGCGGCGCGGGCGGCCGCGGAATCGGGGCGGGGGCCCTCGTCGCGCCCGTCGCCGACGGAGCCGCCGATGATCGGGGCGTCGTCGCCGAAGTCGATGTCGACGACGTCCGCGACGATGCAGGTGATGTTGTCGGGCCCGCCGCCGCGCAGCGCCAGCTCGATCATGCGGTCGGCGCACTCGCGGGGATCGCGGTAGGTCGTCAGCGTCTCGGCCAGGGTCTCGTCGCTGACCACGCCGGAGAGACCGTCCGAGCACAGCAGGTAGCGGTCGCCGGGGCGGGCCTCGCGCATCGTCAGCGACGGATCGATGTCCTGCCCGGTGATCGCGCGCAGCAGCAGCGAGCGCTGCGGGTGCGTGTGCGCCTCCTCCTCGGTGATGCGGCCCTCGTCGATCAGCGACTGGACGAACGTGTCGTCCTTCGTGATCTGCGACAGCATCCCGTCGCGCAGCTGGTAGGCCCGCGAATCGCCGATGTGGACGAGGCCCAGCCGGGTGCCTGCGAACAGGATCGCGGTGAGCGTGGTGCCCATGCCCTCGAGGTCGGGCGCGTCGGCGACGTGCCGGGTGATCGCGGCGTTGCCTTCGACGGTGGCCTCGCGCAGCTCGGCGAGCAGGTCGTCGCCGGGGTCGTCCTCGTCGAGCGGGAGCGAGTGCGGAGATGACCAGCGAGGAGGCGACCTCGCCCGCGGCATGGCCGCCCATGCCGTCGGCCAGTGCCAGCAGCCGGGGCCCGGCGTAGACGGCATCCTGGTTGTTCTGCCGGACGAGCCCGCGGTCGCTGCGGGCGGAGTAACGCAGGACCAACGTCATGTTGCGGGGCCCCTCATGATCGGAGCTCGATCACCGTCTTGCCGATACGGACAGGCACCCCCGGGGGAACCCTGGTAGGCCCGGTGACCTTAGCCCGGTCGAGGTATGTGCCGTTCGTCGACCCGAGGTCCTCCACGTACCACTCGTCGCCCTGCAGGGATATCCGCGCATGGCGGGTCGATGCGTAGTCGTCGTCGAGCACGAGGGTGGAGTCGTCGGCGCGGCCGATGAGGATCGGCCGCGCGTCCAGTGTGACCCGCGTGCCCGCGAGCGCCCCCGCCGTGACCAGCAACTGGCGCGCCGTGCGGCTGCGTACGGTGCGTGGTGCACGCCTGCCGCCCGACACGATCGCCCGCAGCCCGGACGCCGCGTACAGGTCGGAGCGCACCACCCGCAGTGCCCCCAACACGAACAGCCAGAGCAGAGCGAGAAAGCCCGCTCTGGTCAGCTGCAGCACCAACTCCGGCACTAGCGGCCGCCGTTCCCTGTGCGCGTCTATTGGGTGCGGAAGACGAGGCTGGAGTGCCCCACCCGGATCACGTCGCCATCGTTGAGCTGCCAGGTCTGCACCGGGTTGCCGTTGACGGTGGTGCCGTTGGTGGAGCCGAGGTCCGACAGCGTGGCCGTCTGACCGTCCCAGCTGATCTCCAGGTGCCTGCGCGAGACGCCGGTGTCGGGCAGCCGGAACGCCGAGTCCTGCCCGCGGCCGATCACGTGCGTGCCGTGGGTGAGGTCGTAGGTGCGCCCGGAGCCGTCGTCGAGCGAGAGCGTGGCCGCCACCTGGTGGGGGTAGCCGCCCGGCTGGCCGTAGCCCGGCTGCCCGTACCCGGGCTGGCCGTAGCCCTGCTGGCCGTAGCCCTGCTGGCCGTAGCCCTGCTGGCCATAACCCTGCTGGCCGTAGCCCTGCTGCTCGTAGCCTGCGTCGTAGCCCTGGTCGTACTGCTGCTGGCCGTAGCCGGGCTGCCCGTACCCGCCCTGCTCGTAGCCGGGGGCTGCCCGTAGCCGGGCTGCTGGCCGTAGCCGGGCTGCGCATAGGCCTGCTGCTGGCCGTAGCCCTGCTGGTCGTATCCCGGCTGGGGCTGGCCGCCCTGCTGGCCGTAGCCGGGCTGCTGCTCGTAGCCCTGCTGGGGCTGGCCGCCCTGCTGGCTGTAGCCGGGCTGCTGCTCGTAGCCCTGCTGGGGCTGGCCGTAGCCGCCCTGCTGGGGATATCCCTCTTGCTGACCGTAGCCACCCTGCTGCGCGCCGTAGCCGCCCTGCTGGGGGTGCTCGCCTTGGTCGTACCCCCCTTGGCGCTGGTCGTAGGCGGGTGGGGCATACGTCTGCTGCCCGTATCCGCCTGGGGCACCACGGTCGTAGCCGTACTGCCCGTTCTCCTCGGGGTGGCCCGGTTGCTGGCTCATGGGTGCTTCTCCTGCGTCGCGTGCTCGGATGGCGTCCCGGCGGGAAGCGTCGGGATCCATTGTCGAGCGGGTGCGGAACTGTCCCGTGTGCAGCGCATCGGAGCGCTCCAGAAAGACTACGACCTCGCCGTAGGTGTCCCATCCCTGGTCGGCGAGTTGTTCGGCAACCGAGGTGGAGAGCATCGTGACGATCTCCGCCTGGTCCCCGGCCATGCGTTCGAGGTCGGAGGGTCCGAGCATCACGGTGAAGCGGTTGGGCGCCAGGAGACGTCCGCCCGCGAGCTGCTCGATGTGGTCCTCGGCTTCCCTGAGCAGCGCTTGCACTACTTCCTGGGGAACGACGCTGCCACCGAAGACCCGCGCGAAGGCATCGCCCACCATCCCCTGGAGACGGCGCTCGAACCTGTCGACGCGGCCCAACCGACCTTCCTCCGTTCGCATCGGCGTGTTGCTGGCAATGCCGATCGTATCTGTGCTAGCCAGGCGCGTGGAGTTGCCTGTAGGTCACGGTCACCGCTGGGGTGGTCACCGTTGCACCCGGCCGCTCTGCTACCTTCGTTCCCGCCAGGGCGAGTGGCGGAATGGCAGACGCGCACGGTTCAGGTCCGTGTGTCCGTAAGGACGTGAGGGTTCAACTCCCTCCTCGCCCACACCTTCCCCACCTTCCCATCGTGATGATCATCGGGTGCGTTGCACCGCGGGTCGGTCCGGGTGGTCGGCGAGCACCAGGAGGTCCGCGGCCGAGGGCTCGTTCTCCTCGTCGTGGCGCACGTGCGCGGCTACCGTCCAGCGCTCGCCCTCCGGCAGGGCCCGCTCGAGGGCGGCTCTGCTCATCCGCAGGTGCACCCCGAGCTCGGCGGGCAGGCCCCGGCCGAGCAGCAGCGCGCCGTGTAGCACCAGGACACCGTCGTCGGGGAGCGCGGTGTAGCTGTCGCGGTAGGCGCGGTCGGTGCGGGTGTTCCACAGCCGCGGCAGCACCTGGCCGGACGCGCCGGGCGCGGCGGGGTCCAGCACCTCGCGGCGCAGCGCCTGCTCGTCGAGCCACCGCGAAAGGAGCGCGTCCGGATCGGTGCGGCCCTGCTCGAGGCGGACGGACGCGGGGCGGAGGAAGTCGGCGGCGTCGATCACCACGGTGGCCCGGCCCCTGGCGCGCAGGGCGGTCGCGACCTCGGCGGCGAGCTCCCCGGGACGGGCGGGCGCCGGGCCGTCGAGCACCAGGCGCACCCGGCCCGACCGTGCGGCGACGAGCTCGACGATCTCGTCGGCGAGCGCCGCGCGGGTGGTCGGGGTGACGAGCACGCCGCCGATGCTGCCCGAACCCGGCAGGTTGTGCCACGCGGACGCCGCCGCGCGGCTGTTGGCGGCTATTGGCGGTAGCCCTCGACGACGTCGGCCGAGCGCTCCTGCGCGCCGTCCGGGTTGAGCCCGGCCCGGCGGCGGGCGTCGCGCTGGCGCAGGAGGTCCCAGTAGCGGTCGAGCTGGACCGCGAGCGACTCCAGCCGCGCCTGCTCGACATCGGAGAGGCCCTGCCCGACGTGCGCCCGCTCCAGCCGGTGCTCCTCGGCCACCAGCTCGTCGATGTGGCGGTGGATCTCGCTGTCGTCCATGCCTCACACTCCTGTCCGATCGGTGGATGCCTGCGCAGGCGCGCAGGCCCAGACTGGACCCCGTGGTGGCGGCGCGTCAGTCCGGGTCCTCGATCACCCGGGCGTTGCGGGTGGTCGAGGCGGTGGCGGTCGCCGGTGACGGGGTCACGGCCAAGGCCATCGCGCGGCGCCTCGGGTGCCCGTTGCCCACGGTCTACCGCGCGTTGGGCACCCTGGTCGAGGAGGGGTACCTCGTCCGGCTGCACGACATCCACGGCTACGGACTGGGGTACCGCGTCGCGGAGCTGCACCGCAGCCTCACCGAGCAGGTGCGCCCGCACGCGGCGCTGCGCACGGCGCTGCGTGAGGTGCACACGTCGGTGGGTGCCGCCGCGTACCTCGCCGTGTTCCGCGACGTCGACGTCGTCGTGGCGCACGTCGACGACTGCGCCGACCATCCCCGCCCGGACCCGCTGCGGGTCGGCGAGCCCACCGCGGCGCACGCCACGGCGGCGGGCAAGGTGATGCTCGCCGGGCTGCGGCCCGCTCGCCTGTCCGAACTCCTGGAGCGCACCGGGCTGCCCCGTCTCGCGCCGCGCACGGTGGCCGATCGCCGCGCACTGGACCGCGAGCTCATGCGGATCCGGTCCGAGGGCGCGGCGGTGGAGGTCGAGGAGTACGTGGCGGGCATCGCCGGGGTGGCCGCGCCCGTGCTGGGCGCCGACGGCGAGGTGTGCGCGGCGCTGGGCGTCTCGGTGAGCCGGGCCGAGTTCACCGCGCGGCGGTGGGAGCTGGAGAAGGTGGTGCGCGCGGCGGCCGCGCGCGCACTAGCGTGCCGTCCATGAGCCAACGTGCCGAGCCGCCGTTCCGCGCCGACCACGTCGGCAGCCTCCTGCGCCCGCGGGCCCTCCTGGACGCCCGCGAAGGGTTCGCGGCGGCCGCGATCGGCCGCAAGGAGCTGCGCGCCACGGAGGACGCCGCGATCGTCGAGGCCATCGCGGCCCAGGAGCGGGTCGGGCTGCAGTCGGCCACCGACGGCGAGTTCCGCCGCAGGTCCTGGCACATGGACTTCATCTACCAGATCGGCGGGATCACGAAGACCGATCAGCAGCTGCGCATCTCCATGCACAACAAGACCGGCGAGAGCTCGTTCGTCACGCCGGGAATGGCGATCACCGGCAGGGTCGCGCTCAACGAGCCGATCTTCGCCGACGACTTCCTCTTCCTCGCCGCGCACGTCAGCTCGGCGCGGCCGAAGCTCACGATCCCGTCGCCGAGCATGGTGCACTACCGCAGCGGCACTTCGGCGGTGGACCGCACGGTGTACCCGGACATCGAGCAGTTCTGGGCGGACCTGTCCACCGCCTACGCCGACGAGGTGCGCGCCCTGCACGACCTGGGCTGTCGCTACCTGCAGCTCGACGACACCTCACTCGCCTACCTCAACGACCCGACCCAGCGCGCGGCGATGGCGGCCCGCGGCGAGGACGCCGAGCACCAGCACCTGCGCTACATCAGGCAGATCAACGCCGCGCTCGCCGACCGGCCGCCGGACCTGCGCGTCACCACCCACATGTGCCGCGGGAACTACCGCTCGTCCTGGGCGGCCGAGGGCGGCTACGACTACGTCGCCGAGGCGCTTTTCGGCGAGCTCGACGTCGACGGGTTCTTCTGCGAGTTCGACGACGAGCGCTCCGGCGGGTTCGCGCCGCTGCGGTTCGTGCCGCCGGGCAAGCAGGTGGTGCTCGGGCTCGTCACCACCAAGTCCGGCGCGCTGGAGGACGCCGACACGCTCAAGCGCCGCATCGACGAGGCCGCCAAGTACCTCCCGCTGGACCAGCTGTGCCTCTCGCCCCAATGTGGCTTCTCCTCGACCGTCGAGGGCAACGCGCTCACCGAGGAGGAACAGTGGGCGAAGCTCCGGCTGATCGTCGAGGTCGCAGCGGACGTGTGGACGTGAGCGACGAGGCCGCCGAGTGGGCGGCGCCGCTCTACGCCCAGGTGCTGGAGCGCGCGCAGGCAGGCCCCGGGCGCACGCTCCTCGACCTCGGCTGCGGCGCGGGTGAGCTCGCGCGCAGGGCGGTCGACCGCGGTGCCGCCGTCACCGGCGTCGACACCGACCCGGCCGCCGTGGCCGAGGCGATCCTGCGGGTGCCCGCGGGCAGCTTCGCGGTCGGCGACGCGCACGACCCGCCGTCCGGCCCGTTCGACGCGGCGCTCGCGGTGCAGCTGATCGCGCACGTCGCGAACCCCGTGGCGCTGCTGCGGGCGGCGGCCGCGACGGCGCCGCTGGTGGTCGTCACGGTGTGGGGCCGCGAGGGGGAGTGCGACGTGCGGGCGTTCGGCGAGGCGCTCGCGCCCTGGGTGGCCCGGCGCCCCGTGCCGGGGCCGCCGCCGATCACCGATCCCGTTCGGCTGCGGCAGCTCGTCGGGATCGCGGGCCTGACGGTCACCGCGCTCGACGAGGTGGACTGCGCGTTCGACTACCCCGACGAGGACGAACTGGTCGGCCCGGTGCTCGGGTCGGGCATCGGACGGCACGCGCTCAACCGGGCGGGCCCCAAGGCCGTCCGGGCCGCGCTGCTGGACCGGCTCGCTGACCACCGCCGCGCCGACGGCGGCTACCGGCTGGTGAACCGGTTCCGGGTGCTGACGGCCGCGAGGCCGCCCGCAGGAGCGGACGGCCTCGCGACGGGGTGAAGCGGAGTGGGACTCAGTGGGCCTTGGCCGGGTACCGCGCGGCCAGGAGCCCCTTGCAGTACTCGCCGTTCGTCTCGATGCCGACGCGTTGCAGCCGGGCCCGGCGCAGATGCAGCGGCACCTGCGGCGAGGTGATCCGGTTGCCGTCGGCGTCGATGAGCAGCGGCGCGTCGTCCCCGTGTGGCAGCCCCAGCGCGGCGCGCCGCTCCCGCATCCGGGAGAGGTCCGCCGACGGGGGCACGTCACCGAGGTTCGTCGCGGCGAGCTCGTCGGGCCCGGCGCCCGCGTTGACCAGCGGCCGGGCGACCCGGTCCTGCCCGGCCAGCGCGGCCTTCTGGAAGAACTGCATGCGCAGATCGTCCAGCTCGGCGACCGCCTCGCCCTGGTCGGAGCCCTCGAACGATCCGACGAACCCCGCCTGGGCCGCCACGCCGCCGTTGATCTCCGCCGAGGCGTGGTGGTCGGCCAACGTCACGTCCGCGCGCGTCACCCCCTGAACCGCCGACACCGCGTCGTAGGCGTCGGCGACCATGAGGAAGGAGAAGTTCGGCGCGCAGAAGAAGGTGGGCAACCGCACCCTGACGGTCGCCACCCCCTCCGCGGACACGGTGCACGACTCGACGAAGTCGAGGTCGGTGATCGGCTCGTCCAGCTCGGGGTCGAGCACCGTGCCGAGGGCACGCCAAACGGCGTCCCCCAGTGCCTCCGCGCGAGGGAGTGCGTCGGCGGCGGCCGGAGGCGCCTCCGCGGGAGGGAGTGCGGCCGCCGAAGGCGTCTCCGTTGACGCTGCGGTCACGCCTGCGCACCTGCCGTGTCATCGACGAGCTCGTGCCCTGGCGCGCCGGTCTCGCCCGCCGTGGTCTCGAGCTGCAGCTCCGCGGGCACCGGGATGTCGTAGAGCCGGGCCGCGTTGAGGCCGAGGATCTTCTTCTTGGTGGCCGCGGTGAGCTTGCTGTAGTCGGTGAAGGCGTCGTCGTCGGGCATCTGCCAGTCGACGAAGCCCTCGACCTGCCACTTCGGCGTCCAGATGTTGTAGTCGCTGCCGAAGGTGAGCTTGTCCTCGCCGACCCAGAACAACAACTCGCCCATCATCTTCGCGAACGACTTCGGCCGGGCGTGCATCAGCGCGCCGATGACCACCGAGAGCCCCGCGTACACGTTGGGCTCCTGCACCGCCATGTAGCAGAAGTTCTCGATGCGCGGGATGCCCGCGTGCTCGACGATGAAGTTGAGCTCAGGGTGGTCGGTGGCCGCGGCGTCGATGTCGCCGGGGTCGAAGGCGTCCTTGTCCAGCGGCCAGATCGTCGGGCCCTTGTGGGCGTGGATGTTCTTGATGCCCAGCTCCTGGCACTTCTCCAGGAAGCGGTAGGCCTCAGGGGTGTCCAGGCGCCAGCCGCGCGAGCCCTCGTGCCATTCGGCGGTGTAGACCTTGACGCCCTTGAGGTTCCACTTCTTGGCGTCCTCTTCGAGCTGGCGCAGGCCTGCGTCGCCCTCGCGGGGGTCGAAGCGCCCGTTGACGATGACCTTGTCGCCGAGCTTCTCGATCAGTGAGCCGTTCTTGTCGACGGTGTTGAAGCCCTCGGTGTACCAGTCCTTGAGGTAGGTCGACTGGAGGATCATCTTGTCGACGTAGCCGTCGGTGAAGACGTCCTGCACGAGGTCATCGGCCGACACCTTGAGGTAGTGCTCGTAGTCCCAGTGGGTCTCGGGTGGGGCGAGCTGGTGGTAGCCGTAGAAGCAGTCGATCCAGCCCTTCGCGTACTGCTCGCGGCCCGGCTTCCAGTTCTCCCGGCTGGCGTCCCAGAAATGGCTGTGGGCGTCGACGATGAAGTACTTCTCGCCATCCTTCTCGTACATGCGGTGGAACTCCTCCTTCTACGGGACCAGAATGGCGCGGCCGCGGACCCGGCCTGCGTCGAGATCGTGGAGCGCGTCGAGCGCGGCGTCGAGCGGGTACTGCTTGGTGTGCAGGGTGACCTTCCCGGCCTGCGCCAGCACCATGAGCTCGGCGAGGTCGTTGTACGTGCCGACGATGTTGCCGATGATGTTCTTCTCACCCGCGACGAAGTCGAGCGTCGGGATGTTCACCTGGCCGCCGTAGCCGATGACGTACATCGACCCCGCGGGCGCGGTCATCGCCCAGGCGTCGTTCTCGGCGCCCTGCTCGGCCACGAAGTCGAACACGACGTCGCCGCCGCGTCCGTTGGTGAGGTCCTTCACGGCGTCGACGTGGTTGCCGTCGGCCTGCACGGTCTCGTCGGCGCCGATCTGCTTGGCCAGCGCGAGCGCGTCGGGGTTGCGGTCGACCACCACGATGCGCGTGCCGGTGATCGCGGCGAGCGCCTGGATGCCGATGTGGCCCAGCCCGCCCGCGCCCTGCACGACGGCGGTGGTGCCGGGGTAGAGGTGCGGGACGGCCTTGCGCACCGCGTGGTAGGCGGTGATGCCCGCGTCGGCCAGCGCGGCCACGTCGGCGGGGTTGGTGTCGGGGTTGAGCTTCACGCACGCCCGCGCCGTGGTGCGCAGGTACTCGGCCATGCCCCCGTCGTTGGAGGAGAGGCCGGGGAAGAAGGCGTTCTCGCACTGCATGTCCCGGCCCGCGCGGCACGGCAGACACAGGCCGCAGGAGGGCTGCGGGTGCAGGATCACGGTGTCGCCGACCGCGACGTTGGTGACGCCGTCGCCGACGGCGTGGATCCACCCCGAGTTCTCGTGGCCGATCACGTAGGGCAGTGCGGGGTTCATCGCCTCGGCCCAGTCGCCGTTGACGATGTGCAGGTCGGTACGGCAGACCCCCGCTCCGCCGATCTTCACGATGACGTCCAACGGGCCCTGGATCGTGGGCTCCGGGATGTCGTCGATCTTGGGATCCTCGTGGTACGCGTGTACCCGGACGGCCTTCACCGCACTACCTCCTCGAGCTGGCGTGACTGCGCTCGATTTCAGTGCGAGGGGCCGTGGCTCACAACCGCCACCATTCCGCATGGAGAGAAAATCGGGGTGCGCTACGCACTCTGCGTCAGCGCCGCCGCGAGGCCGATCGTCACCGCCATCAGCGCCACCTCGGCGCCCGCCCAGCGCAGCACCGGAAACCGCCCGCTCGCCAGGCGGCGTCGGGCGAGCCCGCCCAGACCGCCCAGCAGGACGACGCACGCGGACTTCCCGAGGACGAGCACGCCGTAGCCGGTGGTCACCAACGCCGCCCAGGACGGCACCCGCAGCACCGCGTTGAGCACGCCGCTCACGACCACGCACACCAGGCACCCGCCCGCGAGCGTGGAGAAGCGGGGGAGCACGGCGTCGAGCAGGCGGGGCCGGGGCGCGGCCACCACGAGCACCGCGCCCAGCCCGCCGACCCAGAGCGCGGCCGCGGCGACGTGCAGCGCCACCGTGACGACGGCGAGCTGATGGTCGGCCGACGTGCCCGCGTGCCCGGTGACGGCCGGGGTCAGCGCTCCGAACAGGGCCGCGACCAGCACGATCCGGTGCGGCACCCGTTCGCTGTCGCGCAGCCGCAGCGCCGCGCAGACGAGCACCGCCGCGGCGCAGCCCGCCGTCAGCAGCAGGCCGCGGCCAGCGGCGAGGTCGATCGCGAACGTGCCCAGCTCGGTGGCGCCGAGCCCGGTGAGCGGGCGGCCGTACGCCTCCGCCGCGCGGAACCCGACGCCCACCAGCACCAGCACCAGCCAGAGCCCGGCGGCCGCGACCAGCGCCCTGTCGACCCCGCGCAGGACGTCGGGCAGCTCGCGCGGTGGCCGGGTGTGCCCGAGCGGGAGCAGGGTGGCGACGAGCGCGAGCCCGACGCAGGCGACCGCGACCGCGTCCCCGGCCGAGCGGGTGACCGTCGCGCCCACGAGCTCGGGCAGCGCGGTGACGGCCAGGCCGCCCCCGAGCACGGCCGCGAGCGTGGCCGTCCCGACGGTCAGGGCGACCCAGCCCGCGGGCCGCCACCGCGCCCCCGACCGCGCCTCGGCCCGCGGACGGCTCACCGTGCGCAGCCCGCCCCGGCGAGTCCCGACCTCACGGCAGGGACGTCCGCGCAGAGCCCGTGTCCGCTGCGCAGGGCCCCGGGACCCTGCGCAGCGGAGGCACGGTCTGTGAGGACAGCTCGCGTTCCTCGGCGGCGCAGGTTCGCGCGGTCGCGGCCGGGCCGGGGTCGAGCGGCTCACGACGGCGTGCGCCCCAGCCGCAGCGCCAGCGCCACGCCCGCGGCCACGAGCACGACCGCTCCGGCGATCCACGGCCACACCGGCGCGCCACCCGCGTCCGGCGGGGCGGCACTGGGCACGCCGTTCGGCGCCCCCGTGGCCACGGGCGCCTGGGCCTGCGGCGAGCCGGGTCCGGCCGTCGTCAGCGTGAACGACGTTCTTGCCCGACACCGGATGCCCGTCGGCGGACACGACCCGGTAGCCGATCTGGTACAGCCCCGCAGGCCCCAGCGGCAGCGCGCCGACGGTGACCGTCTGGTCGGTCTCCGTGACGTTGCCGGTGTGGTAGTCCTTGCCGTCCGGGCCGATCAGCGTCATCACGGTGAAGCCCGCCTGGACGTCCTCGTTGAACGTCAGGGAGACGCTCGAGGGGGGCGTGGCGACGCTGGCCCCGTCGGCCGGGTTGCTGGAATCCAGCTTGCTGTGCGCCCACGCGGGCGCGGCGCCGAGCAGCAGGGCCACGCCCACCGCCAGCGCCAGCGTCACCACCCTGCGCATCAGTCCGACTTCCCCGCCCGTCGGGTCCCGCGGCAGCGCGCCGCCGCCGAAGCCCAGGCCGAGCGCGCCGACAAGCAGCCCCGCGCCGCCCAGCCAGCGCGCGGTGGTGTCGTCGGAGGACGGCGGGTCGGTCGCGGTCGCCGTCGCGGTGGGGCTGCCGTGCCCGCCCTCGTCCGCGGTCGCCGCGGTCAGCGCGACGGACGGGGCGGGGTGCTCGGGCTCGGAGCCGTCGGCGTTGGGCGGGTCGGACCAGTTGACGACCTGCCCGTTGTCGTAGGTCTGCACGACGGGCATGCGGATCACGTCGACGTTGTCGGGGAACGGGCCGAGCGAGAGCGGGAAGTCCAGGTACTGCCCCGGCCCGATCTTGTTGCCAGGGTTGGCCTTCCAGGTGACCGAGCCGATCGTCTTCGTGATCGTGTTGCCGTCGTCGTCCTTGAGCGGCGGGTTCAGCGTGACCTCGTTCGTGGCGACCGACCAGCCCGCGACGGGGGTGGTGCGGACGGAGCCGAACGGGTGGTCCTGGGGCAGGTTGACCGTGAGGGCGACGGTGCCCGCCGTGTCGTCCTCGTCGGGCACGCGGAACGTGACGACGCCGTAGCCGCCCTTGACGGCGGTGTCGGGGTTGGCGGTGACGTGCGCGAACGCGGGCGCGGCGCCCGCCAGTGCGATGAGGGCGGTCGTGCCCAGCAGGGTGCCCGCGCGCAACAGGGATCGGGACATGGGTGTTCTCCGGTGTGGGGTGGAACGGATGAAGGGTGGGGTGTCAGGCCCACACCGGAGGTCCCCGCCGGACGTCGGCGACGGTGAGCAGGCGCGCGAGGCGCGCGGGGAGGTCGGGGGCGGGCACGGCCCGGATGGGCAGTGGCCGGTCGGCGGGCGGGGGCGTGAGCCTGCGCGGCACCACCCTGCGCAGGACGGCGGCCACCGCCAGCACGGCCGCGTCGGCGTGGCGCACGGCGACGGCGGTGACCAGCGTGACGAGCACGTGCCCGCCGAGCATCGACCAGCCCTCGTCCGCGGGCATCGGGTGCAGCGCGGCGAACGTGGTGTGCAGCACGAGCTGGCCCGCGCCCAGCACGACGGCGGTGGCCGGGAGGCTGCGGGTGCGCTCGGCCAGCGCCACGAACGCGCCCCCCAGCAGCGGCACCAGGATGACCAGCAGCGAGGCGTCCGGCAGGCCACCGCCCGCCGCGGCGTGCCCGATCGAGGTGAGGAGCGCGGCGAGCAACGTCAGCGTGACACCGCGTAGCCGAGCGCCCTCCATGGGTGAAGACGGTAGCTCAGGTGGTGATGCCCAGATGCAGGAGGACGCCCTGCTCGATGCCGTCCAGCTCGGCACTGATCGCCTTGAACGCCGTGCGCCGCCGCGACGCGGGCATCTGCTCGGCAGCGCGCACCGCCGTGGCCAGCTCGGTGACGCGCGGCCGGGCCTGCTCGGCGAACGCCTTGGCGTCAGGGGTGCCCTTCTCGAGGTCGTTGAGCGCTTCGGCGAGGTGGGACACGCGCGCGTGCAGCCCGCCGCCGGGGCCGGTGAACTCGGCGAGGCGGTCGGCGGTGACCCCGAGGCGGCCCGCCCGGTAGTTGTCCCACGTGCCGCGGACGGCGCCCGCGGCGGCCAACGCGTACGGCGCGAGCAGGGGCGCGACGGTCGTCCCGATGCCGATCAGCCGCTTCGCGCGGGCCTTGGTCATCGGTTTGCGGGCCATGTGGCCTCCCTCCTCGCCCCGCCGCTTCCGGGCGGCTGGGGTGAGCTTAGGGGGAGGTGGCGCACCGCGGGGGCGCAACGGCGCCGATGGTCAACTCCGCTGCCGCTCCGCGAACTGTCGGTGGCGGTGTCTACCCTCTTCACGTGTGACCGCGATCGAGCAACCCACCCCCTTCCGCACGGGTGGCGTGGCGCTCGATGTCCACGATCTGGCGCGCTGCCGTCGGCGCGTCCACCTCGATCACGACCCGTCGGCCAAGGAGCTGCCCCGCGCCCTGCCCGATCCCGCGCTCGAGCAGCGCCGCGCGGATGCGGCCCGGCATCGGGGCGCGGTCGTGGCCACCATCGCGCGGGATGCCGGCTGTCTCGTCATTCCCGAGACGGTCTCGTCGCAGGAGCGGATGGCGGCCACCGCCGAGGGCGTCGCCGAGGGGGCGGTGCTGATCTCCGGGGCGCTGCTGCCGCCCGCGCCCGGCTTCCGGCGCGGCGGGGCCGATCTGCTGGTGCGCCTGCCCGAGGGCGGGTACGTGCCGCTCGTCGTGGTGCGCCACCGGATCACCGATCCCGGCGAGGGCGCCGTCACGTCGGCGCTCACGCAGCCGTGGCCCGGCGCGGCCGCCGCCGATGCGCGGCGGCGCGTCCGGTCGCATCCGCGCGACCTGCTGCGGCTGGCCCATCTGCACCGCCTCCTGGATGCGGCCGGATGGGCGCCCCCCGGGGGCGCCACCCACGGCGAGTGGGGCGGCGTGGTCGGGTTCGATCTCGATGTCGTGGTCTGGCACGACCTGCGGGCCGAGCACTGGCCCGGCGGGCGGTCCACCTTCAGCGAGTACGACGTGCGCGTCGCCGATCGGATGGCCGTCGCGCCGCGCCGCGGTGTCCGGCGCGCCCGCCCTCGCCCAGCCGTCCCGGATCACCGAGTGCCGCCACTGCCCGTGGTGGCCCACGTGCGAGGCCGAGCTCACGCGCGCGCAGGACGTGAGCCTGGTGGTGCGGGGCGAGGTCGCGGTCGGCCTGCGGGTCGGCGGGATCACCACGGTGGCCGAGCTGGCCGCGCAGGATCCGCGGGGCGAGCTGCCGGTGCCCGGCGTGCCGGTGGCCGACACGATCGCACTGGCCAGGGCCTGGCTGCGCGGCCTGCCGGTGGTGCGCCGGGTGCCGAGGTGCCCGTGCGACGGGCCGATGTCGAGGTGGATGTCGACATGGAGAGCTTCGGCGAGTCCGGCGCCTACCTCTGGGGGGCGCTGCTGAGCTACCCGGGCGGCCGCGCGCGTCGGCGACGTGGCCGCGGGCTACCGCGCGTTCGCCACCTGGGAGCCGCTGCCCACCGTCGACGAGGCGCGCTCGTTCGCCGAGTTCTGGGGGTGGCTGTCGGATGTGCGGGCGCGCGCGGCCGCGACGGGCCGCAGCTTCGCCGCCTACTGCTACAACGCGCACGCGGAGAACCGCTGGCTGCTCGGCTCGGCGCAGCGCTTCGCCGGGCGGCCCGGCATGCCGCCGCTCGCCGAGGTGGAGGCGTTCATCGGGGATCCGGCGTGGGTCGACATCTACGCGGTCGTCGACGAGTGGTTCCTCTGCGCGCACGGGCAAGGGGCTCAAGCGCATCGCCCCCGCCGCCGGGTTCGCCTGGCACGACACCGAGGCGGGCGGGGAGAACTCGATGCGGTGGTACCGCGATGCCGTCGGCCTGGATGGTGGGGCCCCGGACGACGTCCCAGCGGGGCGGCTGCTGGAGTACAACGCCGACGACGTGGCCGCCACCCACGCGCTGCGGGAGTGGATGACCTCACCGGCGATCGACGAGGTGCCGCTCGCCGCCGATCTCTGAGGCGGAGGCTGCGCGGCGGCCGGCGTCGGCGCTCATGCTCGGGGGATGGCAGCCAGGACGTACGAGCGGCGCGGGACCCACGGCGCGGCCTCCAGCACCCACCACCTCGCGGCGGCCACCGCGATGGCGGTCCTCGCGCGCGGCGGCAACGCGTTCGACGCCGCGGTGGCGGGCGGGTTCGTGCTGCAGGTGGTGGAGCCGCACATGTGTGGGCCCGGCGGGGAGGTGCCCGCGGTGTTCGTCACCGCGGCCGACCCGACCCCGCGGGTGCTGTGCGGGCAGGGGGTGTCGCACCGGCCGGGCCACCACGGCGCTGCGTGCGTGACGAGCTGGGCCTCTCGGATCGTGCCCGGCACCGGGCTGCTCGCGGCGACGGTGCCGCGGCGCCTGGGACGGCTGGCTGACCCTGCTGCGCGACCACGGCACGTTCGGCCTCGCCGACGTCCTCGGCCCGGCGCTCGGTTACGCCGCCGCCGGGTTCCCGCTGGCGCCGCGCGTGCCGCCGACGATCGCCGCCGTCGAGCGCCACTTCCGGACGCACTGGCCCAGCTCGGCGGCCACGTGGCTGCCCGACGGCCGGGTGCCGAGGTCCACCCACCGGCTTCCCGTGCTCGCCGCCACCTGGCGCCGGCTGATCGCCGCCGCCGTCGGACCGACCCGCGAAGCGCGGATCGACGCCGCCCGCGACGCCTGGTACCGCGGCTTCGTCGCCGAGGAGATCGAGCGGTTCGTGGCGACGCCGGTGCGCGACGAGTCCGGGCCGCGACCACGCCGGGTTGCTCACCGCCGACGACCTCGCGCGGTGGTCGGCGAGCTACGAGGACGCGGTGGTGGTCGACGTCGGCGGGGGATGGTCGGTGGCGAAGCCCGCCGCGTGGTCGCAGGGTCCGGTGCTCGCCCAGACGCTGCAGCTGCTGCGCGGGGCCGACGTCGCCTACGTCGACGGCGTCGCGACCGCGGACACCGTGCACGTGGTCACCGAGGCGGCCAAGCTCGCCTTCGCCGACCGCGAGGCCTGGTACGGCGACAGCGCGCCCGTGCCGCTCGACGTCCTGGTCTCCCGCGCCTACGCCGACGAACGCCGGGCCTTGATCGGCGGCACGGCGTCGCTGGAGCTGCGCCCCGGCTCGCCGGGTGGCGCGGCGCCGCGGCTGGCCGCAGCGACGGGCCCCGGCGGCGAGCGCGGCGACGGCGTCACCCCCGCAGGCACCGGCGAGCCCACGTCGGTGACGGGTGTGCCCCCGTACCGCACCCCAGTCCGGGCGAGCCCACGGTTTCCGCAGGTGCGGCGGGTGAACCGGGCGTGAGCGCGGATGGCACGGTGCGCGGCGACACCGTGCACATCGACGTCGTCGACGCCGCGGGCAACATGGTGTCGGCGACCCCGTCGGGCGGGTGGCTGCAGTCCTCGCCCACGATCCCGGAGCTGGGCTTCTGCCTGGGCACCCGCGGCCAGATGTGCTGGCTGGAGGACGGGCTGGCGTCGTCGCTGATGCCGGGGCGGCGGCCGCGGACCACGCTGTCGCCGTCGCTCGGGCTGCGCGACGGCGAGCCGACGCTCGCGTTCGGCACCCCCGGCGGCGACCAGCAGGACCAGTGGCAGCTGTGCTTCTGGCTCGCCCACACGGTCGGCGGCCTCGACCTCCAGGCCGCGATCGACGCCCCGGCCTGGCACTCCACGGCCTTCCCTTCGTCGTTCGCGCCACGGGGATGGACGCCGGGCGAGCTGGTGGCCGAGTCGCGGCTCGGCGCGGCCACGTTGGACGCCCTGCGCCGCCGCGGTCATCTCGTGGTCGCCGCCGGGCCGTGGGCGTTGGGACGGCTGTGCGCCGTCGGCCGCGGTGAGTTCCTCCGCGCGGCCGCCGACCCGCGGGGCGGCATCGGCGGTGCGGCGGCGTTCTGACCGACCGGTGTCAGGGCGGCGCTGCGGTCGACCCCACGGGCGTCGCCCACGACGGCCGGACCCAGATGCGGCTCCGCGGGGCGGGGTCTGCGAACAGCCCGGGCGTCGCGGTGTGCGCCGGGTGGGTGGCTCCTGCGGGCGAGGCGACCGCCGGGAGGGTCGTGGCGGGCGGCCGGACCCGGGAAGTCGGTTGCGTCCACCTGACCGCTGGGATGCACTGCCGTCCATGACGCGTCCCTTCATGTCCACCCCGACCCCTACCTCCGAGGACATGAAGGCCCGTGCCCCACATCGTGAACCTGGGCATCCTCGCCCACGTCGACGCCGGTAAGACCAGCCTCACCGAGCGCCTGCTGCACCTCGCGGGCGTCGTCGACGAACCAGGCCGCGTCGACGACGGCAGCACCCGCACCGACTCCCTCGCGCTCGAACGCCGCCGCGGCATCACGATCAAGTCGGCGGTGGTCTCGTTCGCGCTCGCGGGCGTCACCGTCAACCTGATCGACACCCCGGGCCACCCGGACTTCATCGCCGAAGTCGAACGCGTCCTGGGCGTGCTGGACGGGGCCGTGCTCGTCGTCTCCGCCGTGGAGGGCGTCCAGGCCCAGACGCGCATCCTGCACCGCACCCTCGCCCGGCTCGCCATCCCGACGCTCGTCATGATCAACAAGGTGGACCGCCGCGGCGCCGACGTCGACCGCGTGCTGCGGGAGATCGCCGACAAGCTGACGCCCGCCGTCATCCCGATGGCCGAGGTCGAGCACCTCGGCACGCGTGACGTGGTCGTCACCGCCCGCGAGCACGACCCGGTGGCTGTGCTCGCCGAGCACGACGACGCGCTGCTCGCGGCGTTCGTCGACGGGCGGCGCGTCGAGCGGGAGCGGCTGCGGGGGGCGCTGGTTTCCCAGACCGGCCGCGCGCTCGTGCACCCGGTGTTCTGCGGCTCGGCGATTACCGGCGCGGGCATCGCGCAGCTCGCGGAGGGCATCGCGGAGCTCCTGCCCGGGGCGCCACAGGACGTCGACGACGAGCAGGCGGGCACGGTGTTCAAGGTCGAGCGGGGCGCGGCAGGCGAGCGCATCGCCTACGTCCGCATGCTCGCCGGGGCCGTGCGCCTGCGGGACCGTCTCCTCGGCGACGTCGTCACCGGCCTCGACGTGTTCGCCGACGGCGGGCTCATCCGACGACCGGCGGCGCGGGCCGGGGAGATCGCTCAGGTGCGCGGCCTCACCACGGTGCGGATCGGCGACGCGATCGGCCCCGCAGCGCGCCCGGCGCAGCACTTCGCACCGCCGACGCTCGAGTCGGTGGTGGCGCCCCGGCGCGCCACCGACCGGGCCGCGCTCTTCGCCGCGCTCACCGAGCTGGCCGAGCAGGACCCGCTGATCGACCTGCGCCGCGACGATGACGCGATCGCGGTCTCGCTCTACGGCGAGGTGCAGAAGGAGGTCATCGCCGCGACGCTGGCCGAGGAGTACGGCATCGTCGTCACGTTCCGGGCGACGACGCCGGTCTGCCTCGAGCGGTTGGTGGGCGTCGGCGAGGCGGTGGAGCTGATCGACGTGGCGCCCAACCCGTTCCTCGCGACCGTCGGCCTGCGCGTCGAGCCGGGCGAGGACGCGTTCCGGCTGGGCGTGGAGCTGGGGTCGATGCCGTCGGCGTTCTTCACCGCGGTGCGCGAGACGGTGGCGGCGACGCTCCGCCACGGCGCCCACGGCTGGCCGGTGACCGGGTGCGTCGTCACGATGACCCACTCCGGCTATTGGCCGCGGCAGAGCCACGCGCACGCCACGTTCGACAAGAGCATGTCCTCGACGGGCCGCGACTTCCGGAACCTCACGCCGTTGGTGCTGGTCGACGCGCTGCGCCGGGCGGGAACGACGGTGTGCGAGCCGGTGCACGCGTTCCGCTTGGAGATCCCGGCCGACACGCTCGACGCGGTGCTGCCCGCGCTCACCCGGGAGAACGGGCTGGCGCGGGAGCACGTCGTGCGCGGGCCGGTCGCGGTGCTGTCCGGCGAGATCCCGGCGGCGCGGGTCCACGGGCTGCGGCAGCTGCTGCCCGCGCTCACCCGCGGCGAGGCGGTGCTGGAGGCCCGCTTCGACCACCACCGACCGGTCCGCGGACCGGCGCCCACCCGGCCCCGGCCGCGGGTCGACCCGTGGAACCGGAAGGAGTACCTGCTGCAGGTCGACCGGAGGGTCGGCGCGCGCTGACCGCGTGAACTGGGAAAATGGCCCCTCTTGCCTCGCCGAGGTGCCGAAACGGCTACCGCGGCTCCGGTCGGCACGCCGTGGCCTGCCCGATCGGCACCGGCACGGCGTCGCCTCCGCGCTGAGCCCGCGTCGGCATGATGTAAGGACCTTGTGTAAGGTATCACTGGAATGTCGTTACATGTCGTGGGTACATCATGGAGGTCCGGGTGGAGGTCGCTGCGCGGAAGCGTGCGGGGGCGGCGAGGGCGCAGGTCACGCGGCAGAAGGTGATCGCCGCGGCCGGGCCGCTGTTCGTCGAGCGCGGCTACCTCGACACCACGATGGCCGAGCTCGCCGCGGCGGCCGGTGTGGCCGTGCAGACGCTCTACCTGTCCTTCGGCAGCAAGGCGGCCGTGCTGAAGGCGGTGTGGGAGGGGGCAGGGCCGGACCGCCCGCCGGACTGGGCCGGAGCGCTGGCCGCTGCGCCGGACGGACCTTCCGCGCTCGCCCGCCACGTCGCCATGACGACGGCCGCGGTCGAGCGCCGTCACCCGCTGGACGCCGTGCTGCGTGCCGCCGCCGCCGATCCCGAGCCCGCCGAGCTGCTCGCCGCCGCGCGGGCCGCCGCGCTCGACGCGCACGCCCGCGCGGTCGACGAGCTCGGCGAGCGATCAGGGTTCACCGCGGATCTGTCGTTGCAGCGGGCCACTGACGTCGTCGCCACGCTGCTCGCGCCGGAGACCTACGGCCTGCTCGTCGTCCAGCAGGGCTGGACGACACCGGACTGGGCCGAGTGGGCGCTGCGGCACCTCGCGAACGATCTCTTCCCCCCGGGGTGAGGCGAGATATCGGCGACGTCGGGCCGCGGCGAGCGGGCAGACTGGACGCATGCAGCTCTTGTGGACGGTGATGCCCGCGCCGGGCCCGATCAGGGCGTTGACGGTCGGGGCGACATCCGCCGGGCTCGCGCTCGTCGCCTTCGGCGACCACCCCGAGGCGGCGGCGCGGGCCGCGGACCGGCTCGGGTTCCCGGCCGTGAAGAAGGAGCCTGCCGACGCGGTCGCGCAGCTTCGGGAGTACCTGGCGGGGGAGCGGCGGGTGTTCGACCTGCCGGTGGACTGGGCGCTCACCCGCGGCTCGCAGCGGCGGGTGCTGGAGACGCTCTTCGCGACGGTCGCGTACGGCGAGACCGTGACCTACGGGGAACTGGCCGCACGCAGCGAGCTGGGCACCGCGTACACGGCCGCCCGCGGCGTCGGCGGGATCATGGGCTCCAACCCGCTGCCGGTCGTCGTGCCGTGCCACCGGGTGATGGCGGCCGACGGCCTGGGCGGGTTCGGCGGCGGCCGCGACGTCAAGGAGTGGCTGCTGGCCCTCGAGGGCGTGCTCACCCCGGCCCTGGACTTCGAGATCTGACGCACGGGACGCGCCGCCAAGCCCCGATCACCAGGGTCGGGCAGGCGGTCCGCCTCGTCGAGGTGGCTTGGGCGCTGCCGCGCGGCGGGGTGGCACAACGCTGCGGCCCGGCGGCCTCGTGGGCTGCCGGGCCGCAGCCCCGCGCGGGGTGGCTCAGTGCTGGACGGGCCCGGCCGTGGTGGGTTCGCCTGCTTCGGCTTCCCGCGGCTCCGACGCTGCGCCGCCCGTCTGCCGGTGTCCGGCGCCCAGCCGGATGTCCGCCGTCGCCTGCGCCCCCGCCGCCACACGGACGGTCCGCGCCGCAGGCGCGTAGCCGCGTGTCGTCAGGGTGTAGGTGCCTGCAGGGAGGTCCTCGAACGCGAACGTCCCGTCCGGGCCGGTGACCGCCGCGCCGACGACCGTGCCGCCCGCGTCCAGGAGCGTCGCGGTCGCCTCCTCGATGGGTCTGCCCGACCCCACGGCGGTGACCGTGCCGACGAGGCGGGACCGCTGGGGCAGGTCGAGGTCGCGCTCGGCGTTCACACCGACGTCCAGCCGCAGCCCGACGGCCACCGGCTGATAGCCGGAGCTCGCCGTGAGGGTGTACGTCCCCTCGGGTATCCCGACGAGCTGGTAGCGGCCGGACCCGTCGGTGACACCCGCCGCGGCGACGTCACCGTGGACGTCGATCAGCGTGATGGCGACGCCCGCCACCGTTTCGTGCCCGTCCCGCACCACACCGTGGACGCCGGACCCGCCGGACATGGTCACGTCGTGCGGGGTCGGGGTGACCGGGCCGACCTCCACCAGCGCGGCCTGCGGCTGGAACGTGCCCGAGGCCGCGACCACGAGATAGGTGCCCGCGGCGCGCAGCGCGACCGCATACCGGCCGTCGAGGTCGGTGGCGGTGCGTGCCTCCTGCCGTCCGGCCGGGTCGGCGACCGTGACCACCACCCGGGGCAGGCCACGCCCGTCGACGCGGCTCACGGTGCCGACCACGCCGGGCCCCGAGAGCGGCACCGTGCGGGCCGCGGCGTGCGCGGTGGCGGGGAGGCCGCCGTGCTGCGGTGCCGGGCCGTACCCGTGCTGAGGAGCAGGGCCGTACCCGTGCTGAGGAGCGGGGCCGTGCCCGTTGCCTGCCGACGCGGGGCCGTGCCCGTTGCCTGCCGACGCGGGGCCGTGCCCGTTGCCCGCCGACGCGGGGCCGTGCCCGTTGCCCGCCGACGCGGGGCCGTGCCCGTTGCCGGGTGCCGCCGGGCCATGGCTGTCGCCTGCCCTTGTCGGGCCGGGCCCGTTGCCGGTGGCCACCACGCCGTTGTGGCCCGGCAGCGCCGCGGTCGGGGTGTCGTGTCCTGCCGCATGGGCGGTCGGGGTGGCGTGACCCGCACCGTTCGCGGTGATGCGCTCCCCGTCGCTACCGGCGACCCCGGCCGGGTCGTGCCTCCCGAAACCGTCGAGCAGCGCGGTGGTGGAACCGTGTCCGTTGCCGCCTGGCAGGGCGTGCGCGGCGCCGTTGGCCGTGGCCCCGCCGGCGAGCGGAAGGTGCCCGTTGCCGTTCGTGGCCGCGATCGCGTGGCGTCCGGCGGGTGGCGCGGGCACGGCGGTGTCGGGGATGGCCTCGACGGGCACGGTGGCGGGCACCTCGCCGTTGCGCGCGGCCTCCTCCATGGCCGCCGCCCGCGCGCCGGACATCGTCCGCAGCGGCAGCTCCTTCACGAAGAGCACCAGCACGAACCCGACGGCGATGACGCACGCCGCCACGAGGAACACCAGCGTGATCGAGTTGGAGAAGCCGACCAGGATCGGGTGGGCCAGCCGCGCGTCGATGGTCTGCAGGAACGCCGAGTCGCTCAGCACGTCCGAGCCGCCGCCCTGGGTCAGCGCGAAGAACGGGGCGTTGACCGGGTTGGCGCGCACGGCGGGATCGGCCACCGCGGCCTGGAACGCCGGGTCGCTCTGCGCGGCCGACGTCAGCGCGCCGGAGATCTTGTCGGGCAGCGTGGAGAACAGGATCGAGAAGAACACCGCGGTGCCGAGCGTGCCGCCGAGCTGGCGGAAGAACGTCGACGACGCCGTGACGACGCCCATGTCCCGCGCGGGCGACGGCGTTCTGCACCGCGAGCACCAGCGTCTGCATGCAGCTGCCGAGGCCGAGGCCGAACATCGCCATGTAGAGATCGAGCTCCCAGAACGGGATGGCGACGTTGATCCGGAAGGAGAGGATCACCAGCGCACCGGTCATCAGCAGCGTGCCGACGACCGGGAACACCTTGTAGCGGCCCGTGCGCGACGTCAGCTGGCCCGACGTCACCGAGGCGATCATGATCCCGGCGACGAGCGGCAGCATGAGGAAGCCGGACTCGATCGGCGAAGTCCCGCGCACGATCTGCAGGAACTGCGGCAGCACGGCGATGCCGCCGAACATGGCCATGCCGACGATCACGCCGATCACGGTGACCAGCGAGAACACGCTGTTGCGGAAGAGGCGCAGCGGCAGCAGGGCGTCGTCGCGGTACCAGCGCTCGACCAGCACGAACAGGATCAGGCCGACGGCGCCGATGGCGTAGGAGACGATCGCGTACGGGGAGGCCCAGCCCCACGACCGGCCCTGCTCGGCGACGATCAGCAGCGGCACGAGGCCGACGGCCAGCAGGATCGCGCCGGGCCAGTCGATGCGGGGACGGCCGCGGGGGACGTGCGGCACGTTGAGCACCTTCGCCACGACGACGAGCGCCACGGCGCCGATCGGCACGTTCACCAGGAAGATCCAGCGCCACCCGTCGAGGCCGAGGATCGTGTCCGCGCCCGACAGCAGGCCGCCGATGACGGGGCCGAGCACGCTGGACGTGGCGAACACGGCCAGGAACATGCCCTGGTACCGGGCGCGCTCGCGGGGCGGCACGATGTCGCCCAGGATCGTCAGCGCGAGCGAGAACAGCCCGCCCGCCCCGATGCCCTGCAGCGCGCGGAAGGCCGCCAGCTGGTACATCGACTCGGCGAACGTGCAGGTGATCGACCCGATCAGGAAGATCGAGATTGCGAGCAGGAAGAGCGGCTTGCGGCCGTAGATGTCGGAGAGCTTGCCGTACAGCGGCGTCGTGATCGTGCTCGTGATGAGGAACGCCGTGGTGGCCCACGCCTGCTGGGACAGCCCGCCGAGATCGTCGGCGATCGTGCGGATGGCCGTGGACACGACGGTCTGGTCGAGCGCGGCCAGGAACATGCCGAGCATCAGCCCGATCAGGATGGTGACGATCTGGCGATGCGGGAGCTCACCGGAGGGCCCCGAGGTTGGCTCGGTAGCCCGTTGCGCGGTGGCGGCGGTCATCGGTTCTTTCCTTCCTGCGTGCGGGTGATCCGCATGCCGTGTTCTTGCATCCCGTCCGCGAACCGGGCCAGCAGCGTGGCCAGTTGGCGACGGGAGTCTTCGGGCCACCCGGACAGAACCGAGGCGACCATGTCGATGCGGTCGCGGCGGCCGTCGACGCACTTCCGCTCGCCCGCCGCGGTGGCGGCGAGCAGGTGGGCCCGGCCGTCGTCGGGGTCGGCGCGGCGCTCCACGAGCCCGGCGTCGACGAGCGCCGCGACCTTGCGGCTCACCGTCGACGGATCGGTGCCCAGCGCCTGCGCGATCTCGCCCACCCGCTGCGGCCCCTTCTCGATGAGCAGGCCCAGCACGTGGGCGACACCCATGTCGGTCTGATGGCGCAGCCGCGCGACGATGCGCATCAGGCGGACCAGGTCCTGGCCGATGAGATCGGCGGTGAGGTCGGTGCCTGCGACGGCGGCGTCGGCCGGTGTGACAGCCATGTGCTCGTCGAGCATCCGGACCCCTTTACCAAAGCTTTGCGTGTAGCAAGCAACAACTTGCGTGCCCCAAGCATGCTCTTGGCGAACGATGTCGGCAACTCGGCTGAGGGTGATTCGAGCCACCGGGTGGTAAGCCTCTCAGCGTGCCCGACGTCTTCGATCCGCGCGTGTTCGCCGGGGGCGTGCCGCACGACGCCCTGAGGGAGCTGCGCGACACCGACCCGGTGAGCTGGCAGCACGAGCACGAGATCGGCATCTGGCCCGCGGGACCGGGCTTCTGGGCGGTCACGCGCTACACCGACGTGCGGCACGTGCTGCGCTCGCCCGCGGAGTTCTCCTCGCAGCTCGGCGCCACCCAGATCCGCGACCCCGACCCCGCCGACCTGCCCTTCATCCGCCGGATGATCCTCAACATGGACCCGCCGGAGCAGGTGCGCCTGCGGACCCTGGTGACCGGCGCCTTCACCCGGCGGCGACTGGAGAGGTTCGCGGCGACGATCAGGACGCGCGCCGCCGGGCTGCTGCGCGCGGCGGGCCGGTGTGACCTCACGCGGGAGGTCACCGACGAGCTGCCCCTGCAGAACCTGTGCGACCTGCTCGGCGTGCCCCGCGCCGACCGCGCGCTCCTGCTGGCGTGGACGAACCGGGTGATCGGTTACCAGGATCCCGAGCACGGCGTGGTCGTCACCGGGCCGGACGGGAAGCCGGTGAACCCGCGCTCGCCCGCCCAGCTGGCCGACATGTTCGGCTACGCCGAGGAGCTCGCCGCGCGCAAACGCCGCGCTCCGGCCGACGACGTGATGACCGCGCTGGTGCAGGCCGAGGCCGACGGCGAGCGGCTCACCGACCCCGAGCTGAAGATGTTCTTCTTCCTGCTGGTGATCGCGGGCAACGACACCGTCCGCAGCGCGCTGCCCGGCGGGGTGCTCCTGCTGCTGCGCCATCCGGAGGAGTACGCGCGGCTGCGCGCCGACCCGGCACTCCTGCCCTCGGCGATCGAGGAGATGCTCCGGCTGCACCCGCCGGTGCTGACGTTCCGCCGGACGGCGGCGCGCGACCTCGAGCTCGGCGGGCGGGCGATCCGGGAGGGCGACAAGGTCGTCGTCTACCACGTGTCGGCCAACGTCGACGAGCGCCGCTTCCCCGACCCGTTCCGCTTCGACCTCACCCGCAGCCCCAACGACCACCTGTCGTTCGGCCAGGGGCCGCACCTGTGTCTCGGCGCGGCATTCGCGCGGGTGCAGATGCGGGCGTTCTTCGAGGAGTTCCTCGCCGCGGGTGAGGCGGTGCTCGACGGCGAGCCGCGCCGTCTGACGTCGAACTTCATCAACGGGCTGACCAGCCTGCCGGTGCGCTGGGCCTGATACGCAGGCGCCCTGCCCGGGGCCCGGCACGCCCCGCGCCCCCCGCGCCCCCGCCCGGCCGCTTCCCAGACCGGGTTGACGCTTCGCAGGGTCCGGGGGCCCTGCGACGAGTGCACGCGCTCTGCGAGGAGGACCCGGGGACGGGGCGGGCGGTCTACGCCGGGCGCACGACGGCCGCAGGGATGGCGCGCGGCAGGTCATCGCCGCTCGGCCTTCGGGACGCGCGGCGGCCGTCGCGGCATGCCTGCGGGACGCGGCGGGCCATCGGCGAGCGACCCATCGGATGCGCGGTTGTGGGACAGTGGAAGGCGTGGGATCCAAGACGGTCGCGGGCGTCGACGGGCGCATGTGGTCGGTGCGCCGCAGCGTCGCGTGGTCGCTGCCTGCAACGGGCGACGACTTCGAGCACGACGTCGACGGCGGCCGCGGCGCCGCGGTGCTGATCCTCTCGTCGCTCTTCCTCTTCTGGGTGATCATCATCGTCTGGTCGCCGAGCCAGGTGCACGTGCCGCTCTACCTCTGGATCATCGGCACGCTCATCGTGCTCTTCTTCCCGGTGCGCTGGTGGCTGCGCAGGCCCTGGACGGTCGTGGCCGAGACCGAGGGCAACTACGAGCAGCCCCCCGAACGCTGGACGGGCCTCATCCGCGGCGGCTCCCGGGCCCGCGAGGAGATGCGCATCGTCGTACGGCGGCTGCGCACCCAGGGCACCCCCGGCCACGCCGACAGTCCGCTGCAACCGGTGAACTAGTGCCCCGTCCAGGGAGGTTGGTGGGGGAGTCGGCGGATCCAGGTGTTCGCGGGCAAGGCGCCGCCCGGTCCTCGTACCGGGCGTACTCGGAGGAGGCGGCAACGCGGCCTGCGGGCGCCTGGGCCGCCGAATCCCGTGCCGAACGTCGCTGGACGGGGCACTAGTGCCGGAGCTGCCTGAGGTCGAGGCGCTCGCGCATCATCTGCGCGAGCACGCCCTCTACCGCCCGGTGGCGCGGGTCGACGTGGCGTCGATGAGCGCCGTGAAGACCTTCGACCCGCCGATCCAGTCGTTGGCCGGAAGGGTGGTCACGGGCGCGGCGCGCTACGGGAAGTTCCTCGCCGTCGAGTTCCTCGACCGGCCCGACGATCCCCTGCACCTCGTCACCCACCTCTCGCGTGCGGGCTGGATGCGCTGGCACGACACCGCCGCGACCACCCCCCCGCGGCCGGGGAAGGGCCCGCTGGAGCTGCGGGTGCACCTCGACGCCGTCGGCGGGCCGGGCTTCGACTTCACCGAGGCGGGCACCCAGAAGCGGCTCGCCGTCTACCTCGTGGCCGAGCCGCACGAGGTGCCCGGCGTCGCGCGGCTGGGCCCGGATGCACTCGCCGTCACCCGCGAGGAGTTCGCCGCGCTGCTCGCGGGCCACACCGAACGGATCAAGACGCTGATCGTCGACCAGACCTTCATCGCGGGCGTCGGCAACGCCTACAGCGACGAGATCCTGCACACCGCGAAGCTGTCGCCGTACGCCGTGGCGGGGCGGTTGAAGCCTGAGCAGGTCGACGTCCTGTTCGACGCGCTGCGCTCGGTGCTCACCGACGCCGTCGAGCGCTCCGTCGGCCAGGGCGCCGCACAGCTCAAGGGCGAGAAGCGCTCCGGGCTGCGCGTGCACGCCCGAACAGGTCTCCCGTGTCCGGTGTGTGGGGAAACCGTCCGGGAGGTGTCCTTCGCCAACCGGTCGTTCCAGTACTGTCCGGGCTGCCAGACCGGCGGCAAGCCCCTCGCCGACCGGCGGCTTTCGCGACTGGTGCGGTAGGAGCTTGACGTGAACGACCTGCTGGCCTCCCCGGTCGCCATCGTCGGGTTCATGGCGCTTCTGATCGCCAGCATCGCGGTGGCCGTCTTCTATTTCCTGCGCAACCGCCGCAACACTTACGCCACGCCGTTGGAGCGGGCGACGTTCGGCACGCTGCACACGGTGGCGCTCGCCGCGCCGTCGCTGCGGGAGGGGCTCTCGCCCTCGTCGGCCGCGTTCGCGCTGCCCTACCTGCGTCAGCTGCTCGACACCTGCGCGCTGACGATGACCGACAACCGCGGCAACACCCTCGCCTGGGACGGGGCCGCCGACCAGCACGAGCCGGACGTGCGCTCGCTGGCCGACCAGGTGATCTCCACCGGTCGCCAGCAGATGCTCTCGCACTCGGCGATCGTCTGCGAGCGCGGCGACTGCCCGGTGCGCGGCATCGTCGTCGTCCCGCTGGAGAGCGACGGCGCGATCATCGGAACGCTCGGTGCCGTCACGGTGTCGACGGCCGGGCCGGTGATCCTGCGTGCCACCGCCGAGGTCGCGCGCTACGTCTCCAGCCAGCTCGAGCTCGCCGAGCTGGAGGAGGCCCGCGCCCGCCTCGACCGGGCCGAGGTGCGCGCGCTGCGGGCCCAGATCAGCCCGCACTTCGTCTACAACGCGCTGACGACCATCGCGTCGTTCATCCGCACCGACCCGGTGCGCGCCCGCGAGCTGCTCATCGAGTTCGCCGACTTCACCCGCTACTCGTTCCGGACGGCGGGGGAGTACACCACGCTGCAGGACGAGCTGACCAACATCGAGCGCTACGTCCGGCTGGAAAAGGCGCGCTTCGGCAACCGGCTCAACATCAAGCTGCAGATCGCGCCCGAGGTGTTGTCGGTGGTGCTGCCGTTCCTCGCGCTGCAGCCGCTCGTCGAGAACGCCGTGCGGCACGGGCTGGGCAGCAAGCCCAACGGCGGCACGATCACGATCACCGCGGAGAACGCAGGCAACGAGTGCGTGATCATCGTCGAGGACGACGGGGTGGGCATGGACCCCACGCGGCTGCACGAGGACCTGGCCGACGCGCACCAGTCCGGGGCGCACGTCGGGCTGGGCAACGTCGACGACCGCATGCGCTCGACCTTCGGCGACGACTTCGGCCTCGTCGTGGACACCGCCATCGGGCACGGCATGAAGATCACGCTGCGGGTGCCGAAGTTCCGGGCGGGCATCCGGGTCTGAGCCGTGCGCGCGGCGGGCGACCCGATCGCAGCAGGGTGACGTTCCTGCGACCCAGTCGGAGCCGTGCCACCCGGCCGCACTCCGGCCTCGCGTAGCGTGGTCGACTATGGATGCGTTGCGGCTCCCCGATCGGATCGTGTCCCGGCTGCCAGGCAAGCTCGGCGAGCGTGGCGACAAGCCGGTCGTCTCGATCATCCGCCTGCACGGGGTGATCACCGCCGTGGCGGCCCCCGTGCCGCGATCGGTGATCAACGCCGCGGTCGTCGAGAAGACTCTGGAGCGGGCGTTCGCGCCGGAGCACCTCGCCGCGGTGGCCGTGCTCGTGAACTCGCCCGGCGGATCGCCGACGCAGTCCGCCCTCGTCGCCGACCGGATTCGCCAGCTCGCGAACGAGGCGCAGGTGCCGGTGCTGGCCTTCTGTGAAGACGTCGCGGCGTCCGGCGGCTACTGGCTCGCCTGCGCGGCCGACGAGATCTACGCGCACCCCACGTCGCTCGTCGGTTCGATCGGCGTCATCAGCCAGGGGTTCGGGCTCGACGGGCTGATCGAACGGTTTGGCGTGCAGCGGCGGCTCTACACCGCGGGCACGTCGAAGTCGCGCCTCGACCCGTTCCTGCCGGAGAAGCCGGAGGACGTGCAGTGGCTGCGCGGGCTGCAGGACGAGCTGCACACGCTGTTCAGGGGATGGGTCACCGAGCGGCGGGGCGACCGGCTGCGCGGCGGGGACGAGCTGTTCACCGGCGAGGTGTGGACCGGAGTGCGGGCGCTCGAACTGGGGCTCGTCGACGCCCTCGGCACGCCGCGCACCGTGCTCACCGAGCGTTTCCCGGACGCCGAGCTGGTGCCCGTCGAAGCCCGCAGGCCGCTGCTCGCCCGGCTCGGCCTGGGCGCCCCCGCGGCCGCATCAGCGGACCATCTGCTCGGATTGGCGCATGCGGCCGACATTCGCGCCACATGGGCACGGTACGGTTTGTAGCAGGGTGTGATCGGATGAACCCGAAAGGTGCGTGCCCCTGGCACTCACACGGTTTCGGCGTCACCATGGTCGCCGGTGTGGGACGTGATCGCCACGCGGTCGCTCCGACGCCGTGCACCGGACACGCAGGATGAGGAGATCGTGGACAGCAACGACAGCTCCGGCGGCCTGGTCGTCCTCGCCGTAGACGACGAGGAACCCGCGCTCGAAGAACTGGCCTACTTGCTGAAGGAGGACCCCCGGGTCGGGGTCGTGCTGAAGGCGTCGGACGCCACCGACGCCCTGCGCATCCTCAACAGCCGTCAGGGGGTGCGCGAGGCGGCCACGGCGGGGCAGACGGTCGGCGGGCGCGCGCTGAACCCGATGACGGGCATGCGGGTCGCCGAGCGGAGCGACATCGAGGTCGTCTTCCTCGACATCCGCATGCCGGGGCTGGACGGCCTGGAGCTCGCGCGCGTCTTCTCGTCGATGGCCGTGCCGCCGTCGGTCGTGTTCGTCACCGCGCATGACGACCGCGCGGTCGACGCGTACGAGGTCGGCGCCGTGGACTACCTCCTCAAGCCGCTGCGCTCCGAGCGTCTCGCCGCGTCGCTCGACCGGATCATCGCCAACCGCGCCGCCACGGCCGCCGAACCGATGCGCGACGACGCCAACGAGGACGAGGTCATCCCCGTCGAGCTGGCGGGCACCACGAAGCTCGTGCCGCGCTCGGCCGTGCGCTACGTCGAGGCGCAGGGCGACTACGCGCGCCTGCACACCCACGAGGGCAGCCACCTCGTGCGCATTCCGCTCTCGGTGCTGGAGGACCGGTGGCGGGAGGCGGGGTTCGTGCGCATACACCGGTCGTTCCTCGTGTCGCTGCCGCTGGTCACGGAGCTGCGGCTGTCCGGGTCGGGCTACGTCGTGCGTATCGGCAGCGGCCCCGATTGCGCCGAGCTGCCCGTCAGCCGTCGGCACACCCGCGAGCTGAAGGACCGCCTCGTGCGGGCGACGAAGCAGGCGTGGAGCCAGCGTTGACTCCCATGGGTGCTGTGGACGAGCGGGCGAGCGGGCCATGAGCACCGACACCGACGGCGCACCGCCGTCGGTGGCGCCCGAGCCGGAGGACGGCCCGGGCGCAGCGGACACCGCCGCCGAGTCCGGCATGACCTGGCTCCAGGCGGAGATGCAGCGGCGGATGGCGGTCGCGCGGGGTGGTGCCGGTGGGCGGCACGCCCGGCACGGCACCGACCCGACGCCCGCCCGCCCGGGCTACCGGGCCCGGCACGCCTCCGACACCGCCCTCCCGACCCGCCCCCGGCCGATCCCCGAGACCAACGGGGACGACCCCGCGGTCCCCTCCGCGTGGACCCTGCCCGACGACACACCCCCCGCCCCTGCCGACGACGCCGGTCCGGCTCCCGCCCCGCCCGCCGAGGTCGATCCCGACGGCGCCGCCGCGCCCGCCACGTCGCCCGCCACGTCGCCCGCCTTCCCGCCCGCCGCCGACCTGCCACGCGCCGAAGCCCCCGCCGCGCCCGCCACGTCGCCCGCCACGTCGCCCGCCGCCGACCTGCCACGCGCAGAAGCCCCCGCCGCCGCTGCTGACCCGTATGGCGCCGCCATCCCTGCCGCCGCTGCGGAAGCCCCGGCCGCTGACCCGCATGGCGCTGCTTTGCCCGCCGCCGCTGCGGGGGCCCCCGCCGCCTCTGACGCGCATCGCGCCGCCTCCGCCGCGACCTCTGACCCGCATGGCGCCCTCCCTGGCGACGCTGCTGACCCGTGGGGCGCGGCCCGGCCGACCGCCGATGCGGACCGCGATGACGGCGTCCCCTCGGCCGTCGATGCCGCTGCTTCACCTGTCGCTCCACCAGACCCCGTCGACGCGGTCGCGACCGATGCTGTGTCTGCGCAGGCCCCGGCCGACGGCCCCCACTTCGAGCACATGGCGTGGGATGAGTCGCCCCGGCTGGTCGCCGAGCCCGGCCCGGCGGCGCAGGCTAGACCGTTGGCGACCGAACCCGCCGAGCCGCCCGATGCGGTGGCGGCCGAAGGCGGAGGGGTCCGGCCGTCGGCGCCGCTGGATCAGCCGGAGGTGGCCGACCGCGGGGCGAGCGGCGATCCCTCCGGCGTCGTCATCGCCTTCCCGGGCGTCACACCCGATCGCGCGGACGAGCGTGCCGACCCGGCCGATGCGCCGCCCGCGGCGGAGGGTGACGAGGGCGGCGCCGCCGAACCAGGCGCCCCGTCGCCCACGGAGGGTGCGCGCCACCGCGATGCCGTCCCGACGCCGGACCCGGAGCAGGCGCCCCCCGCGGCGTCCTTCGACGTCGAGGAGACCACGCCACGGCCGATGCCCACGACGTGGGCGGGGGTCGGACGCCTCGGCCACCGGTCGGCTGCCCCGACCGGCGAGGGCAGGCAACAGCCTGGTGGCTCGGCGATCGGCGGCTTCGGCGGTCCGTCGTTGCCGAACGTCGGCCCGTCCCGGCGGGCAGCCCGGGGCGGCCCCGCTGCCGCTGCGTCCTCTGCGGGCGGGGCCACCCCGCAGATGTGGACCGCCGGTCCGGGGGCGCCCGCCGAGGCGCCGACCGGCGCGGGCCAACCATCGGCTCCGCCGGGGACGCGACGCCCCTGGCCTGCGCCCCCGTCGGGCACGGCCGCCACCCGGCTGCTTGCCAACCCCCCCTCCGTGCCGCAGGCAGCCCCCCCGGCAGGGGGTGGGCCCGCCCGGGCCCCCGGGGTGGCCGGTGCGTCCGCGCCACCCGAGTCGGGGCCCGTCGGGACAGGTCGGTCGCCTTCGGTCGACGCGCCCGCGCCCGCCGGAACGGCGGACGCCCGGTCGCAGGCCGCGGCGGGCACGCTCCCGCCGGCCGCGGCGGCGGCTCCCGGGACCGTCGCGCCACTCTCGCCCGGCGCATTCACGCCAGCGGGAGCGCCCTCACCGACCGGAGCACCGTCACCGACCGGAGCACCGGCTTCGGCTGGGGCGACCGCACCGGCCGGGGCGCCGTCACAGGCAGGAGCGCCCACATCGGCCGAGGTGCCGTCACCGGCTGGAGTGGCCCCGTCCGCGGCGACCCGTGCGCCGCCGACCGTCGCGGGGCGCCGAGGGACTGTGCCGCCACCGCTCGCCGCGCCGCAGGCGGGCGCGTCCCCTTCGGCCGGGGCGACCACGGGCGGCTCCGCACCGGCCGCAGCCTCCTGGCAGGACGCGACAGCGACGGCCTCGCTCGCCGTCGCACGACCGGGGGCGGGCATGCGCCCCTCGGTCAACGACGCCCCGCCGACCGCGCCGACGGAGGCCATCCCGACCGTGCCCGGGATGCCCGCACGCACCCCCACGCCGCCGGACCCCGACGACGACGACAGCTACAGCGACGACTACGACGACGGCGACGACGACGGCGACGATGACGACGGCGGCGGGGGCGACGCCGTCATCTGGCGCGCCGCCACCCCACCCGCCACCATCCCACCCGCCACCGCTTCACCCATTGGCCGCACGCCGATTCCCGCCCCGGAGCCCCCGTCCCCGCCCCCCTCCAGCAAGCGGGTGCGCGTCGTGCTGGCCGAGCGCAAGGCAGCGGCACGGCCGGTGCGCACGGTCGTCGACATCCAGGGCGACGGGCCCGTCGGCGAGGCGCTGCGCGCGGGACTGATCGCCGACCAGATGCGCGTCGCGCTCCGCTTCGCCCTGTTCGGCGGGCTCACGCTCGGCGTGCTGCCGTGGATCTTCTACCTGGTCCCGGACGCGGGTACGGTCGCGATCTTCGGGCTGCGGCTGCCGTGGCTCCTGCTCGGCATCCTCGTGTACCCGTTCCTGTACGGGTTGGGGTGGTGGTTCACGCGCACAGCAGAGCGGGTGGAGCAGGACTTCGCCGACCACGTCCAGGACAACTAGTGCCCGTCCGGGAACGATCGCCGGGTCCTCGCAGAGGCCGCGTGCGCTTCGCACGGCCCCGGGACCCTGCGAAGTGACGGCCGAGTCTGCGGAGGCCGGTCCCCGGGCCCCGACGGTGTGCCGCCCGGGGCGCGGATCGCGGGCGGGCGACCCCCCGCAGGTGCCCCGATCGACCCGCAGCGCGCCGTCCGCCGCGACAGATGACAGTCTGTCGTCGTGACGACCACCGGCATCATCGTCATCGCGGCGATGGCCTTCGCCGCGATCGCGTCGGCGGTGATCGGCGCCTACGGCGTGCGCGCGCGGCGCGGCACCTCGGACTTCCTCGTCGCCTCGCGCACCGTCAACCCCGCGGCGAACGCGGCCGCGATCTCGGGGGAGTACCTGTCGGCGGCGTCGTTCCTCGGGATCGCGGGGCTCATCCTCCGCGATGGCGTGGATGCGCTGTGGTATCCGATCGGGTTCGCGGCGGGCTACTTGGCGCTGGTGTTCTTCGTCGTCGCCCCGCTGCGCCGCTCCGGCGCCTACACGGTGCCCGACTTCGCGGAGGCCCGACTGCATTCGCCGGTGCTGCGCCGGATCTGCACGGCGGTCGTCATCGTCATCTGCTGGCTCTACCTGGTGCCCCAGCTGCAGGCGGCCGGGCTGACGCTCACCACCGCGACCGGCCTGCCCTACGCGCTGGGCTCGGTGGCGGCGGCGGTCGTGGTCGTCGGCACCGTGCTGATCGGCGGGATGCGCTCGGTGACCTTCGTGCAGGCGTTCCAGTACTGGCTGAAGTTCAGCGTGCTGGTGATCCCGACGGTCATCGCGCTGGTCTACTTCTTCGGCGACCACCGCACCTTCAACCACCCCGCGCCGCCCACGTTGACCCACCCAACCAAGGTGTGGATCAACACTGACGTCACGCTGCAGGTCGCCGAACCCGTCACGGTCACCGCTACGGGGAGCGTCGACGGCGTCAACGCCACCAACCGGACGATCACCTGGGAGCCCGGCATGCACACCGTGGCGAACGGCGCGGTGTTGGTATTCCCGGCGGGCACCGTCACCCCGGTGGTCGAGAACGCCCCCCTCCACGACGACGTATGGCTGCTCCCGCACGCCAACGGCAACCCCTACGGCCTGCTGGACACGTACTCGCTGCTGCTCGCCACGTTCCTGGGCACGATGGGCCTGCCGCACGTGCTCGTGCGCTTCTACGCCAACCCCGATGGCCGGTCCGCGCGGCGCACCGCGGTGTTCGTCCTGGCGCTGATCGGGATCTTCTACGTGGTCGTGACGGCGGTCGGGGCGCTGTGCAGGCTCTACACGCCGCAACTGCTGATCTCCGGCGGGACCGACGCCGCCGTGCTGCTGCTGCCCCAGGCCGTGCTCGGGAACGGTCCGCTCGGGATCGCGCTCGGCGCCATGGTGGCGGCGGGGGCGTGGGCGACGCTCCTGGCGACGTCGTCCGGGCTGGTCGTCAGCATCGCGGGGGTGCTCGCCACCGACGTCATCGGCTCGGGCCGCACCCACGTGTTCCGCTTCGCGACGGTGATCGGCGGGCTGGTCCCGCTGCTGATCTCCCAGATCGTGATGCGGATGGAGTTCGGGGAGGCCGTCGCGCTGGTGTTCGCGTTGGCGGCGTCGACGTTCTCTCCGCTGCTCCTGCTGGGGATCTGGTGGCGGGGGCTCACCGCGGCAGGCGCGTCGGCGGGGGTGGCGGTCGGCGGCGTGCTGTCCGGGGTGGCGATCGGCCTGTGCCTCGCGGGCGTCACCGCGCCGGGCTGGGTCGGCGTGCTCCTGCTGCGTCCCGCGGTGGTCAGCGTGCCCGCGGCGTTCCTCACCATGGTCGGCGTCAGCCTGCTGACCGCGAACCAGCGCCCGGCGGGCGTCGAGCAGCTCCTGCTGCGGCTGCACGCCCCCGAACGGCTGGGGCTGGGCCGGGCCGGATCGGCCACCTGACCGGCGTTACCTCCACCCGGTGACCGTCGTTGCACTGTGCGATGACGTGGACACTACAGGTGTTCACCGGTGGGAGGTCTCGTGAGCACGACCCAGCACCGGCCCCCAGGCCCGGTCTACGAGGACGTCCAGGCGAGCCCGGAGTTCCGAGCGCTGCGCAGGCGGCTGCGGCAATTTGTGTTCCCGATGAGCGCGCTGTTCCTGGCCTGGTATCTCGCCTACGTCCTGCTCGCGTCCTACGCCAAGCCGTTCATGGCGACGAAGCTCGCGGGCAACATCACCGTGGGTCTCGTGCTCGGCCTGCTGCAGTTCGTCAGCACGTTCGTGATCACCACCTCGTACGTGCGCTTCGCGGGGCGCGTGATCGACCCGGCGGCGACGCGGATCCGTGAACGGATGGAACGCTCGTGAACCCGGCGGCAGGCGCGGTCGGCAGCGTCGCCGTCAACGTCGCGTGCTTCGTGTTCTTCGTCGGGGTGACGCTGGTCGTCGTCTACCGCGCGGGCCGGACCAACCGCACCGCGTCGGACTACTACGCGGCGGGCCGCGGGTTCACCGGCGCGCAGAACGGCGTCGCGATCGCGGGCGACTACCTCTCGGCCGCCTCGTTCCTCGGCATCGCGGGCGCCATCGCGCTCAACGGCTACGACGGCTTCCTCTACTCGATCGGCTTCCTCGTCGCGTGGCTGGTGGCGCTGCTGCTCGTGGCGGAGATGCTGCGCAATACCGGCAAGTTCACGATCGGCGACGTGCTGGCGTTCCGGATGCGGCAGCGGCCGGTCCGGGCAGCGGCGGCCGTGTCGACGCTGGTGGTGTCGCTGTTCTACCTGCTGGCCCAGATGGCGGGCGCGGGCGGCCTGATCGCGCTGCTGCTCCAGATCCCGGCCGAGAACCGGCTCGGGCAGAGCGTGGTGATCGCCGTCGTGGGCGTACTCATGATCGTCTACGTGCTGGTCGGTGGCATGAAGGGCACCACCTACGTCCAGATCATCAAGGCGGTGCTGCTGCTCGTGGCCGCCGCGGTGCTGACGACGTGGGTGCTGGGCTTCGTCGGGTTCGACGTCTCCGGGCTGCTCGGCCAGGCCGCCGCCGCAGGCGCGAAGGGAGAGCAGGTGCTCGGGCCGGGCCTGCAGTACGTCAACCCCGTCGACTTCGTGTCGCTCGCGCTCGCGCTGGTACTCGGGACGGCGGGCCTGCCGCACATCCTCATGCGCTTCTACACGGTGCCGACCGCGACCGAGGCCCGGCGCTCGGTGGTGTGGGCGATTTGGCTGATCGGCCTCTTCTACCTGTTCACGCTCGTGCTGGGCTACGGGGCGGCGGCGCTGCTGCCCCCGGGCACGATCACGGCGGCCAACCAGAACAACGCGGCCCCGCTCCTGGCCTACGCGCTGGGCGGCGAGCTGATGCTGGGGCTGGTCTCGGCGATCGCGTTCGCGACGATCCTGGCCGTGGTCGCCGGGCTGACGATCACCGCGTCGGCCTCGTTCGCGCACGACGTCTACGCCACGATCCTGCGCCGCGGCCAGGCCTCGCCGCGCGCGCAGCTGCGGGTGGCCCGGATCACGGCGCTGGCCGTCGGCGTCCTCGCCGTGGCGGGCGGGATCGTGGCGAACGGGCAGAACGTGGCGTTCCTGGTGGCGCTCGCGTTCGCCGTGGCCGCGTCGGCGAACCTGCCGACGATCCTCTACTCGCTCTTCTGGCGGCGGTTCAACACCACCGGGGCGCTGTTCTCGATCTACGGCGGCCTGGCGACCTGCCTCGTGCTGATCGCGTTCTCGCCCGCCGTGTCGGGCAAGCCGGTGCCGCCGGGAGCGACCACGAGCGCCTCGATGTTCCAGGGTGTCGACTTCCACTGGTTCCCGCTGGACAACCCGGGGATCGTGGCCATCCCACTGTCGTTCCTGCTCGGGATCGTCGGGACGTGGATCGGTGGGCGGCGTGGGGCGGACAAGAGCCTGTACGCCGCGATGGAGGTGCGCGCGCTCACCGGCGCGGGCGCCGAACCCGCCACCGGCTGACCCCCGCCACGGTGAGTCCCGCGTTTCACCACGGTGAGTCGCGGTTCCTGCCACGGTGAGTCCCGTGTTTCGTCGCGGCGAGGTCGGGTTTCGGCCCCGGCTGGCTCACCAGGCCGTGACGGGGTCGCGTGGGAGGATGCGGACATGAACGACGTCCCCGCCATCGGGGTGGCCGACCTCCCCGCAGGCGCTGTGCTGCTCGACGTCCGCGAGGACGACGAGTGGACCGCGGGCCACGCGCCTGACGCCCGCCACGTGCCGATGAGCCAGCTCACCGGCAGGCTCGCCGAAGTGCCCGAGGCGGATCCGCTCTACGTGATCTGCCGCTCGGGAGCGCGGTCGGCGCGCGTCGTGGCGTTCCTCTCCCAGCAGGGCGTGTCGGCGGTCAACGTGACGGGTGGGATGCAGTCGTGGTCCGCCGCCGGACGGCCGATGGTCGCCGAGCGCGCAGGCGCAGCACCCGACGTCATCTAGCGGGGTGACGGGGGTGTCCGGGCGTGCGGTCGTGAACTGCCCTCGCTGTCGTCGGCCGGTCGGGTCCAACGCTTTCTGCCCGCACTGCGGGCGCTACCTCGCGCCCCTCACCTGGGTGGCGACACCACCGCCCTCGGCGACCCCGCCCCGAACCGTCCACCCCCGCTATGGCGGCCCGCCGCGCTACCTCGCCGTCCCGCGCTGGGGCTTCCCCGCGCTGCCGTGGAACCCGCCGCCGGACGAGCGGCCCCCGGCGCGGGACCCGCTCGCGGCCGCCCGCTCCACGCTCGGCACGCTCGTGCCCGTCCTCTGGGCCACGGCCGCGGTCGCGGTGCTCGCCTCCGGCGCGGAGGTCTGGCGGTACCTGCTGCTGCTCGCCAGCCGCTCCGACGCGCTCCCGGCCGACACGGTCGCGGCCTCGGACGCGCTGGTGGTGGCCGCGGGCACGGTCGCGCCCATCCTGGCCGCTGTCGCCGGGGTGCTGCTGGTGCTCTGGAGCGTGCGCGCGTCCCGTGCGGCGGGCGAGCACGTCGGCGTGGTGCCCGCGCGGTCGGAAAGGGGGATCGTCGCGGGCTGGGTGTTCCCGCTGGTGAACCTGACCGTGCCCGGCTCGGTGCTCGCCGAGATCGAGCACGCCGCGCTGCAGCGTCCGCCGGGACAGCGGCCGCGGCCGTCGCGACTCCTCGGCGGGTGGTGGGCGCTGTGGGTCGCCGACCTCCTGCTCGCGATGGTCGTCGCCCTCTGGTCGTTGCGCACCGGCGTGCAGGCGCGCGCCGACGGGGTGGCCCTGCACGCGGCGCTCGACCTGCTCGCAGCTGTCACCGCCGGGGTCACGGCCGTGCTCACGGTCCGGCTCACCCGCCTGCTCACCCCGCGTACCGCCGTGCACCGCGAGGTCCTCGTCGCCGTCCGCTGAGCGCTCGGTAACGTGCTGTGCACCATGGCGAAGAAGACGAAGGCCCCGGCCGGGGAGAACCCGCGCCGCCCGTGTCCCTGCGGCTCCGGCAAGCGCTGGAAGGCCTGCCACGGCGCGGGCGACGATGTGATCGTGACGCGCCCGTTCGCGGGCCTCGCGGCCGAGTGCGATCTCGTCGCGCTGCGCGAGCTGCTGCCCTCGGCCACCGCGCCGCTCCCGCTCACCACCCCGCTCGACGTGCCGGTGACCGTCGCGTCCGTCCTGCCGGGCGCCTGCGCCGCCCTCGTGCGGCCCGACGGCGAGATCTGGCTCGGCATGCAGGTGCAGACGCGCTCCGGTGACCTGTCGGTCGACCTCGCCCGCGCGTTGGCCTGGGCGCGGGCGGCCGAGCCCGGCGCGTCCCTTCCGGTCGTGGGGCCGGGGAGCGGTGAGCTCGTCCGGCTGCAGGACGTGGTGGTCGCCGACGCCGAGCTCGACGTCACCGTGCACCGCGACTTCGCCTGGTGGCTCGTGCCCGACGACGGCGAGCCCAGCCCTGAGGTCGCGGCCACCCTGGAGCGGGCCAACAAGGTCGTGCTCCCCACCGAGCCCGTGACCGCGCCCGGCGTGCGCTCGGCGTTCTGGGTGGACACCGGCACGAAGGCGCACCTGCGCTGGGTGCGGCCCGAGCCGGAGGACGCGCTGCTCGCCGCGATGGCCCGGCTGCAGGCGCGCGGCGAGCTGGCACTGGGCGGGGAGAGCCGCTACGTGGGGTCGTTCCGGGCGCACGGCCTGCTCGTGCCGGTGTGGGACCTCGACCGCGAGCTGCATCCCAAGGAGTGGGTCACGCCCGTGGCGGAGTTCGCGGCCCGCCTGGACGCGGCGCTGGCCGAGTCGGCGCCGCTGTCGGACGCCGAGCGCCGGGCCCGGGACGCGCTGGCGGGCAAGCAGGTCACGCTGCGCTGAGCGCAGCTTGCGGAGCGAACGTCAGCGCTGAGGCGCGCCACGGGCTGGTGTGATCAGGCGCACTCCGAGGTTACTGGCCGGTCACTTACGCTTTTGTCATGGGACTTCTCGACGACAAAGTGGTCATCGTGACGGGCGCAGGCCGCGGCATCGGGCGCGGTGAGGCGCTGGAGTGCGCGAACCAGGGCGCAGCCGTCGTGGTGGCGGAGTTCGACGAGGACACGGGCGAGACCGTGGCCAAGGAGATCGTCGCCGCCGGTGGCCGGGCGGTCGCGGTCTGCGGCGACGTGACCGACTCACACGTCGCCAACGACCTGGTGGCGACGGCGCTGCAGGAGTTCGGCGCCCTCGACGCCGTGGTCAACAACGCGGGCATCCTGCGCGACCGGACCCTCGCCAAGATGACCGACGACGACTGGGACGCCGTCATCCGCGTCCACCTCCGCGGGCACTTCCTGCCCACCCGCGCGGCGGTCCAGTACTGGCGCGCGGCCAAGCGGCCCGGGCACGTGGTGCACACGGCGTCGACCTCGGGCATCCTCGGCAACTTCGGCCAGGCCAACTACGGCGCCGCCAAGGCGGGTATCGCCGCGTTCTCCACGATCGTCGCGATGGAGGGCGCCCGCGTCGGGATCACGAGCAACGCGATCGCCCCGACCGCGCTCACCCGCATGACGCTCGACCTCATGCCCCAGGAGTTCAAGGACGCCCGCGAGGCGAAGATCGCCGCCGGGGAGTTCGACTTCTTCGCGCCGGAGAACGTCGCGCCGCTCGTCGCGTTCCTCTGCTCGGACGCGTCGGCGCACATCAGCGGCAAGGTCTTCGGCGTGCAGGGTGACAGCATCGAGATCTTCCAGCCGTTCACGTCGGTGGCCGAGGTGAAGAACGACGGCAGGCGCTGGGACCCCGAGGACATCCCCGGCCGCATCGACGAGCTCTTCACCGCGTCCGGCGTCCAGGCGGGCGCGGAGAACATGATGGCGCGGATGCGCTACCAGATCCTCGGCGAGCGCTGAGGGAGGACGGCCCCCGGGGTGGCAGCGACGTCGCGGCGCCCCGGGGAGGTCCGCCCCTTCAGCTCGCCCGGCGATGGTCACGGCAGCCAGCCGACCTTCCCCCGCAGCAGGCCGTAGCCGACGAACGCCACCACGTCGATCAGAGTGTGCGCGCCGACCAGGCACCAGAGTCTGCCCTGGCGCTGCCACACCCGCCCGAAGACGCAGCCCATGAGGAAGTTGCCGACGAGACCGCCCAGCCCCTGGTAGAGGTGGTAGCTCCCGCGCAGGACGGCGGCGCCCAGCAGCGAGCGGTTCTCCGACCAGCCCAGCTGCCGCAGCCGCGTGAGCAGCCAGCCGATCATGATCAGTTCCTCGGCCCACGCGTTCGCCGCGGCCGCCGCCACCAGCACCGGGATGCGCCACCAGGTGTCGGTCAGGGTGGTCGGCGCGACGGTCAGGCTCACCCCGAGCGCGTGCGCCACCAGGTACAGCGCCGAGCCCGGGCACGCCGATCAGCGCGGCCAGGCCCGCCGCGCCCAGTGCGTCGCGGCCGGGGCGGCAGGCGTCCAGCCCGACCGTCCGCAGCGCGATCCCGGAACGCAGCAGCAGGTACGCCCCGAGCGCGCCCCATCCGAGCAGTTGCAGCGACACCGATCAGCTGCAGCGCCAGGTCGACCAGGCTGAGCCGGGGAGGCCGGGGCGTTGAGCGCCACCTGCTGCTGGTTGAGCGGCACCGTCTGCAACAGGGCGTTGATCAGGTCCAAGGCGCTCCGCAGCGCCGAGAGGCCGAGCGTAATCGTCAGCACGACGAGAATCTCGGTGCCGATCCGCCTGCGCTCCGCCGGGTCGGTGACCACCGGGGTGGCGGGCCGTGGCGGCGCCAGCCAGCTCGCGATCGGCCGGGACATGATCGGACGTTACCGCGCGGCGTACCCTGGCCTCGTGCTCCGGCTGGTGTTCTCCCCGCGCTGGATCATGTGGCATCTGCTCACCCTCGGCGCGATGGTCACGTGCGGCCTCCTCGCGGCGTGGCAGTGGGGGCGGGCCGGGTCTGCCACGGGGAGCGTGCTGAACATCGGGTACGGGTTGCAGTGGCCGCTCTTCGCCGTGTTCTTCGGGGTGATGTGGTTCCGGATGCTCCGCCTGGAGGTCCGCAGGCTGCGCGGCGAGCAGCCTGAGGAGGCCCCGCCTCCGCCGATGCCCGAGCCGGAGCGCTCGGGACCCTCGCCGTTCACCCCCCGCCCCGCTGACGTCGCGCCGATCACTGACGAGGCCGATCCCGAGCTCGCCGCCTACAACCGCATGCTTGCGGCGCTGGCCGAGCAGGACGCGCGGCGGAACGCCCTGCACGACCGAGCCCGCGAGAACAGGACCCGCTGAGTGACGATCGAGAACTTCCTGCGCGCCTACCGCGTCGCCGCCTGGGTCACCGGGATCGGGCTGATGATCCTGGTGTTCGTCGCGATGCCGCTCAAGTACTTCTTCGGGTACCCGACGCTCGTCGCGATCGTCGGGATGACTCACGGGTTCCTCTACATGGCGTACATCGTGTGCACCCTGTTGCTCGCGGAGCGCTGCCGCTGGCGCCCGCTGGACGCCTTCGTGATCCTGGCGTGCGGCACGATCCCGCTCGCGTCCTTCTTCGCCGAACGCCGGGTCACCGCCCGGGTCCACGCGGGCCTCTCCCCGCTCGCCTCCGCTTCCTGACCTCAGGCACCCGCGCTGATCTTCTCGGTCAGCGCGACGCACAGCTCGGCGGGCGTGTGCACGTCGTGCCCCCACGTGAGGCGGACGTCGTGGTCGCCGCGCGGCGTCTCGACGCGCAGCCGCAGCCCGCACCGGTCCACGCCGAGGGGTCGCGGCGTGGCGTCCCGCAGCCCCGCGGGCAGGTGCCGGGCCAGCGCCCGGAAGACCTCGGGGTGTTCGGCCTCCAGATGGGCGAGCCAGCTCGTCTCGAAGCGGGAGAACGGGTCGGGCCGCGCCGCCGCCAGTTCGACGGGCGCCAGCGCGGCCGTTCCGTCGCCGTCGGAGACCACGATCGAGCCGGGCATGAGGAGCACGAGCGTCAGGCCGTGGCCGACGTCGAGCAGCGCGGGATCCGGCCGGACGTCGGCCACGCGCGCCGCCCAGCGCCGGGCCGTGTCGGCGTCGGGCCGGGTGAGCGTCCCGAGCACCCACAGCAGCCCGCGGACGCGTTCGCGGAGCGGGACGGGCGCGGGATCGGCCAGCTCCAACATCGCGCTGTCCGCTCCCGGCCCCCCCGCCGCCGACGACGACCCCAGCACCGGGTCGTGGTCCGGCACGAGCAGCACGGCCGATCCGTTCGCCCACACGTGGTGCACGACCGGGCGCGTCGCGGGCGCGCGGACGCCCAGCAGCGACGCGGTGCCGCCGCGCGCGGCCAGGCTGCGGGCCCGTTCGGCCGCGGACGGGGTGGGGGGACGGCGCAGGCGGGTCGTGCCCACGGGCTCACCTCCAGATAAGGTAAGCCTAAGTTAACGATGAAGGGCGGGGGTGTCCAGGGGACGCGGAGACCGACCCGTTAGCGTCGTGGTCGTGACGACGGCGCGAGGTGCGGACCCGTGGGCCATCCCACCCCTGTTCGCCCAGCTCGTCGACGACACGAGCCTGCTGCGGCCGCGCGCGAGCGCCCCCGATATGGATGTCGCGGTGGCCCGCTACCTGGCCGCGCGCGACGGGCGCTACGGCGGCCTCGTCGGTCAGCTGGTGTGCCCCGTGTCGCGGCTGCCCGCGCTCGTCGCGGAGCTGGCCCGTTCGGCGCCCAGCCGCCCGGTCGACGTCTCGCTGGTCGTCGACACGGGGCTCGGCGCCGTCCCCAAGGCGCTGTCCACGGTGTTCTCCCGAGCGAGCCTGCTCACCCCGCGCACGGTCGAGACGGCCGCGCCGCCGGACGTCGACGCGATGTGGCTGGACCGCGTGTCGGAGTTCGTGCCGGAGGACGTGGTCGCGGTCGTCGAGCCCCGCCGCCCGCACGCCGACGACACCGAAGGCACCGCGGCCTGGCTCGCCGCCGTACGCCGCGTGGCCGAGCACGGCTGCGCGCCGAAGCTGCGCTGCGGCGGCCCGCGGGCGTCCGACGTGCCCTCGAGCAGGCACGTCGAGGAGTTCGTCCAGGTCGTCGTCGAGACGGGACGCCCGTTCACCGTGCTGGGGCTGCGCGAGGTCGTGCACAGCCGCGACGGGGCGGCACGGGATCCTCAACCTGCTGCTGGCGGTCGCGCGCGCGATCGCGGGCGAGGACGTGCTCGCCGCGCTGGAGGCCACCGACGGCGCCCGGCTCGCCGCCGCCGTCTCGGCGCTCTCGGAGCGCGCCGTCAAGGGCGTGCGGGGGTTGGTGTCCCGCTGCGGCGTCGACCTCGACCCCCTGCCCACCGCCCAGCTGTCCGCCCTGGGTCTCCTGGCGTGACGCGCATCGGCTTCCTCGGTCCGCGGGCCACGTTCGCCGAGCAGGCGCTGCGCACGCTGCCCGAGGCGGCCGACGCCGAGCTGGTGGCGTGCGCGGGCAGCCCGGCCGTGCTGGCCGCGGTCCGCGCGGGCACGGCCGACGCCGGGTTCGTGCCCATCGAGAACACCGTCGAGGGCGCGGTGCCCGCCGTGCTCGACGGCCTCGTCGACGACCCGCCGCTGGTGATCGTCCGCGAGGCTGTCCTGGCCGTCGAGTTCGACCTGATGGCGCGCCCTGGCACGCGCCTGGCCGACGTCCACCGCATGGCCTCCCACTCGCACGGCATCGCTCAGACCCGGGCATGGATCGCCGCGCACCTCCCTTCGGCCGAGGTGCTCCTGTCCACGTCGACGGCCGAGGCGGCCGCGCAGGTCGCCCGGGGTGAGATCGACGCGGCGGTGGCGTCGCCGCTGGCGGCGCAGCAGCACGGCCTGGACGTGATCGCGGCCGACATCGCCGACAACGCCGGGGGCGGTCACGCGCTTCGCCCTGCTCACCGCGCCCGGTCCGCTGCCCGCCCCCACCGGCGACGACCGCACCACGCTCGCGGCCACCACCCAGAACCGCCCCGGCTCGCTCCTGGGCCTGCTCACCGAGCTCGCCGTGCGCGGCATCGACCTGACCCGCATCGAGTCGCGCCCGATCAAGGACCGGCACGCCGAGTACTGGTTCCACCTCGACTGCCTCGGGCACGTCGCCGAGCCCGCGATGGGCGAGGCGCTGGCCGCGCTGCACCGCCGCTGCGACCGCGTCCGGTTCCTCGGCTCCTACCCGCGCGCGGCCAACGGCCGGGCCTCCGGCGAGCCGGGCACCCCCGTGATCGGGCCGTCGGACACCGACCACTTCGCCGCCGCCCACCAGTGGCTGGAGGCCCTGCGCGCCGGGACCACGGCGTGACCGTGCGCCTCGTCCTCGCCCGCCACGGCCGCACCGCGGGGAACGTCGTCAAGGCACTCGACTCCCGTCCGCCCGGCCTGCCGCTCGACGAGGTGGGCCGCGCCCAGTCCGAGGAGCTGGGCCGACGGCTCGCCCGCGAGCCTGTGACAGCCGTATACGCCTCTCACGCGATGCGCGCCCTGCAGACGGCCGCGCCGGTCGCCGCCGCCCACGGCTTGGACGTCGTCGCGCTCGACGGCGTGCAGGAGGTCTTCTGCGGCGACCTGGAGGGCAACACCGACCACGCGTCCCGCGAGCGGTTCGAGCACGTCTACCAGGCGTGGCTGCGCGGCGAGTGGGACGCGCACCTGCCCGGCGGGGAGTCGGCGCTCGACCTGCGCGCGCGGTTCCTCCCGGTGGTCGAGGCCGTCACCGGGAGCGCGTCCGGGGTGGTCGTGGTGGTCAGCCACGGCGCCGCGATCCGGCTGGCGGCCGGTGCACTGCTGGACGAGACCGCCGAGACGCGCTACGTGCCCAACGCGGGGATGGTGGTCCTCGCGGGCGGCCCGGGCGCGTGGGCGCTGGAGCACTGGGACGCCGCCGAGGCCGTCCTCGGGGACGTCACGGGCGGGGGCCGCGAGGCACCCGTCGGCGGCGAGTCGAGCCGCGAGACCGGCTGGTAGCGAGCACGCTCGGGCCACTCGGCGTGGTGAGATGCCGAACTCACCGTGCCGGAACGCGGGACTCACCGTGGGCGTGGGTCAGCCCCAGCCCAGGTCGTGCAGGGTGTCCTCGTCGATGCCGAAGTGGTGCGCGATCTCGTGCACGACGGTCACGGCGACCTCGTGCACCACCTCGTCGTGGTCCGCGCAGCTGTCCGTGATCGCGTCCTGGTAGATCGTGATCCGGTCGGGGAGCACGCCGCCGTAGTCGCTGGTCCGCTCGGTGAGCGCGACGCCCTCGTAGAGCCCGAGCAGGTCCGGCACGTCGGGGTGGCGGTCCTCGACCAGCACCACGACGTTGTCCATCGCCGCCGCGAGCTCGGGCGGGATCGTGTCCAGCGCGTCCGCGACGAGCTCCTCGAACTCCCGCCGCGACAGCCGCATCACCTGGTGCGCGGGATGAGCACGGTCGAGGGCAGCAGCTCCGGGGGCAGCGTCGGGGCCAGCACGACCGGCGACGTGGTCGGCGCGCCCGTCTCGCTGCTCGCGGGCGGCGTCGGGGACGTCTCGGCGGGCGATGTCGTCACCGGGTCGTTCGGCGCGGACGACGTCGTGGCCGGGGCCGGTGCGCCCGGCGTCGCGGTGTCGGCCGCGGGCGGGGCGGGCTCGTCGCCGACGGCCACGGCGCCCTTCACCGATCCGGTGACCGGCGCGAACCCGCTGCGGTCGGGCAGCAGCGCCGCCAGGTTGCAGTTGACCTTGCGCGAGCCCGCCTTCCACGAGTCCTCGGTGACGTTGTCCCAGTAGACCGTGAGCTTCTTGTCCGCGATGACCTTGTCCCCGCCCGCGTAGTCGCTTGCGATCTTCGCGCAGGTGGGCTGCAGGTAGGCATCCTGGTCGGCGACGGCCGGGAAGTCGCCGGTGAACTTCTGCGCGAGGTCCACCACGCCGACCGTCTCGACCGCGTGCGGTCCGCCGCACGACGTCGGGTCGCCGACGCCGCGGCCGTCGATGGCGAGGCAGGTGCCCGCCTGCTGGATGTCGGACTGGTCGCTGTCGGCGACCTTGCCGCTCGTCGCGTACAGCGCGCCGGACTGCGAGCTGCGCTGCAGGCCGCACCGCAGCTCGCGGTCGCCCTCGTTCCACTTCGCGGGCGACGGCTTCAGCGCGCCGATGCGATAGCGCCCGTCCGGGTCGAGCCTGCCCTTGAGGTAGGCCGTGACGATCGGGTCGCAGCGCTCCTTGACCAGCTGCCGCCACTGCTGGTCGTCGGGCAGCGCGGGCTGGTCGGCGAGCGCCACGGTGCCCGCCTGCTCGAACAGGTGCGACTGCCCGCAGTCGACGATCCCGGCATCGGCGGCGTCGGGGCGCGACCAGCTCAGGCACGTGCCGGGCTGGGACGGCGGCGCGGGCACTTCGATCGCCGCGGGCACGGCGCCTGGTCCGGGGAGCGCGGCGATGGTGCCGAGCACGGGCACGGTGGCGCCCGCGAACGCGTCGAGGGTGGCCACGGCGAACATGACCAGCGCGCCGACCAGCACCCCGTAGACCAGGCGCCGGTAGGGGAGCGTGGCGCGGTCCGGGGTCCTCGGCGCGGGGGGAGCGGGCCGTGGAGCGAGGAGGGTTCGGTCCATGTCGGCCGTCATCATGCCGTGACCACTCCGGGGGGACGCACGGGAGGGCGCTGTCGCGCGACCATCGGTCGCCGTCGTGCTGCGAGCGCGCCGGTCGGTGTGGAGATCGTCGGAAGAGTACGGTTTCGCGCGCGAGAGCAATCCGCGAGCGGCGGAATGGGGGTGTGAGCGTGGCCGACGACGAGCAGGACGACGGCGCGCCGCCGCAGGGCAGCATGCGATTCCAGGACGAGACAACCCGGCCCCGGGAGCCGACGCTCGCCGAGCGCAAGGCCCGTGAACAGGCGCAGCGCCGTCAGGAGGCGGCCGAGCAGGAGGCCGCGGCGGACGCCGAGCGGTCACGCAGACGCCGCAAGCGGATCCTCATCGGCGCGGGGGTCACCGTCGGCATCGTCGCGGTCATCGCCATCGGCTACGCGATCGCCCAGCCCGACGAGGAGGTCACCGCGCGCTGCGTCGACGACAGCGGCGTGGTCGTCGACGACGCGAACTGCGTCACCCCCGCGTCGTCGAACACGCATTACTACGGCGGGGGCCTCTACCCGATCTTCATCGGGGCAGGTGGTCGGCAGTACCACTACAACTACGGCGGCGGCGGTTCGATCGGCCAGCCGGTCTCCGGCGGCACCACGACGGTGCCCCGCGACTCGACGCACGTCACCACGTCGTCGGGGCGGTCGCTCTCGGGCGGCGGCAGCTCCGCGTCCTCCAGCGGCTCCGGTGGCTCGTCGAGCGGCTCGTCGAGCGTCACACGCGGCGGCCTGGGCTCGTCGAGCAGCGGATCGAGCAGCGGGAGCTAGAGGCACTGATGGAACGCCGTCGGGGGGAACCGCGGCCGGGCTGGGAGAAGACGGTCGAGAGCCAGGGGATGGTCTTCGGCATCCCGGGCCGAGGGCAGGGCGGGGCTTCGCGGCCCTACTGGGACGAGTCGGTGCACTACACGTTCTCGATGGACGAGGTGCTCTCGCTCGAGGCCGACGTCGAGGTCGTGCACTCCATGTGCCTTGAGGCCGTCGAGCACGTCGTCACCGCGGAGCGCTTCCGCGACTTCGCCATCCCGGAGTTCGCGTGGGAGGCCGTAGCGGCGTCGTGGCGGCGCAGCGACCCGCACGTCTACGGCCGGTTCGACCTGCGCTACGACGGCGGCGGCCCGGCCAAGCTGCTGGAGTACAACGCCGACACGCCCACCACATTGCTGGAGGCCTCGATCCTGCAGTGGCACTGGCTGCAGGACACCCACGAGGGCGACGACCAGTGGAACTCGCTGCACGAGAAGCTCGTCGAGCGCTGGGGGGAGATCCGCCTGCGGCTGCCGGGCGACGAGGTGTACTTCACGTGGTCGCGCGGCGACCCCACCGGCGAGGACCACGTGACGGTCGGCTACCTGCAGGAGACGGCGGCCGAGGCCGGGCTGGCGACGGTCGGGCTGTCGATCGAGGACGTCGGCTGGGACGCGTCGCTGTCGCGCTTCGTCGACCTCGAAGAGCACTTCATGTCATGCGTCTTCAAGCTCTACCCGTGGGAGTGGGTGCTCACCGACGACTTCGGCAAGAACGTGCTCGACAGCCTCCCCGAGACCCTGTGGCTCGAGCCGCTGTGGAAGGCGATCCTGTCGAACAAGGCGCTGCTCGCCGTCATGTGGGAGATGTACCCCGGCCACCCCAACCTGCTGCCCGCCTACCTCGACCAGCCCGGGATGCTCACCGAGTACGTCCGCAAGCCGCGGCTGGGGCGGGAGGGCGCCAACATCTCGATCGTCTCGCCGGGCTCGGAGACCCAGACCGGCGGCGTGTACGGCGAGGAGGGATACGTCTACCAGCTCTTCGCGCCGCTGCCCGAGTTCGACGGCTACCGGCCCGCGCTGGGCGCGTGGATCGTCGGCGACACCTCGGCAGGCCTGGGCATCCGCGAGACCGTCGGGCTGGTCACCGACGACGGCGCGGCCTTCGTTCCCCACCGCATTCCCGGAGGAAGCTCGTGACTCTTGCACTGGACGGCGCCGTGATCGGCTCCGGCATCGGCGCGATCCTGCTCTACGCCGTGCTCGGCGTGCTGCTGATGCTGCTGGGCTTCTTCGCGGTCGACCTCACCACGCCGGGCCCGCTCAACCGGCAGGTCCGCGCGGGCGCGCCCAACGCCGTCCTCGTGACGGCGGCGGGCATGGTGGGGATCGCGTTCATCGTGGTCGTGTCGATCTACGCGTCGTCCGGCGCGCTGCTGGACGGGCTGCTCACCACGCTGATCTTCGGCGTCGTCGGCGTCATCGCGCAGGTGCTCGGGGCCCGGCTGCTGGAGTGGGTCACGGGGATCGACATGGGGGCGATGCTGGCCGCCGAGACCGTCCGCGCCCAGGCGTGGCTGGTCGGCGCCGTGCACGTCGCGCTCGGCCTGGTCGTGGCGGTGGCGATCCTGTAGCGCGGCGCGGCCGACCTCGCACACCTTCGTCTGTCCGCGCACAAGGCCGAACCCCTGCGAGGACTCACAGGAAGTCGGGCATTGACGGCGGCCCGCTCGGGCCGCGCGTATCCAGCGGCGATCGTGGACCGCGGCCGTAGGCTGCGGGTGTGCGGTCTCCGCTGCTCGTCGCGACCGACGTCGACGGGACGCTGCTCGACCCCGACGACCGCGTCTCGGCGCGCACGCTGGCGGTGCTCGGCCGCCTCGTCGCGGCCGGGGTCGGGCTGGTGCTGGCCACCGGCCGTCCGCCGCGCTGGATTCCGCCCGTGGTGGCGCAGGTGGGCGTCGTGGGGCTCACGGTCTGCGCGAACGGTGCGGTGATCTACGACGCGGCCGCGGACCGCGTCGTCTCCGCCCGCACCCTCGACGCCGCCACGCTCGCCGACCTGGCCGTCGCCGTCGCCGAGCTGCTCCCCGCGGCGGGTCTGGCGGTCGAGCGCGTCGACGCCGAGGCGTCCTTCGTGGCCGAGCCGAGCTACCGCCACGCCTGGGTGGGCTCCGACCACACGATCCGGCCGCGCGCCGAGCTCGTGGATCGACCTGCGGTGAAGATGCTGGTGCGCGACCCGCGGATGCCCAGCGAGGCGATGGTGGCGGCGCTGGCGCCCGCGGTCGGGACGGCGGTCGACCTCACGTTCTCCCACCCGGGCGGGCTGATCGAGATCTCGGCACCCGGCGTGACGAAGGCGGCCGGGCTCGCCGAGATCGCGGCGATCGTCGGGGTGGTGGCGGGCGACGTGGTCGCCTTCGGGGACATGCTCAACGACCTGGCGATGCTGCAGTGGGCCGGGCACGGGGTCGCGATGGGCAACGCGCACCCCGCGCTGAAGGACGTCGCGGACGAGGTCACGGCGACCAACGCCGAGGACGGCCTCGCGCTCGTCCTGGAGCGCTGGTTCTGACCCCGGCACCGCGAGAGTGACGTAACCGGTGATCGAACCCCGATAACGGCGACCTCGGATCGATCACCCGTACCCCACGTGCCGGAAAACGGACTTCGGTGTGTGGGAACGCGGGACTCACCGTGTCGGGATACGGGACTCACCGTGGGGGGTGCGGGGCGCCGCGTCCAGCGGCAAGCGGGTGCGCGCGTAGCATCGGGTGCCGTCCGCGTACCCGATCGGCCCTTGCGCCGCACTGGAGGCCCCGCCCGTGGCCGAGCTCGTCGACCACCCCGGCCCGACGGCCGACCCCGCTTCGGCGGCGACCCCCACCACCCCGAGGTCCGCGGGTGCCGATGCGCCCACTGCCGGTGCGCCGCGTGCCGACACGCCCTCTGCCGGTGCGCCGCGTGGTGCGGCGCGGGGCCACCGTGGCTTCTAACGGCCCCGAGGCCGCCCCTGCCGCGGCGTCGCCGGTCGTCCCCCAGGCCGCGCGTGTCGTGACGTCGCCTGCGATCCCCGAGGTTGCGCCCGCGTCGGCCGAGATCCGGTTGCTGGCGGGCGTGCAGCGGCGGGTGCCGGGGAGAGCGGTGGGCGTCGCGCGGGGGATGTCGCTGTTCGGCGAGCACGCCGGAGGCTGGCTCGCGCTCGGCGTCCTCGGCGCCGCGCTGGACCGCAGGCGCCGCCGGGAATGGCTGACCGCGGCGGCCGGGGTCGCGCTCGCCCACGGCGCGTCGGTCGGGGTCAAGCGGGTCGTGCGGCGCACGCGCCCGGACCACCCGAGCGTCGAGGTCCGCGTCGGCACGCCGAGCAGGCTGTCGTTCCCCTCGGCGCACGCCACCTCCACCACCGCCGCCGCCGTCCTCTACGGCCGACTGCTCCGCCGCCCGCTCGTGCCCGTGCTGGTGCCCCCGATGGCGCTGTCGCGGCTGGTGCTGGGCGTGCACTACCCGAGCGACGTCGTCGCCGGTTCCGCGCTGGGCGCCGTCGTCGCGCTCGCCGTGCGCCGCGTGACCGGACGTCGTCAACGCGGCTTGCGCGGCCGCCCGATCCCCGAGAGTCGCTGATGACCAGCACCAACGTCCCCGCGTCCGACGCGACGCACCCGCCGACGGGCGCCCCGGAACCCGACGCGACGGCGCACGGCGAGCAGGTCAGGGTCGAGGGCGACGCCGCTCCCGAGCCGTCACAGCATGGCGCAGCTGATGACCCGACCGATGACACCGCGCCGCCCGCTCCACCGCCGCCCGCGCCACCGCAGCGCACGCCGCTGCGCGTCGCCCGCGGCGTGCTCAAGACGATGCGTCCCAAGCAGTGGGTCAAGAACGTCCTGGTGCTCGCCGCGCCCTTCGCGGGCGGGGTGCTGTTCAGCGGCGGGATGATCGAGAGCCTCGTCGTCGCGTTCGTGGCGTTCTCGCTCGCCGCGTCGGGCATCTACCTGGTCAACGACGCCAACGACGTCGCAGCCGACCGCGCCCACCCCACCAAGCGCAGGCGCCCAGTCGCGGCGGGCATCGTGCCCGTCCAGGTCGCGTTCATGGTGGCCGTGGTGCTGCTCGCGGCCGCGGTGGCGATCAGCATGCTCGCGAGCGTCCAGCTGACGGTCGTGGTCGGCGTTTACGTCGCCGTGCAGCTCGCGTACTGCTTCTGGCTCAAGCACCAGCCGGTGCTCGACATCTGCATCGTCGCGTCCGGCTTCCTGCTGCGCGCGGTCGCGGGCGGCGCGGCCACCGGGATCCCGCTGTCGCAGTGGTTCCTCCTCTCGGCCGGGTTCGGCTCGCTGTTCATGGTGGCGGGCAAGCGCTACGCCGAGATCATGCTCGCCGAGCGCACCGGGGCGAAGATCCGCAAGTCGCTGGAGAGCTACTCCGCGTCCTACCTGCGGTTCGTGTGGGCGCTCTCGGCCACCGTGCTGATCATGACGTACAGCCTGTGGGCGTTCCAGATCCGCGAGGCCCACCACAACTCGGTGTGGTCGGCGGTCTCCATCGTGCCGTTCGTGGTGGCCGTCCTGCGCTACGCCGTGGACGTCGACTCGGGCAACGGCGGCGAGCCGGAGGAGATCGCGCTCGGCGACCGGGTGCTGCAGGTGCTCGCGGTCGCGTGGGTCGCCACGCTGACGTTCGCGGTCTACGCCTGATGATCACGGCGGTCGCGCGCCGCCGCCAGCACCGCGTTTCCGCTCTCAGCCTGTCCGCAGGGGTGGCCGTCGCCGCGACGGCGGTGTACCTGCTGGTCAGCCGGGCGTTGATCGACGACGCGTACATCACCATGGCGTACGCCCGCAACCTCGGCCTGCACCTGCATTGGGGCCTCATCGCGGACGAGACGGCCAACAGCGCCACCTCGCCGCTCAACGTCGTCGCGCTCGGGGCGATCACCGCCGTCGTGCGGGACGCGCAGGTCGCGGTGGGCGTGTTGTTCGTCGTTTCCGCCGTGCTGGCCGCGCGCTGGCTCTTCGGCCTCGCCGAGGATCTGCGGATCTCGCGCGCGCTTCCCGTCATCGCGGTGGGGTTGTTGCTGGTCAACCCGTTGCTGCTGTCGACGGTCGGGCTGGAGCCCTACCTCACCGCCGCGCTCTTCGCGGGCCTGCTGCGCTACGGCGCGGCCCGGCGGGGCGGGGCCTTCGGCGTGGTCGCGGGCCTCATCGTGCTCGCGCGGCCCGACATGGCGGTCGTCGTCATCGTCGTCTTCCTGATCCTGCGGCCGGGGTGGGCGCGGGCGATCGGCGCGGCGCTCGCGGTCACCGCGCCGTGGTACGTCTTCAGCTGGCTCGTGCTCGGCTCGGCGCTGCCCGACACACTGGTGATGAAGGTCGGCGAATCGTGGTCGGCCTACGGCTTCTGGAATGGCCCGCTGCTCTACCTGGCCGTCTATCCGGCGGCGACGCTGCTGGCGTTCGTGCCGGTCGTCGTCGGGGTGGCCGTGCTCGTCGCTCTGCTGGTTCTCCGGCTGCGCGGGACGTGGGCGCCGTGGCAGCGCACCGCGGCGGCCGCGGGCCTTGGCGGCCTCGCGCACTACGGGGCCTACTGCCTGCTGCACACCGCGCCCTATCACTGGTACTACGCGCCGCTGGTCGTCGGGACGACCCTCTGCTCGTCGATCGTCGCCGCGCGGCTGCGCCCGGTGGTACTGGGTGCGGCGCTCCCCGCTCTGCTCGCCTGCGCGTCGCTCGTGTTCGACCTGCAGCACGGCCTGCCCTGGTCCCGCGCCCCCATCTCGACGAACTGGGCCACCGCAGCGGAGTACCAGCGGATGGGGGAGGACCTGCATCGCATCGTCGGGACCGGCGCGGTCGAGAGCCCCGGCGAGATCGGCACGCTGGCCTACTACTGCGACTGCGCGATCGTCGACGCGTTCTCCGACCGCGGCCGCGTGATCGGCGCCATCGAGACGGGCGAGCTCACCAGCGGCCCGCTGACCGCGGCGTTGCTGCGGCTCAACTACACCCACCTGGACGCCACCCAGCAGCCCCGACCCGTGGACTACCGCCTGGGCTACCAGGCCCGCACACCCGCCGTGGGGCCGGAGCAGTGGCCTGCGGACAACTGGGTGGACGGGCCCGGCCGGATCGTCCTGCTCCCCGGCCGATGAGTTCGCGGGCCGCGGCTGGTCTCTGAGTACATGACTGGAGTGCGAGTACTCGTCGGCACGCGGAAGGGTGCGTTCGTCCTCACCGCGGACGGTGTGCGGAAGAACTGGGCCGTCGAAGGGCCCTTCTTCGCGGGCCTGGAGGTGTATCACGTCGCGGGCTCGCCCGCGCGGCCCGACCGGATCTGGGCGGCGCCTTCCACGAGCTGGTTCGGCCAGCAGATCCACCGCTCAGACGACGGCGGCCACACCTGGGAGCCCGTCGGCTGCGACTTCCCCTACGACGGCGTGCCCGGCACCCACCAGTGGTATGACGGCACCCCGCACCCGTGGGAGTTCGCGCGGGTGTGGCACCTGGAGCCGTCGGCGACCGACCCGGAGACCGTGCTCGCGGGCGTCGAGGACGCGGCGCTCTTCCGCTCGGTCGACGGCGGGCACACCTGGGCGGAGCTCCCCGGCCTGCGGGAGCACGGTTCCGGCCCGCACTGGCAGCCCGGCGCGGGCGGCATGTGCCTGCACACGATCCTTCCCCACCCGCGCGACCCGGACCGGATGCTCGTCGCGATCTCCGCGGCCGGGGTCTTCCGCACCGACGACGGCGGCACCACCTGGCGCCCCGCCAACCGGGGGCTGGTCAGCGAGGGCATCCCGGACCCGGACGCCGAGGTCGGCCACTGCGTGCACAAGCTCGCGTCGCACCCGGACCGGGCCGACACCGTCTACATGCAGAAGCACTGGGACGTCATGCGCTCCGACGACGGCGGCGAGCACTGGTACGACATCGGCGGCGACCTGCCCACCGACTTCGGCTTCGCCGTCGACGTGCACGCGCACGACCCGGACACCGTCTACGTCGTGCCGATCACCAGCGACGCCGAGCACTTCCCGCCGGAGGGCAGGCTGCGCGTCTACCGCAGCCGGACGGGCGGGCACGAGTGGGAGCCGCTCACCGACGGGCTGCCGCAGGAGCACTGCTACGTGGACGTGCTGCGCGACGCGATGGGGACCGACGCGCTCGACGAGTGCGGCGTCTACTTCGGCACCACCGGCGGGCAGGTGTACGGGTCGGCCGACGCGGGGGACACGTGGGCGCCGATCGTCCGCGACCTCCCCGCGGTGCTGTCGGTGGAGGTGCAGACCGTGTCATGACCGACATCAGAGTCAAGCTGCCCACCCACCTGCGCAGGCTCGCGCGGGTCGACGGGGAGGTGTGCGTCGACGTCGCCGATCCCGTCACGCTGGCCGCCGTGCTCGACGCCGTGGAGACCCGCCACCCGGAGCTCCGCGGCGCGATCCGCGACCGCGCGACCGGCCGACGCCGGGCGTTCGTGCGGTTCTTCGCCTGCGAGCAGGACCTGTCACACGCCGCGCCGGACGCCCCGCTGCCGGATGCGGTGACGCGTGGCAGCGAGCCGCTGCTCGTCGTCGGGGCGATGGCCGGGGGCTGACCCGGCCGCGCGTCGCGCGCCCCGGCCCCGCTTCGCGTCCCGGGCCGTCGCTGCATGCGTGTACCGCCAGCGCCGGCGGCGGCACCACAGGGACCACTCGGCAGTGACAGCCCGGCCCGCGGCGTCGCAGGCCGGGCTGTCACTGCGCAGGGGCCCCCGGGACTCTGCGAGGCGTACAGCGGTTCTGCGAGGAGCACCTGGCCCGGGTCCGGCGCGCCCCATCCGCGACGCCCCACCCACGCGCCGCCCCATTTGCGCACGGCGTTTCGCCGACGCCGACTTCGGTCGGCGTCAGGCCAAGTAGGCCGCGAGGCCCGCGCGCCAGTCGGGCATCGCCATCCCGGCGGCCGCGGCCTTCGCCGTGTCGAGCACGCTGTTCAGCGGTCGGCGCGCGGCGGTGGGCTTGTCGGCGAAGTGGGCGGCCGTGCTCGTCCCCGACACCGGCAGGTCGGCGCGACCCGCCAGCCGGTAGACCTCGCGAGCGACGTCCGCCCAGGAGGCGGGCTCGCCGCCGCCGGTGACGTGGTAGTCGCCGAACGGGGCGGCCGACCCCACCAGGCCCACCACGGCGGCCGCCAGGTCGGTGGCGAAGGTCAGGCGCCCGATCTGGTCGTCCACGACGGTGGGCGCGACCCCGCGCTCCGCGAGCCCGAGCATCGTCCGCACGAAGTTGCGGCCCTCGCCCACCACCCACGTCGGCCGCAGCAGGTAGCGGCGCTCGACCCCCTGCACGGCGAGATCCCCGGCCGCCTTCGACGCTCCGTACGCGGAGAGTGGCGCCACCGGGTCGTCCTCCCGGTACGGCCGCGGCGCCGCCCCGTCGAACACGTACTCACTGGAGAAGTGCACGAGGACGAACCCATGCGCGCGGGCGGCGCGGGCGAGCGCGGCGGGGCCTGCGGCGTTGGCCCGCCAGGCGTCCGCCCGGTGCGCCTCGGCCCCGTCGACGTCCGTCCACGCGCCAGCGTTGATCACCACGTCCCAGCCGTCGAGTGGACCGGGTGCGGCGATGTCGAAGGCCGCCCGGTCCACCGCCGTGGCGTCGGGCAGCGCCTTGGCCAGCGCCCGTCCGACCTGACCGCCCGCACCGAGGATCAGCGTCCGCATCGCCCCGACCGGCTGCCCGACTGGGCGTCTCGGCCCGTCCCACCGGCGGGGCTTGCGCGGCCTGGCGCCTGCGGCGGGCCGCCGTCCGACCCCGACCCGCCGGGGTGGCGGGCAGCGGTGTCGCCCCGCCCGCAGGGGTGGCGGGCGGTGTAGCCCGACGCGGCGCGGCCCGGACGCTTCGCCGTCCTCATCGACGCAAGGAGGACAGCGGGGGGTGGGCGCGGTCCTTGTCGGAGCGGATCGCGTCGGCCTCGGCGATCGGCCAGTCGATGCCCAGCTCCGGGTCGAACGCCTGGACCAGCTGGTACTCCGCGCTCGGCGACCAGTGGGCGTTGACCAGATACGTGTAGACGACCTCGGGCGTCGTCGTCTGGTAGCTGTTGCCGCACCCGCGCGGCACGTAGATCGCGTTGCCGGGGTGCAGGTCGACGGTCTCGACCTGCCCGAACGTCGGCCCTTCCCGCAGGTCGACGACCGCGGCGAACGCCCGGCCGTTGGCCAGCGAGATGTACTTGTCCCACGGCTCGGCGTGGATCCCGCGCGTGACGCCCACCTCGGCGTTGAACGACACGTTGCTCTGCACGATCTCGAATGGCGGGAAGCCCTGCGCCGACAGCTTGGCGCGCTGGTAGCCCTCCTTGAACCAGCCGCGACCGTCGCGTCGCAGGTCGAGCTCGACCCTCAGCATCCCGGGGATCGACGTGGTCGTCACATGCACGGCGTGCAGTCTCTCAGCGCCGCCGCTCCGCCCCGCCGCCGGTGCGCCCGCCGCCTTGACTGCCGCATCAGATGGCGCCGGGTAGGGTGCGCGACGTGGCCGTATCCGACGGCGGCACCACCTCCGCCGCCTACACCCGTCGTCTCGCGGCCCGCTCCGGCGCCCGATGGAAGCGCGTGCTCGACGTGCAGGCGCCCTACCGCTGGAACCTGCGGCGGCTCCTCGGCGAGCGCCGCACGCTCGACGTCGGCTGCGGCATCGGCCGCAACCTCGCCCACCTGCCCGCTGGCAGCGTCGGCGTCGACCACAACGCCACGTCCGTGCAGGTCTGCCGGGACGCCGGGCTCGACGCCCGCACCGTCGACGAGTTCCTCGCGGGAGAGCCCCGTCCGGAGTTCGGCGGGCTGCTGGCCGCGCACCTGGTCGAGCACCTGCCCGCGGGCGGGGCCGCCGCGGTGCTCGCCCCTTACGCGCCCTTCCTGGAGCCGGACGCGGTCGTGGTGCTGATCTGCCCGCAGGAGCGCGGCTTCGCCTCCGACCCGACGCACACGGTGTTCGTCGACCAGGCCGCGCTCGCCGCGCTGGCGGGTGAGCTGGGCCTGCGGGTGCAGCGGCAGTTCTCGTTCCCGCTGCCGCGCCGCGCGGGCCGCGTGTTCACCTACAACGAGTTCGTCACCGTCGCGCGCCGATGACCGCCGAGGACGTGCACGCCGCGCCCGCGCTGCCGCTGGTCGCCGCGGGCGAGCTGCTCGTCGTCATGCCCGCGTGGAACGAGCAGGACAGCGTTGCCCGCGTGGTGCGCGAGGTCCGCGCCGCGCAGCCGTACGCGCCCGTGCTCGTCGTCGACGACGGCTCCACCGACGCAACGGCCGAGCGCGCGGCCGCGGCGGGCGCGATGGTGATGCGGATGCCGTTCAACCTGGGCGTCGGCGGGGCGATGCGCGCGGGCTACCGGTACGCGTACGAGCGCGGGTTCCGGGCGGTGGTGCAGGTCGACGCCGACGGCCAGCACAACGCCGCCGAGATCGCCCAGCTGCTCGCCGTCCCCGACGCCGACGTCGTGATCGGCTCGCGGTTCTCCGGGCGCGGCGACTACGCCGTGCGCGGGCCGCGCCGGTGGGCGATGCGGCTGCTGTCGGCGGCGCTCACCAGCATCGTCGGCACGTCGGTGACCGACCCGACGTCCGGCTTCCGGCTCGTGCACCGCCGGGCCCTCGCGCTGTTCGCCGAGCACTACCCCGAGGAGTACCTGGGCGACACGGTCGAGGCGCTCGTCATCGCCCACCGCGCGGGCCTGACGATCACGCAGGTGCCGGTCGCGATGCGGGCGCGTGCGAACGGCGTGGCCAGCACCAACCCGTTCCGGTCGGCGGTCTACCTGCTGCGCGTCGTCGTCGCCGTCGGACTGGCCATGGTCCGGCGGACGCCCCGCTGATGCCCGGCCTGCGCCTCACGCTCATCTCGGTCATCGCGGCCCTCGCGGCGCTCGTGCTGGTGTTCGAGCTGCTGCGACGGCGCAAGCTCCGGGAGAAGTACGCCGCGATCTGGATCGTGATCGCGGTCGGCACGGTGGTCGTCGCGGCGTTCCCGCAGCTCCTGCACGACGTGGCCGATCTCGTCGGCATCCAGACGCCGTCCAACCTGCTGTTCTTCGGGTCGCTGATCGTGCTGTTCGCGGTGTCGTTGCAGCTCTCCCGCGAGGTGGGGCTGCTGGAGGAGCAGTCGCGGCGGCTCGCGGAGGAGGTCGGCACGCTCACGCTGCGCCTGGACGCCGCCGAAAAAGCCCAGGAGAAATCAGAGCAGCCGCCGGACGAGTGACCAGTACGCCCGGAACACCACGTTGGCGACGGGTGTGAGCGGGCCGAACGCCGAACGGTCGAGCTCGGGGGTGAGCCGTGCCGTCCAGGTGCGGTCGGGCACCACCCGCTCGGCCTGCAGGAGACGGCGGCGTTCCCGCAGGTGCGCGCGGTGGCGCCACAGCCACGCGTAGCCGGTGAGCTTCCCGCGTCCCCACCCGGACGCGACGGCGTACCCGAGCAGCAGCACCTCGCACGCCAGCAGCAGCGGGGCCAGCAGGGCGAGCGCCCGGCCCGGCCAGACGGTGGCGAGCAGCATCAGCCGGTTGCGCTCCAGCAGGTGCATCTTGTGCGCGTTGCGGGAGAACTCGTAGTGGTGGCGCGCGATCGCCGTCGGGACGCACCGCGCGGCCAGCCCCAGCCGCCACGCCCGCAGCGACAGCTCGCTGTCCTCCAGGTAGGCGAAGTACTCCTCGTCGAACCCGCCGAGCTGCTTCCAGACCGTGCTCGCCAGCAGCAGACACGCGCCGCTCGCGCCGGTGACGTCGTAGGGCGCGGTGCGTGTCTCGGGGGTGCCCAGGCCGCCCGCCCACGACAGCCCGATGAGGTGGACGGGGTTGCCCGCGCTGTTGAGCAGGCCCGGCGGCTCGGCGAGCCGGATGCTCGCCATCACCGGGCCGACCCCCGGCCGGGCGGCCTCGGCGGCGAGCAGGGCGAGCGCGTCGGGCGCGATGACGCAATCGGAGTTGACCAGCGCGAGGAACTCCGCTTCGAGCGCGGCCGCGCCCAGGTTGCAGCCCCCCGCGAACCCGGTGTTGCGGCCCGGTCGCAGCACCTCGACGTCGGTCGGCAGGTCCTCGGGGCGGCACCCGTTGTCGACGACCACGAGCCGGACGTCCACCCCCGTCGAGGCGAGGACGGCCCCGACGCACTCGCGCAGGTAGGGCTCGTCGCGCCACGCGAGGACGACGACGCCGACGGTCGGGGTCACGCCGTCCTCCTCGCCGCGACGAGCACGCCGAGCGCGACGAGCGCGGCCGCCATCTGGCCGAACGCGGCCGCGTCCACCGGCGGTCGGGCGACGAGCCCGACGACGAGCAGCACGCCCAATCCGACCAGCCAGGCCAGCGCGGCGGCGTGCGTCCTTCGGATGGCGACGAGCTGGGCCTGCACGACCTGGGCCAGCGCGCCGAGCACGGTGGAGAGCGCGAGCACCGCCACCACCCAGGTGGGCGGGGGCGCGGTGGTCGCGAAGACCAGGGCGGCCACCCACGGCACCGCGAACGCGGCCACCACGACCCAGACGAGCCCGGCCGCGGCGATCCCGCCGACGAGCACGCGGGGTGGGCGCGGGTGGGCGGCCGCAGGGTGGCACTGCTCCGGTTCAGTCGCAGCAGTGTCACCCTGCGGTAGCCCGGGCACCCCCGGCGGCCGCGCCCCACCGGCGGCGAGCCGGGGGAGCAGCATCGCCTGGATCGTCGGGAAGAGCAGCACCGGCGCGCGCACGATCACCGCGGCGGTGGTGAACCCGGCGGCGAGCGTCGGGGCGTCGGCGAGGCGCGCGGTGACGAGCACGGGTGCAAGGTTCCACACGCCCTGCCCGGCCAGCAGCAGGGCCGCCGACCACAGCACCGGCCGCATCGGCGCCGCGCCCCCTCGGGACGCCATGCCGCGCCCGCCGAGCAGCAGCGGGGCGACGCCGGGCGCGAGCGCGAGCACGGCGATCCAGGCCGTCGTGGCCTGCTCGTCGACCACCGCGAGCACGACGGCCGCCGCCAGCCCCACCCCCGCCTCGATCCAGAACGTGGCGGCGTAGCGGCCGTAGCGCCGCAGCCCAGCCAGCGGGCCCCGGATGAGGTAGGAGGCCGCCATCGTGGTCGCCCCCACCGCCAGCAGTGCCATCGTGGCCGCCCCGGGCAGCACCCCGGAGAGCAGCGGCGCGGCGAGGCCGAGCAGGACGAGCGCGCCGACGAGCAGGAGGCCGGTGTGGCGGAGCGCGGCCCCCCGCCCGTGCGAACCGGCGGCCACCGCGCGCGTCGTCTCCAGCTCGACGGCCGCGAACAGCCCCCGCCCGACGGTGTTGATCAGCAGGTAGTACGCGCTGACGGCGGCGAAGCCCGCGGGATCCAGATGTCGGGCCGCGATCGCCAGCACCACGTAGTTCGACGCCGCGAGCGCCACCTGGCTGCCCGCGACGTGCGCCGCCGCCCCGCCGCGCCGCAGCACGTCCGCCCTCATTGGGCCCTCGGGCCGATGGCCGTGCCGACCCGGCCGGGTTCGATCGCGTAGAGCACGACGTCGGGGTTGCGGTAGACCACGCGCAGCCACGGCTGCCCCGCGAGGTCGGTCAGGCCGGGCTGACGGGTGGCCCAGCTGCGCAGGAAGCCCTGGTCGATCTGGACGTAGTGGATGTCGAGCTGGGCGATCGCGGCGCGCACCGCCGGATCGCGCAGGTACTGGTTGAACCGCGCGGCGAGCAGCGTGGCGTCCGGGCCCAGCCGCAGGTCGTCGTAGTGGCCCGCGACCGGCTTGATCCCGGTGAGCGGATACATCCACGCCGAGCCGTCGCCGCGGTCGTTGAGCACCCGTTCGCCCGGCGGCACGATCGCGGCGATCGCCAGCATCCCCTGGATCTCGAGCTCCGACACCGCCGGGCCGTTGCCGGTGTTCTGCGCCATCCGGATCTGGTCGCGCTCCAGGTAGAGCATCCGGGTGCCCAGCACGAACGCCAGCAGCACGCCCGCCGCGGTGGCGAGCCCGACGACGCGCGAGCGCCCGATCCCGCGCGCGACCAGCCGCTGGACCTCGGCCACGCCGTTGCCGACCAGCACGGCCATGGGGAGGGCGGCCAGCCCGACGAGCCGCCAGCTGTCGTCCCACCAGATGCTCGACACGGCACGGGCGAGCGGGTCCTGGGACGCCGCGGTGAGCACGAAGAGCGCACCGAAGAGCACGGCCGTCCCGATCACCCAGCGCAGGTGGGCCAGGCGCGCCGCCCCCAGAAGGCCCAGCAGCATGATCAGCGCGAGCCGGAGCTGGATGGTGTCGGTGCCGTGCCCGAACGTCAGCAGCTCCCCGACGGCCTGGGCGACCCCGGATTCGGCGGGCCGGTCGAGCTTTTCGGTGTTGCCCCCGGTGGAGAGCGCCCCCGCCACCTGGATGCCGCACACCGCGGCGGCGACGGCCCCGGCCGCGACGAGCACGCCGAGCTCGCGCGCCGCCTGCCGACCGCGGCGCCACCAGCGCTGCAGCAGCATCGGCGCCACGAAGACGGCCGCGCCGATCAGGATCGCCGGGTGCAGGCAGAGATATCCGGCCAGCGCCGCCACGAACACGACCGCGGGCCCGAGCGCGGCGCGGGGGCCGCGGGCGTCGAGGAGGTCGCGGACCAGCACCGCGGCCAGCGGCGTCAGCGCGACGCCCGCGGCGAAGGGCAGCAGCGGCCCGCGCCAGAGCAGGTCGTAGACGGCGGTGGTGGCGACCGTCGCGAGCGCGGTGGCCGCGGCCAGCACCGGGCGCCCGCCGAACCGGCGGACCATCGCGACCAGCGTCAGCGCCGTCATCCCGGGGATCAGCACGGTGTTCGCGTTGAGGACGGTCGGGACGGCCGCGCCCGAGACCTGGTACACCACCGCCGCGACCAGGTGGTAGGCGTTCGGGTAGTAGAGGTGGACGTTGCCCTCGAACCAGTTGGTCCTGGCCATCCCGAACACGCTGCCGTCGCCGGTCTCGGCGATGTAGCGGATGCCGCTGGCGTGGAACACGGCGTCCCAGTCCTGGGGGATCGCCGAGAGGCTGCGGATGCCGCCGAGCACGGCCGCGATCCCGAAGCCCAACGCGACGAGGACGGCGACCGCGACGCCCGCGTGGGCGGTGGGCGACCAGTCGGGGCCGGTGGGCGGGCGGTCGGACGCGGGCCACCGCCGCCGGACGAGCAGGCGCAGCCCGAACGCCGCCGCGCCGGTGAAGACCGCGGCGGCCGCGAACGACGCGGCCGACCAGCGCAGCCCGGCCGCGGTGACGAGCGGCCCGGCGAGACCCGCCACGGCGTAGGTGAGCAGGGGGGCCGTCGCGACCAGCGTCCAGCCCCGCAGCCCGGCGAGCACACCCAGCAGGCCGCCCGGGAGCAGCAGCGTGACGGCGTACAGGACGATCACGCCGATCGCGGAGAGGGCGTCCGGAGCGGGAATGACGCCTCCTCACTCCGACGGTTGTGCCTGCCGACCAGGCACCGGCGGCCCACCGATGGTATCCAGCCGAGCGGCAGGCGGCGTCCACCCGCCACGCTCCGCGACGTGCGGTTCGACCACAAGCGCGCCTTCCGCCGCCCGCAGGCAACGGGGGTGATCGCCCGGATCGGGACATGGGCGGTGAGGACGTACCTCATGTCCCGATTGCGGTGACCACGACGGGCAACAGCGCGCCGCTGCCCGCGTACCGTCGCCCGCGCGGTCCGGGGATGTCGGCCCGGCGTGTCAGACTCGCCACCGTGCTCGATACCGCCGTCGACCCCGCCGCGACGCGGGCCGCCCGGCCGGTCGCGCCCGCCGGGCCGCGACGGTGGGTGCCCCGCATGCGTGGCGCGGTCGCGGTGCTGCTGCCCACCGCACTCGCGGCCGCGCATGCGTCGCTGTACGGCCGGTGGGAGGTCGACGACGCCGGGATCACGTTCGCCTACGCCCGCTCGGTGGCCACCGGTGCGGGGCCGGTGCTGCAGGTGGGGCAGCCGCCGGTCGAGGGGTTCTCCGATCCGGCGTGGCTCGCGCTGCTGGCCCTCGGCCGCATGCTCGGGCTGTTCGACCACGGCGCGTGGTTCGGCGTGCCCGATTACGTCGCCTACCCCAAGACGCTCGCGATCCTCCTGCTCGCGGTGGTGTTCGGCGCCTTCCTCGCCGCGGCGTCGGCGGTGTCGCGGTACCCGGCCACGGTCACCGCCGTCGCCGGATGCACCTGCGCGCTGATCCCGTCGTTCGTCATCTGGAGCGTGTCCGGCCTGGAGAACGCGCTGCTCGCCGTGGCGGTCGCGGTGCAGGCGGCCGTCCTCGTGCGGAGCGGCGCGGGGAGTTCGGACGCCCGCCGTCGGCGATGGTGGCGGTTCGGTGCCTGCCCGGGGTTGGCGGGCGCCGGGCCTGCGGTCGCGTGCGGCCTGCTCGCCGCCCTGGCGGCGCTCACCCGCCCCGAGGGCGCGATCTACGCGGCGAGCTATCCGCTGGCGCTGCTGCTGGTCGGCCGCGGCTGGTGGCGCTGTCTGTGGACGGGTGCGCTGTCGGTCGCGGTCTTCGCGGTGCCGTTCGGGGCCTACCTGGCGTGGCGGTTCGCCACCTTCGGCCAGTGGCTGCCGACGACGGCGGTCGCGAAGTCACAGGGGCTGCCAACGGTCGCCGGGTTCGCCAAGGTCGGCGGGCTCATCGGGTATGCGGGCTGGCCTGCGGTGCTCGTCGGCGCGGTGCTGGTCGGCGCGGCGCTCACCCGCCGCGTCGCGATCGACCACGGGGTGTCCGCACGCCGCGCGGTGGCCCCCGCCGCGGTCGGCGACACCGGCCGCCATGCTGCGCCTGCCGATGCCGCCCCCCGCCGCCCCGCCGCGCCGGCTGACGACCCGCCCACCGGGGCGGTGGGCACCCCCGCCCGCCCCGGCCGGGCCTCGACTGCCGTCGCGTTGCTGCTCGTCCCGCTCGGCCTCGCCCTGGTGGCGTTCGGCGTGCTCATCCCCGACTGGATGGAGCAGTACCGCTTCGCCACACCGGTCTGGGTCCTCGCGCCGTTCGTGATCGTCCTCGCGGGTGCCGAGGTGGTGGCGGGGCTGCGGTGGCGCGGCCGGGCGCTCCTCGGCGCCGTCACAGTGGCGGCCGCCGCGCTGTCCGGCGCGGGCTTCGCCACCGACGTCGCGACGTTCCGCGACGCCCCCACCGCGCCGATGTGCCTGATCGTCACGAACACCGGCCGCGAGTTCAACGGCTACATGGACATCCTCGGCCTGCGCTCGGCCACGTTCTTCGCCCCCGAGATCGGCGGCGCTGCGCTCACCGGCCGCGCGCTGCTCTTCGACGGCGGCGGCCTCGCCCAGCCCACGATCGCCCGGTTCTGGGCGGCGAAGGACCCGGCCGGGATCCGCGACTACGTCCTCGACGTCGTCAAACCCACCTTCATCCGCGCCCACGGCCAGTTCCGGCCGTTCATCGGGCTGGACGCCGACCCGCGGTTCCAGCGCGATTACGTCGAGATCGGCCCCACCCCCAACACGGGCGCCAACTGGGTGCGCCGCGACCTCGTCCGCGACGACGCCACGATGGCGAAGCTCAAGGCATGGGGGGTCACCGCGCTCGCCGCCGACGCCGCGCAGCGCGCCACCCCCCACGCGAGCTGCGGCGACCGCCTCGTCGTCGGCTCCACGTTCTGACCCGCGCCGACGCCCGTTTCCGGAACAGCCCGAGCGCGCCGCTACCCTCGATCCCTGTGAGCTACGCGGAGTACGACCTCGTCGTCGTCGGATCGGGCTTCTTCGGCCTCACCGTCGCCGAGCGTGCGGCGTCCGAACTGGACAAGCGCGTGCTGGTGCTGGAGCGCCGCCCCCACATCGGCGGCAACGCGTACTCCGAGGCCGAGACGGAAACCGGGATCGAGATCCACCGCTATGGGGCGCACCTGTTCCACACGTCCAACCAGCGGGTGTGGGAGTACGTCAACCGCTTCACCGCCTTCACCGGCTACCAGCACCGCGTGTTCGCCCGCGTCGGCGACCAGGTCTACGCGTTCCCGCTGAACCTCGCGCTGATCAACCAGTTCTTCGGCCGCTCCCACACCCCTGACGAGGCCCGCGCGCTGATCGCCGAGCAGGCGGGCGTGATCGACACCAAGGAGGCGGCCAACCTCGAGGAGAAGGCGATCTCGCTGATCGGCCGCCCGCTCTACGAGGCGTTCGTCAAGGGCTACACCGCCAAGCAGTGGCAGACCGACCCCACCGAGCTCGACGCGTCGATCATCGCCCGGCTGCCGGTGCGCTACACGTTCGACAACCGCTACTTCAACGACCGCTTCGAGGGCCTGCCCGTCGACGGCTACACCGCGTGGCTTTCGAAGATGGCCGACCACCCGAACATCGACGTCCGGTTGAACGTCGACTACTTCGCCGTGCGCGACCGGATCCCGCCGGGCACCCCCACCGTCTACACCGGCCCGCTGGACCGCTACTTCGACCACTCCGAAGGCGCGTTGACGTGGCGCACGCTCGACTTCGAGCAGGAGGTCGTGCCGACCGGCGACTTCCAGGGCACGTCGGTGGTCAACTACAACGATGTCGACGTCCCCTACACCCGCGTCCTCGAGTTCCGCCATTTCCACCCCGAGCGCGACTACCCGTCCGACAAAACGGTGATCGTCCGCGAGTACTCCCGGTTCGCCCAGCCCGGCGACGAGCCGTACTACCCGATCGGTACGCCCGAGGACCGCGCCAAGCTCACGCGGTACCGCGAGCTCGCGCGCAAGGAGACCGCCAACTCCGGCGTGCTGTTCGGCGGCAGGCTCGGCACGTACAAGTACCTCGACATGCACATGGCGATCGGTTCTGCGCTCACCATGTTCGACAACCGCATCGCCCCCTACTTCACCGACGGCAAGGCGCTCGCGGGCACCGAGAGCGCGGAGGACGCATGACGCAGACCGTCGAGACCCCGGCCCCCACTCCCCTCCCCACCACGGCCATGCTGCTGCAGCGGGTGATCCTGCCCCGCACGGGCGACCCGATGGCGGTGCGCGCGCTCTACGTCGACGAGCACACCGGCATCCGGTTGGCCACCGTGCCCGCACCGCCTGGCTTCCCGCCTCGCCGCGACGTGCAGCTCGCAGGCATCGCGTCCACCGACCGGAGGCTGCGCGTGCTCTCCCGCACGTCGGCGGTGGTGCCCGAGCAGAGCGAGGTGTCGTTCGCGGCGTACTTCAACGCGTTCGCCGCGGGCTACTGGCGGCACTGGAGCGTGCTCACGTCGGTGCGGCTGCGCCTGTCCCTGCGCGGCTCGGGGCGGGTCGACATCTACCGCACCAAGGCCGACGGCTCGCCCATCTTCGTGCGCGGCGTGGTCCTGGAGCTCGCGGGCGAGCACACCGTCGACCTGGAGCTGGACCTGCGCTCGTTCGAGGACGGCGGCTGGTACTGGTTCGACGTCATCACCGACGACGGCGACCTCACCCTCGTCGAGGGCGGCTGGTACGCCACCGAACCGGCGCGGGGCCGCGCGGCGGTCGCCATCGGCATGCCGACGTTCAACCGCCCGGCCGACTGCGTCGCCACGCTCACCGCCATCGGCGAGGACCCGCTGGTCCGCGAGGCGGTGGTCGCGGTGATCCTCCCCGACCAGGGCACCCAGAAGGTGCGCGACGCGGCGGGCTTCGAGCAGGCGGCGGCGGTGCTCGGCGAGAAGCTGCGCATCGTCGACCAGCCCAACCTCGGCGGCTCCGGCGGCTACGCGCGCGTGATGTACGAGGCGCTCGCCACCGAGTGCGAGCAGATCCTCTACATGGACGACGACATCCTGCTGGAGCCCGATTCGGTGCTGCGCGCCGTCGCGTTCTCCCGCTACTCCCGCAAGCCGATGCTCGTCGGCGGCCAGATGCTGTCGCTGCAGGCGCGGTCGCAGCTTTCGACGATGGGCGAGGTGGTCGACCGGCACGCGTTCCTCTGGCGCAACGCGCCCGGCACCGAGCCGCACCACGACCTCGCCGCGCGCCCCCTGCGCCAGACGCCCTGGCTGCACCGGCGCACCGACGTCGACTACAACGCGTGGTGGATGTGCCTGATCCCGCGGTCGGTGGCCGAGGACGTCGGGATGCCGCTGCCGCTGTTCATCAAGTGGGACGACGCCGAGTACGGCCTGCGCGCCCGGTCGAAGGGCTACCGCACGGCCACCGTGCCCGGCATCGCCATCTGGCACATGTCGTTCCTGGAGAAGGACGACACCAGCGACTGGCAGGCCTACTTCCACTACCGCAACCGCTACGTCGCGGCGGCGCTGCACGGCCCGGACAACCCGCGGGCGCTGCTGGTCGACACGCTCAAGCGCACGCTGCGCCACCTGCTGCTGATGGAGTACTCGGCGGTCGCGCTGCAGGAGATGGCGCTGCGGGACTTCCTCGCGGGCCCGGAGGCGCTCTTCCCCTCGCTGCCGGTGGTGCTGGGCGAGATCCGGGCAAAGCGCGCCGAGTACGACGACGGCCGCCCGCTCGATTCCGCCACTGGGGTGCCGCTCTCGGACCTCGACGCACTGGCCGCGCAGGCGTTCCCCGAGCCGCCGACGCGCAAGGTCGCCATCGCGAAGGGCCTGGCGCGGAGCGTGCTGCACAACCTGCGCAGGCCCGATCCGGCGCACCACGACGTGCCGCAGCGCAACGTCCCGTCGCGGCAGGCGCTCTGGTTCGTGCTGTCGCGGCTGGACTCCGCCACCGTGTCGACGCCAGACGGGCGGGGCGTCACGTTCCGGCGCCGCGATCCGGAGCTGTTCCGGTCGATGCTCGCCTGCTCGGTGCGCCAACTGCGCGACGTCGGCAAGGCGTGGCCCGAGCTGCGCCGCCGCTACCGGTACGCGCTGCCCGAGCTGACGAGCCGGGAGGCGTGGGCCCGCGAGGTGTTCGACCGGCACTGACCCGGCACGGGGCGGCGCCCTACTGGGTCGTCCCGTCGTCGGCGGTCTTCCACTGCTCGAAGGGGCGGTCGATGCTCCACCGGCCCGCGTCGAGGGCCAACATCCTCTCCTCGCAGCACTCCGGGTTGGACAGCGCCTCGAACAGCGCCACCGACCACCCCAGCGCCCGCCGGGCCAGCAGCCGCATCGCGAGGCCGTGGGTCACCGCGAGCACCATGTCGGCGTCGGGCGGGGCGATGCGCAGCTCGGTGAGGAAGGCGGCCAGCCGGTCGTCGACGTCCGCGCCGGACTCGCCGTGGGAGAGCCGGTAGAAGAAGTGTCCGAAGAAGCTGCGCTCCTCCTCCTGGCGGCGCTGCTCCTCGAGGTCCTGCAGGTTGCCCCAGTCCTGTTCGCGCAGCCGCGGCTCCTGCACGGTCCACGCGGGGTCCAGCCCGAGCAGCTCCAGCGTGCGCAAAGTGCGCCGGTAGGGGCTGACGAACACGCCGAGGCGGGCGCCGTCGACGAGCTCCTTGATCCGCAGGCCCGCCGCGGCGGCCTGCTCCTCGCCGCGGGCGGTCAGCGGCAGGGCGTGGTCGGGGATGCGGGCGTAGGCCGACTTGTCGACGTTGCCGAGGCACTCGCCGTGCCGCAGCAGGACGACCTTCACCGCGGCCACCCCGTGATCGTCTGCGGGGCGCAGAACCGGCCGGATTCGGCCGCCTTACGCGCCGAGCCGGTGATCACACCGGGTGGCGAAGGCGGCGCCGCCACCCTCACGCGTCGACGCCGTAGAGGCGCGCCCAGTTGGCCCGGCTGGCGAGGGCCCCCTGCTCCGCACGGTAGCGCGCCGCGACGGCAGGCCCCTCGGCGCGGAGCCGGGCCAACGCCCGCGCGCCACGGCGGGCCAGGTCGAGCGCCTTCGCGCGGTCGCGGGCGCGCACCCGGAAGCCGGTTTCGCCCATGTCGGTGACCATGGCCCGCTGGAAGGTCGACACGTGCCACCAGTGCGCGTCGCCCGCGGGCACGAACCCGACGCGCCCAGGTCGGTCGGCGGCCAGGTACACCGCGCGCTTGAGCCAGGTCAGCCGCTCGCGGCCGGGCGGGTTGGCGGAGCGGACGGTCTGGGCGTCGCGGAAGTCGGGCACGAGCGTGGTGAGCTCCCGCATCGGGTGCACGACCGTCTCCGGGTAGGCCGCCCGGATGCGCCGGATCTCCGTCGCGGCGTTGACCGAGCCGTCGGCCAGCGCCTCAGGCCCCTCCAGGAAGTCCTCCACGGCCTTGACCATCGTGGCGGCGAGGCCGTAGTGCATCGCGACGAGGTACTGCGAGAGCAGCGTGCCGAGCCGCCGCAGGATCCGCTTCCGGGAGAACCCGGTGTGCAGCGCCGCCGTGATCAGGCCGTTGCGCATGTTGAAGTAGCGGTGCCACTCGTCCCAGTCCTTCCACCCGAAATCGGCGTGCCAGACACCCGCCCCGGGCAGCGCGACCGTCGGGAAGCCGTGGGCGCGGGCGCGGTAGCCGAACTCGATGTCGTCCCATTGGAAGAACAGCGGCAGCGGGTAGCCGATCGCCCGGATGATCGCGGCCGGGACGAGGCACGCCCACCAGCCGTTGTACTCGGTGTCCACCCGGCGTTCCTGCCCGATCGGCAGCAGGCGTTCGTCGGACCCGAGCAGGTAGGCCTCCTCGAGCGCGTCGGGCATCGGTATGCCGACCCACAGCAGCTCGGGATCGGCCCGCTCGGCGGAGATGTGCAGGTGCGCTGGATGCAGGAGGTTGAGCATCTGCCCGCCGACGATCGTCGGATGCGTCGTGCACGCCGCGAACGCGGTGAGCCGGATGAGGATCTCCGGCTCGAGGAGGATGTCGTCGTCGAGCAGCAGGACGTCGTGGTCGTCCTCGGGCGCGGCCGCCGTCGCGTCGAACATCCCGCGGGTGAAGCCGCCCGCGCCGCCGAGGTTGGGCTGGCGGACGTAGCGCAGCCGCCCGCCCAGCGCCGTCGCGACCTCGGCGAACTCCAGGCGGGATTCGAGCGGGTCGCTGCCCTGGTCGACGACCTGCACCGCGGCGACCGTGGCGAGCGCCTCGGGGTCGCTTGCCAGGCCCATAAGGGTCCGGAGGCACTCGTCGACCCGGTTGTAGGTGCAGATGACCACGTCAGAGGGGGTCCGATGCCGGTCGTCGGCAACGGTCCAGCGCACGTCGGCGACCGTCAGCTCGCCGGTCTCGGTCGTGAGCTCCAGCCACATGCCACCGCCGTCGACGAAGCGGTCGATCGGGCCGACCATGCGGACCGCCTCGCCGGTCGCGCCGCGGGCGTCGTGGGCAGCGACGATGCGCCACACCTTGTTCGTGTCCGACGCCATGAGCCGCACCCGCCCGGTGCCGGAGACGACGAGCTCGACCTCGACGTCGGGGGCCGCGGTCCAGCGCTGCCAGTAGGTCGCGTGGAAGCGGCCGAAGTAGGTGTTGGTGCTGACCGCGCTCGCGGGGCCCAGCTCGACCCGCGTGCGCTCGCGCCGGGCCGCGCCGCGCTCGACCCTGGCGTAGAGGTCCTCGGGCACGAGGGCGCTCGGGCCCGTGAAGAGCCCGCGTTGCGCGACGATCCGTCCCGCCGCGGGCAGGTCGAGCTCGGCCGCCTGGAGGGACGTGTCCGGAAGGCGCAGCATGGCGTCCATTCTCCGGGGTGGGTCCCGCGGTGGGTGGAGAGGGTCAGCCCGGTGGGTCGAGCCCCGGCACCCGCGCGTGCCCGTCGGAGGCCCAGCCCGCGACGGTGTGCTCGGTGACGGTCGGCCGCGGCGTGGCCAGCGGGGCGATCGGCGTCCACCGGTAGAGGCGGACCGCGTCGCGGACCGGGTCGCCCGCGAGGTAGGTCGGCAGCCGTTGCTCGGTGACCAGCAGGCGCGGTCCGGTGAACGGACCGCCGAAGCCGGGCGCGTAGGTGATCGCCGCCGACGGGTCGGACGTTGGCGGCGCGACCCGCCACGTCGCCACCCCCGCGGTGCCCGGCGGCAGCGGCTCGGGCGTCAGGCACGGGAAGAGGAACGCGACCGGCCAGTCAAGGATCGCCTGCGTGCCGCGGGGGAGGAGCTGCTCCATGGGTGTGAGCCGGGGTGCGCGGGGCAGCGTGACCAGCAGCGGGTTCGGGCCGGTCGTGCTCGCGCTCACGACCAGCCGCACGGTCGTGGCGCCTGCGGGCGCGATCTGACGGGCGTCGACGGGCCCCGCGCTCGGGGTGGTGACGGCCTGGCTGCCGACGATCGCCGCGCGCGCGTCGCCGTACTGCATCTGCAGCTCGTCGCCCGGACGCAGCGTGCCGACCGTCGTGACGACGACGGGCAGCGCGCCCGAACGCTGGGCCGCGTCGAGCGTGAACCACGCGGTGGTGACCTGGCCCGTGACGGCGAGCCCTGGCAGCGAGCTCCCGCCGATGTCCACGGCCTGCTCTTCCGGCACGGTGGGCGTCGCGCGGGCAGGGAGCATCCCCGCGGCGGGGTCGGTCTCCACCGACAGGGTCCGCTGCAGCCCGCACGGGTCGCCGCGGAGGGTGGCGACGGTGTCGGAGGCGAGGGTGTAGCTGTCGCGGTGGCCGAGCGCGCTGCGCGCCAACCCGAGCATCTGCAGGCCGAGTGCGAAGACCAGCACGGCGACGACGATCGGCACCGGGCCGGGAACACGGCGGGGCACCGGCGGCTCGGCGCCTCCTGCCGCCCGTCGCCACAGTGCGCGCACGACGAGCGCGGCGACGACCACCGCTCCGGCCGCCAGCAGCAGCGTGGCCACCGGGACGCCGCCGACCTGGGCCGGGACCGTCGAGAAGGGCGGCGTGAACCACGCTGCGACGAACGGCCAGTCGTTCAGGCCCGCCACGACGAGCGACCCGACGACGGTGGTCGCCGCCAGCGCGCCGATCGTCGCCCACGGCCGGGTCCGCAGCACCGGGCCCGCGCAGGCCGCTGCGCCGAGGGTGAGCACGGCCGCGCCGATCCCGGCGAGGTCGCCGAAGTGCTGGGTCCACTTCGTCGGCGTGAACGTCATGACCGCCAGCGACAGCAGCAGCGTCGCCACCAGCCGCCACCCGGGGCCCGCCGCGATCCCCGCCCGCGCCCGGCGGCGCAGGGCCCAGAGCGCGCCCGCCGCGGCGAGCAGGGTGACCAGCACCGCGGCTCGGCGCCCGATCGAGCCCTGGAAGCTACCGGAGAGGAGCTCGGCGTAGCGCTGTGCCTCCTCGTACCAGGGCGCCCCGCCCCCGATCAGCGACCGCACCCGGATGGATTCGAGCATGCCGCCGAGGCTCTGGTCGTACACCATCAGCAGCACGGCCGACGCGGGCGCCGCGACGAAGGCGGCGAGCAACGGCAACCGGTGCAGGTCGCGGCGGGCGCGTACCAGTCGCAGCACCGGCAGCAGCCCGGCGAGGAACGGGGTGAAAGCGATCAGCCCACCCGGGGTGAGCGCGGTGGTGGCACCGGCGAGCACCAGGCCGAGCACGAGTGGCAGCAGCCCGCGCGTGGCTACCGCGCGCTCGACCGCCAGCCAGCACCCCAACAGCCCGACCGCCACCCACGGCTCGGGCCGCAGCCCCAGGCACAGCGGCACCCACCAGGTGGCGAACGCGAGCGCCGCGATCCACGGGACGGCCCGACGCCGGGCGAACGGGCCCAGCCTTGGCAGGCACCACCTGGACAGCAACACCCAGGTCAGGGCGCCCAGCAGCGTGGCGGGCAGGCGCATCCACGGCGTGCTCGCCGAGACCTGCGACCACGGGTAGAGCAGGTCGTAGAACCAGCTGAACGGTGACTCGGGGGCGTTGAGCCAGCGGTAGACGTTGCCGATGAAGCCGTTCTCCCCGCGGCTGCGCACGATACCCGCGATGTAGCCGTCGTCGACGGTGACCGCGCCGATGGCCCACCAGACGCCCAGCACCGCCAGCACCGTGAGGTCGACGAGCCGGGGGCGCCACCAGCGGCGGGGGAGCAGCCGGACGCGTCGGGCGACCGCGGCGTCGGCGCGCCGCACCGCGACGAGCATGCCGAGCAGCGCGAGCACCCCGACGACGGCGATCGCGGCCTTGAGCGCGGTGATCGAGGTCTGGAAGCGGGTGTCGGCGGTGAGTGCGAGCGTCACCCCGCCCCCGACGTCGGAGAACGCGCCCACGACAGCGGGCCGGACGTCGCCGTCGCGGGTGAGCGCGGGCGTGCCGTCGACGAGGACCTGGGTGGACCGCGGATCGGACGTGACCGTGATCGTGCAGGCGCCGGGGGGCAGCGGGACGCGGCCGAGGTCGACGCCGTCGCTCGCCACCAGCAGAGCGTTCCCGTCGGTGGCGAGGCGCAGGCCGGGCAGCGGCTCGGCGGCCGGGTCCGGGCGCGGCGGCACGGTGGACAGGACCGTGCGACCCGCGGCGGCACGGGCCGCCGCGCAGTCGACCGTGGCCGTGAACGCCACCGGCTGGTAGGGCATGAGCGGGATCGCGGCGGGACCGTCGCCCGCGCTCCAGCGGTAGCTCACCTCGGGCTGGACGACCGGCGCGAACGGAAACACCAGCGCGGCCAGCAGCGCGAGCAGGCCCAGCCCCGAGACCCAGCGCCGGGCCGCGGCCGACGGTGGCGGCTCCGGCGGCTCGGCGGGGACACCCGGCTCGGCCGGGGCAGCCGTCCGTGCGGGGGTGAGCACGGGCGTCACCCTAGGCGGCCCCCGTTCGGGCCACCGACCGTCCCCGGGCAGGATCACGGTCTGTGCCCCCGACACCCGATCCGGTGTACCGCTCCCCGGCCGGTCCCGTCGTGTCGCGCCCGGACGAGGTCGACCTGCCCGCCGCCCGTGTCGGCGAGCCCGGTCGTTCGTCCGGAGTCGCCGCGGCGCCTGCACCCCACCCTGCGCCCTCCTCGGAGACGTCGGCCGCCGCGTCCCACCGGCCCGCGCGGACGCCGGAGGCCACGGCCGCCGCGTCCCGCCCGTCGACATCGTCGTCGGACGCTGACGTCAGTGCACCCCACCCGTCCGCTCCATCCCTGGAGGCCGTCGTGCCGACCGGGTCGGCAGATCGGGCACCCGGCGCAGCGCGGGAACGGATGTCGCCGACGAGGCGGGTGCTGCGCAGGCGGGTCCGGCTCGTCCGCCGCCACCTGGGCCACGGCCCCTATCTGGACTACGACGGGGAGCTGCTCGCCCTCCTCGCCGCCCACGGGTCCGCGTCGGCCTTGGTGGCCGACCCCGGCCGCGCCGAGGCCGTCCGCCGCGGGGCGCCCGGCTGCCCGGTGCACACGAAGCCGGACGCGATCCCCGCGGGAGTGTTCCGCGGCGTCCTCGCGGTGACGGCCGAGCCTCCGGACACGGCCACGCTCGCCACCTGGCGGCGGGTGCTGGTGCCGGACCGCGGCCGCGTGCTGCTCATCGGCGCCGCCCCGGCGTCTCCGGGCGCGGCCGGGTTCACCGTGCGCTGGACAGGACGGGAGCGCCTGCGCTCCGGCGCGGCCGTCGTGCTGCTGGAGGCCGCCCCCGGGCGCATGATCGAGCCATGACGCTGCTCCCGCTCCGCCCCGACGAGCTCCTCACCACCACCCGCTCGGTGCGCAAGCGCCTCGACCTCGACCGGCCCGTCCCCCTTGACGTCGTGCGGGAGTGTCTTGAGGTCGCGCTGCAGGCCCCCACCGGCGGGAACCAGCAGACCTGGCACTGGATCGTGGTCATCGACCCCGCGCTGCGGGCCCAGATCGGCGAGTACTACCGCAGATCCTTCACCGCCTACCGCGACACGCGGGGGGCAGGCCCGGGGCAGCGCGGAGAAGGTCGCGGCGACCGCGCGCGTCGCGACCTCCGCCGACTGGCTCGCCGAGCACATGGGCGACGTCCCGGTGCATGTCGTCGCCTGCCTCTTCACGGGCACCGACGAGCTGCCCGCAGGCAACCAGGCAGGCCTCTGGGGCTCGCTGCTCCCTGCGGCGTGGAGCTACCAGCTCGCCGCACGCGCCCGCGGGCTGGGGAGCGCGTGGACCACGCTGCACCTGGTGTACGAGAAGGAGATCGCGGAGCTGCTGCGCATCCCGAGCAAGGTCCACCAGGGCGTGCTGCTGCCCACGGCGTACTTCACCGGCGAGACGTTCCGCCCCGCCCACCGCGAGCCACTCGACAGCGTGCTGCACGTCGACCGCTGGTAGCCCGATCGCGCACCGTGGCCGATCACCGGCGCGAACGTCGGCCGGGCCCACTCGTTCGGCCCATCGGCGTGTCACTCCTCGCGACTGACGGTCCCGAACGGGTGGGTTACGGCCGTCCCCCGCAACGCTGGTTCCGCGGACCTCGTTGCGGGGATCGTGACGACAGCGGCGCACGGATCCACCCCATCCGGCGATCAAGGCGTTCCGGCCGGTGAGCTGCGGACGCTGACCGGGCTGCGGATCGTCGCGGCGCTGTGGGTGGTCGGGTTCCACTTCCACTTCACCGCGCTGCCGGGCGTCGCCGCCGTCGACCGGGTGCTCGGGCCGCTGGTCAACCAGGGCGCGCTGGGCGTCGACCTCTTCTTCGTCATCTCCGGCTTCGTCATCGCCCACACCCACCTCGACCGGCTCGGACCGACGCTGCAGCCCGGCGCGGCCGCGCGGTTCGTCTGGGCGCGGGTGTGCCGGATGTGGCCGCTGTACCTGGTCGTGCTGCACGTCTTCGGGCTGTGGCTGGTGCTCAAGCTGTGGTTCGGGAACGACGGCACGATCGCGTTCCAGGCGGTGCAGCCGGTCGTCAGCGTCGGGGAGTGGCTGCGACAGCTCGCGGGCGTGCAGATGTGGGACCACGCCTACCTGGACGGGGCCTCGTGGATCGGGCCGACGTGGTCGCTGTCCGCCGAATGGCTCGCCTATCTGCTGTTCCCGGTGGCCGCGCTCGCGTTCCACCGGCTGCGGCGCCTGCCTGCTTCGGTGCTGGGCCTCGCCGCGATCACGGTCATGACGCCGATCGCGAACACCTGTCTGCTCACCGGCTCGCCGTACTACCCGTACAGCTGGCTGGTCCGGGTGCTCTGCGGGTTCGCCGCCGGGGTGCTGGTCTGCCTGGCCGTGCGTCAGGTCCGGCTCGACGTCCGGCGCTCGGCATCGTTCGTGGCCGCCGCGCTGCCCGTGCTGATCGCGATCGGCCTGGTGCTGGGGGAGCGGGTCGGGCCGGGCCGCGGCGGAGTGGTGATCGCGCTGTTCCCGCTGCTGGTCGGGGCGCTCGCGCTGGCCGACCGCGGCCCCGCGATGCTGCTGGCCCGACCGTGGGCGGTGCACGGCGGCCGGGTCTCCTATGCGCTCTACCTCGTACACATCCCGATGCTCGAGGTCTACTGGACCGCTCTGCAGCACGTGCCCGCCCTCGGGCCGCACACGCTGCTCGCGCACCTCACGGGACTGGGTGTGCTGGTCGGGGCGCTCGGTGTGGCCGCGGTGGCCTACCGGTTCGTCGAGGAGCCTGCCCGACGGGGGCTCCTGGCCGTCGGCCGCCGCAGCGCACCGCGCCACGGCGTGATGCCGGAGATCGTCGCGCGGCACGGAGCCGCGCGGCACGGCCTGGGGAGGCAGGCTGTCGCGCGGCCCGGCCTGGCACGGGTCGGCCTCGTGCGGCGTGGGGTCGCCCGGCACGGCCTGGCGCGGCACCCGCTGTTCGCGGGGGCGCACCGCACGGCCCCACGGGCACCACTGTTCGCCGGACACCTCCCGTCCGGCACCTGATCGCGGCTGAGCTGGGGAGCACAGCCGGCCCTCTCCGCGCGGGAGACCCTCGACCGCGCGGGGAGGGCGTCGCCTACCTCGCACACCTTCATGCGTCCCCGCACAAGGCCGAACGTGTGCGGAGATGGCTGGAGGTGTGCGAAGTGGGGTTCAGGCGGCCCAGTGGGCGGGCCGGGGCACGCGCGACGGCAGGCGCGTCGTCGCGTCGCCCCGCGCGGCCGCGACCTGCATCGGGGTGACGAACAAGCTGGTCGAGAGGTCGGCCCCGCGCAGGTCCGCGCCCCGCAGGTCCGCGCCGAGGAGGTCGGTCAGCCGCAGGTCGGCCCCGCGCAGGTCGGCCCCGAGCAGCAGCGCGCCCCGCAGCGTCGCGCCGCGCAGGTCGACCCCCCGCCACCGCACCCCGACGAGATCCGCGCGGCTGTGGTCGCGCGGCCCGCGCCTCCCGTTCCCCCGGCCGCCGTCGGTGCGGAGGGCGTGCGGGCCATCCGTCGCGCGGCCGCCAGGGACGCCCACGTCCGCTGATCCGGCGCAGGCTCGCACGCGTTCGCTCGCCCACCGCAGCAGTTCGCCCACGCGTTCGCGGGCCGCGTCCACGCCTGCGGGGGTGAGCTCGTCGGCGACCAGATCCGCCAGTACGTCGTCCAGCTCCGGGTCGGGCGCCCGCTCCCGCGCCTCCTCGACGTACCAGAGCAGCTCGTGCGCCTGGCGGGCCACGGTGAACGCCGCGAACATCGGCCCGGCGACCTCCGGAGCGCGCCAGTCCCGCCCGGCGAACGCCTGCGTCACCCGCTGGCCCGCGCCGAGGCAGTCGAAGACCGTGCAGCCGGGGAAGCCCCGTCCGCGCAGGTCGGCGTGGATGCCGCAGCGGAAGTCCTGCTGCAGATGAGCGCACGGTGTGCCGGCAGGCTTGTCGATCGCGAAGTCGGCCGACCGGGCGAACGCGGGTGCCACACAGCAGAGCCCCACGCACCGCGAGCAGTCCGCGCGCAGCTCCACCACAGCCCGCCACGCTAGCCGACCCGATCCCACCCCCGCCGCCCCGCACACACGTTCCGCACTGTGTGCGGGCCCCAGACGGTGTGTGTGAGCACCGGTCTGCCCACTCAGGGCAGCAGGATCACCTTGCCGCCCGCGTGCCCCTCCATGACGAAGCGGTGGGCGTCGGCCGCGTCCACCAAGGAGAACGTCCGGGTGATCACGAGCTCCAGCTCGCCCTTCGCCGCCAACGGCACCAGCTCCTCCCAGGCGTGGGCGCGAATCCCGGTGCCGGGGTCGGCGCCCGGACCGCCGCCCAACGCGCGGATGCCCGTCTCCGCAGCCCGGCGCTGGGCCGCGATCGTCGCGATCCGGCCGCGGTCGGCCACCAGCTCCAGCGACACGTCCACCGCCTCGTCCGTGCCGATCGTGTCGACCGCCGCCGTGACGGGCCCGAGCGCGCGGACCCGCTCCGCCAGCCCCGGCCCGTACGCCACCGGCTCGGCGCCCCACGCGTGCAGCTGCCCGTGCCGCCCCGGCGCGGCCGTGCCGATCACCCGCGCCCCGCGCCGCACCGCGAGTTGGACGGCGAGCTGCCCGACGGAGCCCGCGGCGCCGTGCACCAGGACGGTGTCGCCCACACCCACGCCCGTCGCGACCAGGGTGTGCAGCGCCGTCGCCCCGGCCAGCAGCAGCCCGGCGGCGGTCTCCCACCCCAGCTCGGCGGGCTTGGGGACGACCGCGGCCGCGGGCACCGTGACGGCGGTGGCGTACAACCCGCTCGTCCGGGCGCCATAGACGATCACCTCGTCGCCGACCTGGAACGGACTGCCCGCGCCGATGACGCTCACCACCCCCGCAGCCTCCCGGCCCAGCCGCATCGGAAGCAGCGCGGGGTCGCGCAGGAAGGCCCCGCTGTAGGACTTGACGTCGATGGGGTTGACCCCCGCCGCCCGCACCTGCACGGTCACCTCGCCGGTGCCCGGTTCGCCGACCTCGACCGGAACGGCCGCCAGCACCTCGGGCCCACCGAATGCGGTGGCCACGATTCCGACACCCATGGCCGCGTCAACCCGTGGGATCCCGCCCCGATTCCCGTAGCGTTGCCGGGCGTGTCCCGTGCCGTCTGGATGCCCGCCGCCGTCGGCGCGCTGATCGGCGGGCTGGTGTTCGTCCTCGCCCGCAACACACTGATCGACGACTCCTACATCACCCTCGCCTACGGCCGCACCCTCGCCGAGCACGGCGTCTGGGGCATGCAGCCGCAACTGCCCGGCAACGCCGCGACTTCGCCGCTGAACGTGATCCTGCTCGCCGCTCTCATCCTTCCCGCGGGACGCCCGGTGCTCGCGGCGGGCGTCCTGTTCGTGATCGCGCTCGCGGTGACCGGCGCGGCCCTCGGCGCCCTCTGCGCCCGGCTGGAGTGGAGCCGGTGGGCGGCCGTCGTCGGGGTGGCGCTGGTGGCGGTGAACCCGCTCCTGGTGTCGGTCATCGGCATGGAGACGCATCTGGCGATCGCACTCGTCGCCGTGCTCGCCTGGGCGGTGGTCGCGCGCAGGCCGTACCTGGCAGGCGTGGTGTGCGGGCTCCTGCTGCTCACCCGGGCCGACCTCGCCGGGTTCGGCCTGGCCGCGGCGATCGCCGTCGCGGTGACGGTGGGGGTGCGGCGCGCGCTCGCGCTGATCGGGATCGCGGGGCTGGTGGCGCTGCCGTGGTCGGTCGCGTCGTGGTTCTGGCTCGGCTCGGCCGTCCCGGACACTATGGTGATCAAGCTCAGCGAGGGCATGGGCGACCGGACGTTCGCCAACGGCCTCTACTACTTCTGGGTCGGCTACCCGTTCGCGATGACGCTGGCGCTGCTGCCGCCCGCCCTCGGCCTGCTGGTGCTGATCTTCGGGTGGCGCCGCGCCGCGGCCCCCGTGCACCTCGTGCTCGGCGTCGGCGGGCTGCTGCACGCGGGCACCTATCTCCTGCTCGACACCGCCCCCTACCAGTGGTACTACGGCCCGGCCATCGGCGCGCTGACGATGCTGGGCGCGGTGGCGGCGCCGCGCCCGTCGCTGCGGGTCGTGCTGGTCGGGGCGTCGGCGACGATCGTGGCCGTCACGGGGGGCTTCCTCGCCGTCCGGCCGTGGACGCTCACGACGGTGTCCGGCAACTGGGCCACCCCGGCCGAATACGCCCAGCTCGCGCGGCGGGCCCCGGCGGGGGCCGTGGTCCAGTCGTTCGGCGAGGTGGGCACGGTGGCCTATTTCTGCGACTGCACCGTGGACGACCGTCTCTCGTCCCGCGCCTGGTTCGCCGCGGTGCTGGCCCAGAAGCGCGCTGCGGCCGGGCCGTTCGGGCGCACGCTGCTCGACCTCAACTACCGCAACTTCCACCCGCCTGCGCCGCTCACCCCGCAGTACCGGTTCGCGTTCGCGAACGACCCCCACGGGGTTCCGGCGACCTCCTGGCGCGGCGACCAGGGGACGATGGTGGTCCAGCCCGTCACATAGGGAGGCGGCGGAAGAGGGGTCGCGGGACGTGGCGCAGCCCGCTCATCGCGAACCGCAGCGGCGCGGGCGCCCACACGAGCTCCTTGCGGGTGCGTACCGCGTCCACTACCACCGCCGCGACGGCCTCGGGCGTGGTCGACAGCGGGGCGGGCTTGAGGCCCTGGGTCATCTTCGTGTGCACGAACCCCGGCCGCACGACCGCGACGTGCACGCCCGCCGGGCGCAACGCCTCCGTGAGGCCCGAGTAGAACGCGTCCATCCCGGCCTTCGTCGAGCCGTAGACGAAGTTGGAGCGCCGCGCCCGCTCACCCGCCACCGACGAGAACGCCACGATGGACCCGTGCCCCTGCGCACTCATCCGCCCGCCGAGCGCCACCCCGACGGCGACGGCCGCGGTGTAGTTGACCTGCGCCAACTCGATGGCGGTGGCGACATCCGTCCAGGCCTTCTCGTTGTCCCCGAGCAGCCCGAAGGCCACCAGCGCGACATCGACGTCCCCGCCGGAGAACGCCTTGGCGATCGCGTCGGCGTGCGTCTCGGGCTCCGTGGCGTCGAACCCGATCGTCTCGACGGCGCAGCCCCGCCCCTCCAGCCGGGTCTTCGCCTCCTCCAGGCGCTCCGAGGGACGCCCGGCGAGCACCACCCGCATCGGCCGGTCGGACGCGAACGCCTCCACCGTGGCCAGGCCGATCTCCGAGGTGCCGCCGAGCAGCAAGATGCTCTGCGGGTTGCCGACTGCATCGATCACGCTGTGAGCTCCAAGCGTCGGGACATGTCCGAGGCGAACACGTTCTGCGGGTCGACGGCGTCGCGCACCTTGCGCCACTCGTCGAAGCGGGGATAGCCGCGGCGGATCGCGGCAGGCGTGGTGCGCGACTCCTTGGCCAGGTAGTGCCGCCCGCCCGCGGCGAGCACGAGCTCGTCCAGCTCGTCGCACAGCGGGCCGAGGCCGCGGCCGATGGGGATGTCGACGCAGAGCGTCCAACCGGGCATCGGGAACGACAGCGGCGCGCGATTGCCCTCGCCGAACCGTTTCAGCACGTTGAGCGCCGATACCTGGCGCGCGGTCGTCATCCGCTCCAGCACGGTGCGGATCACGTCGCCGCGCTCGGGCGGCACCACGAACTGGTACTGCAGGAACCCCCGCGGGCCGTACCCGCGGTTCCACTCGCCGACGATGTCCAGCGGATGCAGGAACTGTGTGATGTTCTGGATCGCGCCCGCGCGCGTGGGCGACTTGCGGTACCAGACCTCGCTGAAGAGCTTTCCCGTGACGCGGTTGAGCAGCCCCGGCGGGAACACGTCCGGCACGGTGAGCAGCTGCGGCGCGTCGAACTTCAACGGATCGGCGCGGAGCTTCTCCGGCAGCTCATCCACCGTGGCGTGGTTGGCCCGGGTGAGCAGGCCGCGCCCGAAGTGCGCACCCGTCGTCACCGCGTCGAACCAGGAGACCGACTCAGCGTACTTCTCGTCGTCGGTGCTCTGGCGGGCCATGAGGTCGTCGAGGTTGTCGATCTGTTCGGTGTCGACCCGGAAGTAGGCCGTTTCGACGTGGTGCAGCTGGAGTGTCGCGCGCACGACCACCCCGGTGAGCCCCATGCCCGCGACCGTGACCCAGAACAGCTCGTCATCGGGCGTGAGCTCCTGGACCGCGCCATCGGCCGTGACCAGGGTCATCGCCCGGACGTGGCTGCCGAAGCTGCCGACGACGTGGTGGGCCTTGCCGTGGATGTCCGCGCCGATGGCCCCGCCGACCGTGACCTGACGGGTGCCCGGCAGCACCGGCAGCCACAGGCCGTGGGGCAGCGCGGCGCGCATCAACGTGTCGAGGCTCACGCCCGCATCGACATCGACGAGCCCGCTCGCCGCGTCGATCGCGTGGATCTCCCCGAGGCCGGTCATCGCGAGGACGGTGCCGCCCGCGTTCTGCGCCGGATCGCCGTAGGAGCGCCCGAGCCCGCGCGCGATGATCCCGCGCGGGCCCGCGCCTGCGACCGCGGCGACCACGTCCTCCACCGAGCGGGGCGTGACCACCCGCGCGACCGAGGGGGACGTGCGGCCCCACCCGTGCAGCAGCTGTGTATCGGACATCGCGGGCGAGGCTACTCGGGGGTACCGACACTATCCTCGGGGCGGTGACCGTCCAGCCGCCGGACCCGCGGGGTCTCCGGATCTCCGACGCCGACCGCGAGATCGCGGCGCAGCACCTGCAGAGGGCGTTCACCGAAGGTCGGATCACCGCGTCGGAGCTGGACGAGCGCCTCTCCGTCGTCTACGCCGCCCGCTACGAGGCCGATCTGCGGCCGCCCCTGGCCGACCTGCCGTCGCACGGCCCGGCCCCGGTCCTCACACCAGCCGGGCCGCCGCTGGTCCTGAAGGCCGGGATGTCGGCGATCAAGCGCACGGGCGCGTGGCGGGTGCCCGCCCGCATCCGGGTGCTGAGCGGCATGGGTTCGGTGGTCCTCGACTTCTGCGACGCCGAGAACCCGCATCCGGTTGTCGAGGTGGAGCTGGAGCTGGGCGCGGGGTCGGCGAGGCTGCTGGTGCCCGACGACGCCACCGCGAACATCGACGACCTCGTCGCGGGCATGGGGTCGGTGCGCAGCACCGTGCCGTCGGTGCCGCAGCCCGGACGCCCGCACTTCGTCGTGCACGGACGGACGGCGATGGGCTCGGTGCGGGTGCGCCGCCGCTTCCGCCTCGGCCGCTACTTCTTCTGACCGGGCGCGCGAGCGGCGGGGCCGCGCGAGCGCCGGGGTGCCCGCATCGACCGGGCGCGCGAGCGCCGGGGTGCCCGCATCGCCGGGGTGCCCGCACCGGTGGGGTGGTGGCCGCACAAGCGCGGTGGTGGCCGCATAAGCGTCCGGACGCCCGTGTCGACACCGCGCTGCCGGTGCGGCGTCCCCGACGCCCGCGCCGCGCCCCACAGCGGCGCTGCCGCCCCGAAACCGCGCTGCCGCACCCGACACGGCGTCGCCGGTGTGGCGCCGCCCGCTACCCTGCAGCCGTGACCACCGCTCCGGCCGCCCGGTTGGGCCTCGCCGCCCAGCTGACCCGGTTCGTGGTGATCGGGGCGCTGTCGGCGCTGGTCGACTTCGGCATCTACCACGGCCTGCTGGCACTCGGCCTCTTCCCCAGCGCGGCCAAGGCGATCAGCTTCATCTGCGGCACCACCACGGCGTACCTGCTCAACCGTCGCTTCACGTTCCAGGCCGCGGGCGGGCGGAGCCGGGTCGCGGCCTTCGCGGTGCTCTACGCCACCACGTTCGCGATCAACGTCGGCACGAACGCGCTGATGCTCGCCGTCCTGCCGCCGATGCCGCTGCGGGTGAGCGTGGCGTGGGTGATCGCGCAAGGCGTCGCCACGGTCATCAACTTCGTCATGTTGCGCACGGTCGTCTTCCGCGAGCGGTGATCACCGGTTGGGTGCGGAACGCAGCCAGATCCGACCGACCTGCGCCGAGCTGGTGATCATGCGCGGCGGCGGTCAGAGGCAGGTCGGCCCCGTCACCCTCAGGCCCGGTGGAACCGCTCCAGCCGCCCCTGGCGCACCAGCCGCATCCACCGCGCGAACTCCCGTGGGCTGCGCTTCGTGACGAGGAAGTACCACGCGAACCGGGGCACCTCCGCGAGACCCACGCGCCGCATCCCCGGCTGCGTCGTCAGGAAGCCGCGGTTGCGGAAGGTGTAGTAGCGCTTCACCGGGTCGTCGGGGTCGCGGGCGTGCAGCCGCCCGCCGAGCATCGGCTTGTCCTCGTCCTCGGCCGCGGGGTGCAGGTACACCGCCCGCAGCGCCGTGCCGAACGGCAGCCCCGAGCGCACCAGGCGCCGGTGCATCTCCACCTCGTCGCCGCGGATGAACAGCCGCAGGTCCGGCACGCCGATCACGTCCAGCGTGGACGCCCGGAACAGCGCCCCGTTGAACAGGGCGGCGATGCCCGGCAGCAGCTCGTGGTCGGCGCCGTGCCCGACGTCGGCGGCCAGGGCCGCGCGCGACCGGTGCCAGGTCAGCCCCCGCCGCACCGGGAACGCGAGCCGGTCGGGCTCGTGCGCGTCCGCCACGGTGGGGGAGATGGCCGCGAGACCGCGGCGGTCGGCGAGCTCGACCAGGGTGGCGAGGACGTTCTCGTCGGCCGCGCGCCCGTCGTCGTCGGCGAGCCACACCCAGGTGGCCCCCAGCGCCAGCGCGTGCAGCATGCCGAGCGCGAACCCGCCCGCCCCGCCGAGGTTGCGCCACGACGGCAGCCAGGTGGCCGGGGCCCCGCAGGCCTCGACGACCTCGCGCGCAGGCCGGTCCGGCCCGTTGTCGACGACGACGAGGTGCGCGATCGGGTGGGTCTGCTTCGCCACCGCGTCCAGGGCGTCGACGAGCGGGCCAGTGCGATGCCGCGTGACGACGACCGCTACGACCGACCCGGGCGCCAGCGGTCCACTGGACTCGGCAGCATCCGCGCCGTGGTCACGGGAGGACTGGGTCACCGGGACTCGAGCTCAGCCAGGACGTCCCGGCCCTTGTAGTGGCGCAGCACGTCGCGCAACGGTCCTTGCTCGCGGATCCGGCCCTTGTCCATCCAGATCGCGGTGTCGCACAGATCCGCGAGGAACTCGTCCGAGTGGCTGGCGAAGACCAGGATCCCGGAGCGCTCCACGAGCTCGTTGAGCCGCTTGCGGGCCTTGGCGAGGAACTCCGCGTCGACCGCGCCGATGCCCTCGTCGAGCAGCAGAATCTCCGGGTCGATGCTCGTGACGACCCCCAGCGCGAGGCGCACCCGCATCCCGGTGGAGTAGGTGCGCAGGGGCATCGAGAGGTAGTCCCCGAGCTCGGTGAACGCGGCGATGTCGTCGACCCGGGCCTCCATCTGCTTGCGCGTCATGCCCAGGAACAGGCCGCGGATGAGGATGTTCTCCAGGCCGGAGATCTCCGGGTCCATGCCGACAGCCAGGTCGAACACCGGTGCGACCTTGCCCAGCACCCGCGCGCGCCCCCGCGTCGGCTCGTAGATGCCCGCCATCAGGCGCAGCAGGGTGGACTTGCCCGCTCCGTTGTGCCCGACGAGCGCCACGCGGTCGCTCTGGCGCAGGGCCACCGTGATGTCGCGCAGCGCCTCGATGATCGGCACCTTCGAGTCGGTGCCGATCCGCCCGCCCGCGCGGCCGAGAACGGCCTTCTTGAGCGAGCGCGTCTTGGCGTCGAAGATCGGGAAGTCGACGGCGGCGCCCTCGATGTCAATGGCCACCCTGCTCATAACCCGCCCGCCGCCCCTATACCCAGTACGCCACGCGGGCGCGGTAGTTGCGCAGGCACACCAGCGCGGCGAGGCAGCCGACGACGGTGATCCCGCCGGCCACGATCCAGTGGCGCGCCACGATCTCCTGCCCGAGCAGCGGCTCGCGCAGGATCTCGACGAAGTGCATCACGGGGTTCAGTTCGACGTAGGCGGCGAGGGGGTTACTGGCAAGCCGCTCGTAGGACCACACGATCGGGGTCATGAAGAACAGCAGCTGGGTCAGGCTCACGATGATCGGCGGGATGTCGCGGAAACGGGTGGCGACGATGCCCGTGAGCACGGCTATCCACGCGCCGTTGAGCGCCAGCACGACGAACGCCGGGATCGCGAGCAGCGACGACCAGTGCACCGGCTGCTGGAAGATGATCATCAGCAGCGCCCAGATGACCAGGTTGTGGGCGAAGAACAACGTCTGCCGCCACACGAGCCGGTAGACGTGCAGCGTCAGCGGCGCGGGCAGGAAGCGGATGAGGCCCTCGTTGGCGATGAAGACCTCGCTGCCTTCGAGGATGCAGCCGTTGATGAAGTTCCAGATCAGCAGGCCGGTGGCGACGTAGGGCAGGAACGTCCGGATCGGCTCGTGGAACAACGCTCCGTACAGGATGCCCATGGCGGTGGCGATGACGCCCATCGTGATGCTGATCCACAACGGACCGAGCACCGAGCGGCGGTAGCGCTGCTTGATGTCCTGCCAGCCCAGGTAGCCCCACAGCGGGCGCTGGCGCCACCCGCTGTGCAGGTCGTCGAACGCGCGCCGCCAGCTCCGCGGCCCCGGCTCTGCGGCGACGGGGGGCGGCGCGACGGCGGCGTCACCGGTTGTCATCGCCTGGGCCACGGAGCGAGGGTACCCACGGGACGGGAGACCCGGCCGGGGGAGGGCCTACAGGTACTGACCCGTGCCCCGGCCCAGGCCGCCGTCGGGCTGCTGGCCGCCCGCGCCCGGTGGCAGGCCGCGGCGCATCTGCTCCAGCTGGGCCCGCGCGGCCATCTGCTGGGCGAACAGCGCCGTCTGGATGCCGTGGAAGAGCCCCTCCAGCCAGCCGACGAGCTGGGCCTGCGCGATCCGCAGCTCGGCGTCGGACGGGATGGCGTCCTCGGTGAACGGCAGCGTGAGCCGGTGCAGCTCCTCGCGCAGCTCCGGCGCGAGCCCGTCCTCGAGCTCCTTGATGGAGTTCTCGTGGATCTCCTTGAGCCGGGCGCGCGAGGCCTCGTCCAGCGGCGCCGCCCGCACCTCCTCGAGCAGCTGCTTGATCATCGTGCCGATCCGCATGACCTTGGCGGGCTGCTCGACCATGCCGCTGACGCCCTGGCCGTCGTCGTCATCGTCGTCGGACTGCGGCACCCTGGCCATGCCCACCGGGCGCCCATCGGGCCCGACGACCATCACCTGCTGCTCGCCGTTCTCCGTCGGCTCAGGACTCATGTCGCTCTCCTCCATATTCCTCCCGCCACCGTAGCGAGCGAGCGCGGTGTTCAGTGGCCGGGCGTGGCCAGGAGGACCTTGCCGACGACGCCGCCCGCGTCGAACAGCTCATGCGCGGCGGCCGCGTCGGGCATCGGCAGCACCGCGTGCACGACCGGTCGCACCCGCCCGTCGGCGATCATCGGCCACACGTGCTCCCGCACCGCGGCGACGATGGCACCTTTCCCCTCCACCGGCCGCCCGCGCAGGCTCGTCGCGATCACGCTGCCCCGCTTCATCAGCAGCTTCCCGATGTCCAGTTCGGCCTTCGCCCCGCCCTGCATGCCGATGATCACCAGACGGCCGTCGAGAGCCAGCGCGTCGACGTTGGCCGCGAGGCCCTTGGCGCCCATGTTGTCGAGGATGACGTCGGCGCCGTGGCCGTCGGTGGCCTTCCTGAGCGCGGCGGGGACGTCGTCGTGGTAGTCGATGGCGATGTCGGCGCCCAGCTCGCGGCAGCGCTCCAGCCGGTCCGACGCGCCTGCGGTGGCCGCGACGCGCGCGCCGAGCGCCTTCGCCACCTGGATCGCGTGCGTGCCGATGCCGCTGGAGCCGCCGTGCACGAGGAACGTCTCGCCCGCCGTCAGCGCCCGGTCATCACGACGTTCGACCAGACGGTGCAGGCCACCTCGGGGAGCCCCGCCGCCGTGACGAGGTCGACGCCGTCCGGCACCGGCAGGAGCTGCACCGCGGGCACCACCACCCGCTCGGCGTACCCGCCGCCCGCGAGCAGCGCGCAGACGGCGTCGCCGACCTGCCACCCGGTCACGCCCTCGCCGAGCGCCGCGACGTGCCCGGAGCACTCCAGCCCGATGATCTCCGACGCGCCCGGCGGCGGCGGGTAGAAGCCCTGGCGCTGCATGATGTCCGCGCGGTTGACGCCGCCGCCACGACCTCGACGAGCACCTCGCCCTGGCCCGGGACCGGGTCGGGCGCGTCGCTCCAGCGCAGCATCTCCGGCCCGCCGGGCCGTTCGAGCGTGATCGCGTGCATGTCCCGACGCTAGGCCGTCCGCGGCGGCGAGGCGACCGAGGGCCGCCGCAAACGCGGGTGCGCGGGGTGCCGCACCTGCGGCAGGCTTCCGCGCGTGGAGCACTGGCCGCTGCGGCACCTCGTCCTGCGCACCCCTCGGCTCGAGCTTCGTCCCGACGACGACGCCGGGCTCGCCGAGCTCGTCGCCGAGGCCTACCGCGGGGTGCACCCGCCGGAGGAGATGCCCTTCGGGGTGCCGTGGACCGACGACGACCGCCGCTACATGGGCCGGGGCATGCTGCAGTTCTTCTGGTCGGAGCGGGCCGCGCTCGCTCCCGAACGGTGGTCGGTCCACTTCCTGATCCGGCTCGACGGCCGGGTCATCGGCACGCAGCGGCTGGGCGCGCGCGACTTCGCGGTCACCCGCGAGGTCGACAGCGGCTCCTGGATCGGGCTGCGCCACCAGGGCCAGGGGATCGGCACGGAGATGCGCGCGGCCGCCGCGCTGTTCGCGTTCGACCACCTCGGCGCGCTGACCGCGCGGTCGTCGGCGTTCGCGGACAACGCCCGGTCGCACGGCGTCTCCCGACGGCTGGGCTACCGGCGCGACGGCAACGAGACCATCGCCCGCCGCGGCAAGCCGGTGGAGCACGTCCGGCTCGTCGTCACGCCCGAGACGCTCGTCCGTCCGGCGTGGAGGTTGGAGGTCACGGGCTACGACGAGCGGTGCCGCGCCCTGCTCGGCGGGATCAGCCCAGGTTGACGCCGCGGGCGAACGTGTCGCAGCGGGAAGGGTCGCCGGTCTGGTTGCCGGTGGTGAACCACTTCTCGCGCTGCGCGGACGTGCCGTGGGTGAAGGAGGCGGAGTTGACGCGCCCGCTGCCGAGGTTCTTCTGGATGTAGTCGTCGCCGATGCGCGACGCGGTGTCGAGCACGCTCGCGATGTCGGCCGGGGTGATGTCCTGGATCAGCGGCTGGCCCGAGGACGTCGGCACGGTGGCGGCGTGGTTGGTCCACACGCCCGCGTAGCAGTCGGCCTGCAGCTCCAGGCGCACCGAGCTGGAGGTGGGGCCGGTGTCGCCGCCCTGCACGCGGCTGGTCGTGCCGAGCAGGTCCTGCACGTGGTGGCCGTATTCGTGCGCGATGACGTAAGCGCGCGCGAGGTTGCCGCCTTGCGCGCCGAAGCGCGTCTGGAGCTCCTGGTAGAAGGACAGGTCGATGTACACGCGCTTGTCGGCGGGGCAGTAGAACGGCCCGGTGTCGGAGGTGGCGCCGCCGCAGCCGGTGTTGACGCTGCCGTTGAAGAAGACCGTGCGCGGCGGGGTGTAGCGCTGGCCGGAGCGGGCGAACGTGTCGCTCCAGTAGTTGTCGAGGGAGTTGACGACGGCGACGACCTCGCAGTCGAGCTCCGTATTCGCCTGCGCGCCCGTCTGGCAGGCGGACGCGGCCGTCGAGGTGTCGGCCGTCTGGCCGCTCTGCACGCCCTCCAGCCCGCTGGGGATGGCCAGGCCGCCCCCGGTGCCCCCGCCGAACTGGGAGAGCAGGAAGAAGAGGATCAGCCCGACGATCCCCAGGCCGCCACCGCCGATCGCGACCCGCCCGCCGAGCCCGCCGCCGCCCCCGCCCCCGCCACGTAGGTCGTCGATAGTGGACGTGTCGAGCTGGGCCTTCTCGTCGAACCGCATCGTGGCCTCCCCCGGCGCGCGTCGGCGTGATCCCACCACACCGGCGGCCGCGGGTCGACGGGACCTGACTACGCTGATCGTGAGGGAAGCGTGGCAGAGCGGCCGAATGCACTCGCCTTGAAAGCGAGAGACCCGCAGAGGGTCCGGGGGTTCAAATCCCTCCGCTTCCGCCAGCCGGAGCTGACCGTTCGGCGAGCGCGGCGTGATGATCGCTACGGTCTGCCAACCGTTCGCCGTGATCAATGACCGAGGAACGGGTGCGGGTCGCGACCGGCCATGAGCAGGAACTGGTCGCGCCACGACACGTGCCCGTCCGGCAACGGCAACGGCGTGCGGAACACCCCGATCGAGCGCCACTGCTCCGCCGCCGGGGCGGTGCCCTCGTACATCGCCCTCGCCAGGTCCTCCGGCAGTGGGCAGGCGCGGGAGCCGACCGCCATCGCGATATGTA
>CAVYOT010000028.1:0-82099 GCA_963770115.1 uncultured Actinomycetota bacterium
CATCGGCGAGATCACCGCATGGGGGCGTCCGCTCGACGAGCCGCTCGACCTGCTGCTCCACGATCCGCGGGACGTCACCGTCACCGGCATCGACGACGAGCTGTGGCTGCGCCTCGTCGACGTCCCGGCCGCCCTGGCGGCGCGGAGCTTCGTCGACGCGGGCCCGGTGCTCCTGGGCGTGCACGACCCGTTCCTGGAGGGGAACGCGGGTGTGTACCGCATCGCGGGCGGCACCGCGGAGCGCGTCGAGCCGCTCGGGGGCCCGGTGACACCGGAGCTGGAGTGCGACGTCGCGGCCCTTGCGATGGCCTACCTCGGCGACCGCCGTCCCGCCGAGCTGGCCGCCACCGGCTGGTGGACCGTGCACGACCCGGAAGCGCTCGACCGGGCCGACGCCGCGTTCGCCACGACGACCCTGCCGTGGTGCGGCACGATGTTCTGACCGTCCCGCGGCCCGCTCACGTCCCGGCCAGCGCCTTGACGAGGCGGTCGACGGAACCGGCGAGGCCCCAGCGCTCGGCGAGCTCCGCGAGGCGCTGGGGGTCGGCGGGCGCCGACGGGAGCGTGTCGGGACGGTCGAGGCGCACCGGCGCGTCCACCGCCACCCGCACCACCGGCTCCACGACTGCCAGGTAGGGCGCCGCGGCGGCCAGCTTGGCCCGCACCGGCGGAGCGAGCCGGGTGTCCGAGCGGTCCAGCACGGCCTCGCACAGCTCCAGCCAGGAGCCGAAGCGGCCCACGAGGGTGGCGGCGGTCTTGGCGCCGACCCCGGGCACGCCGGGCAGGCCGTCGGAGGGGTCGCCGCGCAGCATCGCCATCTCGGCGTAGGCCTCGCCCGCCCGCTTCCGCGGCACCCCGTACTTCTCGGCGACCTCCGCAGGCCCGAGGTGCTCGGCCTTGGCGAGCCCTCGCCCCACGTAGAGCAGCCGCACGGGCACCGGCTCGTCGCGCACGATCTGCATGAGGTCGCGGTCGCCTGACACGGCGAGCACGGGGTCGGTGCGCTCGGTGGCCGCCAGCGTGCCGATGACGTCGTCGGCCTCGTAGCCCTCCGCCCCGCCGGTGGCGATCCCGGCGGCCGCGAGCACGTCCAGGATGATCGGTACCTGGGGAGCGAGGGTGTCGGGCACCTCCTCCGGAACGCCGACCGGAGCGGTCGGCGGCTCGCCGGGCACGCGGTGCGCCTTGTAGGAGGGCAGCGCCGTGACCCGGAACGCCGGTCGCCAGTCCAGGTCGAGGCAGGCCACCAGGCGTCCGGGCCGCCGTTCCGTGACCAGCCGGGCGATCATGTCGGTGAACCCCCGGACGGCGTTCACGGGCGTGCCGTCCGGCGCGGTGATCGACTCCGGCACGCCGTAGAAGGCGCGGAAATACATGCTCGCGGAGTCCAGCAGCATCAGCGGAGCAGGTGCGGTCACGGAGACGAGCTTGCCCGAATAGGCTTTCCCCATGACACTCGGGCGCCATCCCGACCTCCACGCCGACCGCATCCGCCGGGCCGGGGAGGTCGCCGCCGACCTCGGCGTCCAGCTGCTGCTCGTCACGCCCGGCAGCGACCTGCGCTACCTCATCGGTGCCGAGGGCTCCTCGCACGAGCGGCTGACCTGCCTCGTGCTGCCCGCGGCAGGCCACCGCGCCCCGCCCGCGGTCGTCGTCCCGCGGCTGGAGGCGCCGGGGCTCGTGCACCTCGGCCTGGAGGAGTTCGGCGTCGAGGTCGTCACATGGCAGGACGGCGAGGACCCCTACCTCCTGGTCAGTGACCTCGCCGGGGGCCCGACGCGGATCGCCGTCGCGGACACGATGCCCGCGGCGCACGTCTTCGGCATCCGCGACGCCTTGCCCGACGTCGCGCAGACCCTGGCCGGACCGGTGCTGCGCGAGCTGCGGATGCGCAAGGACGCCGCCGAGGTGGCCGAGCTGCGGGCCGCGGGCACGGCGATCGACCGCGTGCACGCCCGGATGGGCGAGTTCCTCAAGGCGGGGCGCACCGAGGCGCAGGTCGGGGCGGACATCGCCGCCGCGATCGTCGAGGAGGGGCACACGGCGGCCGCCTTCGTCATCGTGGGCTCCGGGCCCAACGGGGCCAGCCCGCACCACGACGTGTCCGACCGCGTGATCGAGAGCGGCGACGTCGTCGTCATCGACATCGGCGGCCCGCTGCCGAGCGGCTACAACTCCGACTCGACGCGCACCTACGCCGTCGGCCGCGCGCCCTCGGCGTCGGTGCTGGAGGCGTACACGGTGCTGCAGGACGCCCAGGAGCGCGCCGTGGCGAGCGTGCGGCCCGGCGTCACCGCCGAGCAGGTGGACGCCGCCGCCCGCGGGCCGATCACCGAGGCCGGGCTGGGGGAGCGCTTCATCCACCGCACCGGCCACGGGATCGGGCTCGACGTCCACGAGGAGCCCTACATCGTCGGCGGCTCCGCCCGCCCGCTGGAGCCGGGCATGGCCTTCTCCGTGGAGCCCGGCGTGTACCTGGACGGCGAGTGGGGCGCGCGCATCGAGGACATCGTCGTGGTCACCGCGCACGGCGTGGAGCGGCTCAACAAGCGCCCGCGGGACCTGGTCGTCCTGGACTGAGGTCGTCCTGGACTGCGGCATTGGAGAGCTATACCCGGCTCGGCCGCAGCGTCAGCGTCGCGCCCGCTCCCGGCACGCAGGCGCCCGTCGCGGCCCCGGAGCGGACGAACGCGGCCAGACATTGGCCGATCGCCGCGTGGGCGGCCGCCGTCGGGTGGAACGACTCCTGGGCGATGTGGAAGCCTGCGGCGTCCAGCCCTCCGAACGCCAGCGCGTGCGGGTCGACGGTGACGCGGCGCTGCCAGTCCTGCGCGGCGTTCTCGTGGGCGCAGGCCTCGCGGCCCTCGGTCGCGCGGTCGAGGTCAAGGAACGCGGCGCCCGTGCGGGCCGCCACCCCGCGCAGCGTGTCGGAGAGGGCGGGGAACAGCACGGTGCGTCCCCACTGGGCGTCGGGCTTGCTGTAGGGGCAGCCGTGCAGCGCCTGCAGCGGGACCATCCGCTCGGTGATCGGTGCCGCGTAGGAGGCCAGCACGAGCCGCCAGCCCGCGTCGGCGTACCCGGCGGCGCGCATCGCCGCGCGGACGTCGCCGACCGCCTTCTCGACCGCCGCGGCGGTGGCCGCCATCCGCCGCGGCACGAGCGGGCCCAATGTCTGACGGCACGGGGGCACGAGGACGTCGAGGAACGCCCGGATGCACGCGATCCCGGTGTCGACAAGCGCCGCGGCGTCATTCGCCCCGACCTGCACCACCACGGTGGTCACGCGGTAGCGCCGGGCCACGCCCGCGAGCTGGGTGGACTGCGCGGTCTCGCCGTAGTGGCTGCCGCCGACCGCGACGTCGGCCGCGCCCGCGCCCGAGCACGCGAGGTCGATCGCGACGGGCGCGAGGCGGGCGGCGTAGATGTAGGCGTGCGGCGAGCGGTGGCACCAGTCGCCGCCCTCGCCGCGGGTCCCGGGCGCGTAGTCGCCCGCACCTTCACCGGACGCCGCGCTGTCGCCGAGGACCACCACCGCGTCGGACCGTGCGGGCGCGGCGGCCGCGTTCCCCGCGGTCACGGCGGCTCCCACGGCGAGCACGACGGCCAGGAGCGCGACGAGGGCGACGCGGGACCGGATCACGCAGAGCACCGTAGGGACGCGGGCCGCCCATGACCATGACCGTCACCGCATCCCCCTGGACGGCGCAGCGCGTGCCCTACGCCCCGCCACCCCGTCACCCACCAGGGGAACCTCAGGGTGATTTCGGGGCGTTTCCCGGAGTGACCGGTCGGCGCGAGCGCGCAGACTGGTCGTGTGCGACGAGATCCGCCGCCGAGATGAAGGAGTTGGACGACGTGGCAACCACAACCCTGACCCGGCCGCAGCAGGGGCGGGTGATCGCGGGCGTGTGTGCGGGGCTGGCTCAACGGTTCGGCTGGAACGCCAACGTCGTGCGCCTGCTGTTCCTGCTCTCCTGCCTGCTGCCCGGCCCCCAGTTCGTGATCTACCTCGTGCTGTGGGTGCTCATCCCCAAGGCGCCGTACTGAGCGGAGCTTGCGGAGCGAACGTCGATATGGGCGGAGCTGACTCTGATCCGGTAGACACCGTTCTGACCGGCGCGTGGGTGCTCGATCCTGACGCCCCCGCCGTCCCGGCACAGCTGCGGATCCGCGGCGGCCGGGTCGCGGCGCTCGGGCGGGCGCCGGGGCCCGGCCCGCTCGACGGCCTGGTCATCACCCCGGCGTTCGTGGACGCGCACGTCCACGCCACCGCCGCAGGCCTGCTCGTCGACGGCCTCGACCTCGCCGGGTGCCCCTCGGGGGAGGCGCTGCTGGACGCCGTCGCCGCACGGGCGACCGCCCGTCCCGGTGCGCTGATCTGGGGTCACGGCTGGCAGGAGCTCGCGTGGGCCCGCGTGCCCGGCCGGGACGCGCTCGACCGCGCCGCAGGCGGCGCGCCCCTCTACCTCAGCCGGGTCGACGTCCACTCCGCGCTCGTGTCGTCAGCGCTGGTGGCCCGGGCCCCGCATGCCGTCGCCGCCGCAGGCTGGTCGGACGGCCCGCTGTCCGCCGATGCCCACCATCACGTGCGCCGGGCCGCGCTGGCCGCCGTCGACCCCGACACCCGCGCCGCCGCCCAGCACGCCTTCCTGCGCGCCGCCGCGAAGGCGGGCATCGGCGCCGTCCACGAGTGCGCGGGCCCCGACATCTCCTCGGTCGCGGACCTGACGGCGCTCGTCGCCCGCGCGCACGGCGACCCAACAGCCCCGCGCGTCGTTCCCTACTGGGGCGAAGCCGTGACCAGCGCCGACGAGGCCCGTGAGCTGCTGGCCGCGACCGGGGCCCACGGCCTCGCGGGCGACCTCTTCGTCGACGGCTCGCTTGGCTCCCGCACCGCAGCCCTGCGCCTGCCGTACGCCGACGCGCCGGGCTGTCGCGGGCACCGCTACCTCGACGCGGCCGAGATCGGCGCGCACGTCGCGGCGTGCACGCTCGCCGGGGTGCAGGCCGGGTTCCACGTCATCGGCGACGCGGCCGCCGACGCGCTCGTCGACGGACTGACCCTGGCGGCCGAGCGGACCACCCCGGCGAAGGTACGGGCGCGGGCACACCGCGTCGAGCACCTCGAGATGGTCGACCCGCGCCAGATGGCGGTCCTCGCCGACCTGGGCGTGGTCGCCAGCGTGCAGCCCGTCTTCGACGCCTGGTGGGGCGGCGCCGACGGGATGTACGTGCGGCGCCTCGGCGCCGAACGGGCGCGGGCGATGAACCCGTACGCCGCTCTGCACGCCGCGGGTGTGCCGCTCGCCTTCGGCTCCGACGCGCCGGTGACCCCGCTCGGGCCGTGGACGGCCGTGCGCGCGGCCGTCGGGCACCGGAGCGCCGGATCGGGGGTGGCGCAACCGATCGCCCTCGCCGCCCACACGACCGGCGGACACCACGCCGCGGGCGATCGGTCGCCGCTCGCGGGCCGCCTCGTGCCGGGCGCGCCCGCGTCCTATGCGGTGTGGGACCGGAGCGCGGAACCGCGCTGCCTGCGCACCGTCCAGGACGGCCGGGTGCTGCACGACGAGCTGTGATCCACGCGGCCTACCGCGGGCGCGCCGCGGCGGCGGGGCCGAGCTCGACGACGATCTGCAGCCCGCGGGCGCCCGTGGACTCCAGGCGCAGCGAGCCCCCCGCGCGTTCGGCGCTGCGCCGGGCGATGTCGAGCCCGAGCCCCGTCGAGCCTGTCCCGCTGATTCCCCGCCGTGGGGCCGGTGCGCCGACGGGCAGGCCCGGTCCGTCGTCGGCGACGGTCAACGAGGCGCCCCCGTCGGCGCGCGCGACCAGGCGCACCGCGAACGCCGTGCCGTCCGGGGTGTGCGCGAACACGTTCCCGAGCAGGGCGTCGACGGTGGCTTCGAGGTCGCTCGTCGGCAGCGCCACCGGCAGGGGCCCCGTGGCCAGCTCGGTCACGACATACCGCTCGGTGTCCTCGGCCAGGACCGACCAGAACGCGACGCGCTCGGCGACGACGGCGGCCGCATCGGCACCGAGCTCGCGATCCGACCCGCCGCCGCGTCGGCGGGCCTGTTCGATGGCGCCGGTCACGGCCTGCTGCACCGCATCGACCCCCGCGCCGATCCGGGCGGCGTCGTCGGCGTCGGGCAACGCCTCGGCGTCCAGTCGGAGGGCGGTCAGCGGTGTGCGCACCCGGTGCGCGAGATCGGCGACGGTCTCCCGCTCCTCGCGGATGAGCTCGGCGATCCGCGCGGCGAGCCGGTTCAGCCCGCCTGCCACCACACCGAGCTCACCCGGGGCGGACCGGTCGGCGCGGGCGTCGAGCTCGCCGCGCGCGAGGCGGTGCGAGACCGACGCCAGCGCGATGCTCGAGCGGACAAGCGACCGGGCCAGCCGGTCCGCGACCGCGAGGCTGATGAGGAGCAGCGTGGCCCCCAACGCCGCGAGCAGCAGCCAGGAGCGGGCCACCCCGCGGGTCAGCTCGGCGTCGGGCACGAAGGCCCTGATCGCGGCCCACCGGCCCGCGGGATCCCGGACCGCCGAGACGATCTCCCGACCGCCCGGGACGTCGGCGGAGGCGCTCGCGCCCCGAAGGCCGAGCTCCACCAGCGGCGTCGCCGCGGTCGCGGTGCCGTAGTGGGAGCCGTCGGCCAGGAAGAGGGTGATGTCGTACGGCGAGGTCGTGTCGAGCTGCACGGTGCTGAGCTCCAGCGCCGCCCGGTTGGTCGTCGCGGCCACGGAGTTGGCGGCCTGCAGCGTCGCCATCGCGGTCTGGATGGCCTGGTCGGCCGCCACTGTGCGCAGCAGCAGCGCCAGCGGCACGAGGAACGCCAGGAGGACCAGCGACGTGGTCGCACCCACGAGCAGCAGGACACGTACGCGCACGGCCCTCAGTCCTTCGGTGCCGCGACGCGGACCCCGACCCCTCGCACCGACTGCAGATAGCGGGGGTTCTGCGCGGTCTCGCCCAGCTTGCGTCGCAACCAGGACAGGTGGACGTCGACGGTCTTGTCCCCGCCGCCGTAGGGCAGCTGCCACACCTCGGCGAGCAGCTCCCTCCTGCTGATCACCTCACCCGCCCTGGCGGCCAGGTAGTGCAGAAGCGCGAACTCGCGAGGGGTGAGATCCAGCTCCGCCCCGTCGAGGCTGGCCAGCCGCGACCGCGGATCGATCCGCAGCCCGCCGACGGTCACGGTCGGGTCGGAGTTGTGCTCGGCCCCACGGCGCAGGACCGCGCGGATGCGCGCGTCGAGCTGCGCGGCGCTGAACGGCTTGACGAGGTAGTCGTCAGCGCCCGCGTTGAGCACGAGCACGATCTCGGCCTCGTCGTCGCGTGCGGTCGCCACGAGCACCGGCACCCGGCTCGCGCCGCGCAGCATCTTCAACATGGTCGTGCCGTCGACGTCAGGAAGGCCGAGGTCGAGCACCACGATGTCCGGCTGGCTGCCGACCGCGAGCTCCAGGCCGCTCATCGCCGTGGGGGCGGAGATCACCGCGTGGCCGTGCTCGGTGAGCCCGCGCAGGATCGCCCCGCGGATCGCCGCGTCATCCTCGACGACCAGCACCTGGGCCACGTCGCTACCGTAGGACACCGGGTCGGGGTTGTCCTCGGTTCGAGGGTCGCGGCTTCACCCGAGTGAGGCAGAGCGGCGCGCCGAAGTCGCAAAGATAGGACGGTCTTAGTACCTGGTTAGCCGACGCGGGCGGCATGCTGGGCGGATGCGGATTCCGCGTGCGCGCGTCCTGCGGGCTGTGACGCTGTTCGCGCTGTGGGCGGTCGCGGTGACCGGCGCCACACTCGTCGGGCTGACGGCTGTCGGGGCGATCGGGAACGGCATGGTCACCCCTGGTCCCGCGCCGCTGACTCCCCCCGAGGTCGACGCCCGACTGGCGGCGGCACAGGCGCCCGACCCCGGGTCGCCCACCACCGCCGCCCCATCGGTCGACATCCCTCCGGGACACGTCTTGGCGATCGGGCCCGGAGGCACTGTCGTCGCCTTCTGCTCGGGCGGCATCCCGCGGTTGCTGGCGGCCAGCCCGGCACAGGGTTTCCAGGAGACGGACAAGTCGGACGAGGACGGCCTGAAGGTCGAGTTCCAGTCCGAGCTGCTCGAGGTCAAGGCCCGGATGACCTGTGCGGGTGAGCAGCCGGTCGCCGACGTCTCGGTCAAAGAGGACGACTGACGAAATGTGACGCAGTGGCGGGTGTCGCGGGCGCGGGGCGGTGTGCGACCATCTGCGCCGTGAGCATGTGGGCGAGCTGTCCGGAGTGTTGTCGCTGCTGTCGCAGCTGACCTCCGGCCTGTCCGTCTGCCGCCCCGCGGCGCTCACCTCCCGGGAAACCCGTTGTTCGCCCTCCCTGATCTGCGCGGCCACACCGTTCTCGTCCTGCATGCCCACCCCGACGACGAGGCGATCTTCAGCGGCATCACCTTGCGGCGCCTCGCCGATGCGGGAGCGCGCACCGTCCTCGTCGTCGCGACGGCGGGGGAGCTCGGGTCCTCCCGGGTGCCGCTGCGCGTCGGCGAGACCATCCCCGAGCGGCGGATCGCCGAGCTGGAGGCGGCCGCCGCGCTGCTGGGGGTGTCGCGCCTGGCTCTCCTGGGAAGGCGCGACTCCGGCCTTCCGGGATGGTCCAGCGGCGCCCACTCCCGCGCCCTCGCCGTGGCCGACCCGATGCGCATCGCCGCCACGGTCGCGGAGATCGCCGACGACGAGGGCGCCGCGACGCTCGTCCACGACGACGAGCAGGGCATCTACGGCCACCCGGATCACCGCGCGACCCACCGGATCGGGGCCACTGCCGCCGAGCTCGTCGGGGCCACCGCGTACCGGATGACCGTCGACCGCGAACACCTGCACGTCAGCGCCCGCGACCGGCACCTCGTGCACGGCGCCGCCCGCGCCGCCGCCGTCCCGTTCGGCCGGATGACCGCCGAGATCCCGCTCGCGATCGCCGGGTCGGCCACCGAGCTCGCCGCCAAGCGCGCCGCGATCACCGCGCACGCGAGCCAGGTCGCCGAGGCCGACGTGCCCGTCGACGGCTTCGCCGACGCCTACGGCCTCGAGTGGTTCCGCCGCTACGGCGCACCCGGCGTGCTCGACGCGCTCGGCAACGCCCACCTCCTGGCCGGTGCCGTGGCGGGCGGGCGACGCTCGTAGGCCCGCGTGTGTGTCGTCGTGCACACAGCAGCGTGGCCCTGTGCATCGCGCCGTGGGTCGCCTACGGCGACGGTGGGGTCCACCGTGCGGGGAGGCGGACCCATGACGGACACCGGGCTGGACGTCGCGGCGATCCGCGAGCACTTCCTCTTCCCGGCGACCGGCCGGATCGTCACCAACAACGCGGCGAGCACCCAGCCGCCGCGGGAGCTGCTCGACCTGTACCGAGCGCTCGCGCCGGACTACGAGAACGTCCACCGTGGCCAGTCGAGCGCCTCCCAGCGCACGACCCACCGCTTCGAGGCCGCCTACGACGACATCGCACGGTTCGTCGGCGCGCCGAGCCGCCGCAACGTCGTCGTGGTGCGCAATACCACCGAGGCGCACAACGCGGTGATGTACGCGCTGCTCACGGAGTTCCGCGACGGCGACAACGTCGTGACCACGGCGATGGAGCACAACTCCAACTACGTGCCGTGGCACGCGCTCTGCCGGGAGATCCTGCCCGCGCTCGGTCGACGGGTGGAGCTGCGGATCGCGCGCTTCGAGCCCGCGAGCGGGGAGCTGGACCTCGCCCACCTCGCCTCCCTCGTCGACGAGCGCACGAAGATCGTGTGCTGCGTCGGCGCGTCGAACTTCCTCGGCACACGCAACCCGATCCCCGCCGTGCGCAGGCTCTGTGACGCGAGCGGCTACCGCCAGCCCACCGGCGAGACCCGCTCGCTCCTGCTCGTCGACGGTGCCCAGCTCGTCCCCGGCCGGGCCGTCGACGTGACCCGGCTCGACGTGGACTACCTGTCGTTCTCCTTCCACAAGATGCTCGCGCCGTTCGGGGTGGGCGTGCTCGTCGCGAAGGAGCATCTGCTGCGGGCGAGCAGGCCCTTCCTCTACGGCGGAGACATGATCGCCGAGGGGCGGGTCTACCCCGACCGGGTCGAGTACGGCCCGCTGCCGTGGAAGTTCGCCGCGGGCACCCCCGACGTGCTCGGCACCATCGTCTCGGCACAGGCCCTGCGGCTACTGCTGGACCTGGCCCTGACCCCGCGCCGGGCCCACTGGTTCGTCGGCGCGGAGCCGATCGAGCGCGCCGACGTCGAGTGGGCCATGAGCCGGATCGCGGGCTGGCACCACCGGCTCATCGAGCGGGCGCTGGACCGGCTCACCGCCGTGCCCGGAATCACCGTGTACGGGCCCGCCGATCCCGCCCGGCGCGCTCCGCTGGTCGCGTTCAACGCGGACGGGCAGGATCCGGTGCAGTTGGCCAGGGCGCTCAACATGGCGGGCGTCGAGGCCCGCGCGGGCTGCCACTGCGCGACCCTCGCCCACCGCGCCCTGTGCCTCGATCCGCCCGCGAGCTGCCGCCTGAGCTTCGCCCTCTACAACACCCTCGCAGAGGTCGACCGGGCCGTCGACGCCGTCGCGGCCGTGCTCGCGGCGCTCCCTCTCGCCGCAGGGTGGCGATCCCGCGCCCGCGCATGCTGAACGGGCAGGCCTCGCGCTCGCAGGCCGCGGCGACCACCCACCCCCGGTTGCCCGGCCCGCGGCAGGCCGACCCGGCGCTGACCGAGCCCCGGCCGCCGCTGCATACGCCGCCGCTGCATACGCCGCCGCTGCATACGGTGCCGCCGGCTGACGCGGGCGCCCGGCTGACGCGGTGCCGCCCGGCTGACGCGGTGCCGCCCGGCTGACGCGGTGCCGCCCGGCTGACGCGGTGCCGCCCGGCTGACGCGGTGCCGCCCGGCTGACGCGGTGCCGCCCGGCTGACGCGGTGCCGCCCGGCTGACGCGGTGCCGCCCGCCACACCGGAGTTGGCGCGACCACACGGTGGTCCGGTGGCCGCACCGGCGTTGTGGTGGCCGCGCCCCTGTCCCGTCGCCGGTGCGGCCACCACGCCGCCGGTGCCGTCACCACGCCGCCCGGACGTGGGACCGCCATGAAGCGACGCCGCGCCGCCCCGTGGACCGCCCCGTGGACCGCCCCGTGGACCGCGGCGTGTCGCCCGCGCCTCCAGCGTGTCGGAGGCGCACCGTACGCTCTTCGCTGTGGCCGCACCGACCGCCGACTCCGCCCCGGCGCCCCCGCCCGGGCGGGCACCGGGCGGCACCGGCCTCCGCCGCAGGCCCACCCCCGCGGACACCGCTGTGGTCGTCGCGCGGTCCGTGGCGGCGGTCGGGGCCGGGCTTCTGCTGTACGTGAGCTTCCCGCCGCGCCCGCTCTGGTGGCTCGCGCTGCCCGCGATCGCGCTCCTGGGCGTGCTCGTGTTCGGGCGCCGGGCCCGTGCGGGCTTCGGCTACGGGTTCCTGTTCGGCATGGGCTTCCTGCTCCCGCTGCTCACGTGGATCGGCGCGCTCGTCGGCCCGGTGCCGTGGGTGGCGCTGGTCGTGCTCGAGTCGCTCTTCGTCGGGCTCGGCGGCGCGGGCATGGCGCTCGTGTCGCGGCTGCCTGCCGCGCCGGTGTGGTCGGCCGCCGTCTGGGTCGCGAGCGAGGCGCTGCGCGGGCGGGTGCCGTGGGGCGGCCTGCCGTGGGGCCGCGTCGGCTTCGGCCAGCCCGATGGCCCGCTCGTGCACGTCGCGGCCATCGGCGGCGAACCGCTGCTGTCGTTCGTCACCGTGCTGGCAGGCCTCGCGCTGGGCGAGCTCGTGCGCAGGGCGGTGGCCCGCTCGGGGCCGCGCGCGCTCGCGATCCCCCTCGTCATCGGCCTGTGTGCGATGGCGACGGGTCCGCTCGCGGCGCTCGTCCCGCCCATCGCGGGCGGCCCGGGCGCCACGGTGACCATCGCCGCCGTCCAGGGGAACGTCCCGCGCCTCGGGCTGGATTTCAACGCCCAGCGGCGCGCGGTGCTCGACAACCACGTGGCGGAGACCGAGAAGCTCGCCGCCGACGTCGTGGCCGGGAAGCTGCCCCGGCCCGATCTGGTGATCTGGCCGGAGAACTCCTCGGACATCGATCCGCTGCGCAACCCCGACGCCTTCGCCCAGATCGAGCGGGCCGCGCAGGCCGTCGGCGTACCGATCCTCGTGGGCGCTGTGCTGCAGAACCCTGACGGGATCACCACCAGCAACTCGGCGCTGGTGTGGCAGCCGGGGGTCGGCGTCGTGGAGCGGGCCGACAAGCGCAGGGTGCAGCCGTTCGGCGAGTACATGCCGTGGCGGTCGTTCTTCCGGTTGTTCTCCTCCTACGTCGATCGCGCGGGCTACTTCGTGCCGGGCACGGGCCCGGGCGTCGTCGACATGGCGGGCACGAAGGTCGGGGTCACGATCTGCTGGGAGGTCGCGTTCGACGACCTCGTCGAATCCTCCGTCGAGAACGGCGCCCAGGTGCTCGCCGTGCCCAGCAACAACGCGACGTTCGGCTTCACCCAGATGACCTACCAGCAGATGGCCATGTCCCAGGTCCGCTCCGTCGAGCACGACCGCACCTCAATCATCGCGACGACGAGCGGGGTCAGCGCCACGATCGACCCGGACGGTACGGTCACGCAGAGCACGACGCAGTTCACCCCCGCCGTCCTGGTCAACCGGACGGTGCTGCGCGACACCGTCACGCTGGCCACCCGGCTCGGCGCCGTACCCGAATGGGTTCTGGTCGCGTTGGGTATCGGGGCGGTAGGGGCCGCGATCGTGACGCAACGACGGCTGACGGCAGGAAAGGACGAGGATGGCTGAGCTCGCGCCGGTGCTGGTGGTGATCCCGACCTACCAGGAGCGGGACAACCTCAGGCCGGTGCTGACGCGCCTGCACGCCGCCGTCCCCGATGCCGACGTGCTGGTCGTGGACGACGCGAGCCCGGACGGCACCGGGAGGCTGGCCGACGAGATGGCGGCCGACGACCCGCGGATCCGCGTGCTGCACCGCCCGGGCAAAGACGGGCTGGGCGCCGCCTACCTCGCCGGGTTCGCCCGGGCCCTGCAGGGGGAGTACCAGCTGGTCGTCGAGATGGACGCCGACGGTTCACACGCCCCGGAGGACCTCCCCGCCCTCCTCGAGGGCGCCACCGACGCCGATCTCGTGCTCGGCTCCCGCTACGTGCCGGGTGGCCAGGTGTTGAACTGGCCCGCCCACCGCTGGTGGATCTCCCGGGCGGGCAACGTGTACTCGCGCCTCGCGCTGGGCGTCCCGATCCGCGACATCACGGGTGGCTACCGAGTGTTCCGCCGTCAGGTCCTCGAGGAGCTGGATCTGGGTTCGGTGTCCTCGCAGGGCTACTGCTTCCAGGTCGACATGGCGTGGCGCGCCGTGCTCGCGGGCTTCCGCGTGCGCGAGATGCCGATCACGTTCGTCGAGCGCGAGCGCGGCGCGTCGAAGATGAGCAGCGCGATCGTGGCCGAGGCACTGTGGCGGGTCACCTGCTGGGGCGCCGCCCGGCTGCTGCGCCGCAACAGGGCCGACACGCCGTCCGACGGCCCGGTCCGCGCGTGAGCCCCGCGGAGGCGGCAGTGAACACCGAGGCGAACACCGAGACCCGCGAAGAGCTGTCCTGGGAGCTCTTCGGCAGCGCCAGCCGGGAGCTCGCGCAGCAGGTGGCCGACGACCGCTACCGGCCGGACATCATCCTGTCCATCGCGCGGGGTGGCTTGTTCGTGGCCGGGGCGCTGGGGTATGCGCTGGACGTGAAGAACCTGCACGTCACCAACGTCGAGTTCTACACCGGGGTCGACGAGCGGCTGCCGGTGCCGATCATGCTGCCGCCGATGCCGAACGTGGTGGATCTCTCAGGACAACGCGTGCTGATCGCCGACGACGTCGCCGACACCGGCGCCACCCTGAAGCTCGTGCGCGACTTCTGCGCGGGCCACGTCGCCGACGTCCGCTGCGCGGTCGTCTACGAGAAGCCGCACAGCACCGTCATGTGCGAGTACGTCTGGCGACGCACGCCGCTCTGGATCAACTTCCCGTGGTCGACGCAGCCGCCGATCGTGCGGCGGGACGGCCAGGTGCTCGACGCCTGAACACGGAAAACCGGGCCGCCCCCACGTGGGGGACGGCCCGGTTCCCGGGTCGCGTCACGCGCTCTCAGCGCGCCGATCGGCCAGCACCTCCAGGCGCTCCGCCAGCAGCACCTCCAGGTCCGCGATGGAGCGACGCTCCAACAGCATGTCCCAGTGGGTGCGCGGCGGCTTGACCTTCTTCTGCTCCGGTTCGGTGCCGTCGACCAGGCGGGAGATGCTGCCGTGCAGGCGGCACTCCCAGGTCGCGGGCGCCTCGGCGTCGTTCGCGAAGGGCACCTCGAACTCGTGACCGCGCGGGCATGCGTAGCGCATCGACTGCCGCGGCGCGAGGTCGTGGTTGCGATCGGTCTCGTAGCTGACAGCCCCGAGCCGGCTGCCACGAAGCACGCGGTCGGCCATGCGTCATCCTCTCGTTCCAAATGGTCGGGAGCCACTCCCGACCGTGTCACTACCAAGGTGTAACGTCGCAGGCACTGACGCACATTCCTCGCCGTGGGACACCGCCCCCGAGGTGGCCTGGACACACGAAGGCCACCGGGTTGTAGTTGTCCCGAGCTAAGAGTGTCCCTCATCTGGGCCGTCAACACATCCGGAAGTGACGTGTCACGCCGTTGTGACTTAGCTCACGCTGGCAGGAGCGAGTATTTACACGAAGGGTCATCCTTCGTTACCCGCGGCACGGATCGCTCGGCCACGCCGCGCCCCGACGGTCAGAGGCGAGGGGCGCGCACGGGCGCCAACGCCGCCATCCCCGCCGCGAGCACCACGAGGATGCCGACGATCCCGGCCCGCTGCGTCCCGAAGACCGTGATCGCCACCCCGAAGAGGGTAGGGGCGACGAACGACACAGCGCGCCCCGTGGTGGCGTAGAGGCCGAACATCTGCCCCTCGTGGCCGGGCGGCGCCAGGCGGGCGAGGAAGGTTCGCGACGAGGACTGCGCGGGCCCGACGAACAGCGTGAGGAACAGCCCGAAGATCCAGAACATCGTCGGGCCCGACACGAAGAGCAGGGTCACGCCCGCGGTCAGCAGGCCGCCGAGGGAGAACATGATGATCGCCTTCGGGCCGATCCGGTCCTCCAGCATGCCCCCGGTCAGCGCCCCCGCCGCCGACGCGATGTTGGCGACCACCCCGAAGATCAGCACGTCGCCCTTGTCGATCCCGTAGACCGTCACGGCGAGCACGGCGCCGAACGTGAACACCGCGGCCAGGCCGTCCCGGTACAGCGCGCTGGCCCCGAGGAAGTAGACCGTGTGCGGGCTCGTCCGGTACAGGTCGCGCAGGTCGGCGACGAGCTTCCGGTAGGAGCCGACGACGCCGAGGCGCGCCGCTCCGGGATCCAGCGGCGGCAGCTCGGGCACCGCCACGAGCAGCGGGATCGCGAACACGGCGAACCACGCCGCGGCGACGAGCGCCACCAGCCGGATGTTGAACCCGTCCGCGGTGGGAACGTGCAGGGCGCCGCCGTCACCCGCGATGAGCAGCACGTAGACGCCGAGCAGCTGGACGATCCCCCCGAAGTAGCCCATCGACCAGCCGAAGCCGGAGACGCGCCCGATCGTCGACGGCGTCGCGACCTGCACCAGCATCGCGTTGTACGACACCGACGCCAGCTCGAAGAAGATCGACCCGAGGGCGAGCAGCAGGAGGCCGATCCAGAGCCAGTGGTAGTCCTCGCGCACGGTGTAGAGGCCCGCCATGGTCGCCACCGTGAGCCCCGTCCACACACCCGTGGCCAGCTTGCGCCGCCCGGCCGCGTCCGAACGCTGGCCGAGCACCGGGGCGGCGATCGCGATGAGGAAGCCCGCCGCGCCGATCGCATACCCCAGCCACGCCCCCGCGTCGATCGGCCCCGGCAGGTCCGTGCCGACCGCGTCGGTGAGGTAGACGGAGAAGACGAACGTGAGGATGACCGCGTTGTAGGCCGACGAGCCCCAGTCCCACAGACCCCACGCGAGCACCCGCCCGCGGGTCACGGCGGGCGCGGTCACCGCGGCCACTGCCCACGCTCGCGCAGGACCTCGCGCAACAGGTCGGGCCGGTCCGAGAGCAGCCCGTCGACGCCGAGGTCGAGCATCCGCCGCATCTCGTCGGGCCGGTCGATCGTCCAGACGTGAACCTCGCGGCCGTGCTCGTGGGCCGTGCGGACCAGCCGGGCGTCGACGACGCGGATCGGACCCGCCGTCACGGGCACGTGAGCGATGTCCCCCGCGAGCGGCAGCGGCGACGGCAGCCCCGACAGCGGACCGGGCAGCGCGTCCAGCCAGGCCCGGGACCGCAGGGCGAGCACGTCGCGCTTGGCCATCGACGTGCAGAGCCGCCCGTCGCCGCGGCGGGCCGCGTCGAGCCAGGACTGCTCGAACCCCCCGACGCACACCCGGTCCCACGCCTGCGCCTCCGCCACGGCGGCGAGTGTCGGGGGGACGGCGGCGGCCGACTTCAGCTCGATCGTGATGCGGGTGTCCGGCAGCGCGGCCAGCACCTCGGACAGCAGCGGGATCGGCTCGCGTCCGCGCACCCGCACCTTCGCCAGTTCGGCGGCGGTGTGCGCGGCGAGGCGGCCGGTGCCGTCGGTCGTGCGGTCCAGCAGCGCGTCGTGGTGGATCACCGCGATGCCGTCGGCGCTGGCGTGCACGTCCAGCTCCAGATAGCCGAAGCCCTCCTCGACGGCCCTCGTGAACGCGGCGAGCGTGTTCTCGTACCCCGCCAGGTCGCCGGTATGCCAGCCGCGGTGTGCGTACGCCCGCGGATGGGGGCCGTCCAGGTAGGGGTGCACGGGCGGATCGTGCCGGCCCGACGAGTGATCAGCCAGCGGCGGATCAGCCCGAACGGGGCAGGTGTTGCGGGTCGCCGAGCAGGGGGGCGAGCAGGTCGCCGTGCTCGGCCAGGCGCGCGGGCACGTCGGCGAGGGTGAACGTGAGGTCCTCCGGTCGCGTGGCGCCGCGCACCTCGTCCCACGTGACGGGCGTGGCGACGGTCGGGCGCGCACGGCCCCGCAGCGAGTAGCTCGCGATCGTGGTCTTGTGGGGGTTGTTCTGGCTCCAGTCGACGAACACCCGGCCCCGACGACGGGCCTTCGCCATCACCGCGGTCACCAGCCGGGGCGTCTCCGCGGCCAACTCCTCGGCCAACGCCTTGGCGTACTCCGACGTCCGCTCGGGGCGGGTCACCGTGACCGGCAGGTAGATCTGCATGCCCTTGCCCCCGCTGGTGCGCGGGTAGCAGACGAGGTCGTCCGCTGCGAGGCGCTCGGCGATCCGCTCGGCGACGCGCGCGCAGTCGACGACCGTGGTGCCCTCACCCGGGTCGAGGTCGAACACCAGCAGGTCGGGGTGATGGCGCGCGCCGCGCGGCCCGAGCCGCCACTGCGGCACGTGCAGCTCGAGTGCCGCCAGGTTGGCCGCCCAGGCCAGGCCCTGCACGTCGTCGATGAGCGGGAAGTCGGCGTTCTCCGAACGGCCGCCGGGCGTGCCGACGCGCGCGGTGCGGATCCACGACGGCGCGTGCCGGGAGACGTCCTTCTCGAAGAACGAGGGCTTCTCGACCCCGTCGGGCCACCGGACCATCGTGACCGGCCGGTCGCGCAGATGCGGCAGCATCGCCTCGGCGACCGCGAGGTAGTAGGCCAGCACGTCGGCCTTCGTCGTGCCGGTGAGCGGGTAGAGCACCTTGCGCGGGTTGGTCAGCTTGGCCCGGCCGACCGCGGCGGGCGGCGGCGCGGGCGCGTCGACCGCGACCCACGCGGCACTGCGCCTGCCCGGCTCGTAGGGCGCGTCGGCGTCCTTCGCGACGACCCCGGCCAGGCGCTGTTCCCGGACGGCCGCGACGACCTCGGCGCCGCCGCCGGGGAAGACGGGGGCGAGGCGCCAGTGCGGCCCCGCGAGCGGAAGATCGTTGAGAAGCGCGTAGCGCTCGCGGAAGGGGAGTCGGGCGACGTCGCGGCCGTCGAGGTGCAGGAGGTCGCCGATCCAGAGGTCCTCACCGACGAGCTCGCCGTCCAGCAGCAAGGCGGTGGCGCCGAGCGAGGGGCCCAGCTCGCGCAGCAGTGGGCGCGTCGACCTCGGCCCCGTCGGCGTCGGTGAGCCGCGCGCGGCCGCCGTCCACCCGGACGATCACGCGTCGCCCGCCGAAGCCCACCTGCAGCCACCAGCGCTCGCCGCGGGGGAGGGGGCCGGGGGTGGCCTCCATGGGGCGGGTGTCGCGGGGGAGCGGGTCGCGGTCGGGGGCAGGCTCGGAGCGGCGCAGGATCCAGTCGCGGCCGGTGCGGATGAACACGAACCGGCCCTGCGCCCGACGCCCGTGCAGCCGGACGATCACCTCGCGCGGGTTCCACTTCTCGGTCTCGTAGGTGCCGGTGTCCCAGATCGTCATGGTGCCACCGCCGTACTCGCCCGCCGGGATGTCGCCGGAGAACTCCAGGTACTCGATCGGGTGGTCCTCGGTGCGCACGGCCAGTCGGATCGTGTCGGGTTCGGTCGGGAGGCCCTTCGGCACCGCCCAGGACGCGAGCACGCCGTCGCGCTCCAGGCGCACGTCCCAATGCAGGCTCCTGGCGTGGTGCTCCTGCACCACGAAGCGGTCATCGGAGCCGGGAACGGGATCGGCCTGGGGGACGGGCTCGGGGGTGCGGGCCGCATCGCGCTTGCGGCGGTACTCCTCCAGCGGCACGGCATCACAGTAGTGGTGCCTTGCCTCCGGCCCACGTCGATGCGAGCATAGCCTAACCTGAACGAAGGGCTGCCTGATGTACGTCTGCATCTGCGAAGGGGTCACCGAGGACCAGGTCCGGTCCGCGGTGGCGTGTGGTGCCCGCAACATCGATGAGGTCGGCGAGGCCTGCGCGGCGGGCACGGGCTGCGGCTCCTGTCACGACCACATCGACGTCTTCCTGCTCGCGGTGCGGGCGCCGTCCGAGTTGGCCGCCTGACACCCGAACGTGAACCGACGCTAGGGTCCTCCCGTGCGTGGTGACCCTGAGATCATCTCCCTGCTCAACGAGCAGCTCACCAGCGAGCTGACCGCCATCAACCAGTACTTCCTGCACGCGAAGATGCAGCAGAACTGGGGCCTGACCAAGCTCGCCGCCTACACGCGCGACGAGTCGATCGACGAGATGAAGCACGCGGAGAAGATCACCGACCGCATCCTCTTCCTCGAGGGCCTTCCCAATTACCAGCGCCTGGGCACGCTCCGGATCGGCCAGAACGTCCGTGAGCAGATGGAGTCCGACCTCGCGGTCGAGCTGGCCGTCGTCGAGCGCCTCCGGCCCGGCATCATCATGTGCCGCGAGAAGGGTGACGCCACCACGGCCAACCTCTTCGAGGAGATCCTCGCCGACGAGGAGCACCACATCGACTACCTCGAGACCAACCTCGAGCTGATGGACAAGCTCGGCGAGCGGCTCTACCTGGCCCAACTGGTCGACCAGCCCCCGACGCCGGGCTGAGCACCTGCCCTCTGGACCGCATTCGCGCAGGCCCTCGATCTGTTCCGGAGCCATGAAGTCGGGCGTGCCGATGATCTGACCGGTGGCGGTGAGCCGCGAGGAGTCGACCGCCCGTGCGATCCCGAAGTCGATCACGCGGGGGCCCGCGGGGGAGAGGAGCACGTTGGCGGGCTTGAGAGCGCGGTGGACGAGCCTCACCGTGACCGCCGCGCGACGGCCGTCCGGGCTCGTCGCGGCGTAGACCCGGCCCATCCCGCCGAGGCCCAGACGCCCGACGAGGCGGTAACGCCCGACCTGCGGCGGGTCGTCGGCCTGAAGCGGCTCCACGACCCCAACGAACTCGAGCCTAGAGCCACTCGGGTGACGGCCTCCGGGGGGCCGTCGCGTTCCGTAGCGCCGATCCCCCCGTAGAGATCCGATAATCGAAGTTATGACAGTTACCGGGCGGCGGGGGCCTCGCCCAGTGCCTGGTCGGACCGGGCGTTAGCGGCGCTCGCGGGTCAGCCCGCGTCGAGCGCGCTCGCCACGTCGTGGAACAGCGGCAGGATCGGCTCCAGCTTCATGACCTCCCACGGCCGCAGCACTGCCCGGTTGTCCGCGGGCGCCACGAGCCTTACCGGCACGGGCCGCTCCTCGGCCTGGCGGCTCGCGGGCGTGCGGGTGGCGAGCTCGGCCAGCGTGCCGAGGCCCGACGACCCCAGGAACGTCACGCCGCTCAGGTCGATGACGATCGCGCTGAGGTCGGGCCAGGCCAGCGTCTCGTCGACGGCACCCATCAGGCTGCGGGCGGTGTGCAGGTCGAGCTCGCCCTCCACGGTGACCACCGCCGCGGAGCCGATCCGGGTCGTCGTGAGATTGATCAGCGGGTCGCCTTCCGTCACGGGCCGACCGTATCGTGTCGCCGCGGGGCGACTTCAGCGGCGCTGTACGAGGCGGTCGAGCATGGCCCGCAGCGCGTCGTGGTCGCCTTCGTGGGCGGCTTTGCACGCGGCGTTGTTCTCGGCGGCGTCCATCCCGGTCCAGCGGATCGGGTGGCCCGCCTCCCGGGCGAGCTGGGCGAGGAAGGCCCGCTGGGTGCGACCGTTGCCGTCGCGGAACGGGTGGAGCGCATTGAGATCCGCCAGCAGCGCGGTGAGCCCGTCGACGAAATTGTCGCGCTCGCGGCCGCGCAGGTGGTCGGTGCGCGCGAGCCAGGAGAAGAGCTCATCGGCGTCGCCCTCGAGGTGCTCCGGCAGGCTGAACAGCGCGCCCCGGCCGATGGAAACCGTGCGCAGCTTCCCTGCCCAGTCGTAGAGGTCCTGGAAGACCTGTCGGTGAAACTCCCGGAGGTGGGCGAGGTCGTAGGTGCCGGGGATCGGGTTCCGGATCAGGTCGTAGATCCTCGACGCCGTGAGCGACGCCTCGGCCCGACGCAGCTCGGCGGCCTCGGTGATGCCGAGCAGGTTGCGGAGGACTCCGCTTTCCAGGTCGAGGTAGGGATCCCAGGTCACCGGCGGTAGCGCCGTAGGACCTCGTCGCGCAGCTCGTCAGTGGAGACGCGGCCTTCGGAGAGCGCGGCGAACATGCGGAGATCGGGCGGGCTCGGCTCGAGCCCCTCGGCCCGGACCGACGCGAGCGCCTCGGCGACGGCCGCGCGGCGCTCGGAGATCTCGACCAGGTCCCGGTAATGCGCCACCGACATGATCACGGCCTCGGGCTTGCGGTGTGACCCGACGAAGACCGGTCCCTCCGCGTGCACGCGTTTGAGGGTGGCGGCCAGGCCCGCGCGGAATTCGCGGAACGACAGCACTTCCGGGGTCCTCATGGCGAAAGCGTACCCGAATGCGTACGCATTCGGGTACGCATTCGATTTCTAGGAATCGCTCGACCGCGCCCAGAGGTTGATGCCCGCGTCCACCGCGTGCTTGTCGATCTGGTCGAGCTCCTCGGTGGTGAACGCGGGCGCCTCCCGCGCGGCGAGGCTGTCGTCGAGCTGGCCCACGCTGCTCGCGCCGATCAGCACCGACGTCACCCGGTCGTCGCGCAGCGCCCACGACAGCGCCATCTGCGCCAGCGACTGGCCGCGCGCCGACGCCATCTCGTTGAGCGCGCGGACGTGGGCGAGCGTCTGGTCGTTGAGCAGGTCCGGCGAGAGCGACGAGTCGCGCGCCGCGCGTGAGCCCTCCGGGATCCCGTCCAGGTACTTGTTGGTCAGCATGCCCTGCGCGAGCGGGGAGAACGCGATGCAGCCGACCCCGGTCTCCCCCGAGCACGTCGAGCAGGTCCTCCTCGATCCAGCGGTTGAGCATCGAGTACGAGGGCTGGTGGATCAGCAGCGGCGTGCCCAGCTCGCGCAGGATCGCGACCGCCTCGCGGGTGCGCTGCCCCGAGTACGAGGAGATGCCGGCGTAGAGGGCCTTGCCCGCACGGACGGCCGCGTCCAGCGCGCCCATCGTCTCCTCCAGCGGTGTGTCCGGGTCGAACCGGTGGCTGTAGAAGATGTCCACGTAGTCCACGCCCATGCGCGCCAGCGACTGGTCGAGGCTGGCGAGCAGGTACTTGCGCGAGCCGCCGCCCTGGCCGTACGGGCCGGGCCACATGTCGTAGCCCGCCTTCGTCGAGAGGATCAGCTCGTCGCGGTACGGGCGGAAGTCCTGCGCGTAGATCGTGCCGAAGTTGCTCTCGGCGCTGCCGTAGGGCGGCCCGTAGTTGTTGGCCAGGTCGAAGTGGGTGACGCCGCGGTCGAACGCGCGTCGCAGGATCGTCGCGCTGGGTCTGCAGAGGGCGCGTCGTCGCCGAAGTTGTGCCACAGGCCCAGCGAGATCGCCGGGCAGCTCTAGCCCGCTGCGGCCACAGCGGCGGAAGGCTGCTCCGGAGGTTGCGCTGTCGTACCGGTCTTGGTCAGCGAGGTAGGTCACGGCGTCATCTTGCCCCTGACGGCGCGGTTCCTCCCATCGTGCCGGGCGAAGCGGGCCGGGGTGGTGCCGATCAGCCGGGTGAAGTGGCGGTGCAGGTGGGCCTGGTCGTGGAACCCGACCGAGGTGGCCACCTCGGCGATGGGCTGCCCGGCCAACAACCGCCCGCGGGCGGCCTCGATGCGACGGCCGGTGAGGTAGCGGTGCGGCGGCAGGCCGAACGCCGCGGTGAAGCGCCGCACGAGATGCGCGGGGTGGGCGTGCAGGAGGTCCGCGGCGGCGCGGAGGGTGAGGCCGTCGACGAGGTGGGCGTCGAGCAGGTCGCGCAGGTCGGCGGCGAGCCGGTCGGGTGCGGGCGCTGGTGCGGCGCCGCCGAGATGCTCCCGTAGGCGGTCGCCGATCAGCGCAAGGCGGCTCTCCGCGGCGAGCAGGTCGTCCAGGCCCGCGTGCAGCTGCGCGACGCGGATCCGCAGCAGGTCATCGGGTAGGCTCGGCCGGGCGATCGCCGCGCCCGTGAGGCGCGGGTCGAGGATCCCGGTGTCGAGGTAGAGCACGCGCTTGCGGAACCCGGCGGCGGTGGCCGGGCGGCCGGTGTGCGCGACGTGCGGCGGCAACAGGGTGACCGCCGGGCGCAGCGCGCCGTGCTCGTGGCGGTCGAGGTCGTAGCGCACGGCGCCCTCGTCGACGAGCAGGAGCGTCCAGGCGTCGTGCGTGTGCTCGGGGTAGGCGTGGTCGGTGAACCGGGCATGCAGCGCCTCGACGATGCCAGGGACGCCGGGTGCCCAGGCCCGCACCCGGTTGACCATGCGTCGAACGTACAAGAAACCGGCCCGGCCCCGGGAGGACGATCGGCCCGTGCGCTTCGACACCAAGATCGCGATCCTGCTGCGCGACGACCTGGAGACCTGGCAGGAACTCAACGTGACGGCGTTCCTGGCCAGCGGCATCGCGGCCAACCCCGAGCTGCTCGGCGAGCCGTACACCGACGCCGACGGCACGCTCTACACGCCCATGTTCCGCCAGCCCGTGATGGTGTTCTCCGCGGACAAGGCCGTGCTGACGGCCGCGCACGAGCGCGCCGTGGCCCGCGGGCTGCCCGTCGCGGTGTTCACCGCGGAGCTGTTCGGCACCGGCCACGACGCGGCAAACCGGGCCGCGGTCGCCGCGGTCCCCCGTGGCGGGCTGGACCTCGTCGGGATCGCCGTGCACGGCCCGCGCAACGCGGTCGACAAGGTGTGCAAGGGCGCAGAGCTGCACAGCTGAGCGGAGCTTGCGGAGCGAACATCCGGAGCTGAGCGGAGCTTGCGGAGCGAACATCCGGAGCTGAGCGGACGGACTGCCCTGGGTCAGGCGGGCATCAGGGTCTGCACGCTCAGCTGGTTGCCCGACGGGGTGCCCGCGCAGCCGATGCCCGCGTGCTCGACGTACAGCGAAGCGGTGTCGCCCGGCGGGTAGACCCGAAGGCCCCGCACCGGGGTCGGCTTGCACACGGCGGGGTCGAAGTTGCCGACGTTCACCATCTGCACCTGGGCCGCCGCCGCGGCGCCGGGCTTGAGCACCACCTCTCCCCCGCGCGGCCCGTTCATCGCGGCCGCCGGGCCGACCTGGTGCCCGTCGGCACCCGCCACGTAGGAGACGCCGGGGAAGCCGCGCACCTCGCAGGTGCGCGTGCCTGCGTTCGTGAGGACCAGCGGCGCGTACGTCGAGCCCGCCGCGCCCTCCTCGGGTCCGAGCGACCCCTTGAGCTCGGACGTCGCGCAGTTGGCGATCCCGGCGCTGGAGGTGGGCGCGGCGGTGGGCGTCGTCGGCGGAGGCGCACTCGCCGAGGTGCTCGCGGACGCCGTGGCGGTCGGCGGTGCACCGCTGGGTGTGCCTGGCGTGCTGCTGCACGCCGCGGCCATGAGGGCCGCGACTCCCGCCGCGACGACCTTCGCGTGACCGCGCATATCCGCTCCCCCCGTCGGCACCGGTATAGCCCAAGACGTGCGGCGGACGGCTCGGTTGTCCCGCGATCGAGGGACTTCCGTCCTCGATAGCCTGAGCGGATGGCGAAGACGGGCGCTCCCCCGCGCTGGCTGAAGCACTTCAACAAGGTGATCGTGGCATTGAACCGGCTCGGGCTGGTCATCGAGAACGGGGCGGTGCTCACCGTGCCCGGCCGTCGCTCGGGGCGGCCACGAAACATCCCGGTGTCCGTGATGGACCTTTCCGGGCAGCGCTACCTGCTGGCCGGCTACCCCACCGCCGAGTGGCCGCGCAACGTGCGGGCGGCGAACGGCCGGGCGACGCTGGCCACGGGCAGGCGCGTCGAGACCGTCCATCTGGCCGAGCTCGACCCGGGCGCGGCGGAACCGATCCTGCGCGCCTGGCCCGAGCGCATCCCCAAGGGCGCGAAGATCATGCTCGACTCGGGCGTGGTGCCCGACACCGAGCCGGAGTCGTTCGCTCGGCTGGCCGGGAGGTGCGCCGTGTTCCGGGTCGAGGCGGCCTGACCGGGTACATCGGCGGCCGACCCCGCGCTGTGCGAGGGTCGTGCGGTGGGGACCTTCCTGTTGCTGCTCGTCGCGGGCCTCGGGGCGGGCCTGTCCGGCACGATGGCGGGGCTCGCCTCGCTGTTCTCCTACCCCGCGCTCCTGGCCGTCGGGCTGCCCGCCATCGCGGCGAACGTGACCAACAGCGTGGCGCTCACGTTCACCTCGGTCGGGGCGGCCGCAGGCTCGCGGCCCGAGCTGTCGGGGCAGTGGCCGACCATCCGGCGCTTCGCGGTGCTCACCGCGATCGGTGGAGCGGTCGGGGCGGCGCTGCTGCTGCTCACGCCGCCGGGGGCGTTCGAGAAGGTGGTGCCGGTTCTGGTGGCGGGTTCGGCGGTGGTGCTGCTCTTCCAGCCCCAGCTGCGGGCGGCCGTGCTGCGCACGGCGGGCGAGGGCCGTCAGGGCGGTCCGCTCGTGCTCGCGGGCATCGTGGCCGTGGCGATCTACGGCGGGTACTTCGGCGCCGCGGCGGGGGTGATGCTGCTGGCCCTCCTGCTCGTCGCCCTGCCGGTCTCGCTGCTGCAGGGCAACGCGATCAAGAACGTGCTGCTGGGCGTGTCGAACGCGGTCGCGGCCGTCGGCTTCGCGCTGTTCGCGCCGGTGAGCTGGTGGGCCGTGCTGCCGCTGGCGGCGGGGGCGTTGGTCGGCTCACGGCTCGGGCCGGTGGCGGCCCGCCACGTCCCCGCCACGGCATTGCGGGTGGGGATCTCGCTGGCAGGGCTCGGCCTGGCAACCGTCCTGGCGATCGGTGCCTGGTGAGGCCGCACCGGCGTCGGGTGGCCGCACAGGCGTCCGGGCGGGGGTGCCGTCAGCACAACGCGTGTACGGCGCACCGGCGGCAGCGGGGTTCCGGCGAGGTCGCTCAGCGGGGCCAGCCCGCGGCGGCGGGTTGGCCGCCTGCCCGTACGCCCGTGCGGCGCAGCCACTCCTCGAGCGCGCGCTGGACGTCGCGGAGCGCGGGCCGCCGTGCCGGGTCGTTGTCCATCGCGGCCCGCAGCAGCGCCAGGTGTGCCGTGCGACGAGGCAGGTGGGTGAGCGCGGCGCCCGTCGCGGCCGCCCGCAGCCCCGACACCGCGTCCGCGTGGCCCCCGCGCGGCGGGTGGCCGGTGAGGGCGTAGGAGATCGTGGCGGCGAGCTGCCACGAATCCGACGCCGCCGATGCACGCTCGCCGCAGGCGATCTCCGGCGCGAGGAAGTCCGGCGTACCCAGCACGAAGCCGGTCTGCGTCATGGTGGCGTCGCCGGACTTGCGGGCGATGCCGAAGTCGATCAGGTGTGCGACACCCTGCGGGTCGACGACCACGTTGCCCGGCTTCACGTCGCGGTGCATCACCCCGCGGGAGTGCGCCGCGTCCAGCGCGCCCGCGAGGTTGATCCACACCCGTGCGGCGGCGACGTCGTCGAGCACGCCGTGGTCGCGCACACGATCGCCCAGCGACATGCCGTCGACGTACCCCATGACGATCACCATGCCGTCCAGGTCGGACAGCCCGGGATCGCTGCGCGCCGTGAGCATGTCGTAGATCCGCACGCAGTTCGGGTGGCGGACGGCCGCGAGCGCGCGGGCCTCGCGTTGGATGCGCTGCTCGGTCTCCGCGTCCGGGGCGTGCGCGGCCTTGAGCGCGACGACGTGGCCGAGCTTGCGGTCGTGGGCGAGCCAGACCCGGCCGAACCCGCCGGAGCCCAGCCTGCGGATCAGCTGGAACCGTGGCCTGCCGACGCCGGAGGGAGGACCGCTCGGGTGCGGCACGGGCGCGACGGGGGCGACGAGCGTCGGTCGGTGCACGGGTGGCGCGCCGGTGGCGGGACCCGCAGAAGGGGTAGCCGAAGGGGCACCTGACGAGGCGGGCGACGGCGCCGCGGACGCCCGGGCTCCGGTGCGGGCCGATCCGGCGCCGCGGCTGCGGGTCGAGGGCGCCGGACGGGCCTGCGGGCTCCCCGAACGCCCGATGCTCGCCCAGGACGGCGGGCCGACGAGCAGCGGCAGGAACATGCCGAGCAGCGCACCCACGCCCGCGCCGAGCCACAGGTGGGCCACGGTGAGGGCGGGCGCGGACAGGGTGAGCACGGCGACGAAGAGCGTGGGCAGCCAGAAGAACGTGGCGGGCCAGCGCGGACCGCGGCGGAGCGCGATGCGCGCCTGGATGTAGGTGAACGTCGCGACGATGACGGGCACGAGGCCCAGCGCGATCAGCCCCACGCCCAGACGAAGCGGGCTCGAGCCACCGAAGGCCTGCGCGACCGTCCCGCGGCCCAGGTACTCGGCCTGGGATCCCAGCGAGGAGAAACAGGCGTCGGCGCGCAGCCCCGCCCGGCCGAGGCCCGGCACCGCGGTGCCCGCCGACGCGGCCGAGAAGATCCGCCCGGCCGTGGAGAACACGATGAACGGGAGCAGTCCGGCGAACACGAAGCCGATCGCCGCGGAGATCACCGTCGCGCTGTTTCCGGTGACCTTGCGCAGCAGCGCGACCGCCAGTGCGCCAACGCCGGGCAGGAGGCCGACGAGCAACCCGAGCTGGGACACCGCCCACGGCCACCCGCCCGGACAGACATCCGGTGCGGTCGCCCGGTGCAGCGCCGTGAGCAGGCCCGCGACCAGGGCGGTCACCCCGTCCACGCCCGTCGACCCCTCCCTGGAGCCCCGCCCGGGGCGCCTCACGTCACACCACTATGGCACCGCGAAGGTCACAGGTGGACAACGGCCGTGTCCCGACTACTCGTCGTCGACGAGAAGGGCCTCCAGCGCAGGCAGCGCGGCGGTGAGCGCGGCGCGCTGCGCGTCGTCGAGGCGGGCCAGCCGCCGCGCGACGAGGGCGGTGCGGCGGGTGCGCACCTCGTCCAGCCGTCGGGCGCCATCGGGGGACAGTGTGATCAGCACACCGCGGGCGTCCTGGGGGTCGGCCGCGCGGACGACGAGCCCCTGCTCGTCCAGGGCACTGAGCACCCGGCTCATGGTCGGCGCGGTGACGGCCTCGCGGCGGGCCAGCTCCGAGAGCCGCAGCGGGCCGTACTGCTCGACCGTGACCAGCGCGGAGAGCTGCAGCGGCGGCACCGACTCGCCGCCGTCGATCCGCACCCGCCTGCTCAGCCTGCCGACCGCGAGCCGCAGCCGGGTGGCCAGCTCGGCCAGCGTCTCGTCGGCCAGCGTCTCGTCCACCAGCGCCTCGTCCGCCACCGCGGTGGCCGCCGTTTGGCCCTCCATCTCCCCATCGTGCCACTACGACCCGGTCACACCTTCCGCAGGCGGATCCCCGTGACGCTGTGGTCGGGCCCTTTGCGCAGCACGAGGCCTGCCCGTCCGCGGGTGGGGAGGATGTTGCGCTCCAGGTTGGGCCCGTTGATCTGCGCCCAGATGCTCTCCGCACGCTCGACCGCCTGCTGCTCGTCCAGCACGGCGTAGCGGCGGAAGTAGGAGTCCGGGTCGCGGAAGGCCGTCTCGCGCAGCCGTAGGAACCGCTCGACGTACCAGCGGCGGATGTCGGCGGTCGCGGCGTCGACGTAGACGGAGAAGTCGATGAAGTCGCTGACCGCCACCGCGGCCCGTCCGGCGGGCTGGAGCACGTTGAGCCCTTCGAGCAGCAGGATGTCGGGCCTGCGCACGGTCAGCCGCCGGTCCGGCATGACGTCGTAGACCAGATGCGAGTACATCGGAGCGCTCACCTCGGCGCACCCGGCCTTGACGGCCTGGACGAAGCCCAGCAGGCCCCGGCGGTCGTAGGACTCCGGGAAGCCTTTGCGCGCCATCAGCCCGCGCCGCTCCAGCTCGGCGTTGGGGTGCAGGAAACCGTCGGTCGTGACCAGGTCGACGCTCGGGTGCCCCGGACTGTGGGCCAGCAGCCGCCGCAGCAGCCGGGCGATGGTGGACTTGCCCACGGAGACCGACCCGGCGATCCCGATGACGAACGGCGTGCGCACGGGCGGCGTCTCGACCCTGCCCAGGAACGTGCGGTACGCGTCGTAGAGCCTGCCGCCCTCCCGGGTGCGCAGGATCAGCAGCTGGTTGAGGGGCAGGTAGACCTCCCGCACCTCGTCGAGGTCCACGGGGTCGCCGAGGCTGCGCAGCCGGTCCAGCTCGGCGGCCGAGAGCGGCAGCGGGACGTCCTCGGCCAGCTTCGCCCATGACGCCCGGTCGAAGTCGACGAACGGCGAGGGCGACCTGCTGCCGGACATGGCCAGTGAACGTAGACGGCGCGGCCACGCGTCGCCCCCTGGGAGTTGCCGATCTCACCCGGCTCGGCACTCTGTGCGGCGTGATCCGGGTGACCAGGGAGCAGGTGCTCGCCCACCGCCAGAACGTCCAGGAGCTCACCGGTCGGCGGGCGGACCTCGCGGATCTGGCGGTGCTCGACCTCGGCGTGCAGAACACCCCTCCGGGGGCGCTCGCCGGGGCGCTGTCGGCGCGACTCGACGCCCCGCTCCCGCCGGACGCCGACCTCACAGCAGACGGCGCGCTCTCCCTGGTCTGGAGCGTCCGCGGGGCCCCGCACCTGCACCGGACCGACGCGCTCAGGACGCTGGCCGCCGCGTGCTGGCCCCACGACGACGCCGACGCCGCGGCCCGGCTCAGCTGGCAGCGCAAGCGCCTCGCCGAGGTCGACGGCGCGGCCCGCTGGGCGTACCGGACCGTCGCCGAGGCGGTGCGGGAGGTGGTGCGCGCGCCGATGACGAAGGCGGCGCTCAGCCGGGCCGTCACCGAACGGGTGCCCGCGTCGCTCTCGCCGTTCTGCAGGCCGTGCGGGGTGCACCACGTCGGCGAGCAACTGCTGCGCCTCGCCGCACTGCCCGGCGGCGCCCGGCTGGTGCCCGGCTCGCGCCCGCTGCTGTTCGAGCCGATTCCCGGCTGGCCGGGCCCGCCCGCCGACGACGCCGCGGGCTCGACCCCGGTGCAGGCCGCCTACCTGCGGTTCTTCCCGCCCGCTTCGGACGCCGACATCGCGGGGTTCCTCGGCACCACCCGCAGGACCGCGGCGCCCGACCGGCCGGACGCGACGGTGCCGGTCGAGGTCGACGGGCGCGCGGGCGCGGTCGCGGAGGCCGACGTCGACGCGCTGCGGGCCGCGCGGCCCCGCGACCTCGTCCGGCTGCTGCCGCCGTCCGACCCGTACCTTCAGGGCCGCGACCGGGAGCTCCTCGTCCCCGATCCCGGACGGCGCAAGCGGATCTGGACCTCACTGGGCGCGCCGGGCGTCGTCGTGTCCGGGATCGACGTCGTCGGGGTGTGACGCACCACGCAGCGGGGTGGGCGGCTCGAGGTGGCGATCGAGGGCTTCCGGCCGCTCACGGCCGCCGAGCGCACGGGCGTGGCGGCGGAAGGGCAGCGGCTCGGCGTCGTTCGTGGCGCGTCCCAGATCAGCGTGCTCTGACGCGCTCCCCCTACACTGGTGTCTCGCACCTGTTCAGGAGTCGCCACCGTGCCCACCGCACGTCCCGGAGATCCGGGCTGCAGTAGGGCGCAGGCCCTGCCTCGGCGCACCACCCGATTCGCCCGGTTCGCCCGCCCCGTCTCCCGGAGGGCGGCGGCATGACCGTGCTGCTGTCGCTGCTCGGGTTGCTCGCGGTTGTTCTCCTCACGCTCGGGACGGCGGTGTCGGTCGCCTCCGAGTTCGCGCTGACGACCCTGGAGCGCAGCCAGGTCGACGCCCACGTCGCCGAGAAGGGCGACCGCCGGGCCCGCGTCGTGCAGCGCGCCCACCGCGGCCTGTCGTTCCAGCTCTCGGGCAGCCAACTGAGCATCACCGTCACCACGCTGATCACCGGCTACATCGCCGAGCCCGCGATCGCCGAGCTGTTCGTGCCCGGTTTGTCGGCACTGGGCCTTTCGGCGGACGCGGCGTCGGCCACCGCCACCGCGCTGGCGCTCGTGCTGGCGACATCCCTGTCGATGGTGTTCGGCGAGCTCGTGCCCAAGAACATCGCGATCGCCGACCCGCTGCGCACCGCGCGGGCCGTCGTCTGGCTGCAGAGCGGGTTCGCCTACGCGTTCCGCTGGCTGATCGCCGGGCTCAACGCCGTGGCCAACGCGATCGTGCGCAGGCTGGGCGTGGAGCCCGCCGAGGAGCTGCGTTCGGCCCGCTCCCCCCGTGAGCTGAGCTCGCTCGTACGCTCCAGCGCACAGCACGGAACCCTCGACGAGGGCACCGCGACGCTCCTGGACCGGTCGCTGCGCTTCACCGACCGCGTTGCCGAGAATTTCATGACCCCCCGGGTGCGCGTCGAGTCCCTCGACGCAGGCGACACCGTGGACGACCTCGTCGCGCTGTCGCGACGCAGCGGGTTCTCCCGATTCCCCGTCGACGACGGCGATCCCGATGCGCTGGTCGGTGTCGTCCACGTCAAGCAGGCGTTCGGCGTGCCCGCCACGCACTGGGGCGAGGTCACCCTCCGCACGCTCGCGCAGCCCGTCCCGACCGTGCCCGAGTCGTTGAACGGGGACGCGCTGCTCACGAGCCTGCGCGAGTCGGGGCTGCAGCTCGCCGTGGTCGTCGACGAGTACGGCGGCACGGCGGGCATCGTCACGCTGGAGGACCTGGTCGAGGAGATCGTCGGCGACGTGCGGGACGAGCACGATTCGGCCGAGCAGGCCCGGGTCCGCCCGCTCGGCCAGGGCAGCTGGCTCGTGTCCGGGCTGCTGCGTGACGACGAGGTGTTCGACGCCACCGGCTTCGCGATGCCTGCGGGCGAGTACGAGACCCTCGCGGGGCTCGTCCTGTCGCACCTCGGCCGCATCCCGGACGTCGGCGACGACGTCGAGGTCGACGGCTGGCGGCTCACGGTCGTCCGCCGTGACCGCAACCGGGTGGCTGAGCTGCGCCTGGCCGCCCCCACGCCGGAGGCCGTCGGTGAATAGCGACGTCCTCGCCCTGCTCGCCGCGATCCTGCTGCTCCTGGCCAACGGGTTCTTCGTCGGCGCGGAGTTCTCGCTGGTCTCGGCGCGGCGCGACCGCCTGGAGGCGATGGCCCACGCGGGCACCGCGGGCGCGTCGACGGTGCTGAAGGCGGGCGCCGACCTCTCGCGCATGCTCGCGGCGTCCCAACTGGGCATCACGATCTGCTCCCTGCTGCTGGGCCGTCTCGGCGAGCCCGCGGTCGCGCACCTCATCGAGGCGCCGTTCCGATGGCTGGGCCTGCCGATCGCGGTGCTCGAACCCGTGGCGTTCGCGATCTCACTGGCCGTCGTCGTCGTGGCCCACATGGTGATCGGCGAGATGGTGCCGAAGAACATCGCGATCGCCGGGCCGGAACGCACGGCGATCTGGCTGGTGCCGCCGTTCCTCGCGTTCACCACGGTCATGCGGCCGGTCATCGAGCTGTTCAACCTCGCGGCGAACGGAGTGCTGCGGCTGCTGGGCATCGAGCCGCGCGACGAGCTCGAGACCGCGTTCACCTCGGGCGAGCTGGCCGACCTCATCGCCGAGTCCGGCCGGGAAGGCCTGCTCGACGACCACGGCACGCGGCGGCTGGCCCGCACCCTCTCCTCGGCGGGCCACACCGTGGCCGACGTGGTCGTGCCGCCCGCCGAGCTCGTGTCGCTGCCGCAGCGCCCGGTCGTCGACGACGTGGCGCGCGCGGTCGCCGAGACGGGCTACTCGCGATTCCCCGTCAGGGCAGGCGAAGGGTTCTCCGGGTACCTGCACGTCAAGGACATCCTCGACATCGCCGACGAACCCGCCGCCGCCGTGCCGTCCGGGCGGGTGCGGCCGCTGCCCCAGGTGCGGGCGACCGACCGGCTCGACATCGCTCTCGCGGTGCTGCGGCGGGCCGGTGCCCACCTGGGCCGGGCCGTCGACGGGGCGGGGGCCACGGCCGGGCTGGTCACGCTGGAGGACCTGATCGAGCACTACGTGGGCACCGTCCGGGACGCCACCCACGCCCGCGAGGACCCCGGTTGACCTGAACCCGGGTTCAGGTCGCACGCTTGCGGCCATGAGCACCTTCAGCGACGCCGAGTTGGCCTTCCTCCGCCGTGCCCGCCTCGGACGGCTCGCCACGATCGGACCCGACGGCGCACCCCAGGTCCGGCCCGTCGGGTTCGTCGTCGACGCGGAGACGGGCACGATCGACATCGCGGGCATGCGCAACCGGGCCACCCAGAAGTGGCGCAACGTCGCCCGCGACGGTCGGGTGGCGTTCGTCGTCGACGACGTGCTGCCGCCCTGGCAGCCCCGTGCGCTGGAGATCCGCGGCGACGCCGAGGTGCTGCCCGATGAGCAGCCCGTCGGGGCGTTCGAGGGCGCGCCGCCGGGCGTCATCCGCATCCGGCCGCGACGGATCCTCGCGTACGGGATCGAGGAGGGTGCCGCCGCCTCGCGCACCGTCGCGGGCTGAACCGGGCGTACCGTCGCCCGGGTGGAGAGCGCGCCCGACCCCACACCGGCGCCCGTGCTGGCCGAGGCCGAATGGCGGATCCGCGCGGCGGCGCACCGGGCGCGGATGCTGCGCTACACGGGGCCCCACCGCGACCGGCGACGACGGCGCGAGCCGCATCCCGTCCTCGACTTCCTCTTCACCTACTACTCCTACCGCCCGCAGCGGCTCGAGCAGTGGCATCCCGGGGCCGGCGTCGTGCTCCGCGGCGGGGGGGAGTACCTCGACGTGCCCGGCTACGTCCCGGCGGGGCACGACGGGGTCCGGCTCGACCCCGGTGCCCTCCCCCGGCTCGCGACGACCGCCGCGTTCGTCGGGCGGCTGCTGACGGCGACCGCCGCACGGCCACCCCGCCTGAGCTGCTTCGGCCTGCACGAGTGGGCGATGGTGTACCGCTCCCCCGCGCCCCGCCACGCCGCGGTGCCGTTGCGGCTGGGCGCCGCGGGCACGGACGCCGTCGTGGAGGCGCTCCCGGTGCACTGCACCCACCACGACGCGTTCCGCTTCTTCACCCCGGCCGCGCGGCCGCGCAACGCCCTCGCGCCCGGCCGGGACGACCAGGTGGACCACGAACAGCCCGGCTGCCTGCACGCCACCATGGACCTCTACAAGTGGGCCTACAAACTCTCCCCCGCCAGCCCGGCCGACCTGGTGGCCGACTGCTTCGAGCTCGCCCTCGACGTCCGTGAGCTCGACATGCAGGCAAGCCCCTACGACCTCACCGCTTTCGGCTACTCCCCCGTGGCCATCGAGACTCCCACCGGCCGGGCCGACTACGCCCGCGCTCAAGCGGGCTTCGCCCGCCGGGCCGCTCCCCTGCGCGCCCGTCTGATCGAGCTCTGCGCCGGCCTGGCCTGATCGGCCGACCCGTCCTCGTCCTGGCTGGTGTTTGTTGTCGTTGATCGGTTGACGGGATGAAGGCGTCAATGATTGCTTGACGACAAAAGCGGCACAGCGGCGGAGAAACTCCCGAAAACGATGTATCAGGAGCGCCTCTGCCCACTCTTAAGGACCGCGGTCGGACGGGTGGCAGCACTCGGAGGGGATGTGGCTCCATCCGTCCGACCGCCCGGTCCCCGGGCGGTCGGACTCGTCAGGCGAACGCCTCGGGGGCCGGACAGCTGCACACGAGATGGCGGTCGCCGTGCGCGCCGTCGATGCGGCGCACCGGCGGCCACACCTTGCGGTCGTGCACGCCCGGCGTCACGCCCGTCGGGTAGGCGGCGAGCTCACGGGTGTAGGGGCGGTCCCACTTGTCGGCCAGGCAGGCTGCGGTGTGCGGCGCTCCCCGCAGCGGGTTGTCGTCCACCGGCCACTCCCCCGCCGCCACCCGCTCGATCTCCGCGCGAATGCCGATCATGGCGGCCACGAAACGGTCGATCTCGGCCAGGTCCTCGCTCTCGGTCGGCTCGACCATCAGCGTGCCCGCCACCGGGAACGACATCGTCGGCGCGTGGATGCCGTAGTCGGCCAGCCGCTTGGCCACGTCGTCGACCGTCACACCGGACGCCTTCGTGATCCCCCGCAGGTCGAGGATGCACTCGTGGGCCACCCGGCCGCCCGCCCCCGCATACAGCACCGGGTAGTGCGCGCCCAGGCGCTGCGCCACGTAGTTGGCCGCCGCGACGGCCGTCAGCGTGGCCCGGCGCAGCCCCTCGACCCCCATCAGCCGCAGGTACGCCCAGGGAATCGGCAGCACGCCCGGGCTGCCGTGCGGCGCGGCCGACACGGGGCCGACCACCCCGCGGCCGGGCAGGAACGGCACGAGATGCTCCGCGACCGCAACCGGGCCCACCCCGGGGCCGCCGCCGCCGTGCGGGATGCAGAACGTCTTGTGCAGGTTGAGGTGGCTGACGTCGCCGCCGAACACCCCGGGCCGCGCCACCCCGACCAGCGCGTTGAGGTTGGCGCCGTCCACGTAGACCTGGCCGCCCGCGGTGTGCACCGCGGCGCACACCTCCCGCACGCCTGCCTCGTACACCCCGTGCGTCGACGGGTAGGTGATCATCAGCGCGGCCAGCGACCCGCCGTGCTGCTCGATCTTGGCGTGGAGGTCGGCGAGGTCGACGTCGCCGGTCGGCCCCGTGGCCACCACGACCACACGCATCCCCGCCATCACCGCCGACGCGGCGTTGGTGCCGTGCGCCGACGCCGGGATCAGGCAGACGTTCCGCTGCGCGTCGCCGCGGCTGCGGTGATAGGCCGCGATCGCGAGAAGCCCGGCGAGCTCGCCCTGGCTGCCCGCGTTGGGCTGCAGCGACACCGCCGCGTAGCCGGTGAGCTCCGCGAGCCACCGCTCCAGGTCGGCGATCAGCTCGAGCGTGCCTGCGGCGTCGGCCTCGGGCGCGAACGGGTGCAGGTCGGCGAAGCCGGGCCAGGTGATCGGCTCCATCTCGGCCACGGCGTTGAGCTTCATCGTGCAGGAGCCCAGCGGGATCATCGTGCGGTCCAGGGCCATGTCGGCGTCGGCGAGGCGGCGCAGCCAGCGCATCAGCGACGTCTCCGAGCGGTGCTCGTGGAACACCGGGTGGGTGAGGAACGGGCTCGTCCTCACGAGGTCGTCCGGCAGCGCGTCGACGGTGGCGGCATCGAGCGCCGCGGCCCCCCCGTCGATGCTGCCCGTGACGCCGAAGGCGGCCCACAGCGCCTCCAGGTGGCCCACCGTGGTCAGCTCCGAGCAGGAGATCCCCAGCGTGTCGGCGTCAACACGGAGCAGCGCGATCCCGTCGGAGTGCGCTGCGTCGGCGACCGCCGCGGCGCGGCCGGGCACCCGCACGCGGATCGTGTCGAAGAAGGCGTCGCCGAGCACTTCGACGCCCCCGCCGCGCAGGCCCGCGGCGAGCACGGCGGCCATGCGGTGGGCGCGTCGGGCGATGCCCGCCAGCCCGTCCGGGCCGTGGTAGACCGCGTAGCAGGCGGCGACCACGGCGAGCAGCACCTGCGCGGTGCAGATGTTGGAGGTGGCCTTCTCACGGCGGATGTGCTGCTCGCGGGTCTGCAGGGCCAGCCGCAGCGCGGGGCGGCCGTCGGCGTCGTGGGAAAGCCCGACGAGCCTGCCCGGCAGCTGGCGGGCCAGCCCTTCGCGCACCGAGAGGTAGCCCGCGTGCGGGCCGCCGAACCCGAGCGGCACCCCGAAGCGCTGGGTGGTGCCGACGGCGACGTCCGCACCGAGCTCGCCCGGCGGGAGCAGCAGGGCGAGCGCCAGCAGATCGGCGGCCGCCGCCACGAGCGCGCCCCGTTCATGCGCGGCGGCGATCACCGACCGCAGGTCGCGCACGGCGCCCGACGCGCCGGGGTAGGACAGCAGCACGCCGTAGAACTCGCCCTCGGGCAGGCCTTCGGCGGGCTCGAACGACACGAGCTCGATGCCCAGCGGCTCCGCCCGCGTACGCAGCACGTCCAGGGTCTGCGGCAGCGTGTCGTCGTCGACGAGGAACCGCGGGCTGGTCGATCGGTTAGCGCGGCGCAGCAGCGTCATCGCCTCCGCGGCGGCGGTGGCCTCGTCGAGCAGGGAGGCGCCTGCCACGGGGAGGCCCGTGAGGTCGGCGACCGTCGTCTGGAACGTCAGCAGTGCCTCCAGCCGCCCCTGGCTGATCTCGGGCTGGTAGGGCGTGTAGGCGGTGTACCAGGCGGGGTTCTCCAGCACGTGGCGGCGCACGACCGGCGGGGTGATCGTGCCGTGGTAGCCCAGCCCGATCATCGGGACGGTCACGGTGTTGCGTGCGGCCAGCGTCCGCAACGCGGCGAGCACCTCCGTCTCCGACCCGGCGGGCGGCAGGGTGGAGGGCACGTCTCCGGTGTCGCGGATGGCGGCGGGCACGGCGGCGTCGGCCAGCTCGTCGAGCGAGGCGGCGCCGATCGCCGCCAGCATGGTGGCGAGCTCGTCGGCGCGCGGGCCGATGTGCCGATCGGCGAACGGGACGCCGCGCTCGAGGTCGGTCAGCGACGGGCGGTCGGTCACGGGGGCCTCCGGGGGTGGCGCGGTCGGGCAGGCTCGGGCAGGGCGAAGCGCCCTCCCCCTCTGTCCGTGCCCGCTTGGCGCGGGTGCCTGAGAGATTCACCCCGGCTGGCCAGGGCTTTCCCCGTCGGCGGATCCTCGCGACGTCGCGAGGCTCGCTTTCCAGAGGCGTCTCACCGGCGCGGTCCTGGGGCCTGAGAGATTCCGGGGAGGGGTTGCTCCTTCGGCGCCCGGCTTCCGCCGGGCTCTCCCGCACTGGTTCGGCGACTGCGCTGCCCACTCTAGTCCCACAACGTAGAACAACGGGGATGCGGGCCGCGCCGCGCCGAGGCCGGCGGGCATGACGACCAAGCCGCCCGCGCCGCCACGCCACCGCTGCCGGTTTCACACCCAGGCGGGCCTCTCGTTCGTGGCCTCACCCTGGCGCCGCGGAACCCGCCGCAGATCACGCAGGGGGCCGACCGCTCACGGTGGGCGAGCGCCGGGGGTGGAGGCCGTCCCTGCCGCCGATGTTCACCCAGTCGGCCGCACCGCGGCCGGTATTCACCCAGGCGGGCGCACCGGCGGCAGGCGCTCACCCGAGCGGCTCTTGCCGCCCGCCGCTGCGGCGCAGGCGCACTCGCGATGCCGGGCGCACTCGTGATGTCTGCGCGGCGCGGCGATGCTGACGCGTGGCTGCTGCTGTGACGAGTCGCCGCATCTGGCCGTCTTCGCAGGGCCCCGGACCCCGTTGCGGGCCGGTAAAAGTGCCGGACTCCTGCTAGCTGATGGCGCGGCGGGCGCGGCGGCGGGACAGCTCGTCCTCCGGCGACTCGTCGACGGAGCCGCCGTCGGCGCGCTCGACCGGGAAGTCCTTGATCGAGCCGCTGATCTCCTTCATCGCCCCGGAGACGGCGATGCCGAACACGCCCTGGCCGCCGCGCAGGACGTCGACGACCTCCTCCGGCGAGCTGCACTCGTACACGGTGGTGCCGTCGGAGAAGAGGGTGACGCCCGCGAGATCGCGCACGCCGCGGCGGCGCAGGTACTCGACGGCGACGCGGATGTTCTGCAGCGAGACACCTGCGTCGAGCAGCCGCTTGACGACCTTGAGGACCAGCATGTCCTTGAACGAGTACAGCCGCTGCGAGCCGGAGCCCGCGGCACTGCGTATCGAGGGGACGACGAGCCCGGTGCGGGCCCAGTAGTCCAGCTGCCGGTAGGTGATGCCGACGACCTGGCAGGCGGTGGGGCCCCGGAAGCCCACGAGCTGGTCGGGCAGCCCGTCGAGCCCGGACCCGACCAAGGGGTCCGGAAAGAGCTCGCCCTGCTCGGGCGTGCCGGACGACGGCTCGTCCACCGCTCTCCCTTCCCCGAACTACATGCTGGAAAGTCGACCGTAGGCGGGTGGGAGCACAGGGTCAACGTGCCGCGCCGCGTTGTTACCGCGGGGCTGCGGCGGCTAGGGCTTGGCGCCCCGGACAATCCTCCAAGGCCCGCTACGGTTGAGCGCCACGGAAATCCTCGGGCGAAATACTGTCGAGGAACTCGCGGAACTTCTCGACCTCGTCCTCCTGCTCGTCCGGGATGATCAGTCCCGCTTCGGCGAGGACCTGCTCCTCCGCGTGGATCGGCACGCCGACCCGCAGGGCGAGGGCCACGGAGTCGCTCGGGCGTGCGGACACCTTCACCCCGCCGTCGAAGACCAGCTCGGCGAAGAAGGTGCCCTCCTGCAGGTCGGTGATCCGCACCTGCTCCAGACGCCGCCCGAGGCCCGTGATCACGTCCTTGAGGAGGTCGTGGGTCAACGGCCGCGCGGGCTTGACGCCCTGCTGCTCCAACGCGATGGCCGTGGCCTCGACCGAGCCGATCCAGATGGGGAGATAGCGGTCACCGTTCGTCTCCCGCAAGAGGAGGATCGGCTGGTTCGCGGGCAGTTCGACCCGGACGCCCACCACACGCATCTCGCTCATGCGGTCCCTCCTCCTGACGGTCCTGCTGCCTCCCGACGCTACACGGCAGGCTCGGCCCGCGCCCGCCCCCGGACGGGCGGCCCAGGCGTGTCGCCGCCGACGTACGGGTCAGGCGCGGGGGCCGGTGATGAAGACCAGGCGGAACTTCCCGATCTGCACTTCGTCGCCGTCGACGAGCACGGCGGTGTCCACCGGCTCACGGTTGACATAGGTGCCGTTGAGACTCCCGACGTCGACCACCACGAACTCGCCGGCGTCACTGCGGAACTCCGCGTGACGGCGGGAGACGGTGACGTCGTCGAGGAAGATGTCGCTGTCGGGGTGGCGCCCGGCGCTGGTGACCGCCCGGTCGAGGAGGAACCGCGACCCGGCGTTGGGACCCCGTTTGACGACCAGCAGCGCGGCGCCCTCCGGCAGTGCCTCGACGCCCGAGACACCAGGTTCCGGTGCGGGCGGCTCGGCCTCGGAGAGGAAGTCCGCGCGGAAGACCGAAGTGGTCTCCGGGGCGCGCTCCGGGGGCACGCCGGGCCCGTCGTTCATGGTCACCTCGGGGTCTCCTCCTGCAGCAACGTCTTTGTATCGGTGCCGGTCAAACCTACCGTGCGGGCGTGCGGGGCACCGGGCCCGGTCACTCTCCGATGTGCTGGCGGTAGGCGGCGGCGTCGAGCAGGCCCTCGGGCGTTGAATCGACCCGGATATCGAGCATCCAGCCGTCCTCGTACGGCGCCGAGTTGATCAGCTCGGGTGTGTCGGACAGTGCCCCGTTGACGGCCGCGACGGTACCGCTGACCGGCGCAAACAGGTCCGACACCGACTTGGTGGACTCGACCTCGCCGACCGCGGCGCCAGCCTGCACCTCGGCGCCCTCCTCGGGCAGCTGGACGAACACGACGTCGCCGAGCTGGCTTTGCGCGTGGTCGGTGATGCCCATCCGGACGACGCCGTCGCCGAGATCGCGCACCCATTCGTGGGCGTCGGTGTACCGCAGGTCGTCGGGGATCACGGCGGGAGCCTAGCCGGCTTGTTCGGGGCCCGATGCGCGGGGCGTGCGGAGGGCCAGAACGACCTGCGCGAGGTACAGGGCGCCTGTGTAGAGGTACAGAGCGCTGCCCCAGATGGCGGATGCGTAGCCGGTCGGACGGCAGAGGTCGGCGAACCATCCGGTCTGCAGCCCGGCCAGCAGCAGCGGGAACGTCCACAGCAGCAGGAACGTGGCCGCCTTCCCCAGGTAGACGACGGGCGGCGGCCGGTAGCCGCGACGGCGCAGCAGTGGCAGGCAGACGGCGAGCACGGCGTCACGGCCGACGAGCACCCCGATCGCCCACCACGGCACCACTCCCCGCAGGCCCAGCCCCAGCAGCGCGGCGAGGATGTAGAGGCGGTCGGCGGCCGGGTCGAGCAGCTCCCCCAGCCTGCTGTACTGGTTCAGCAGCCGGGCGAGCTTGCCGTCGGCCCAGTCGCTGATGCCGCCGAGCGCCAGCACGACGATCGCCCAGACGTCGTCGTGCGGGCCCAGGAGCAGCCAGAGGAAGAGCGGCACCCCGGCCAGCCGCAGCACGGAGAGCAGGTTGGGGACGGTGAGCACCCGTCCGGCGCCCGCCTGCTCGTCCGTGCGTTCGACCACGCCGCGAGGGTAGAGGTGGTGGCACGATGCGGCCATGGACCGCGCCGCCGAGACCGACACCGCCAGCGCCAGCGCCGCCGCCGCGCTGCGAGAGAAGCAGTCGCCGCTCAAGCAGCGCTACCGCGAGGACGCGTCGGCGGCACTGATCACGCTCACCGCGGACGGCGAGCTCGACGGCACCGGCGTCGCCTGCCGGGTGCGCACCGCCACCACCCTCGCCGAAGCGGGCCTGCACCCCGCCAGCGGCGGCGACGGCACCCAGCTGTGCTCGGGCGACATGCTGCTCGAAGCCCTGGTCGCCTGTGCGGGCGTCACGCTGCGGGCCGTGGCGACGTCGCTCCAGCTCGACGTCACGGGCACGGTGCACGCCGAAGGCGACCTGGACTTCCGCGGCACTCTGGGGGTGGACAAGGAGGCGCCGGTCGGCTTCCGTGACATCCGGCTGACGTTCGACCTCGCCACCACCGCCGACGCCGACCAGGTCGCCACCCTGATCAGGCTGACCGAGCGGTACTGCGTCGTCCTGCAGACGATCCGGCGGTCGCCGTCGACGTCCGTGCAGGTGAAGGCGGCGTGAACGGCGCGCACGCGCTGCTGGGCACGCTGGTCGGCGCGGGCGTCGACGTGTGTTTCGCCAACCCCGGCACGTCGGAGATGCACTTCGTGGCCGCGTTGGACGGCGTGCCCGCGATGCGTCCGGTGCTGACGCTGTTCGAAGGGGTCGCGACCGGCGCGGCCGACGGCTACGGCCGCATGGCGGGCCGCCCCGCCGCCGCGCTGCTGCACCTCGGGCCGGGCCTGGGCAACGGCCTCGCCAACCTGCACAACGCCCGCCGGGCGGGCACCGGCGTGGTGACGGTCGTGGGCGAGCACGCCACGCAGCACCAGAAGTACGACGCACCGCTGCAGTCCGACATCGCCGCGGTCGCCGGTTCGGTGTCGGGCTGGCTGCGCACCAGTGCCGCGGCCGTCGAGGTGGGTCGCGACGCCGCCGACGCGGTGGCGGCGGCGCGGGCGGGCCGGATCGCCACGCTGGTGCTGCCCGCCGACGTCAGCTGGTCCGACGGCGCCGCTGTCGCTGGTCCCGCCCCGGTGCCGGACCGACCGTCCGCCGACCAGGCGGGGCTGCGGTCGGCCGCGGACGCGCTGCGTTCGGGCGAGCGGGCCCTGCTCCTGCTCGGCGGCGACGCGTGCCGGGCCGACGGGCTGGCGGCCGCGAGCCGGATCGCCGCGGCCACCGGTGCGCTCCTCCTCGCCGAGACGTTCCCGGCCCGGCTGGAGCGCGGCGCGGGGGTCGCCCCGATCGGGCGGCTGGGCTACCTCGTCGAGCACGCCCAGTCGCAGCTCGCGGACACGCGGCACCTCGTGCTGCTCGGCGCCCGCTCCCCGTGGCGTTCTTCGGCTATCCCGGCAAGCCCGGCGACCTCGTCCCGGACGGCTGTGTCGTGCACGAGGCCGCGCCTCCCGGCGCGCGGGCCGCCGCCGCGGCCGAGGAGCTGGCCGACCTCGTCGCGGCCGACACCGCGCCCACGCTCGCCGCGGCCCACCGCCCCGAGCCGCCGACCGGCCCGCTGACGATCGCGAACGCCGCCGCGGTGATCGGGGCGCTGTTGCCAGAGGGCGCGGTCGTCGTCGACGAGTCCAACACCTCGGGCGTCGGCCTGCCGTCGGCGACGGCGGGCGCTCCCCGCCACGACTGGTTGACGCTCACCGGCGGCGCGATCGGGTACGGCCTGCCCGCGGCGACCGGCGCGGCGATCGCCTGCCCGGACCGTCCCGTCTGGTGCCTGCAGGCCGACGGCAGCGCCATGTACACGATCTCGGCGCTGTGGTCGCACGCCCGCGAGGGGCTCGACGTGACCACGGTCGTCTACCACAACAGCGCCTACGCGATCCTGCGTGTCGAGTTGCAGCAGGTCGGCGCGGCGGGCTTCGTCGTGGGTGACGGGGCCCGCGCCCGCTCGCTGCTGGACCTGAGCGGACCGCGGCTGGACTTCGTCGCCCTGGCATCCGGCATGGGCGTCCCCGCCACGTCGGTCGACACCGCGGAGGGCCTCGCCGACGCACTGCGCAGAGCGGCGGCAGAGCCAGGCCCCCATCTGGTCGAGGCGGTGGTGCCGCCGGTCGCCTGAAACGGCCCGTTCGTCGCCGTACGGCGGCCCGCTCGTCGCGCTGGCTTGACGGCTCGGCGCGCGGGGCCCTCCCCGCGGAGGCGACGCCGTTGCACGGGCGACGTACCCTTCCACCTGGGGAGCGGCTGCTGCTGCGCGAAACGGAGCGGAGAGCCCAACGCGGACGCCAAGAGAGTGCGCATGACGGGGATCAGCACGATCGACGACATGGGTCGCGTCGGGCACGCCTGTCTCATCCCCGACAGCGACGACCATCTGTGGGAAGCGACCGCGGACTGGGTCGCGAGCGGCCTGGCCGCGGGCGACCGCGTCGTCTACTTCGAGAACGACACCGCCGAGACGCTGCTCGACCGGCTCGCCGACGACCGGGTGCCGGTCGACGGCGCGATCGCCGACGGCGAGCTGATCATCGTGCCCACGGAGCAGACCCGCCAGGTCAGCGCCTACCCGGTGGCCGACATCGTCGAGCAGGTGCGCGTGCAGATCGCCAAGTCCGAGTCCGACGGATGGCCGGGCGTGCGCCTCGCGGGCGAGTCCCGCGGCATGCTCCCCATCGGCGGCCTCCGGAAGGTCGTCGAGTACGAGACCGCCATCGGCGCGCTCCTGGCCGCGCACCCCACCGCGCGCATGCTCTGCCGGTATGACCGCCGGTTCTTCGACGACGAGGCGGTGGCCGCCATGCGCGCGCTCCACACCACGGAGCTGGTGACCCCCGCTCTCTACGACGACACCCTCCTGCGCGTCACGGGCTGCTGGGAGACGGCATTGCGGTTCGCGGGAGAGATCGACCTGTCCAACCGGCCCCAGGTCCGCCGCGTGCTCGAGACCGCCCTCGACAGCGCGCTGCGCTCGCACCACGCGCCGACCGACATCACGATCGACCTGTCGTCGCTGCGGTTCATCGACGTCGCGGGTGCCGTGGAGCTGGTGCACGCCGCCGAGTCGTTCCCGGAGACGCACCGCCTGGTGCTGATCGGCGCCCGGTCCGGCATCCACCGCGTGCTGGACCGCTGCGGAGCCCCGTTCGCCGAGCGGCTCGACGTACTGCCCCGCGAGGAGTTCCGGTGAGGATCACCAGCACGCCGGAGGCGACCCGCCTCCGGCACGGCGTCGCGTTCCACGACACCGAGACCGAGCTGCTCGCCCAGCTCGTCCCGGTGGTCACGGCGGCGCTGGACGCAGGCGAGCCGGTGGCGCTGGCGCTGCGACCGACCACGGAGAAGGCGCTGCGCGCCGCATCGTGCGACCTGAACGACGCCGTCGAGCTCGCGCGCCCGGACGGGCCCGACGGTCCGTCCGGGCAGACGCTCGCGGCGCGTTGGGCCCGTGAGCTGCGCACCCTGACCGCGTCGGGGCGGCAGCAGGTCACCGTCGTCGTCGAGCACTGGGGTGCGTTCGACGGCGCCGATGGTGGCTTCTGGACCGAGCTCGACGCCGCGGCCAACATCGCGCTCGCTGACCTCCCGGTGGGCATGACCTGCTTCTACCCCGCGTTCCCCCTGCATGAGGCCGTGCTCGAAGGCGCCCGCCGCAACCACCGGACGCTGCTGCGCAACGGGCTGCAGGCCGACAACGCCGAGTACCTGTCCCCGCTGGAGGTCATGCAGTCCACCCCCGCCCCCGCTCCCCTGGTGCTGGGCCCGCCCGACCTCCGCCGCGCCTTCGGCGCCTGGGCGCTCAACGAGATCAGGGCGAGCGTCCAGGTGGCGCTGACCGGGGCGGGCTTCGGGCGGGACCGCGCCGAGGACGTCGTGCTCGCCGTCAACGAGATCGCCACGAACGCCGTGGAGCACGGCCCCGGCGACGCCGAGATCTACCTGTGGACCGACGCCGACGGGTTCGTCGTCGAGGTGCACGACCGCGGCGCGCTGGACAACCCGCTGCCCGGGCTCGTCGCGCCGCACCCGGCCGAACCCCGCGGTCGTGGCATCTGGATCGCCCGGCAGCTGTGCGACTCCCTCCACGTCTGGTCCGACGCCGCGGGCACCCACGTCAGGCTGCGGGCGGCCCCCTGACTACGATAGGATCAGCGCAAGGTCGAGGGGTTTACAGAACGTCACCGAAACGGCGGCAAATTTCCGCCCAGGTGTGACGAACTTGGCCCTTCCCAAGCTGCGGCCGGCGGAGAACACTCTTCGGCGGACCCGGCGGATCAAGCGCGGGCCACATTGTACGGGTTACAACTCTTCCACGGGACGACCATGTCTGTCGATCAGCGACGATCTCGCACGACTCAGGCTCTCCCGCACCGCATCACGGTGCTGGGCGCGTTCACCCTCTCCGTGGACGGAGCACCCGTCGCGTTGAGTGTCGACGCCCGCAGGCTGGTCGCCTATCTGGCGGTGCATCCCCGCCCGCAGGCCCGTGCCGCGCTCGCCGCCGACCTCTGGCCCGGGGTCACCTCCGCCGAGCGCCTGCTGGCCGACGCCATGGCCGCGGTGGACGTACCCGGGCTGGTCGACGGGGTCGGCGACAATGACGCGCCGCTCGCGTTGGCCGAGGGCGTCGAGGTCGATCTCGCAGGCGCGATGCGCCTGATCCGCGCGCTCCCGGGCCTGGCGGCCGCGACGCCGGTCGACACGACGCTGCTCACCGCGGACATCCTCCCCGGCTGGACGGCGGCCTGGATCGAGATCGAACGCGAGCGCTTCCGCCAGCTGCGCCTGCACGCCATCGAGGAGCGCAGCCAGCGGCTGATCACCGCAGGCCGGTTCGACGACGCCGTCGCGATGGCCCGCGTGGCCGTACGCACCGCGCCGAGCCGCGAGAGCGCCCGCCGCGCCCTCATCGAGGCGTTCGTCGCGCAGGGCGATCTCGCCGCCGCCGTCGCCGAGTACGACCAGTACCAGGAGCTTCTGCGCTCCAGCCTCGGCGGCCCGGTCGGGCACGGCCTCGAAGGCCTCTTCCCCACCAACCCCGCCTGGCCCGTGCTGCGCGCGCGCACCGTCATGCCGCGCTCCGCCGTCCAGCTGCCCGGCGGCGTGCGCGCCAACCGCGGTGGCAGGCGGCTCGTGGCGGGCGGCGCCGCCCCCGGCTACCCGCGCTGAGCCGCCCCGCACCTACGACATCGCCTGCGCCCGGCCCCTGACCTCACCGGAAACGCGGCGGCCGCTTCTCGAGGAACGCCGCCAGACCTTCCGCGCCCTCCGGGCCTGACGCGCTGGCGGCGATCGCTTCCGCTTCGCTCGCGAGCTGCGCGGACAGCGTCACATCGGGGGACGCCGCCAGCAGCCGCTTGATCCGGCCGTAGGCCAGCGTCGGGCCATCCGCGAGCTCCGCCGCGAGGCGCCCGGCCTCGGCGCCGACCTCCTCGTCGTCCACCACGGTGGCGACGATCCCGAGCGCGAACGCCGCGTCGGCGTCCAGCACCTCATTGGTGAGCAGGATCCGCCGCGCCCGCCCCGCGCCGACCAGCCGCGGCAACGTCCAGCTCATGCCGCCGTCAGGGGAGAACCCGATGCCGGGGTAGGCGGGCTGCAGCCGGGTCGAGCGGCCTGCCACCGCGACGTCGACCGCGCACACCACCGACATTCCCGCGCCCGCCGCCCACCCGGGGACGGCCGCGACCACCGGCACCGCGCACGTCGCCATCGCGGTCACCATCCCGTGGAAGGCCACGGCGAGCGCGCCGACGTAGGCGCCGCGGTCGTCCGCGCCCGCGAACGCCCGCACGTCGCCTCCCGTGCAGAAGCTCGTTCCCTCGCTGATCAGCAGCGCAGCGCCGACCTCTGTCGGGTCGGCCGTCCGCAGCGCGTCGGCGATCGCGGGCAGCGCGTCGCCGTCGAGCGTCCCGTGCCGTCCGCGGGCGACGCGGAGGCGCAGCACCCGCCCGTCGCGGGTGACGGCGTCGCTCGACACCGACGCCGTCACGCCAAGGCCCGCAGCTTCGGCACGACGTCCTCGGCGAGCTGGGTGAGGAACCGCTCCTGGTCGTGGCCGGGCCCGTGGAAGACGAGGTGGTTGAGGCCCGCGTCGACGTAGGGCTTGATCTGCGCGATCGCCGCGTCGGGATCGGACGCCACGATCCACCGCTTCGCGACCTGCTCGATCGGCAGCTCGTCGGCGAGGCGCTCCATCTCGACGGCGGAGTCGACGCTGTGCTTCTGCTCGGCGGTGAGCGAGAGCGGCGCCCAGAAGCGACAGTTCTCCAACGCCGCGTCCGGATCCCGGTCGTACGACATCTTGATCTCGATCATGTTGTCGACCGACGCCGGGTCGCGCCCCGCGGCCTGTGCGCCCTCTTTCACGGCGGGCATGAGCTTGTCGGTGTAGAGGTCCATGCCCTTGCCCGAGGTGCAGATGAACCCGTCGCCGGAGCGGCCCGCGTACTTCGCGACGACCGGTCCCCCCGCGGCGACGTAGACCGGGATCGGCCGCGCGGGCTTGTCGTAGATCGTCGCGCCGACGGTCTTGTAGTACTCGCCCTCGAACGTGACGTCCTCCCCGGCCCACAGCTCGCGCATCAGCCGCACGGCCTCGCGCAGGCGGGCGAAGCGCTCCTTGAACTCCGGCCACTCCCGGCCGGAGACGGCGATCTCGTTGAGCGCCTCGCCGGTGCCGACACCCAGCATCACCCGTCCGGGGTAGAGCAGCCCGAGGGTGGCGAACATCTGGGCCAGCACGGCAGGGTTGTAGCGGAACGTCGGCGTCAGCACCGACGTGCCCAGCTGGATCCGGGAGGTGCGCTCCCCCACCGCCGTGATCCACGCCAACGCCGACGGGGCGTGCCCGCCCTCGTGCCGCCACGGCAGGAAGTGGTCGGAGACGACCGCGCTGTCCAGCCCCACATCGTCGGCGCGCACGGCGTACTCGACGAGCTCCCGCGGCCCGAACTGCTCAGCCGACGCCTTGTATCCGATCCGCAACGCCACGACCGGGCTCCCTCACAGCTCTCGAGAAGATGGTGATCGACCCCAAGCCTGCCACTCGACGCGCGGCGCGGCTGGCGAAACTCGGGTGACCATGCCCGCGTCGACGCCTACCGTTCTCGGGGCCATGAGCGAACCCCACCTCGCAGGCGACCGGCGTCCCACCCTCAGCGCGCTCCGTCGACTGCTGCCCTACGTCCGCCCCCACCGCGCCGCACTGGTCGGCAGCGGTGTCGCCGCGCTGGCCGGGACACTGGCCGGGCTCGCGATCCCGTTGGTCACGCGCGCGATCGTGGACGGCCCGGTCGCCCACCGCGACCTCTCCACGCTGCCGTGGCTCGTGCTCGGCGTCCTCGCGTTCGGGCTGGTGGAGGCCGGGCTGATCTTCCTGCGCCGCATGCTGGTGGCCCGCCCGAGCAACCAGGTCGAGGCGACGATGCGCGCCGACCTCTACGCCCACCTGCAGCGGCTGCCGGTCGCGTTCCACGACCGGTGGGCGTCGGGCCAGCTGCTCTCCCGCGCCACCTCGGACCTCACGACCATCCGTTGGTTCGTCGCGTTCTCGGGGATCTTCCTCGTGGTCAACGCCGTCACGGTGGTGGTGGGCGTCGGCGTCCTGCTCTGGCTCTCGCCGTGGCTCGGCCTCGTCGTCGCGATCATGGCGGGCCCGTTGACCGCCGTCACCGTCGTGATGGAGCGGCGCTACTCGCGCGCCGCACGCCGGGCCCAGGACCAGGTGGGCGACCTCGCCACGGTCGTCGAGGAGTCGGCGCTGGGGATCCGCGTGCTCAAGTCGCTGGGCCGGGGCAGACTGCTGACGGCACGGTTCGTCGCCGACGCGCGCGGGCTCCGCGGCACGGAGCTGGCCAAGATCCGGCTCCTCGCCGCCCTGTGGACGGTCGTCGTGCTCGTGCCGGAGGCCGCGATCGCGGTGATCCTCGCGTTCGGCGCCTACGGGGTCGCCGACGGCAGCCTGACGCTCGGCACGCTGGTCGCCGCCGCGACCGTCGTCACCTACCTGCACTGGCCGGTGGAGTCGATGGGCTGGCTGCTCGCCGAGGCGAGCAACGCCGCGGGCGCCACCACGCGGTACTTCGAGGTGCGCGACATCCCGCCCGCGATCACCGACCCCGCCCACCCGGTCAGGCTCGGCGCCGTGCGCGGCGAGGTGGCACTGACCGGTGTCCGGTTCCGCTACCCGGGCGCCGACCACGAGATCCTGCGAGAGGTGGATCTCGTGGTCCGGCCGGGCGAGACGATGGCGCTGGTCGGTGCCACGGGCTCGGGCAAGACGACGCTCACCGCCCTTGTCCCGCGGCTCTACGACGTCACCGGCGGACGGGTGAGCATCGACGGCGTCGACGTGCGTGACGTGGATCTGGTCGAGCTGCGCCGCGTCGTCGCCACCGCCTTCGAGGACCCGGTGCTGATCTCCGCGAGCGTCCGGGAGAACGTGGCGCTGGGCAGGCCCACGACGCCCGACGACGAGATCTGGGAGGCGCTGCGGGTGGCCAGCGCCGACGGGTTCGTCGCCGCGCTGCCCTGGGGGCTGGACACGCGGATCGGCGAGCAGGGCCTTTCGCTCTCCGGCGGGCAGCGGCAGCGGCTCGCGCTCGCCCGCGCGGTGGTGGGGCGGCCGCCCGTGCTCGTGCTCGACGACCCGCTGTCGGCGCTGGACGTGCACACCGAGGCCGAGGTCGAGGCGGCGCTGCGGCGTGTGCTGGGCGGGGTCACGGCGCTGGTCGTGGCGCACCGGCCGTCGACGGTGCAGCTCGCCGACCGCGTCGCGGTGCTCCGCGACGGCGTGATCACGGCGGTGGGCACCCACCGCGAGCTCCTGGCGGGCGACCCGGAGTACCGGGCGCTGCTGTCGAGCGACGAGGACAGGAGCGCCGAGGACAGGGCAGAAGAGGAGGTGCGGACGTGACCGAGACGGCCACGTCGGTCGACGACCGCTGGCGGGGTGTGGCGAAGGAGGACGACGACGTCGACGTCCTCCCGAGCGGGGCAGGGCTGCGCCTGCAGGCCCGCGCCCGCAGGCTGCTCGGCGACCTCGTGCGGCCGCACCGGCGCCCGGTGCTGTGGGCGTTCGCGCTGCTCGTCGGGCAGAACCTGGCCGACCTGGCCGGGCCGCTGCTCGTCGCCTCCGCCATCGACACCGGCATCCCGGCCGCGCTGGCGGGCGACGCGGGGCCGCTGGCCTGGGCCATCGTCGGCTACGCGGTGTCGGCCGCCATCTCGGCCGGGCTGCGCGCGGGTTTCCTGCTGCTGACCGGACGCATCGGACAGGACCTCTTGCTGGAGCTGCGGCGGCGGGTGTTCGCGCAGGGACAGCGGCTCTCGCTCGACTTCCACGAGTCGTACACGTCCGGCCGCCTGATCTCCCGGCTGACGAGCGACGTCGACGCCCTCAACGACCTCCTGGAGAAGGGCCTCGACGGGTTCGGCGGCGCCGTGCTGTCGCTGGTCGGGATCTCGGCGCTGCTGGTGTGGCTCGACCCGCTCCTCGCCACGATCGTGCTGGTCGGCTTCGTCCCGCTGCTGCTGCTCACCCGCTGGTTCCAGCGCCGCTCGCGGTCGAGCTACCGGCGTACCCGCACCACCGTGGCGCGGCTGATCGTGCACTTCGTGGAGTCGATGAACGGCATCCGCGCGGTGCAGGCCTACCGCCGCGAAACGCGCAACGACCAGATCATGCACGGGCTCGGCGCGGCCTACCGGGACGCCAACGCCGATGCCTTCCGGACGGTTGCGTGGTACGTGGGGCTGCTGCGCGGCGTCGGCAACCTCACGCTGGCCCTGGTGCTGCTCGTCGGCGGGATACGGGTGGCGGGCGGCGCCCTGGAGCTGGGGGCGCTCACGGCGTTCCTGCTCTACCTGCGGCGCTTCTACGACCCGCTCGACGAGCTCGCGCAGTTCTTCAACTCGTACCAGTCGGCCGCCGCGGCGCTGGAGAAGATCGCGACTGTCCTCGACACGCCGCCGGGTGTGCCGGAGCCGACGCGGCCCATGCCGCTGCCGTCCCCGGTGCGTGGGCACCTGCGGTTCGACGCGGTGCGGTTCGCCTACCGGTCCGACTCGCAGCGGGTCGTGCTGCCGGAGCTGTCGCTCACGGTTCCGGCCGGGCAGACGGTGGCGCTCGTGGGGGCGACGGGTGCTGGCAAGTCGACGTTGGCCAAGCTCGCCGCGCGGTTCTACGACCCGACGGCGGGCACGGTCACGCTCGACGGGATCGACCTGCGCGAGGTCGCCGACGCCGAGCTCCGCCGCGCGCTGGTGATGATCACCCAGGAGTCGTTCCTGTTCTCCGGGTCGGTGGCCGACAACATCGCGCTCGGACGGCCGGGCGCGGCCCGCGACGAGATCGCCGCGGCGGCCGAGACCGTGGGCGCGCGGGCCTTCGTCGAGGCGCTCCCCCGCGGGTTCGACACGGACGTCCGCAAGCGTGGCGGGCGGCTGTCCGCGGGCCAGCGCCAGCTCGTGTCGCTGGCGCGCGTCGTGCTGGCCGACCCGGCGGTCGTGCTGCTCGACGAGGCCACCTCCTCCCTGGACGTGCCGAGCGAGCGGGCGGTGCAGGCCGCGCTGGAGACGGTGCTCGCCGACCGCACGGCGCTGATCATCGCCCACCGGCTCTCGACGGTGCTGATCGCCGACCGGGTGCTGGTGATGGCCGATGGCCGGGTGGTCGAGGACGGTCCGCCGTCCACGCTGCTCGACGACGGCGGCGCGTTCGCCGACCTGCACCAGGCCTGGCGCGACAGCCTCGCCCCCTGACCCCCACGGTGAGTCCCGCGATCCGCCACGGTGAGTCCCGCGGCTCCCCAGGGTGAGTCCCGCGGCTCCCCAGGGTGAGTCCCGCGGCTCCCCGCGGTGAGTCCCGCGGCATCCGACCGACGCCGAGTCCCACGATCCGCCACGGTGAGTCCCGCGATCCGCCGCGGTGAGTCCCACGATCCGCCACGCCGAGTTCGTGGTGCTCACCCCGTCCGCTCGCCGCGGGCGCTCGGCGGCCACGGAGCCCACGAGCAGAATGCCGCGCCCAAGGCCGTGCGGCGGTGCAGCACCTCCCGGCCCGCCCGCCGGGAGGTGACCAGGCCCTCCCGCGATGTCGGCGGCGAGCAGGTCGATCTGCGTCCAGGACGGGCGCACCAGATGATCCCAGCAGGCGCGCTGGGCCGCGACCAACCGACTCAGCGCCTCCGCCGGATCGGCCGGCATCGTCTGGAGCCGGCCTCGCACGTCGTCCGCCGGGTCCGGATTCTCGACGGCGACCCTGAGCTCGCGTTCGACGATGTCGAACGGCGGCGCGGTGACCGTGGCGAAATCGTCGTCGGCCAGGGGTCGTAGGCCCGGTCGGGATCGGAATGAGGAAGTCGGGCTGGGCCTCTGGCGGGGCACGAGCGGGGCGAGATCGAGCCCGCTCGCGGTACTGACGCCCGCCTTCGGGTTCGTGCCGATGGGACTGGGCGCAGTGCTGTTCGGTGAGGTCGGGTGGACTCGGCCGTCCCGCGACGTCCGCGTGCTCTGTGAGGGGTCCGCCGCGGCGTTGGTCGGCCTCATGGCCGTGCCGCGGATGCCGGTGCCGCGGATGCCGGTGCCGGTGATCCTCGCGCTGCCCGCCGTCCAGATGCCATCGATCCGATCTTCAGCGGCACCCGTGCCGCGACGCTGCCTGAGCTGGTCGGGGACGACGGGTCTCCCGTTGACGCGCTCGCTCCGGCGGCTGGTGTCACAGAACGTCCAACTCGCCGGGTTCGCGCTGAGCGGATTCGCCCTGGCGTTCGTCACGGCTGGGCAGGCGCTGGCCGCGTCCCGGAGGCCGCACGACGATGGGCATTAGCCCTCGTGGGCGGGGATGAAGGTGATGCAGGGCCTCGGGTTCGCGGCTGCGGACGCCGTGGCCGAGTGGTTGCCGCCGACCGCGGTGATACTGCTCTTCGCGGGGGCAGGTCTGGTGGTCGTGCTCGTGGCGGGCCGGACGCTTCGAGGGTGACTGCGACGGGCTTGTGTGGTTCGCGCGTTCCCGCCCGCCGTTTCTCGGGCGGCGCCTACCATCGGGCCCGTGCTCCCCGACACCGCGCCCGCCCCTCTCGACGTCCTCCAGCGGGTGTTCGGCTACAACGGGTTCCGTGGCGACCAGGCCGCGATCGTCGAGCACGTCTGCATGGGCGGCGACGCGGTGGTGCTCATGCCCACCGGCGGCGGTAAGTCGCTCTGCTACCAGATCCCGGCGCTCGTCCGGCCCGGCGTCGGCGTCGTCGTCTCGCCATTGATCGCGCTCATGCAGGACCAGGTCGACGCGCTCACGGCGCTGGGCGTCCGCGCGGGGTTCCTCAACTCGACGCAGGACCCCGGCGAGCGCCGGATGGTAGAGGCGCTCTTCCTCGCGGGCGAGCTCGACCTGCTCTATCTCGCCCCGGAGCGGCTGCGGGTGTCCGCGACGATGAGCCTGCTCGAACGGGGCCGCATCGCGTTGTTCGCGATCGACGAGGCGCACTGTGTGGCGCAGTGGGGCCACGACTTCCGGCCCGATTACCTCGCGCTCTCGCAGCTGCATGAGCGCTGGCCGGACGTACCCCGGATCGCGCTCACCGCAACGGCCACCCACGCGACGCACGCCGAGATCACACAGCGGCTCAAGCTGGAGGAAGCTCGCCACTTCGTCGCGAGCTTCGACCGTCCCAACATCACCTACCGGATCGCGCCGAAGAACGAGCCCCGACGTCAGCTGCTCGACCTGCTGCGCGCCGAGCACGCGGGCGACGCGGGCATCGTCTACTGCCTCTCCCGCAAGTCGGTGGAGCAGACCGCCGAGTTCCTCGTCACGCACGGCATTCCGGCGCTGCCCTATCACGCCGGACTGGACGCGCCGACGCGCGCGGCCAACCAGACACGCTTCCTGCGCGAGGACGGCGTGATCATGGTTGCGACCATCGCCTTCGGCATGGGCATCGACAAACCCGACGTCCGGTTCGTCGCCCATCTCGACCTGCCGAAGTCGGTCGAAGGCTACTACCAGGAAACGGGTCGGGCAGGCCGCGACGGGCTGCCGTCCACCGCGTGGCTCGCCTATGGCCTCGCCGATGTCGTGCAGCAACGGCGGATGATCGACGAGTCGCCCGGCGACCGGGAGCATCGCCGCAGGCTCGCGCAGCACCTGGATGCGATGCTCGCGCTCTGCGAGACGGTGGAGTGTCGCCGCGTGCAGCTTCTCGCCTACTTCGGGCAGGAGGCGGGGCCCTGCGGCAACTGCGACACGTGCCTGGCGCCGCCGGAGTCGTGGGACGGCACGGTCGCCGCCCAGAAGGTGCTCTCGACGGTCTACCGGCTGGACCGCGAGCGGCGCCAGCGCTTCGGCGCCGGGCAGATCATCGACATCCTGCTGGGGAAGCGCACGCCCAAGGTCGAGCAGTTCGGCCACGACGAGCTGACGGTCTTCGGGGTGGGCACCGAGCTGTCCGAGGGCGAGTGGCGCGGGGTGGTCCGGCAGTTGCTCGCCCAGGGCATCCTGGCCGTCGAGGGCAACTACCAGACCTTCGCGCTCACCGACGCGAGCCGACCGGTGCTGCGTGGCGAACGTCAGGTGCGGCTGCGGCGCGATCCGGTGAAGGCCGCCCGCAGCCGTGCGGCGCGGGCGCCTGCCGTCGAGTTGCCCGCCAAAGCGGCGGGGGTGTTCGAGCGGCTCCGGGCCTGGCGCGGAGCGGCGGCACGGGAGCAGGGGGTGCCCGCTTACGTGATCTTCCACGACGCCACGCTGCGGGAGATCGCGACCCGCCGCCCGAAGGACCTTGATGAGCTGGGCCGCATCGGTGGCATCGGGGAGGCGAAGCTGAACCGGCACGGTCAGGCCGTCCTGGATACGCTCGCCGCCGAGTCCTGACCGTTCGCACCTGATGGCCGCCTGGCCCACAGCCCGGAGCGCAAACGGGGCGACGTGCACGCCGCGTGCCGGAATGCCGAACTCGCCGTGGCGAGACGCGGGACTCACCGTGGGCGAACGCGGGACTCACCGTGGCGGTGGTCAGGCGCGGATGCGGGTGCCCTTCGGGTCGTACAGCACGCCCGGGGCCACCTCGGCGGGGAGCCAGTCGCCGTCCACCGCCACTTCGACCGGGCCCGCCACCTCGACCGGGCCCGCCCCGACCGGCAGGTACGCGTAGGCGATCGAGCGGGCCACCGTGTAGCCGTAGCCGCCGGAGGTCACCAGGCCGACGACCTCGCCGTCCACCCGCACCGGCTCCCCGCCCAGCGCGACCGCCCGCGGGTCCGCCACGGTCAGGCACCGCAGCTTCCGCCGCGGCGGCCGCAGCGCGGCCGACGCCCCGACGAAGCCGCCCGTGCGCCGCACGGCGAAGCCCAGCCCGGCCTCGGCGGGCGTCGTCTCCGGACCGATGTCGGTCCCCCACGCCCGGTAGCCCTTCTCGAGGCGGAGGCTCTCGATCGCCCGGTACCCGCCGGGCGTGGCGCCCGTCGCCGCCAGCGCCCCCCACAGCGCCGCCCCGTACTCCGTCGGGCAGTAGAGCTCCCAGCCCAGCTCGCCGACGTAGGTCACGCGCAGCGCCCGCACCGGCACGTCGGCGACGGTCGTCGCGCGCAGCGACGGATACGGGAAGTCCGGGTTCGCGAGCGACGCCGCCGTGAGCGGCGCGAGCAGCTCCCGCGACCGCGGGCCCCACATCCCGAAGCACGCCCACGCGCTCGTGACGTCAGCGATCCGCACGTCGGCGCCCGTCAGCCGGGCCTGGCGGCGCAGCCAGCCCAGGTCGTGCGGGCCGAACGCGGTGCCGGTGACGACGACGAAGGCGTCGTCGGCCAGGCGGCTGACCGTCACGTCCATCTCGATCCCGCCGCGCTCGTTCAGCGCCTGCGTGTAGACGACGGCTCCGGGCGGCCGGTCGACGTGCCCGGCGAACACGTGGGCGCAGAACCCGGCCGCGTCGGGCCCGGTGATCTCGATCTTGGCGAACGACGTCTCGTCGAACACGCCCGCCGACTCACGCACCGCACGGTGCTCCGGCTCGACACAGGTCGACCAGTTCCGCCCGGCCCATCCGCGCGGCCGCAGCCCCTCCTCGCCCGCCACCGCGTAGTGGTTCACCCGCTCCCAGCCCGCCTTCTCCCCGAACGCCGCGCCGTGCGCGACGTGCCACGCATAGGCCGGGGACGTCCGCAGCGGGCGGCCGGACGTCCACTCGGCGCCGGGATAGCGGATGTCGTAGTAGGTCTCGTAGTTCTCCCGCGTGCGCGCCAGCGTGTAGCCGGGCGACCGGTAGTGCCGTCCGAACCGACGGACGTCCATGTGCCACAGGTCGAAGCCGGGATCGCCGTCGAGGATCCAGTTGGCCATGACGTCGCCGATGCCGCCCGCGCCCGCGATGCCGTGCGCGCAGAACCCCGCCGCGACGAAGAACCCGGCGACCTCGGTCTCCCCCAGGCAGAACTCGTTGTCCGGCGTGAACGCCTCCGGCCCGTTGATCATCGACGCGACGCCGACGTCGGCCAGCACCGGCACCCGGACCTGGGAGTTGGCGAGGATCTCGCCGAAGCGGTCCCAGTCCGGCGCGAGCAGCCTGCCGTTGAAGTCGGCGGGCGGCACGTGGCTCGGCCAGGCGAGCGCGGACTCCCGCTCGTAGCCGCCCATGACGAGCCCGTCGATCTCCTGGCGGTAGTAGACGAGCAGGTCGGGATCCCGCAGGGACGGCAGCGGGCGTACGGGCAGCGTGCCTGCAGGCAGGGCCGCCGTCACGACGTACTGGTGCGACATCGGCACCACCGGGATGCGGACGTCCACGAGCGCCGCGATCTCGGCGGCGAACATCCCGCCGCAGTCGACGACGATCTCGCACTCGAGGACGTCGATCGAGCCGCCGCGGTCGACCCGCACGCCGGTCACCCGCCGTCCATGCGGGGAGGCGACGGTGTCGATCCCGAGGACGCGGGTGCGCTGCACGACCGCCACCCCGCCCTCCCGTGCGCCCGCCGCCAGCGCGTAGCACAGCCGGGCGGGATCGATCTGGCCGTCGGTCGGCGTGTAGGCCGCCCCCAGCACCCCGTCGGTGCTCATCAGCGGGAAGAGGTCCCGCGCTTCGTCCGCCGAGAGGAGCTCGAGCGGCAGCCCCGCCCGCTGGGCCCAGCCGTGCTGACGGCGGATCTCCACCATCCGCTCCGGCGACGACGCCAGCCGCAGCGAGCCCGACTCCACCCATCCCGGGTCGTGCTCGGCCTTCGACAGCTCCCGGTAGAGCTCGACGGAATGCACGTTCATCCGGGTCAACGCCGGATCCGAACGCAGCTGGCCGACCAGGCCCGCGGAGTGGAACGTCGACCCGCTGGTCAGCTCGGCGCGTTCGAGGAGCAGCACGTCCGTCTCGCCCCGCCGGGCGAGGTGGAAGGCGACGCTCGCCCCGCCCACCCCGCCACCGACGATCACGATCCGGGCACGGTCCGGTACATCGCCCACACAGGGGACTTTACGATCTTCTCAAGGCGGGGGGCGACCCCTAGTCTCGCATCGGTGCAGACGGCCTACGGGGAACAGAGCATCGAGTCGCTACTCGATGCGACACCCCCCGCCGCGGGCCGCCCCCGAATGGTGGAAGATCTGCCTGGTGGGCTCACGAATCGCAACCTGAAAGTGACGAACGCAGACGGGGTCTGTGTCGTCCGCATCCCGGCCGAGGGTCCGGGCCTGCTCGGCATCGACCGCGAAGCCGAGTACGCCAACTCCGTGGCGGCCGCGACCACGGGAGTCGGTGCGCCCGTACTCCACTACCGCCCGGGCGAAGGCCTGACCGTGGGATTCCTGCCAGGGCGGACCCTCACCGACGCCGATCTGCACGACCCCGCCGTCCTGCGTCGCGTGGCGGCGGCATGCCGACAGCTGCACGCGGCGCCGCGGTTCATCAACGACTTCGACATGTTCGAGGTGCAGGCGCGGTACCGGCGGATCGTCGCCGAGCACGGCTTCCGGCTCCCGCCGCGCTACGACGAGTTCGCCCCCGCGGTGGCCGCCATCCGCGACGCGCTGGGCCCGCGCGTGACGGTGCCGTGCCACAACGACCTCCTCGCCGCGAACCTGATCGACGACGGCGAGCGCGTCCGGATCATCGACTACGAGTACTCGGGCAACAACGACGCCTGCTTCGAGCTGGGCAACATCTGGAGCGAGGCGACCCTGCCGCTCCCCTCGCTGGACGTGCTCGTCACCGCCTATTACGGCAGGCCCCGGCCCTCCCAGGTCGCGCGGGCCCGGCTGTTCGGGCTGATGTCCAAGTACGGCTGGACGCTCTGGGCGTCCATCCAGGACGGCAGCAGCCCGATGGAGTTCGATTTCTGGTCTTGGGGGATGGAGAAGTACGACCGCGCTATGGCGGAGTTCGACAGTGACGAGTTCCCCGCGCTGCTGACCGCGGCGCGCATGCCCGACAAGGAGGCCGGATGACCACCCCGACGGAAGACGAAGCAGTCCTGCATCGCCTCGGCTACGCCCAGGTGCTCTACCGGGAGATGGGCGGTTTCGCCAACTTCGCGATCTCCTTCACGATCATCTCGATCCTGGCGGGCTGCCTGACCTCGTACTACATCGCGTTCAACTACGGCGGCCCGGTCGCGATCACGTGGGGCTGGCTGCTGGTCGGCGGGTTCTGCATCCTCGTCGCGATGGCGATGGGCGAGATCGCCTCGGCCATGCCGACGGCGGGCGCCCTGTACTACTGGGCGTCCAAGCTCGGCGGACCCGCGTGGGGCTGGTTCACCGGCTGGTTCAACCTGATCGGCCAGATCGCGGTGACCGCGGCCATCGACTACGGCGCGGCGATCTTCACGACGTCGCTGCTCAACCTGTGGTTCCCGAACGCGATCGGCACCGACTCCGGCGGCGATCTTCATCACCTACACGGTGATCATCGCGCTGCACCTCGCGCTGAATCTGCTCGGCGTCAACCTGCTGGCGACGATCAACACGATCTCGGCGTGGTGGCACATGGTCGGCGTACTGCTCATCGTCGTCGTGCTGATCGTGGTGCCGACGCACCACCAGTCGGTCGCGTTCGTGTTCGGCCAGACCATCGACAACTCCGGCTTCGACGGCGCGCCGTTCTGGCTCGTCTTCGGGCTGGGCCTGCTCATGGCGCAGTACACGATCACCGGCTACGACGCGTCGGCGCACATGAGCGAGGAGACCCGCCTGGCCTCCCGCGCCGCGGCCTGGGGCATGGTCATGTCGGTGGTGGTCTCGGTGGTGTTCGGGTTCATCCTGCTGGTGGCGGTGACCTTCGCGGTACCCGACGTCCAGGGCACGCTGGATGCCGTCGCGAACGCGGTCGTCTACATCTGGACCACGTCGCTCGGCGACACGTGGGCGGAGTTCCTGCTGCTCATCGCGGTGGTGGCGCAGTTCTTCTGCGGCACGGCCTCGGTGACGTCGGCCTCGCGGATGATGTTCGCGTTCTCCCGCGACCGGGCCGTGCCCGGCTCCCGGATCTGGCGGCGCGTCTCGGCCAACCGGGTGCCGATCTACGCGGTCATCGCGATCGTGCGTGCTGGCCTGGGCGCTGATGCTCCCGACGTTGACGAACGCCGCGATCGGCTACCTCGTCGGCACCTCGATCGCCGTGATCGGCCTCTACATCGCGTTCGCGTTGCCGATCTACCTGCGCATCCGGGCGGGGTCGCGCTTCGAGCACGGGGCGTGGAGCCTCGGCAACCACTACAAGTGGATCTCCCCACTGGCCGTGATCTGGATCGTCGTCATCTGCATCCTGTTCCTGCTGCCGGTGTCGCCCAAGGGCATCCCCGGGCCGGACTTCGACTGGACGGTCGTCAACTACGCGCCGCTGACCGTGGGTGGGGCGCTGATCCTGTTCGGCGGCTGGTACCTGATCTCCGCGCGGCACTGGTTCACCGGGCCGGTGCGTGAGGGAGGCACCGAGGAGGAGCTCGAGGGCATCGAGCAGCGGTTGGCGCGCTGATGCGGAAGAGCCGGACCGGGATGCTCACGCTCGACGAGCTGGGCGTCCTGGTCGAGGACGGGTCGGTGGACACGGTGCTCGTCGCGTTCACCGACATGCAGGGCCGGTTGCAGGGCAAGCGCTGCGCCGCCCCGTACTTCCTCGACGAAGTGGTGCCGCACGCCGCGGAGGCCTGCAACTACCTGCTGGCCGTCGACGTCGAGATGAACACCGTCGGCGGCTACGCGATGTCGAGCTGGGAGCGCGGCTACGGGGACTTCGTGCTGCGTCCCGACATGACGACGCTGCGCCTCGTGCCCTGGCACGAGGCGACGGCGCTGGTGCTGTGCGACGCGGTGTGGGCCGACGGCTCACCCGTCGTCGCCTCGCCGCGCCAGATCCTGCGCCGCCAGCTCGACCGCCTCGCCGAGCGCGGCCTCGTCGCCGACGTCGGCACGGAGCTGGAGTTCCTGCTCTTCGCCGACTCGTTCGACGCGGCGTGGCAGAAGGGCTACCGCGACCTCACACCCGCCAACCTCTACAACGTCGACTACTCGATGTTGGGCACCGCCCGGGTCGAGCCGCTGCTGCGGCGCATCCGCAACGGCATGACCGGCGCGGGCATGGTCGTGGAGTCGGCGAAGGGCGAGTGCAACCTCGGCCAGCACGAGATCGCCTTCCGCTACACCGACGCGCTCACCACCTGCGACAACCACACGATCTACAAGACCGGCGCCAAGGAGATCGCCGACCAGGCCGGGATGGCGCTGTCGTTCATGGCCAAGTACGACGAGCGGGAGGGCAACTCCTGCCACATCCACATCTCGCTGCGCGGCGAGGACGGCAACGTGTTCCCTGGCGAGGGCCCGCACGGTTTCTCGGCCCTGTTCGCCCACTTCCTCGCGGGCCAGCAGGCGTGCCTGCGCGAGCTGACCTACCTGTTGGCCCCGAACGTCAACTCCTACAAGCGGTTCGCCGAGGGCAGCTTCGCCCCGACGGCCGTCGCGTGGGGGATGGACAACCGCACGTGCTCGCTGCGGGTGGTGGGGCACGGGCAGGGCCTGCGCGTCGAGAACCGGGTGCCGGGCGGGGACGTGAACCCCTACCTGGCGGTGGCGGCGCTGATCGCCGCCGGGCTGCACGGCATCGACAGCGAGCTGCCGCTGGCCGCCGAACTGCTCGGCAACGCCTACGGCTCCGACGCCCCCCGGGTGCCGTCGACGCTGCGCGATGCGGCCGAGCTGTTCGCGGCGTCGGAGGTGGCGGCCGAGGCGTTCGGAAAGGACGTCGTCGACCACTACGCCAACGCCGCCCGGGTGGAGCTGACCGCGTTCGACGCCACCGTCACCGACTGGGAGCGGCGGCGCGGCTTCGAGCGGCTGTGAGCCCACCGCTGGTCGGGATCACCGCCTACAGCGAGCAGGCCGCGTACGGGGTGTGGGAGCACGAGGCGGTGCTGCTCCCCCGTACCTACCCCGACTCGGTGATCGCTGCGGGCGGCCTGCCGGTGTTGTTGCCGCCGCGGGTGGAGGCGGCTGCGGTCGTCGACCGGCTCGACGCCGTCGTGCTCGCGGGCGGACCGGACATCGATCCGGCCCACTACGGCGCGGCGCCCGATCCCCGCACCGGCGTTCCCCGCACCGAGCGCGACGCCGCAGAGCTGGCCGTTCTGCGGCGCGCGCTGGAGCTCGGCCGCCCGGTGCTGGCGGTGTGTCGCGGCCTGCAGGTGCTCAACATCGGGCTCGGCGGCACGCTGGCGCAGCACGTTCCCGACGTGGTGGGGCACACCGGCCACAACCCGCAGCCGGGCGTGTTCGGCCGCACCGAGATCGCGCTCGACGCGGGCTCGCTGGTCGGCGACGCGCTCGGTGCGGGCATCACCGGCCAGTGCCACCACCACCAGGCCATCGCCCGGCTCGCCGACGGGCTGACCGTCACCGGCCGGGCGCCCGACGGCACCATCGAGGCCGTCGAGCTCGCCGGGCGGCCCTTCGTCGTCGGCGTGCAGTGGCATCCCGAGCAGGACGATCCCCGGATCTTCGCCGCCCTCGTGGCGGCGGCGAAGGCCCCGTAGAAGGCCCCAGTCGAAGGAGCAGGCGTGAACCGGTTCGAGGGCCGCACGGCCGTGGTCACCGGCGGCGGCAGCGGCATCGGCCTCGCGAGCGCGCGGCGGCTCGCGACCGAGGGCGCCCGCGTCGTCGTCGCCGACGTGGACGTCGACGCGGGCGCCGCGGCGGCGAAGGAGGTCGACGGGCTGTTCGTGCGCACCGACGTCACGTCGGAGGCCGACGTCGAGGCGCTCTTCGCGGCGGCCGTCGAGGCCTACGGCACCGTGGACGTCGCGTTCAACAACGCAGGCATCTCCCCGCCGGAGGACGACTCGATCCTCACGACGGGACTGGACGCGTGGCGGCGGGTCCAGGAGGTCAACCTGACCTCGGTGTACCTGTGCTGCCGCGCCGTGCTGCCGCACATGCAGCGCCAGGGCAGGGGCGCGATCGTCAACACGGCGTCGTTCGTCGCCGTCATGGGCGCGGCGACCTCCCAGATCTCCTACACCGCCTCCAAGGGCGGCGTGCTCGCGATGACCCGTGAGCTGGGCGTCCAGTTCGCCCGCGAGGGCATCCGGGTCAACGCCCTGTGCCCGGGCCCGGTCGACACCCCGCTCCTGCAGGAGCTGTTCGCCGCCGACCCGGAGCGCGCGCAGCGCCGTCTCGTGCACATCCCGATGGGCCGCTTCGCGCGGGCCGAGGAGATCGCGGCGACCGTCGCGTTCCTCGCCAGCGACGACGCGAGCTTCATCACGGCGAGCACGTTCCTGGTGGACGGCGGCATCAGCGGCGCCTACGTGACGCCCCTGTAGCCGAGTGCCCCGGTGTACGACAGCGACGCCGTGCGCGCCGTCCAGGGACTCCATGCGGGCCTGCTCGGGGAGGATTCCTGGCGTCGCCGTCCCGACCAGCAGCTGCGGCTGCTGGCCGCGCGGCTGGGTGAGGGGCACCGCCTGGGGCGCAGGGGGCCGTCGTCGAGCTGGCGAACTGGCACCCGCGGCTCGTCGGGCGGCCAGCGCAGGCGATCACGGCGGCCGACCTGGGCGAGGACGACTTCCTGCTGACGGTCGCCAGGGAGCACGGCTACGCCGACTGGGCTGCGGTGCGCGGCGACGACCGGATGCCGTCGCCGCGGTTCGAGGCGGCGGTCGAGGCCGTCGTCGACGGGGCGCTCGCGCACCTGCAGGCCGCGCTGCGGGACGAGCCCGGACTGGTCGCCGCGCGGTCGCACTGGGGCCACCGGGCCACGCTGCTGCACTACGTGGCCGACAACGGGGTCGAGATCCACCGCCAGCGTGTGCCCGCCGAGGCCGTCGCGATCGCGCGGACACTGCTCGACCACGGCGCCGACCCCACCGCCACGGCGCCGATGTACGGCAGGCAGCAGACGACGCTCGGCCTTCTGCGCAGCAGCGGCCACCCCCACGCCGCCGGGCTGACCGATCCCCTCGCCGCGCTGCTCCGCGACGCGGGCGGCTGACCGGGGCGTCAGGCGTCGGTGAGGCGGTGCAGCACCGGCGGCAACGGCTCGGCGTGGACGACGGCCAGGCGCTGGGTGGCGCGGGTCAACGCCACGTAGAGGTCGTTGGCCCCGCGCGGGCTTTCGGCCAGCACCTCGGCGGGCTCGACGACCACCACGGCGTCGAACTCCAGGCCCTTGGCCTTGCCGATCGGGAGGACGACGACCGGGGAGGTGAGGTCGACCTCGGGGTCGGGCGATCCGTCGGGCGTGTCCGGGCCGGGATCCACCGTGCCCATCAGCCGGTCCCGCAGCCCCGCGACCCTGGCGACCGGGGCCAGCACGGCCGTGCGGCCGTCCCCTACCGCGCCGGCCTCCTCGGCGGTGACCTTCGCGACCTCCTCGTCCAGCGCCGCGGCGACCACGGCGACGGCCCGCGGCGGCACGCCGGTGCTGCGCACCGACCGCGGCGGGGTGAGCGCGGGCTCGATCTCGGCCAGCAGGTCGTCGGCCACCGCCGCGATCTCAGCGGGCGTGCGGTAGTTCACCGTCAGCTGTTCGAGGCGCCACCGGTTGGCCACGTACGGCGCGAGCATCTGGTCCCACGACGAGGCGCCTGCCAGGTCGCCGGTCTGCGCGGTGTCGCCGACCAGCGTCATCGACCGCGTCGGACACCGCCGCATGACCAGCCGCCAGGCCATCGCCGAGAGCTCCTGCGCCTCGTCGACGATCACGTGCCCGAACGTCCACTCGCGGTCGGCGGCGGCCCGGTCGGCCGTCGAGTCGTACCGGCGGACGGCCTGCCGGTCGGCGAGCCGGTCGGCGTCGATGACGTCGGTGGCGCGCAGCAGCTCGGGATCGAGGTCCTCCTCCAGGTCGAGCACGTCGAGCACGCCCTGGGCGTACATGACCTCCTCGCGCAGCGCCGCGGCCTCACGCGCGGCGGCCTCCGCGCCGTCGTCGCCGAGCAGCTCGGCCGCCTCGTCCAGCAGCGGGACGTCCGCGGGCGTCCACCGCAGACCCGGCGGGACGTCGTCGGCGGGCAGCGGCCGGGCGAGCAGAGGGCGGTCGGCGGCGGGCAGCCGCCGGGTGGCGGCCGCGAGCCTCCGGGGATCCGCGTACAGATCGCCGAGGAGCTCTCCGGCCGAGAGCGTCGGCCACAGCGCGTCGAGCTCCCGGGCAAGCTCCCGGCTCTCCTTCAGCTCGTCGCGGATCTCGGCGAGGTCACCCGCGTCGAGCAGCCGCCGTCCCCCCGGCACGATCGACCGGGCGACCTGCTCGGCCAGCAGCCGGATCGCCTCGTTGTGGAAGAACCGCTTGGCGGCGTTGTGCGGCTTGCGGGAGCGCCGGGCACGGGTGCGGGCGGCGTTGACGACGTCGCGGGACAGGAGCACGTCCTGCTGCTCGACCACCAGGTGCACGGTGCTGCGTGGGAGCTGCTGCCGGTCGCGCACCGCGGCGGCGATCACCGCGGCCATCTCCGGTCGGCCCTTGACCTCGGCGACCCCCGGCGGCTCGGTGCGCCGCGCGTCGAGCCCCGGGAAGAGCTGCCCGACCGTGCTCAGCACGACGCTGGTCTCCCCGAGGGACGGCAGCACCTGCCCGATGTAGCGCAGGAACGTCGGGTTGGGCCCGACGACGAGCACGCCACGCCGCGCCAGCCGGTCGCGGTGGGTGTAGAGGAGGTAGGCCGCCCGGTGCAACGCGACGGCCGTCTTGCCGGTGCCCGGCCCGCCCTGGACGACCAGCACGCCCGACGGCTTCGACCGGATGATCGCGTCCTGCTCGGCCTGGATCGTCGCGACGATGTCGGCCATGCGCCCGGTGCGGCTCGCGCCCACCGCGGCCAGCAGCGCGGCCTCGCTGGTCAGCCCGCTGCTCTGGGTGGCGCCGGGGGCGCGGGCGGCGTCCAGGTTCAGGATCTCGTCGTCGATCCCGGTGACGTGGCGGCGGCGGGTGCGCAGGTGACGGCGGCGGCGCATGCCCTCGGGCGACGCGGCCGTCGCCGTGTAGAAGGGCCGCGCGGCGGGGGCGCGCCAGTCCATCAGCAGCGAGTTGTACTCGTCGTCCTCGTCGAGCAGGCCGAGCCTGCCGATGTAGCGGACCTCGCCGTCCTCGGCGTCCAGCCGCCCGAACGCGAGCCCGTGCTCGGCCGCACGCAGGGCGGCGAGGCGGTCCGCGTAGATCCCGGCGGCGACGTCGCGCTCCGTGAGCGCCTGGGGGGTGCCGACCGTCTCGTCGTGCAGCACCTCCTGCAGCCTGCGCGCGGTCTCGGCGCGCCGCCGGTCGAGCCGTTCATAGAGCATCGCGACGTATCGGCGCTCATGCTCGATCCCGTCGGAGGCCGTGCTGTCTGACACCGATCACCTTCGCCGCAGGTCATGGGAGATTAGCGACCTACGACCGTACCAGCGGTCCGCCCTCACCCGCCGGGGTGGCGCGCCCGCGGCGCACGGCCGTACGGCTGTTCGACCGGTTCGACCGGCTCCGCGGGCGGGATCGGGCGCACCGCGGGGGCGTCGGCGAGCGCGAGCGGCTCGCCGTGGTGCTGCAGCCGCATCGGCGGCCCGCCGACCAGCCGGTATTCCGCCTCGTCTTGCCGGATCTCCACCCGCAGCTGCCTGCCGTGCCAGTTCAGCCCGAAGGAGATCCGCGAGAGGGCGGGTGGCAGCCGCGGGGCGAAGCGCAGCCCGTCGCCGTCACACCGCATGCCGCCGAACCCCATGACCACGGCCGTCCACGTGCCCGCCATCGACGCGATGTGCACGCCGTGGTCGGAGTTGCCCGCCAGGTCGTTGAGGTCGACGAGCGCGGCCTCCGCGAGGTAGTCGAAAGCCAGGTCGAGATGTCCCGTCCAGGCCGCCATCACCGCCTGCGTGCACGCGGAGAGCGAGGAGTCGCGCACCGTGATCGCCTCGTAGTAGGCGAAGTTGCGACGCATCTGCTCCAGCGTGAACGCGTCGGGCCGCAGCGTCATCGCCAGCACGAGGTCGGCCTGCTTGACCACCTGCTTGCGGTAGAGGTCGAAGTAGGGCACGTGCAGCAGGAGCGGGTAGTGCTCGGGCGGGGTGTTCTCGAAGTCCCACAGCTGGTGCTGGGTGAACCCCTCCGACTGCGGGTGCACCCCGAGCACCTCGTCGAACGGGATCGTCATGGCCTTGGCGGCGTCGCGCCAGCTGGCCATCTCCTCGGCGTTGACGCCCAACGCGTGCGCGGCACGCCGGTGCTTGGCCGCGGTGTCGGCGGCGACGCGCAGGTTCAGCTGGGCCATCAGGTTCGTGTAGACGTTGTTGTCAACGATCGCGGTGTACTCGTCGGGGCCGGTGACGCCGTCGATGCGGAAGCTGCCCGACGAGTCGTGGTGCCCGAGCGAGCGCCACAGCCGCGCCGTGGCCACGAGGAGCTCGAGGCCCACCTCGCGCTCGAACTCGGTGTCGCCGGTAGCGGCGATGTGGCGGCGCACGGCGTCGGCGATGTCGGCGTTGATGTGGAACGCCGCCGTGCCCGCGGGCCAGTAGCCCGAGCACTCCTGACCACGGATCGTGCGCCAGGGGAACGCGGCGCCCTGCAGGCCGAGCTGGTCGGCGCGCTCGTAGGCGAGCGGCAGGATCGTCTGCCGCCACCGCAGCGCGTCGGCCGCCGCCTCGGGGGCGAGGAACGACAGCACCGGCAGGCTGAAGGTCTCGGTGTCCCAGAAGGTGTGCCCGTCGTAGCCCTCGCCGGTGAGGCCCTTCGCGCCGATCGCGCGTCGCTCGGCGCGGGCGCCCGCCTGCAACACGTGGAAGACGGCAAGCCGGACGGCCTGCTGCAGCTCGGCGTCCCCGTCGATCTCGACGTCGGCGATGGCCCAGAACGCGTCGAGGTACTCACGCTGCTCGGCGAGCAGCCCCTCCCAGCCGGTGAAGCGGGCGGCGGCCAGCGCGGCGCGCACCTGGTCGTGCAGCGCGGGCTGGCTCCGCCGGGCCGACCAGCCGTAGGCCAGGTACTTCACGATCGTGAGTTGCTGCCCCGGCTCCAGCCGCGTGATCACGGTGCTGCGGCCGATGTCCTCCGTGGCCTCGGACATGACCTTGAGCTTCTGCGGGCCGGTCACCTCGTGATCCATCGCCGCGGCCACCCGCAGCCCGGACTGGCGGGTCTGGTGGATCAGCCAGGCGCCGTTGTCGTGGGTGCCGTGCTGCTCGGACATCAGCGGGTCGGTGAGGGCCGCCTCCACACGCGGGTCGGCCTCCTCGCGGGCGGGCAGCTGCTCGTTGGCCACCAGCTCGGACTGCACCACCAGCAGCGCGGGCGCGTCGAGCACCTCCACCTCGTACCGGATCGCGGCGATGGCCCGCTGCGTCAGCGACACCATGCGGACGCTGCGCACCTTGACCACCCGGCCCGCGGGCGAGGCCCACTCGACCTCGCGGGTCAACGTGCCCGCCTGCAGGTCCAGCACCCGCTCGTGATGGCGCAGCTGGCCGTAGCGCAGGTCGAACGGCTCGTCCTCCACCAGCAGCCGGATCAGCTTGCCGTTGGTGACGTTGATGATCGTCTGGCCGGACTCGGGGTACCCGTAGCCGCCCTCCGCGTAGGGCAGGGGGCGCTTCTCGTAGAACGAGTTGAGGTAGGTGCCCGGGGTGGTGTAGGGCTCCCCTTCGTCGAGGTTGCCGCGCAGTCCGATGTGGCCGTTGGAGAGCGCGAACACCGACTCGACCTGGCCGAGCGTGTTCATCCCGAGCTTCGGCTCGCGGACGTGCCATGGCTCGACGGTGAACGCCCGTCCCGGGTCGGGGCTCATGACGCTTTCTCCCACCTGGCCAAGCCACTGGTTCCGAGGAGGATGCGGATGTCCCGGTGGACGCTCACGTCAGGAGCTCCTCGAGATCCTGCACGACGACGTCCGCGCCATGCTCCCGCAGCGCCTCGGCGTGCCCGACGCGGTCGACGCCCACCACGAAGCCGAAGCCGCCCGCGCGGCCCGACTGCACCCCGGCCAGCGCGTCCTCGAAGACGACGGCCTGCTCCTTCGCGACGCCCAGGTCCGCCGCCGCGGCCAGGAACGTGTCGGGGGCGGGCTTGCCGGGCAGGCCCCGCTGCTTGGCGACCACGCCGTCGACCCGGTGGTCGATGAGGCCCGCGAGCCCCGCGACCTCGAGCACCTGCTCGGCGTTCGCCGAGGACGACACGCACGCGGTGGCCAGTCCCGCGTCCTTCACCGCGTGCAGGTAGCGGACCGAGCCGGGGTAGACGTCCACGCCGACCGTGCGGATCTTCTCCTGCACGAGGCCGTTCTTGCGCGTCGACAGGCCCCAGAGCGTCTCGGTGCCCGGCGGGTCGGCGGGCGAGCCCTCCGGGAGGTCGATGCCGCGCGAATGCAGGAAGCCCCGCGTGCCGTCCAGCCGCGGGCGGCCGTCGACGTACGGGCCGTAGTCGGCCTTGACGTCGAACTCGCGGAAGGGCGTGCCGTGCCTGGCGGACAGCACCCGCAGATAGTCGTCGAACATCTGCTTCCACGCCGCGGCGTGAACGCTGGCGGTGTCGGTGAGCACGCCGTCGAGGTCGAACAGGCAGGCGCGGGTGCCATCGGGAAGGCCGAGCATGCGAGAGAACGTACCCACCCGGCGATCACCCGGCGCGACGGTTCTGCGGATTTTCACCTGGTCGCTACATGCAGCGCCTCAGACGGTGGCGTGCGCGGTCAGATCCAGCAGGCGCGGCTCTCCCGCGCCACCCAGGACCGTGACGACGCAACCACCCTCCGAACGCTGCGCGGTCACCGTCAGCACCCCGCCGCGGGCGCTCGGCTCGATGTCGCGCTGGACGGCGTCGCGCACGGCGGTGAGGAGGAGGAGCGGCTGCACCGGCGTTGCGTGCAGCGCGGGGTCGACGGCGATCTCGACCTGCAGGCGCTTGCCGAAGCGCGCCTGTTCCAGGGCCAGGTAGTCCCCGACGGTGGCCAGTTCGTGCCCGAGGCTGCTCGGAGTGCCTGCGGGCCGGTCCGTGGCCCGGCTGAGGTCGGCGAAGCCGACGAGCAGCTCCCGCGCCCTGGCCGGATCGGTGCGGATCAGGGACGCGATCGCGTTGAGCGAGTTGTAGACGAAATGCTGCTCGAGCCTGCGTGCCTCGACGGGCGCGTCGGTGGGACCGGGTGCGGTGTCCGCGGACGGTTCCGTCGGGGACGTGGTGGTCGCCCCCGCGGGGCCGCCCGACGGTGCGCTGACCGGGTCGGGGGCCCGATCCCCGTCGAGCGCCTCGCGGGTCGCGGTCGGGTCCTGGTCGGGTGCCGGGATGCTGCGCGGGGTGTCGTCGCCGGCGAACCGGCGGGCCGCCGGGCGCTCGTCGAACGAGGGCGGGTCGTCGCGGCGGGCCCACGGGATCGCCTCCGAACCCACTGCCGCGGTGCCCCGCCAATGCGGCAGGCGCAACCTGCCGTCGGCCGTGAACCCCGTGTGGTCGACGAGGCCTGCCATCCGCGGCTCGACCCAGATCGCGTCGCGGGCGATGTCGGGCGGCACATCGCCGCCGAACGGCGTCGTGTCGCGGCTGAGCTGCCGCAGGCCCGCGACGGGACGACGGCGTTCGTCCCCGCTCACCCCGACCCTGCCCACGTAGCGCAGGGCCGCCCCGTCGGGCACCCCGACCAGGAGGCTGGCGATCCGGTCCGGCCGCCGCGGGTCGACCGGCGTCCACCCGCCGACGAGGACGCGCCCGATGCGAGGCACCGGCACCCGCACCCACAGCGGCGAACGCTGGCCCGGCTTGTAGCGCGCCGCCAGATGCCGCGCGTGCAGGGCCTCCACGCCCTTGGCCTCCGCGACGCGCAGCAGCGACGGCAGCTCCGAGATGGGCATCGGTGAGGTCGTCCACACCGGTGCCGCGGCGAAGCCAAGGCCCTCCAACAGCGCGCGCCGCTCGCGGTAGGGCAGGTCGACGAGGCTGTGGCCGTCGAGCCAGAGCAGGTCGGCCACCTGCAGGTCGACGGGCACCGTGCGGATGTGCCGCTCGGTGGGCCGGTACCGGGCGCTGCGCCGCTGCAGGCGGGCGACCCTCGGGGCGTGCTCCTCGCCGCGCGCGACGAGCGTGCCGTCGAGGATCATGCCTCGGGGCGGCGATCGACGTTCCAGCTCCGGCACCAGCTCGGGATACGCGGGCGTCATGGACACGTCGCCCGAGCTGAGCAGGCGGGTTCGACGGCCGGGCTCGACGTAGGCGATGCAGCGGTGCCCCGTCCACGCGAGCTCGACGACCCAGTCCGGCCCGACCGGAGCCTGCCCGGTGCCCACGGCGACCTGCATGGGCGGGACGAGATCCGGCATCGATCGCGGACCCCTCGTCACCTTCCTCACGGTAGTCGCCGTCGCGACGTGCCGGTCACCCTGCTGCACCACTGGGCCGCCGTCCCGGGGACGATGGAGTCACCATGACGCTCACCGACCGGCTTCCGCCCACCCCCGACCCCGACGACCTGGTGGAGGCGTTCGCCGACTGGGCCTACGAGGAGCGCGGGCTGTCGCTCTACCCGGCGCAGGAAGAGGCGATCATCGAGATCGTCTCGGGCGGCAACGTGATCCTGTCGACACCGACCGGCACGGGCAAGTCGCTCGTCGCGGTGGGCGCGCACGCCGCCGCGCTCGCCCGCGGCAGGCGCACCTTCTACACCGCACCGATCAAGGCGCTCGTCAGCGAGAAGTTCTTCGCGCTCGTCGACATCTTCGGCGCCGAGAAGGTCGGCATGGTCACCGGCGACCCGTCGGTCAACGCGGATGCGCCGATCATCTGCTGCACGGCGGAGATCCTCGCGAACATCGCGCTGCGCCCGGGAACGCACGCGGACGTCGGCTCGGTCGTGATGGACGAGTTCCACTTCTACGCCGACCCCGACCGCGGCTGGGCGTGGCAGGTGCCGCTCATCGAGCTGCCGCAGGCGCAGTTCGTGCTGATGAGCGCGACCCTCGGGGACGTCACCGTCTTCGCGCGACGACCTCACCCGCCGCACCGGCCGCGACGACCGCGCGTGATCACGTCGGTGTCGAGCGGCCCGTGCCGCTGCACTACTCGTACGTCCTCACGCCGCTGCACGAGACGGTCGAGGAGCTGCTCGCGACCGATCGAGGCGCCGGTCTACGTCGTGCACTTCTCGCAGGCCTCGGCGGTGGAGCGGGCGCAGGCGCTGTGAGCGTCGAATCGTCACGAGCAAGGAGGCAGCGATGCCATCGCCGAGGCGATCGGCGGCGTTCCGCTTCACGACGGCGTTCGGCAAGACGCTGTCGCGGCTGGTCCGCGCACGGCATCGGCGTCCACCACGCCGGCATGCTCCCCCGCTACCGGCGGCTCGTCGAGACGCTCGCGCAGGCGGGCTGCTGAAGGTGATCTGCGGCACGGACACCCTCGGCGTCGGCATCAACGTGCCGATCCGGACGGTGCTCTTCACGGCGCTCGTCGAAGTTCGACGGTCAGCGGATGCGGCAGCTCAAGCGCCCGCGAATTCCACCAGATCGCCGGGCGGGCAGGGCGGGCGGGCTACGACACGGTCGGCACGGTCGTCGTGAGGCGCCCGGACCACGAGATCGAGAACGCGCGCCGCTCGCCAAGGCCGGGGACGACCCGAAGAAGCGCCGCAAGATCGTGCGCAAGAAGGCGCCGGAAGGCTTCGTCGGCTGGGGCGAGGCCATCGTTCGAGCAGCTCGTAGCCGCCCAGCCCGAGCCGCTCGACCAGCCATCTCCAGGTCACGCACGCGATGCTGCTCAACGTGATCGCGCGCGGCGGCGACGTGTTCACCGAACGTGCGTCACCTGTCTGGTCGACAACCACGAGCCGCGCGCCGCGTCAGCGCCGCCACATCCTGCGGGCGATCGCGCATCTACCGGACGCTGCTGGCCGCCGGGGTCGTCGAGCGCGCTGCCCGAGCCGGACGCCGACGGCCGCATCCGTGCGCATCGTCGGCGACCTCCAGCCGAACTTCGCGCTCAACCAGCCGCTCTCCCCGTTCGCGCTCGCCGCGATCGAGCTGCTCGACCGGGCGCGCTCCGCCCGGACACTACGCGCTCGACGTCGTGTCGCGTGGTCGAGGCGACGCTCGACGACCCGCGCCCCGTGCTCTCGCGCAGCAGATCAAGGCCCGCGGCGAGGCCGTCGCCGCGATGAAGGCGCGAGGGGCTCGAGTACGAGGAGCGGATGGCCCGGCTCGAGGACGTCACCTGGCCCGAAGCCGCTCGACGAGCTGCTCCAGGCGGCCTTCGCAGACCTACCGCCGCGGAGCGCCGTGGGTGGAGGATGCCCGGCTGTCCCCGAAGTCGGTGGCGCGGGACATGTTCGAGCGCTCGATGACCTTCGTCGAGTACGTCGGGTTCTACCAGCTCGCCCGCTCGGAGGGCCTCGTGCTGCGCTACCTCGGCCGACACCTACCGCGCGCTCCGCCAGACCGTGCCCGCCGAGGCGAAGACCGAGGAGCTCGCTCGACATCGAGGCCTGGCTCGGCGAGCTCGTGCGCCAGGTCGACTCGCGCTGCTCGACGAGTGGGAGGCGCTCGCGGCGGGCGCGGGCGGCGGCGACCCGGAATTCGACATGGCTCCCCCGCCGCTCGACGAGATCCCCCAGGCCGTCACCGGCAACGCCCGCGCGTTCCGGGTGCTGGTGCGCAACGCGCTCTTCCGCAGGGTCGAGCTGGCGGCGCTGCGTCGCTGGGACCTGCTCGGCGAGCTCGACGGCGAGGCGGGCTGGGACGCCGACGCGTGGCGCAGCGCGCTGGAGCCCTACTTCGCCGAGTACGGGGACGATCTCGCCGCGATCGGCACCGGCCCCGCCGCCCGCGGCCCGTCGATGGTCACGATCACCGAGGAGCCCGAGCGCTGGATCGTCCGGCAGGTCCTCGACGACCCGGCGGGCGACCGCGACTGGGCCATCACCGCCGAGATCGACCTCACCGCGTCCGACGAGGAGGGCGCCGCGGTGGTCTGGGTGGCCGACGTCGCCCCCCACACCCCAACCTGAGTCCCGCACCTGAGCACGGTGAGTCCCGCATTCCCACACGGTGAGTCCCGCATCTGAGCAGGGTGAGTCCCCCGACTCGCCACGTCCAGTTCGCAGATCACCCGTCTCAGGCCGGAGGACGAGCGCGCAGGCGGCCGCTCGAACTCGACGTCAGCGGGGTCTGGTCATGATCGAACCCCGGTGACGTCGCGTTCGAGGCGTGAGTGTCAACCTGGCGCCCTCGCGGCGAGCGGGACCGCATCCCGGACGCGTCGGACCGGCCCTTCTGTGTGCCGAATCCCGGATTCGCCGTGGCGAAACGCGGGACTCACCGTGCTCAGGTGCGGGACTCACCGTGGGGCTCGGTGGCGCCCCTGCTCTCGGGGCGGCGTGTTGTCGTCGATTGGACGACCGAACGTTCGCGTCAATGATTCACTGACACCATGGAGTACGACGACGCGCGCCGCTGGCTCGAACGGGTGGACCCGGCGATCACCCGCGACCGCTCGCCGCAGGCCCTGCTCGAGCACCTCAAGGAGCGCAGCGCGGGCGGGCCGCTCACCGGCGAGGCGGCGGCCGCCTGGTACGCGCTCGTCCACGAGATGCGCAGGCTCGCCGACTACTACGAGCGCGACCTCATCCGCAAGCTGCGCGCCGACGGCCTCACCTGGGCCCAGGTCGCCGACGCCGTGCAGGCGCAGCTCTCGAGCCGCCAGGCGGCCCAGGCCAAGTGGAAGCGGCTGGTCGACCCCGGCCGCCGGATCACCACGGGCGACATGCGCCGCGGCGGCCGACGGCCCGCAGAGTGAGGGACTGCAGAGTCCCGTCCCCCACCGCGTGTCGGGGCGCGACGCGTCGGCGGCGCGCCGGGTAGGGTGCTGGCCCACGGCAGAGTGACACGTTCGCCCGGTCGCAAGCTGCGCCGCGGGCGGTGCGGAGGGCGGACCGACCATGACGGCCGACGAAATCCGCCCTCGCGTGGGCGGGGCGGTCCCGTCGACCTCGCTCCTGGACAGCTGGGCCGTCGCCCTCGCAGGCCCGGATCCGGGCGCGAGCCTCCTGCGCCGCCTCGCCCCGCTCGCCGACGGCCTGCTCGACGTCATCCACGGCAGGGCCGCGCTCCCCATCGCCCGCGCGGTCGGGGCGGCGCTCGTCGCCGCGGGCTTCAACGAGCCTGCCGCGCTCGAGCGCACGCTGGCCGTGCTCTACTGCGAGCTCGCCGATCATCCGCGCAGGCCGGAGCTCGTCGCCGCGGTCGCGGCGGGCTACGCAGGCGGTCTCCGGGACCTGACCCGGCGGGATCCGCACCCTCGCGAGGTGAGCGCGCGGGAACGCTCCACGGACTCCTCCCGCTTCGGCGCGGTCTTCAGCCACGCCGCCGCCGGGATCATGATCATCGCGATCAGCGGAATCGTCGTCGAGGTCAACCGGGCGTTCTGCGCCATGTTCGGCCGCGGCCCTGAGGCCTTCGTCGGCCACGACGTGTATCTGTTCGGCAGGGTCGACGACGAGCCCGAATCGGTGGACGAGGTGCGCCGCCTCCTCGACGGCGGGCTCGACCGCGTCAGCCTGGAGCGCACCTACCTGCATCGCGACGGCTCGCCGGTGCGCGTCCAGGCATCCCTCTCCCTCGTGCGCGGTCCGGCGGGCGAGCCCCGGTACGTCATCTGCCTCGTGGAGGACGTCACCGAGCGCTTCCACCTCGAGTCCCGCCTGCGGTTCCACGCCGACCACGACCCGCTGACCGGCCTCGCCACCCGCGCCGTCCTCGCCGACCGGCTCCAGCTCGCACTCGACGACGGCACGTCCGTCGGCGTGTGCGCCATCGACATCGACGGATTCCGCGGCGTCAACGACACCCTCGGCCACGACATCGGCGACGACCTGCTGCGCGCCGTCGCCACCCGTCTCACCGCGGAGCTCGACTCCGACGGCCACCTCGTCGCCCGCGCGGGCGGCGACGAGTTCGTCGTGCTCGCCGTCGACGTCGACGCCGTGGGCCTGCGCGCCCTCGCCGGGCGGGCCCTCGCGGCCGTCGCGCGACCGTTCGAGCTCGGCGGCCATCGCGTCGTCGTCACGGCGACGGTGGGCATCGTCCCCGGCGACGGCCTCGGCCTCACGGACGCGGGCGCGCTGCTCCAGGCGGCGGACACCACGCTCAACCGCGCCAAGCGGCAGGGCCGGGGCGGCATCGCCGAGTTCGAACGCCGGCTGCACCGCCGCGCGGTCAGCCGGTTCGCCCTCTCGGCCCGGATGGCCGACGCGCTCGCGGAAGGCGAGTTCTCCCTGGAGTACCAGCCGCTGGTGCGGCTGGCCGACGGCGTGCCGACCGGCGTCGAGGCGCTCGTGCGCTGGGACCTCCCGACCGGCGAGCGCATCAGCCCGGACCGGTTCGTCCCGGTGGCCGAGGAGACCGGCCTCATCGTCCCGCTCGGCCGCTGGGTGCTGACGCAGGCGTGTCGCCAGGCGCGGGCCTGGTCGGAGGGCCGCGAGGGCGAGCCGCTCCTGCTGTCGGTGAATCTGGCCGCACGGCAGATCCGCGAGCCGGGCATCGTCGACGACATCGCCGCCGTCCTCGCCGAGACGGGCCTTCCCGCCGCGGGCCTGCAGGTGGAACTCACCGAGAGCGACGTCATGGGCGGCACCGAGTCGATCTCGACGCTGCGTGCGATCGCCGACATCGGCGTCCGGATCGCCATCGACGACTTCGGCACCGGCTACTCCAACCTCGCCTACCTGCGCCGCCTGCCCGTCCAGACGCTCAAGCTCGCCGCGCCTTTCGTGAGCGGTCCCGACGGCGACGCGGTCGACGTCGAGATCTCGGGCCTGCTCATCCGCCTCGCCCACTCGCTGGGCATGACGGTCGTCGCGGAGGCGATCGAGACGGCTGAACAGTGCGGGCAGCTCCGCGAGCTCGGCTGCGACACGGGGCAGGGCTACTTCTTCTCCCCGCCGCTCCCGGCCGACGAGGTCGCGGCGCGGCTCGGCCAGGATACGACGTAGCCCGGCGCGGGTAGTTTCACCTGGTGATCGCTCGAGTCTGGTTCGCCGTCGGCGCGGTGCTGGTCCTCGTGGCGCTCGGCATCCAGATCCCGATCACCGCCGCCCACGGGGGCGGGTTCTTCACCACCGCAGGCCGGGTGGGCAACCTCTTCACGTTCTTCACGATCCTCTCCAACCTGCTCGTGGCCGTGACGAACGCCGCGCTCGCGCTGCGCCCGGACGCCCGTTCGACCCTGCTGCGCGTGGCCCGGTTCGACGCCGTGCTGGCGATCACCGTCACCGGCGTCGTCTACCACCTCCTGCTCGCGGGCCTGTACCACCTCCGCGGCGCTGAGGAGGTCGCGAACCAGCTCTTCCACACCGTCACCCCGCTGTTGACGGTCGTGGGCTGGCTGCTGTTCGGCCCGCGCGGGCTCGTCGACCGGCGCGTGGTCGCGCTCGCCGTGCTCTGCCCGTTGGCCTGGCTCGCGTTCACCCTCGTCCGCGGTGCGGCCATCGGCTGGTACCCCTACCCGTTCGTCGACGTCGGCGCGCTGGGCTACGGCCGGGTCGCGGTGAACTGCGCGGGCATCACGTTGCTCTTCGTCGCGGTGGCCGTCGCGTACGCCGGGATCGACCGGCTCCTCGCCCGCAGGGCGATCAAGCACGACCCCGAGGCCGGTGTAAAGATCGAGGCATGACCCACCCCATCCGCATCGGACTGCAGCTGCAACCGCAGCACGCCGACTACGCCGCCGATCCGGCGCACGGTCGCTGCCGCCGAGGACCTCGGCGTCGACGTCATCTTCAACTGGGATCACTTCTTCCCGCTCTACGGCGAGCCCGGACGGCAAGCACTTCGAGTGCTGGACGATGCTCGGCGCCTGGGCCGAGCAGACGTCCCGGGTCGAGATCGGCGCGCTGGTCACCTGCAACAGCTACCGCAACCCGGAACTGCTCGCGGACATGGCGCGCACGGTCGACCACATGAGCGGCGGCCGGCTGATCTTCGGCATCGGCTCGGGCTGGTTCGAGCGCGACTACGACGAGTACGGCTACGAGTTCGGCACTGCCGGTGGGCGGCTGAACCAGCTCGCCGAGGACCTGCCGCGCATCGAGTCGCGGTGGGCGAAGCTCAATCCGGCCGCCCACCCGCAAGATCCCCGTGCTGATCGGCGGCGGTGGGGAGAAGAAGACGCTGCGCATGGTCGCCCAGCACGCGGACATCTGGCACTCGTTCAGCGACCTCGACACGTTGCGCGCGCAAGTCGGCGATCCTCGCCGCCCACTGCGCCGACGTCGGGCCGCGACCCGGCCGAGATCGAGCAGCTCGGTCGGCGTCGCGGCGGGTCACCCGACGCAGGTCGGGCCACGCGCTGGTCGAGGCCGGCGCCACGCTGTTCACCGTCGGCGTCGGCGGTCCGGACTACGACCTCGCTCCGCTCCAGCGGCTGGATCGCCTGGCGGGACGACCGGGCGTGAGCGAGCGTGCGAGCGATCCATCGTCGCCGACGTGACCGTTCTGTCCGCCGGGGTGCTCCTGCACCGCACCGGCCCGGACGGCGTCGTCCAGGTGCTGCTCGCGCACATGGGCGGCCCGTTCTGGGCCCGCAAAGACGACGGCGCGTGGTCGATCCCGAAGGGTGAGCACCCGCCGACCGAGGAGCCGCGGGACGCGGCCCGGCGCGAGTTCGCCGAAGAGCTCGGCTCCCCCGCGCCCGACGGTGAGCTGCGCGAGCTGGGCACCGTCCGGTCCGGCGGCAAGGTCATCGCCGCCTTCGCGCTCGCGGGTGACCTCGACGCCGAGCACATCGTCAGCAACACGTTCGAGATCGAGTGGCCGCCGCGCTCGGGCCGTCGGCAGGCGTTCCCCGAAGTCGACCGGGCCGCGTGGTTCGATCTCGACACCGCGCGCCGCAAGATCGTCAAGAGTCAGCAGGCGTTCTTGGATCGAATCTGATCGTCTGTAACGGACCGTGCGTCCGCAATCGTCCGATCGGGAACACCGGGGACCCGATCGGGTTACGATCGTCTTCGTGCCGGAGCTGCGGCTGACCACCACGTCGTTCGTGGTGCTCGGGATGATCGCCCTCCACGGCCACTGCACGCCGTACGATCTGAAGCGGGCCGTCGCCGAGACGGTCGGGCTGTTCTGGCATTTCCCGCACGCCCAGCTCTACGCCGAGCCGGACCGGCTGGCGGATCTGGGGCTCCTCGCGCGGTCCGTCGAGAACCGCGGCAGGCGGCGCAAGACGTACTCGCTGACCGGCCCCGGCCACGACGCGCTGCGCGAATGGCTCGCCGCGCCGACGCCGGCGCACTTCCAGCTGCGCGACGTCGCCGAGCTCAAGCTGTTCTTCCATGAGATCGGGGAGTCCGACCACGTCGCGGAACTCGCCGCGGAGCAGATCGCCCAGCACCGCAGCCGCATCGGGCTCTACGACGAGCTGCTGCGCCGTTCGGCCGATGGCCTCCCCACCCTGGAGCTCGGCCTCGAGCTCGAACACGCCGCGCTGCGCTTCTGGACCGCGCTCGCCGACGGCGACCTGCCCCGGCTGCGACGGCGTCGTGAAGAAAAAGGGGAATGAAAGGGGCGGCGGCGGTATTTTTCCCGACATGGCGACGGCGACCCGCGGCTTCTTCGGACGACGACGTGAGCGCGACCCCCGGCTGCCGCCCGGCCAGTACGACGCCCGCGACGACTGGCCGGTCCTGCACGGCCGAGGCCACCCCCGCCGTCTCGACCGACCGTGGACCTTCACGGTCTACGGGCTCGTCGAGCACGCCGACCACCTGGACGTGGGACGAGATCCACGCGCTCGCCCCGCTCCCGCTACGCGGGCGACATCCACTGCGTCACCACGCTGGTCGAAGCTCGGGGTGACCTTCGACGGCGTCTCGGTCGACACGCTCCTGGCACGCCGCCGGCCCCACCGCCGCCGCCACCTTCGTCGTCGCCGACGTCGCACACCGGCTACACCACCAACCTCCCGCTGGCCGACGTCACCGGCGGGAAGGCGTGGGTCGTGTGGGAGTCGACGGGCGACCGCTCGACCACCGAGCACGGCGGACCCGCCCGGCTGCTCGTGCCGCACCTGTACTTCTGGAAGAGCGCCAAGTGGGTGTCGGGACTGCGCCTGCTCGACCACGACGAGCCCGGGTTCTGGGAGCGCAACGGCTACCACGACCGGGGCGACCCCTGGAAGGAACAGCGCTACCAGGGAGACTGAGGTGATGACCACCCCCGCGGCACGACCCACCGCCGTACGCTGCGCTGGCAGGCGGCCACGCGTGCTGTCGGTGCGGGACGAGACCCCCACCGCCCGCACGTATCCGGCTGCGACTGCCCGAGCCGCGCCGCCACCTCGCCGGCCAGCACTACGTGCTGCGGCTCACCGCGCCCGACGGCTACACCGCCTCGCGCTCGTACTCGGTCGCGTCGCCGCCCGACGACACGGGCGAGATCGAGCTGACCATCGAGCGGCTCGTCGACGGCGAGGTGTCGGAGTTCGTGCACGACGTCGTCGATGCCCGGCGACGAGCTGGAGGTCCGCGGACCGATCGGCGGCTTCTTCGTGTGGCGAGGGCGACGCGCCCGCGCTCCTCATCGGCGGGCGGCTCGGGGGTCGTGCCGCTGATGGCGATGCTCCGCCAGGCCCGCCGCGACGGGCCGGACCGATCTCGCTCCGCATGCTCGTGTCCGCCCGGTCTCCCGCCGAGCTGCTACTACGCCGACGAGCTGCCCGGCGAGGGCGTGTCGGTCGTGTGGACGCGCGAGGCCCCGCCGGGCGACCCGCGCGGGCCCGGCCGCATGACCGTCGACGACGTCGCGCCCCTCGTGCGCGGCGGCGAGGACGTGTACATCTGCGGCTCGCCCGCGTTCGCCGACGCCGCCACCGCCCGCCTGCGCGAGGCGCGCGTGCCGGACGCGGTGATCCGCGTCGAGCGGTTCGGCCCATCGGGTTGAGTGTGATCACCGTCCGGTGATCACGCCACCCGATCGGGACGACCTGGAGGGACACCTTTCGGTGATCTCCCGGCCGGGCCCGCGACCGAACCGGGCCTCCGGCGCCAAGCTGATCGTCATGTACCGCACGCGATTCGCCGCGAAGGCCGCGCTGGTCCCGGTCGTCGCCGCTGTGATGGCCGCCGTGATCGTCGCCGTCGTCGCGGGCACGGCCGCGCTCGCCGTGACCGCTATCTCCACGGGCGGATCCGGCGGCGGCTTCCACCAGGACGGCGGCAACCGCGGCTGGTCGGCGCTGGCGCCCGCCACGCCGTAGCGGCGCGCCCACGCTTCCGGGCGACCGGCGCGGACTACTGCGGCTCTGGCCCCCGCAGGCCCCACGGGTTGGCCAGGTCGGTCGGATCGGCCGCCGCCAACCGCTCGTACATCTGGGCGGCCCCGCGGGAGAAGCCGTCGGGAAGGTCGACCGCAGCGAACGTGTCGCCCGCCTCCCGCATCTCCCCAACCCACCGCCACGCCTTGCCCGTGGCCTTGGCGTCGATCCGGGCGAGCTGGGCGTCGAGATCGACGCCGGTGCGGGTGAGCTCGGCCCGGATCTCGTCGGCCACCCCGTAGGCGCGCGCGGCGGCGTCGAGGGTGAGCCAGATCGTCGGGAGGGCCTTGCTCTGCAGGGCGAAGCACGCCTTGAGGGCGCTGGCGGCCCCCACGGGCGCGTCGAGGACGTGGGCGGCGAACGGCGAGCCCGCGAACAGGGCCGCGACGGCGGGGGCCTGCTTCCCGGCCAGCCACACCACGGTGCGCCCCGGCTCCCACGCGGGCGGACCGATGATCGCGCCGTCGATGACGCGGTCCGGGCCGAGCAGCTCGGCGATGCCCACGGCGGTGGCGGGCGACACCGCGTTGGCGTCGACGTAGAGGGGGTCGCCGCTGCCGGTGCCGCTGCCGCTGTGCTCGGCGACCTGCTCCGCGACGGCGCGCGCCGCATCCGGCGGGCAGACCGAGACGATGACGTCGGAGCGCCGGACCAGCTCGCCGACGTCCGGCACGCCGACGAGATCGGCCGTCTCGGCCCGCTTCGACGTGGTGAGGCTGCGCCCGGCCGCGGCCCAGATCACCGCGCCCGCCACGGGCTTCAACGCGGCGCCGACGGCGGCGCCCATGGCCCCCGGATGCAGGATCCCGATCACCGGGCGCGGCGGCAGCACGCGCGCGACCCTACCCCGCGGGCCGCCCCCGGCTCACGCACACCGCGTGGGTCCGCACCGTCCGTCGACGGTGTGTGCGGGCTCGTCCTCAGGTCAGGCCGAGCTTGGCCAGCAGCGTGTCCGCGCCCAGGGCGGGCGTGAGCGTCCCGGCCCGGACGTCGCGCTCCACGGCGGGCAGCGCGGCGCGGACCCCCGCGTCGGTGCGCAGGCGGTCGAGCAGCCGGTCGCGCACCATGGACCACATCCAGTCGACCTGCTGGACGGCGCGCTTGGCCGCGAGCTCGCCGTGCTCGTCGAGCGCCGCGCGGTGCCGGGTGACCGCCGTCCACACCTCGTCGAGGCCCGCCCCGCTCTGCCCGCTGCAGGCCAGCACCGGCGCCCGCCAGTACGGCAGGCTGGGCGGTATCATCCGCAGCGCCCCCGACAGCTCACGGGCCGCCGCGCGGGCCGGGCGGGCATGCTCGCCGTCGGCCTTGTTGACGGCGATGACGTCGGCGATCTCCAGGATGCCCTTCTTGATCCCCTGCAGGCTGTCGCCCGTGCGGGCGATCGTGAGCAGGAGGAACGTGTCGACCATCGCGGCGACCGCCACCTCGGACTGGCCCACCCCGACGGTCTCGACGAGCACGACGTCGAAGCCCGCCGCCTC
>CAVYOT010000029.1:0-88925 GCA_963770115.1 uncultured Actinomycetota bacterium
GACCTCCGCACCGGCGCCAAGCGGTTCACCGACCTGATGGACCGGCTCGGCGGGATCACCCCGAAGACGCTCAGCCAGCGGCTGCGCGAGCTCGAAGACGCCGGAGTCGTGGTCGCCGACCGTGAGCCGGGCCGCCGTGAGGTCTGGTATCGCCTGACACCGGCGGGCGCCGAGCTCGGACCCGTCGTCGATGCGCTCAACCGGTGGGGCCTCCGGCACGCCTGGCGCATGCCGCGGGCGGGCGAGCCGTTGCACGCCGAGCACTTGCTGGGCGCTGTCGTCCAGGCCATCGACCTCGCCACCGACGACCGCGAGGCTGCCCGCTGGCACTTCCGACTCGACGGCGGGGACTACCTGGTGGTGTGCGACGGCCACCAGTGGTCGCTCACCGCAGGTGCCTCGCCCCCGCGAGCCGACGTGACGATCACCACGACCACCGAGTCGCTGGCCGCCTTCATCTTCGGCCGGTCGACGTCGACATCACGGTCATCGGCGCGAGCGAGCCGGTCCGGCGATTCCGAAACTGATCAGCACCCTGGCCGCCGTTGCCCAACCCGACCAGACACCGGCCGGAGCGTGACGGTCAGGACGGCCGGGTGGTTGAGCCCGACGGCGGCGCCACACTTCGTTCAAGCCCGCGACCGGCGACGGCGCTAGGTTGGTCCGCCGTGGGCAGGGGCGGCCGCACGATTCGTCCCGTTCGACGCAGCCGAAGGACCGAATTCATGAGCAAGGTCGTGCTCGACATGTCGATGTCGGTGGATGGGTTCATCACCGGTCCGGATGACGGAAGGGATCACGGACTGGGCGTCAAGGGAGAGCGGCTGCACGGGTGGCTGTCTCCCGGCGGCGTGGATCCGCGTTCGCACCGGCCCGTCGATGAACCCAACGCCACGGTGTTCGACGAGCTGATGGCCACCGGAGCGGTGATCGTCGGTCGGCGTACCTTCGAGATCGCGGGCGGCTGGGCGCGGTGATCACCACGACGGGGTTCCGATCTTCGTGCTGACCCACGCCGCACCCGCCGAGCCCGCGCCGGGGCATGCGCGCTACGTCACCGACGGCATCGCGTCGTGCGTCGCACGGGCCAAGGCCGCGGCCGGTCGCCGCGACATCCTGCTGCACGGCGCCGCGACCGCGCAGGAGTGCCTCCGTGCAGGCCTGCTGGACGAGATGCAGCTGCATCTGGTTCCCGTGCTGCTCGGGCAGGGTCGTCGGCTGTTCGAGCACATGCCGCCCGACCACATCGAGCTCGAACTGCTCCGTGCCCTGGACGGGGCGGGCGCGCTGCACCTGCGCTACCGCGTGCGGTCGGGGGACTGAGGGATGGGGCTCATCCGGCTGTACATGACCGTCTCCCTGGACGGGTTCGTCGCCGGGCCGCGGGACAGCGTGGACGCGCCGATGGGCATCGGTGGGTTCCGCCTCTTCAACTGGCTCGACCTGCGCAACGACCCGGGACCGAACCGCCAGGTGTTCACCGAGCTGATGGCCACCCGCGCCGTCATCGCAGGCCGCCGCACCTACGAACTGGCAGGCCGCTGGCAGGGCGACCACCACGACGGCGTACCGGTCTTCGTCCTGACCCACCACGTCCCGGACGGTCCGCCGCCGGGCAGCGTCCGCTACGTCACCGACGTGCGCGAGTGCGCCGCGCAGGCCCGCGCGGCGGCCGGGGACGGCGACGTGATGGTGCACGGGGCCGGGGCGGCGCAGGCGCTGCTGCGCGCCGGGCAGCTCGACGAGCTGGAACTGCACGTCGTTCCGGTCCTGCTCGGGCAGGGGCGACGGCTGTTCGACCACCTGCCCGCGGAGCACGTCGAGCTGGACCTGGTCCGGCGGTTGACGCCGGAGGTCGAGGACCTCGCGCAGCACGTCACGCACCTGCGCTACCGCGTCCGTCGCCGCTGACCCGGGGAGTCGCTCCCGAGAAGAGCGCAGTGGCCGGGATCGGACGGGGCGGGCCGTCCTCAGGGGAGGGGGACCGTCCAGGACAGGGTGGCGCCTGCCGGGCCGTGTCGGGTGCGGGTGAGCGTGCCGCCGCGAGCCGTGGCGCGCTCGCGCATGCCGGTTTCCGCCGCTGTCGTGGTGCCCGAGAGCGTGCCGGGTGACGCCTGCTCGTCGGTGATCTCCAGGATGATCCGGTCGGAATCCGCGGTGACGCTGATGTCGATCGATCGCCGTTGCGGGTTCTCGGCCAGCGCGGACAGCGCGACGTGCAGGACGCTGACCAGGTCGGCGACGAGCTCGTGGGGAAGGGCGTCGACCGGTCCGCTGAAGCGCACGCTCGGCGTGCCGCCGAGCGCGGGGGTGTGTTCGGCGATGATGTCGAGCACGCGCGGACCGCACCGGCGTGCGTCGGCGTTCGGGGACCGGGTGAGCGCGAAGATGCTGGTGCGGATCTGGCCGATCGTGGCGTCGAGGGCGGTGACGGTGTCCCGTATCCGCCGCGCGGCCTGGTCGGGGCCCAGTGTCGCGGCGATGCCCTGCAGCGTCAGGCCTGCGCCGAAGAGCTGCTTGATGACGTGGTCGTGCAGATCGGCGGCGATGCGGTCACGGTCGTCGAGCAGCGCGAGGAGCTGTTGCTTGGCCTGGGCGTCGGCGAGTTCGATGGCGATGGAGGCCTGGTTGGCAAACCCGGCGACCATGGCCAGGTCCTCGGTGGTGAAGGCGCGACGGCCGGGTCGCCGTCCCGCGGTCAGCACCCCGTGCACCTCATGCGAGCCCACTAGCGGAACGAACATCATCGGGCCGATGTCCAGCTCGACCGCTGCCGTCAGGGCCAGTCCCGCCCGTTCGTCGGGCCAGGACACCAGCAACGGCTCTCTGCTGGTGAACACCCGCCCGGACAGCGAGCCCTGGATGGGGAGGCGGACGCCCCGGACCCGGTCGGCCTGCGGGCCGTCGGCGACCGCGACGTGCAGAGGGAGTCGTCGTCAGGGTCGTCGGGGTCGTCCACGGGACGGACGACGGTGACGAGGTCGGCGTCGGCGATCTCCCGGGTGGTGTCGGCGATGAGCTGCACCGGGTCACCGGAGTCCCGCGACAGCAGGCGGTGGGTGATGGCGGCGGTGGCACGTAGCCAGTCCTGGCGCTGCTGGGCGGCTTCGTAGAGGCGGGCGTTCTCGATCGCGGCGGCGGCGCTGGCCGCGAGGGCCTTCGCGAGCTCCTCGTCGTCCGCGGTGAACTCGCCCTTGGTGCTCTCGGCCAGATACAGGTTGCCGAAGATCTCGTCGCGGACCCGGATCGGCACCCCGACGAAGCTGGCCATCGGCGGATGCCCGGGCGGGAATCCGGTGGAGCGGACGTCGTCGGCGATGCGACGCAGGCGAATCGGGCGTGGGTCGTCGATCAGCGCGCCGAGCAGGCCCTTGCCCTGGGGGAGGTGACCGATGCGGTCGACCGTCTCGTCGGGCATGCCGGTGTGGACGAACTGGGCCAGGTGCCCGTCGGGGGCGATGACCCCGATAGCGGCGTAGCGGGCGCCGACCAGGTCGCGGGCGGCCTCGGCGATGTGCCGCAACACCGTGGGGAGATCGAGGTCGCCGATGATCAGCTGGATGGCCCGGAGCAGGCCGCGAAGGCGGCCCTGGGTGGCCATGACCTCGTTTGCCCGGTCGACCAGCTGCCCGAGAAGCTGATCCAGCTCCAGGCGCGGCAGATCGGGGAAGCTCAGCTCGACCCGCTCGCTCGTGGGCGCATTGGTGGTGCCGGGAGCCACTGCGACCCCTGCCTCGACGGGAGGAGGCTGCGCGGGGCCCGATCGTCCAACCGCGCCGCTCATCGCGAGGCGAGCCGTCGGCGCAGATCGCACCCGTCACCCGTCGACATCGTCGTGCACGGTCGTGAGGGAACAGGCAGCGACGCGGAAGGATGGGCGACCGCGGCATGGTCCGTCCGCCTGCCACCGGTACACATCGGTTGCCCTCTCGGCTGGGAACAGCGCGCACGGTGCCGGCTCCAACCAGCGGTGCCTGGCGCTCCGACCGTATCCTCCCGTCGAGAGCGTGTCGAGGGTGTGTCGAGCTTCGGCGGCAGAGTTCGACCATTGTTCAGAAAGGCTCGACGATGAGTGAGGCACCGCTGAGGGAGCTTGCCACGATCGGGACGACGGTGGGGTTGCCGATCTCGGTGGCCGCGTCGCGGACCGGGATCTCGCAGGCCACCCTGCGGGCCTGGCAGCACCGCTACGGGCTCGGGCCGAGCCGCAGGACCGAAGGGGGGCACCGCCGCTACAGCCCCGCTGACATCGAGCGACTCACGGCCGTCCAGGACCTCATGCGGCAGGGCGTCTCCGCCGGGGAAGCCGCGCGCATCGTCCTGGAGCGGTCCTACGGGCCGTTCGGCGGTCCCGGCGATCTGCCGCTGGCGCCGGGCGCCGACGCGCAAGCGCACCAACTCGCCGCGGCGGCGCTCGATCTGGACGGGCCCGCGGTGCGGCACCAACTGCGCAACCATCTGACCCGCCACGGAGTGACCCACACCTGGGAGACGGTGCTGCGTCCTGTGCTGGGCGCGATCGGTGCACGCTGGGCCCTGTTGCCCCACGGCGTCGCGGTCGAACACCTGATCTCCCACATCGCAGGCGTGGAGCTGGGCGCAACCACTCCCCGTCCGTCGACGGTCGTCTCCCAGCGGGGCGTACTGCTGAGCTGTGCACCCGACGAACTGCACGACCTCCCCCTGGTCGCCCTCGCCGCCGCCCTGCGTGGAACCGGGACCGACGCCACCTTGCTGGGGGCGCGGACGCCCGCGGTGACGATGTGCGCCCTCGCGAGCGCGCGACCGGGGTGGGCCGTGGTCGTGTTCGCCCTCGCCACCGAGTACGCCGATCCCGCCCTCTTCGCTGCGCTCCCCGACACCGTCCTGCCGATCGCCGCCGGACCGGGATGGGTCCCGACCCGACTGCCCCCGGCCATCCCGCACGTCGACGACCTCACCGCCGCCACCCTCGCGGTCAACGACTACGCGCGGCAGGTCTGAGCGTCCGACAGCAGGGTGATGTCACGGCGCCGGGGCGGGCAGCTCGACCCAGCCCCGGGGCCCGGGCAGCGCTTCGGCCGCGGCGGGACCCCACGACCCCGGCGCGTACGGCGCGGGTTCCGACCGTGCGTCGAGGATCGGGCCGACGATCCGCCACGCCTGCTCGAGGTTGTCCATGCGCGCGAAGTGGGCGGGGTCGCCCGCCAGCGCGTCGGCGAAGATGTGCTCGTACGCCGCGTGCATCGTCCCGAGCGCCTTCCGGAAGTCGACGGCCACCGGGATGGGCACCGCGACGTCCTTGTCGCCGGGCTGCTTGGCCAGGATCGTGAACGTGATGCCCGCGTCCGGCTGCAGGCGCAGGCGCAGTCGGTTCGGCAGCGGTGCGTCGGTTGCGCCGGTGAACAGGGCACGGGGTGGGGTCTTCAGCACCGCGACGATGTCGAGCACCGTCGTCGGCAGGGCCTTGCCTGCGCGCAGGTACACGGGCACATCCGCCCAGCGCCAGTCTGTCCACGCGCAGGGTCAGTGCGACGAAGGTCTCGGTCGTGGAGCCCGCCGCGACGCCCGGCGTCTCGAGGTAGCCGTCGTAGCGGCCCCGCACCGCCTCGGCCGGGTCGACCGCGCGCATGGCTCGAAGCAGGCGCTGCTTGGCGTCGCGCTGGTCGTCGGCCGCCTCCGAGAGCGGTGGCTCCATCAGCAGGTAGGCGAGCACCTGCAGCAGGTGGTTCTGCACGACGTCGCGGACGGTGCCGACGGCGTCGTAGAACGAGCCGCGGTCGGCGACGTCGAAGTCCTCGGCCATCGTGATCTCGAAGTGGTCGATCGAGCTCCGGTTCCACAGCGGCTCGAGCAGGGTGTTGGCGAACCGCAGCACGAGGAGGTCCTCGACCGGCTCCTTGCCCAGGAAGTGGTCGACCCGGAACAGCTGCTCCTCCCGGTAGTGGACGGCGAGGTGGTCGTTGAGCGCGCGGGCGGAGGCGAGGTCGCGCCCGAACGGCTTCTCGACGATCAGCCGGGAGCGCGTGTTCAAGCCGGCGGCGGCGATCCCGTCGGCGACGGTGCCGAAGAGCGACGGCGGCACGGCGAGGTAGTGCACCGCGAACGCGTCCGGGCCCGCATGGTCGGTGACGGCTTCCGCGAGGTGGGTGAACACCGTCGGATCGGCGTAGTTGCCCGCCACGAGGTAGGTCTTGTCGAGCATCCGCTTCAGGACGGCGTCATCGACGTCGTCGAACGCCTGTCCCACGCACACCGCGACGTGATGGCGCAGCCCGTCGGTGTCCATGTCGGTGAGCGCCACGCCGATCACCGGCACGGTCAGGTCGCCGCGCTCGACCAGTCGGTAGAGCGCGGAGCACCAGCTTCCTGGCGAGGTCGCCGGTGATTCCGAACAGCACCAGTACATCGGCGGCCCGCGGACCGCTCTCGCCGGTGGTCACGACTCCGCCTTTGCGATGATCTGCATCCTGCGCCCCTCGATCAACTCGGCCGGACGGTAACTCGGCAGGCCGCGCCCGCCCTACTGCGAATCGGTGGACGGTCGCTTGACATATATCCGAGTTCGCCGCACCTTCGACACGCGGATCCACACTTCCACAAGGCGGAAAAGTGCGAATCTTGGTCGTGAACGTCAACACCACCGTATCGATGACCGTCGCCATCGCCGCGTCGGCCAGATCCGTGGCCGGGCCGGGTACGGAGATCGTCCCCTGACGCCGACCATCGGCGCCGACTCGGTCGAGGGGAACTTCGAGAGCTACCTCGCCGCCGTCGCCGTGATGGACGCCGTGACCCGCTACCCAGGGGAGTTCGACGCGGTGATCCAGGCGGGTTTCGGCGAGCACGGCCGGGAAGGCCTGCAGGAGCTGCTCGACGTTCCTGTCGTCGACATCACCGAGGCCGCCGGGCACGTGGCGTGCCTGCTGGGCACCGGTACTCGGTGGTCACCACGCTGGACCGCGCGGTTCCGCTCATCGAGGACCGGCTCAAGCTCGCGGGCCTCGACGCCCGGTGCGCGTCGGTGCGCTCCAGCGGGCTCTCGGTGCTGCAGCTCGAGCAGGACGAGGAGCTGAGCGTCAAGGCGATCGTCCGCGAGGCCGAGCTCGCGGTCCGCCAGGACAAGGCCGAGGTCATCTGCCTCGGCTGCGGCGGCATGGCCGGGCTCGACGAGGCGGTCCGCGCGCACACCGGCGTGCCGGTCGTCGACGGGGTCACCGCCGCGGTCAAGCTCGCGGAAAGCCTCGTGGCCCTCGGCCTGTCCACGAGCAAGATCCGCACCTACGCCCCGCCCCGTCCCAAGCGCGTCCTGGGCTGGCCACTCACCCAGCCACCACAGATCTGACCCCACGCGGGTCGGAGGAGAGGTTGACATGGACAACGAAGTCCGACCGGTCGTCGACCAGGCGGCGCTCGCCGCACTGGATCCCGAAGGGCGTCTGTACAACGACGACCTGCGCCCCGCCGAACCGCAGGAACGGCACTGGAACACCTACAGCCTGTTCTCGCTGTGGATGAACGACGCGCACAACGTCGGGAACTACACGTTCGCCGCGGGTCTGTTCCTGCTCGGGCTCAGCCCGATCGAGGTGACGCTGGGGATCCTCGGCGGCGCTCTGATCATCTTCGCGGGCTGCTGCATGTCCGGGTTCATGGGCCACGACACCGGCACGCCCTATCCCGTGGTCAGCCGGTTGGGCTGGGGCGTATGGGGTGCGCGGTTCACCGCGCTCGTCCGCGGCGTCGTGGCGATCGCGTGGTACGGCATCCAGACGTTCCTCGCCTCGGTGGCGCTGGTGGTGCTGTTCCTGCGGATCTTCCCCGGGCTGCAGCCGTGGACCGAACACGGCCTGCTGGGGCTCTCGTGGCTGGGCTGGATCGCGTTCGTCCTGCTCTGGGCGATCCAGCTCTACATCGTCCGCAAGGGCATGGAGGCCGTGCGGCACTTCCAGGGGGCCGCGGGCCCGGTCATCTGGCTCGTCATGGTCGTCATCGCGGTGGTGCTGCTGTGGCAGACCGGCTGGGACATCTCATGGACGCAGGGTGGTGCCGCGACGCCGCTGTCGACAGGCGAGCAGGTGTACCAGACGTTCGCCGCGGTCGGGCTGACGGTCGGCGTGCTCGCCACGCTGATGCTGAACTTCTCCGACTTCGCGCGCTTCTCCCCGAGCCGGGCCGCGGTGGTCAAGGGCAACGCGTGGGGCCTGCCCTTCAACTGGACCGCGTTCGCGCTCACGTCGGTGGTCGTCTCGGCCGCCACGGTGAAGCTCTACGGCCAGGCGGTGCTCGACCCGGCCGAGCTGCTCAAGAAGTTCGACAACTCGTTCCTGGTCATCGTCGGCTGCGTGGTCTTCGTGGTCGCGACGATCGGCGTGAACATCGTGGCGAACTTCGTGTCAGCGGCCTTCGACATGTCGAACCTCAGCCCCCGGCGGATCAGCTTCCGCACGGGCGGGATCATCGCCGCCTGCCTGGCCTTGCTGTCGACGCCATGGAACCTCTACAACTCGCCGCAGGTGATCGCGTACTTCCTCGGCGGCCTCGGCGCGCTGCTCGGCCCGTTCTTCGGGATCATGGCCGTCGACTACTTCGCGCTGCGCAAGGGCCGGTTCAGCCTGCCCGACCTCTATGACCCGTCGCCGCGGTCGCTGTACTTCTACCGCAACGGGGTCAACCCGCTGGCCATCGCCGCGTTCGTGCCCTCGGCCGTCGTCTCGCTGACGCTGTCGCTGGCATCGGCGTTCAGCGTGATGGCCCCGTTCGGCTGGTTCATCGGCGCGGCGATCTCCGCGGTGCTCTACTTCGTCATCGCGCGGGGTCGGGTGGCGGTGGTGCCCGCCGACCTGAAGGGCGCAGTCGGTTCCGCGCCGACGACACCCACCACAGCCTGACCGCGCGCCCGAGGGGTGCGGCACGGGATCCCGTGCCGCGCCCCTTTCGTGTGTGGTCGGGCCGCGGTGGGTTCCGCTTCACCAGCCCTGGCCGGGTCGAAGGCCTCGGGCCCGGGGTTGGGCGCCTCGTCGCGGCGGATGGTGCCCTCGATGTACCCGTAGGGCCGGTCGTCGGCGTGGAACACCTCGTTCTTGTTCTCCAGGCCGAACGGGCTGAGGTCGATGACGAAGTGGTGCTTGTTGGGCATCGAGAACCGCACCTCGGCGATCTCGGGCTGCGCGGCGATCATGGCCTCGCCCATCGCGTACATCGTCTGCTGCAGCGCCAGGCTGTAGTGGCGCGCGAAGGTGCCCGTCATCGCCGCCAGCACGGTGTCGAAGGACGGGCCCCATCGCGCGTCGTGGTCGGTGTGCAGCCACTGCGCGGTGACGGAGCTGGCCATGATGCGGTCGTTCGTGGGCGCCAGGGTGGTGTAGCGGTCCTCGTAGAAGGTGTGGAACTCCGAGTCCGTGGTCTTGAGCACGATGAGGTCGCGCACGCCGGACACGATCCACGCACGTTCCTTGCGGTAGGTCGCGGTCGCGGTGCGCACGTAGGAGCCGCGCCGCGCGAACGCGTGCGGATGCGGCGAGCCGTCCACGCTCAGCCGGTCCCACGGGTAGGCCTCCACCTGGATACGCGCCCGCTCGACCTGGGGGACGTCCTCGACGAAGTGCCGGGCCAGCGCCAGGGCGAACGACTCCGGCTCGCGCACCGCCTCGCCCGCCTCCTTGGCGAACGCGTTGACGGTGTTCTTCGTGGCGTCGGTGGTCAGGCACTTGGTGTTGTCGCCGAGCAGGTGCACGTCGGTGAAGTCACCGCACAGCGCGACGCTGACGTTGTAGTCGACGATCTCGTGCGGCTCGGTGTCGCGGAAGACACGCACGACGCGGGTCTCCGCCTTTCCGTACTGGTTGTGGCCCAGGATCACGGCCATGGCTCAGCTCCCTCGATAGGTGGAGTAGGCGAAAGGGGACAACAACAGCGGGATGTGGTGGTGGCCGGGCTCGCTCACCTCGAACACCACGGACACCTCGGGGTAGAAGCCCCGGACACCGGCGGCCGAGAAGTAGGACCCGGTGTCGAACGTCAGCCTCCAGACCCCCGTGCGCAGCCCGTCCGGTGCCAGCGTGCGGCATCGCCCGTCGTCGTCGGTACTGCCGTGACCGACGGGCTCCCAAGCGTCGTCCGTCCGGCGCTGCAGGGCGAGCGGCACTCCGACCGCAGGACGGCCGGAGCCCGCGTCGAGGACGTGCGTGGACAGCGTCGCCGCGGTCGGAGACATCGAGGACTGGGTCATCAGTCGGGCTACCCCTCCTGCGGCAGCCCGTGGATCTCGGCGGGCCACCGCTTCGTCGTGTCTTCGTTCTCGGGTGACGCCCCTGAGCGCGGCAAACTAGCGGAATAGAATTTCCGCGATGCGATACGGTACGGACTACGGGTCGGGTCGTCAAGGGTGGCCGACCGGCGGATGGGAGGCGAACCGCGCCCCGGACGGCATCCATCCGGGGCGGCGAGGGTCAGAAGGCTGCGGGGGCGGAGCGGCTCAACCGGTGGCGGCGCGCTCCCGGTCGAACCGCTCGGCGATCGAGTCGGCGGCCTCGCGCAGCGCCACGGAGGCCTGCCGGACGACGTCCGGGGTCATGCGCGGCGTGGGTGCGGAGATCGAGATGGCGGTGGCCGCCGGAGCGCTCGGGACGGGGACCGCGACGCAGGAGACGCCCACCTCTTGCTCGCCGTCATCGGTGGTGTAGCCGCGGATCCGGCTGGCGCGGATCTCCTGAAGCAGCACACCCGCGTCGGTGATCGTGTGCGGGGTGATGCTCCGCATGCCCGCGAGGTCGAGCAGCCGGATGATCTCGTCGTCGGGCAACTGGGTGAGCAGTGCCTTGCCCACCCCGGTGGCGTGCAGCGGGACGCGCCGTCCGACCTCGGTGAACATGCGCATCGAGTGTCGACCGGCCACCTGGGCGACGTAGACCGCGTTCGCTCCGTCGAGGATCGCCATGTTGGCCGACTCGCCGATCGCCTCCATCAGGCGGGCAAGCACCGGGTAGCCCCATGCCCCGAATTGCCTGGCCGCCGCGTCACCGAGGCGGATGAGCCGGGGGGCGAGCGCGTAGCGCCGCGAGGTCTCCTGGCGGAGATAGCCGAGCGAGACCAGCGTGCGCAGGAGGCGGTGGACCGACGGGGCGGGCAGCCCGACCGACGCCGCGATCTCCGAGAGCGACAGCTCGCCGCCTTGCGCGGCGATCCCTTCGAGGATCTCGAAGGCCCTGCCGACCGACTGGACGCCGCCACCGCCCTCTACGCCACCGGCGCTGCTCATGGACGTTCACCATCCTCTTGACACGAACGGCCTGGGGGCGCTCGGGGGCCGGGGTCGCGCTTCCGACATGCAGAACCCTACCTCCGGAGCGCAGAATCGGCGCACTGGGGCGGAAGCGACGTGAGCAAGCTCGCCCGAGCGTACCCCGGCGGCCGGGGCCCGCACCCATGGCTTCTCGGCCGGGCACGCGCCCGCATGTGCAGTGTGCTCCGCTCCTCCGGCGGCGCCTGCCCCGGGCTGTTCGGGGTCCGACCGTCGCGCACGGGACCTGCCCGAGAGGCGTGGGGTCGCGTGGCGGGGGAGGGAGGCGCGTCGGTGCGGCGCCGCTCGTCCGGCTGCGGCCCGGCCGGGGACGCGACCTGCGGATCCCCGAGAAACCGGACAGGCCCAAGGCTCTTGACCGGCTGGCCCACGGGGCCTAGTCTTTCCGCCGATCGGAGAGAAGATTCCGTATAGCGGATAACTCCATTCATGGGTAAGGCCGTCGAGGAAGGCGCGACACGGTGCGCGCGAGGGGCTCGGCCCCACCGACGCCAGACGGCACCACCCGGGTCTGCTGCGAGGAGGCACCCACATATGTCCCGGACCGTCGAGGCACCGCCGCGCAAAGCCGTCCACCCCGTCGACGAGATTCTGCCGGTGCCCAAGCTGGCGATCTACGGGTTCCAGCACGTACTGGCCTTCTACGCCGGCGCGGTGATCGTCCCGATCCTGCTCGCGAGCGCCATCGACCTGACCACCGAGCAGCTCATCCACCTCATCAACGCCGACCTGTTCACGTGCGGCATCGCCTCGATCATCCAGTCGGTCGGGTTCTGGAAGGTCGGCGTGCGGCTGCCGCTGCTGCAGGGCGTGACGTTCACGGCGGTGTCGCCGATGATCGCCATCGGCCTCGCGGCGGGCGGGGGCACCGACGGGCTGCTGGTCATCTACGGATCGGTCATCGTCGCAGGCATCTTCACGTTCCTCATCGCGCCGTACTTCAGCAAGCTGATCCGGTTCTTCCCGCCGGTCGTGACCGGGTCCGTCATCACGATCATCGGCCTCGCGCTGCTGCCGGTGGCGGCCGCCGACGCGGCGGGCGGCGCCGGACCGACCTTCAACCCCACCGATCCCAAGAACATGGCCTACGCGCTCGGCACCCTGGCGTTGATCGTGATCATCCAGCGGGTGTTCCGCGGCTTCATGGCGACGGTCGCGGTGCTGATCGGCCTGGTCGTCGGCACGCTGGTCGCCTTTGCCCTCGGGGACGCGCACTTCGCTGCGGTGGCGGCGGCTCCGTGGCTCGGTGTCACCACGCCCTTCTACTTCGGCTGGCCGAAGTTCGCGTTCGCCGCGATCGTCTCGATGATCGTCGTCATGCTGATCACGGCCGTCGAGACCACGGGCGACGTGTTCGCCACCGGTGAGATCGTCGAGAAGCGGATCGTGAGCGGCGACATCGCCCGCGCCCTGCGGGCGGACGGACTGTCCACGACGCTCGGCGGCATCCTGAACTCGTTCCCGTACACCTGCTTCGCCGAGAACGTCGGCCTGGTACGCCTGACCCGCATCAAGAGCCGGTACGTCGTCGCGGCGGCTGGCGTCATCATGATCCTTCTCGGGCTGATCCCCAAGGCCGGGGCGGTCGTGGCGAGCATTCCGGCCCCGGTGCTGGGCGGCGCCGCCATCGCGATGTTCGCGACGGTCGCGGTCGTCGGCATCCAGACCCTGACCCGGGTGGACTTCCACGACCACCGCAACGTCGTCATCGTCTCCACCAGCATCGGGCTGGCGATGTACGTGACGGCCGTGCCCGACGTGGCGAAGGCGGTTCCGGATTGGGCGCAGATCATCTTCGGCAGCGGCATCACGCTGGGCAGCATCACCGCGATCGTGCTGAACCTGGTGTTCCACCACATCGGCAAGGACCGGGGTCCGGCCGTGGCAGGCACGCCCGGCGACAACCTGGTGCGCCTCGACCAGGTCAACGAGATGTCGTCCGAGGAGTTCGTGCGCACCTTCTCCGGCCTGTTCCAGGGCCCGGACTGGGTGGTCGAGCGCGCGTACGCGCGACGGCCGTTCGACGACACCCTCGCGCTGCGGCGCGCGTTCCAGGAGGCGCTGTTCGCCGCCACGGTCGACGAGCAGGAGCAGCTGATCAACTCCTATCCCACCCTCGGGTCGCAGGCGGTCGCCATGGGTAACGAGGGCGAGCAGTCCCTCACCGACCAGTCCAGCCTCGGATTGAACCGGCTCGCCGAGAAGGAGCATGAGGAGCTGGCGTCCTTGACCGAGGCCTACCGCGACCGGTTCGGCTTCCCGCTGGTGACGGCGGTGCGCGACCAGACGTCCTTCGACCGGGTGCTCAAGAACGGATGGGACCGGCTGAACAACTCGCCGACCCAGGAGCATGCCACCGCGCTCATCGAGATCGCCAAGATCGCCACACACCGGTTCGACGAGCTGGTGGCCAACGCCAACCCGATCCACTCGGCCCGGACCCGACACCTGGAATCATGACCGAGCTGGCAACGAACGGCAGGGCCATCGCCGTCTTCAACACCCTCCCCGAAGCGGAGGCGACCCGGCGGCTGATGGCCTGCCTGGCCGTGCCGCGCTGGGCACAAGAGGTGGCAGGCGGCCGCCCCTACGCCGACGTCGCCGCGCTCACGGCCGGGGCCGACGCGGCGGCCGCCGAGCTCAGCGACACGGAGCTGACGGCGGCGCTCGCCCGCCACCCGCGGATCGGCGAGCGCGCCGGGTCGGGACACGACGCGGCGTTCTCCGCACAGGAGCAGTCGGGGGTCGAGCCCGACGACGCGATCAGCGCCCGGCTGACCGCGGGCAACCTGGCCTACGAGCGGCGGTTCGGCAGGGTGTTCCTCATCCGCGCCGCAGGCCGCGACGGCGCCGAGATCCTCGCAGAGCTCGAACGCAGGTTGGGCAACGACGAGAAGGCCGAGCGGGCGGAGACGGTCGCGCAGCTGCGTGAGATCGCCGTCCTCCGGTTGAACGAGGTGGTGAGGGCGATGGACGAGCAGGCTCGGACCGACGGGAACGGCACCGGCGTCGGACAACCCGCCCGCCACGACGAGAAGGGATCGCGGCGATGAGGCCGACCACAACCACGAGCACGCCTACGGTCACCGTCAACGGGAGGCCATTGCCGATCACCGGGGTTGAGCCGTACGTCACGGCGCTCGACTGGCTCCGGGACCAGGGCCTGACCGGGGCCAAGGAGGGGTGCGCCGAGGGCGAGTGCGGCGCCTGTTCGGTGATGGTCGCCCGCCCGGACGGGCAGGGGGGCAGACTCTGGACGGCGCTCAACGCGTGCCTGCCACCGATCCTCGCGTTCGACGGACAGGAGGTGGTCACGGCCGAGGGCCTCGGCCTGCCGGGCAACCTGCATCCCGTGCAGGAGGAGATGGCGTGTCGGGGCGGCTCCCAGTGCGGCTACTGCACGCCGGGCTTCATCTGCAGCATGGCGGCGGAGTACTACCGGCCCGGACGGACCGGCGCCGCGACCGCGGGCGGCGAAAAGGCCCAGGCCAACGGGCAGACACCCAACGGACAGGCGGATCACGAGCACGGGCCCAACGGCTTCGACCTGCACGCCCTTTCCGGCAACCTGTGCCGATGCACGGGCTACCGCCCGATCCGGGACGCCGCCTACGCCCTCGGCGCGCCGCCCGCGGACGACCCGCTCGCCGCGCGGTCCGGCGAACCTGCACCTGCGGCGCAGTCCACGCGGGTGGGCTTCGGCGAGGCCGAGTTCGTGCGGCCCGCCGGCCTCGCCGATGCGCTCGCCGTGCTGGCCGAGCGCCCGGACGCCACGGTCATCGCGGGTTGCACCGACTGGGGCGTCGAGGTCAACCTCCGTGGCGCCCGTGCCCCGTTCGTCGTCGCAGTCGAACGGCTGCCCGAGCTGCGGACCTTCGCGGTGGGCCGGGAGTACATCGAGATCGGCGCCGCGCTGACCCTCTCGGAGGCCGAGCGGCTGCTCGAGGGGCGGGTTCCGCTGCTCGACGCGCTCTGGCCGCAGTTCGCCTCCCGCCTGATCCGCAACGGCGCGACGCTGGGCGGGAACATCGGCACCGGCTCTCCGATAGGCGACGCCCCGCCCGCGCTGCTCGCCTTGCGGGCGTCGGTTGTGCTGGCCGGGCCGAACGGCGAGCGGGAGGTGCCGCTGGACGGGTACTTCACCGGCTACCGCCGCACCGTGAAGGAGCCCGGCGAGCTGATCAAGGCCGTGCGGGTGCCGCTGCCGGTTGCCCCGCTCACCGCCTTCCACAAGATCGCCAAGCGGCGTTTCGACGACATCTCCAGCGTCGCCGTGGCGTTCGCCCTCGACGTCGGCTCCGACGGCGTGGTCTCCGACGTCGCGATCGGGCTGGGCGGTGTCGCCGCCACCCCGATCCGCGCCACCGCGACCGAGCGCGCGCTCGTCGGCAGGCCGTGGGATGCGGCCACCGTCCGGGAAGCCGCCGCCCTGCTGCGGGGCGCGGGCACGCCCATCGACGACCACCGGGCCAGCGCCGCCTATCGGGCGGCGATGCTCGAACAGTCCCTGCTGAAGTTCTACGCCGAATCGGGCGAGACCGTAGAGGTGCGCGCATGACCGAGCTGAGCATCCGTCCACCACAGCCGGTGGTCGGGATTCCGATGCAGCACGAGAGCGCCGACCTGCACGTCACGGGCCTGGCGCTGTACACCGACGACCTGGTGAACCGGCACCTCGGCACCCTGCACGCCTATCCGGTCCAGGCGCCGCACACGCACGCCATGGTGACGTCGCTGCGTACGGAGCCCGCGCTCGAGGTGCCCGGTGTCGTCCGGGTGCTTACCGCCGCCGACGTGCCCGGCGTGAACGACGCGGGCGTCAAGTACGACGAGCCGCTGTTCCCGTCGGAGGTCTGCTTCCGTGGGCACGCGGTGTGCTGGGTGCTCGGCGAGTCGCTGGAGGCGGCGCGGATCGGGGCGGGCCGGGTCGAGGTCGAGTACGAGCCGCTGCCGTCGCTGGTGAAGGTCACCGAGGCGATCGCGGCGAAGAGCTTCCAGGGCGCGCACCGCAGGGTGCGCCGCGGCGAGCCGGAGGAGCAGTGGGCGTCATGTGCCCATGTGTTCGAGGGCGAGTTCGAGTTCGCCGGGCAGGAGCACTTCTACCTGGAGACGCACGCGGCGCTCGCCCTCGTCGACGAGAACGGGCAGGTGTTCGTGCAGTCCAGCACGCAGCACCCGAGCGAGACGCAGGAGATCGTCGCCCACGTGCTCGGGCTGGCGAGCCATGAGGTCACGGTGCAGTGTCTGCGGATGGGCGGTGGCTTCGGCGGAAAGGAGATGCAGCCGCACGGCTTCGCCGCGATCGCCGCGCTCGGCGCGACGCTCACCGGCCGTCCCGTCCGGCTGCGGCTCAATCGTGCCCAGGACATGACGATGTCGGGCAAGCGTCACGGCTTCCACGCCACCTGGCGGGTCGGGTTCGACGACGACGGCAGGCTGCGCGTGCTCACCGCCACGCTCACCGCCGACGGCGGGTGGAGCCTCGACCTGTCCGAGCCGGTGCTGGCCAGGGCGCTCTGCCACATCGACAACGCCTACTGGGTCCCGCACATCGAGGTGCACGGGCAGATCGCGCGGACCCACAAGACGTCGCAGACGGCGTTCCGCGGGTTCGGTGGGCCGCAGGGCATGCTGGTGATGGAGGACATCCTCGGCCGGTGCGCGCCCGCCCTGGGTCTCTCGGCCCGCGAGCTGCGTCGGCGCAACTTCTACCAGCCCGGCCACAGCACGCCCTACGGGCAGCCGGTGCGCCACCCGGAGCGCCTGGAGCGGATCTGGTCGCAGGTGCTGGAGAGCGCCGACGTCAACCGGCGGCTGGTCGAGATCGAGGCGTTCAACGCGACGCACGCGCACACCAAGCGCGCGCTGGCGATGACCCCGGTCAAGTTCGGGATCTCGTTCAACCTCACCGCCTTCAACCAGGCGGGCGCGCTCGTGCACGTCTACAAGGACGGGTCGGTGCTGATCAACCACGGCGGCACCGAGATGGGCCAGGGCCTGCACACGAAGATGCTGCAGGTGGCCGCGACCGCGCTCGGGGTGCCGCTGTCGGCGGTCCGGCTGGCGCCGACCCGCACCGACAAGGTGCCCAACACGTCCGCCACCGCGGCAAGCTCCGGGGCCGACCTCAACGGCGGCGCGGTGAAGAACGCGTGCGACCAGATCCGCGAACGGCTCGCCATGGTGGCCGCGGGCGAGCTCGGCGTGCACCCGGACGACGTGCGGTTCTCCGACGGCCACGCGACCGGGCTCGCCGACACCGACGCCAGGCTGACGTTCGCGGAGCTGGTTCACCACGCCTACTACCGCAGGGTGCAGCTCTGGGCGGCCGGGTTCTACCGCACGGCGGGCCTGCACTGGGACGCCAACCGCATGCACGGTGCACCGTTCAAGTACTTCGCGTACGGGGCCGCGGCCAGCGAGGTCGAGGTCGACGGCTTCACCGGCGCCTACCGGCTCCGGCGGGTCGACATCGTGCACGACGTCGGCGACAGCCTCTCGCCGCTGGTCGATCTCGGCCAGGTCGAGGGCGGGTTCGTGCAGGGAGCGGGCTGGCTCACGCTCGAGGACCTGCGGTGGAACACCGGCGACGGTGCCGCTCGCGGCGTCCTCGCCACCCAGGCGGCGAGCACCTACAAGCTGCCGAGCTTCTCCGAGATGCCCGAGGATTTCCGGGTCACCCTGCTCGAGCGGGCCACCGAGGACGGGGCGGTGTATGGCTCCAAGGCGGTCGGCGAGCCGCCCCTGATGCTCGCCTTCAGCGTCCGGGAGGCGCTGCGCGAGGCGGTGGCGGCGTTCGGTCCGCCGGGACACCAGGTCGAGTTGGGCTGCCCGTCCCCGCCGGAGCAGGTGTTCTGGGCCGTGCAGGCCGCCCGGACGGCAGCGCGCCCGCGGGAGATGCAGGCGGCGGTGGGGGAGTGATGCACTGGCTGACGGCGGTCTCGCAGCTGCGTCGCGAGCGGCAGCCCGGAGTTCTCGTCACGGTGACGACAGTGCGCGGACACGCGCCGCGGGAGGCCGGGGCGAAGATGGTGGTCGGCGCGCGGCGCTGCTGGGGGACCATCGGCGGCGGCAACCTCGAGCAGACGGCCGTCGTCCACGCCCGCGCGATGCTCGCGTCGGGGACGTCCGAGCCGGAGACGAGCGTCGCGAGCCTCTCCGACCGGGCGCCCGCGCAGCACGGCGTCCAGTGCTGCGGCGGCGAGGTCACCCTGCTGTTCGAACCGCTGCGGCCCGTGCCCGCGATCGCGGTCTTCGGCGTCGGGCACGTCGGCACCGAGCTGGCCCTCGTGCTGGCCCGCCACGACATCGAGCTGCACCTGGTCGACTCGCGGGAGCGCCACGTCGACCCCGAGCGGCTGGCCGTGGTCACCGACAACGCGGTGGCCAGGGTGCACCTGCACCACGCACCGGTGCCCGAGCTCGTGCTCGGCGAGCTGCCCGCAGGCAGCCATGTGCTGATCATGACGCACGACCACGCCGAGGACGCGGCCCTCTGCGACGCGGCCCTGCGCTGCGGTCACCTGGGGTCGATCGGCCTGATCGGGTCGGCAGCGAAGTGGAGCCGGTTCGTGGGGAAACTCGCCGCGGAAGGGCACGATGCCGCGACGCTCGCCCGGATCACCACGCCGATCGGGCTGCCCGACATCACCGGCAAGCAGCCCGCGACGATCGCGGTGAGCGTCGCGGCCGATCTGCTGCGGCGGCTGGAACGCGAGCACGCCGAGCCGACCGGGACGGCCCGGCGAACAGCCCGAGAGCCAGTCCGGTGACGATCTACCGAGGCACCGTCCTGGACACCCCGGAGTCGCCGTTCGACGGCGCCGCCCTGCGGGCCGAGGCCGACGCGGGGATCGCCGTCGAGCACGGGGTGATCGTCGACCGTGGCCCGTTCGCGCACGTCCGGGCCGCGCGGCCGGGCGACGAGGTGGTCGACCTCACCGGCGGCGTCGTCCTGCCGGGGCTGGTCGACACGCACGTCCACTTCCCGCAGGTCCGCGTGATCGGCGGGCTGGGCAGGCCGCTCCTGGAGTGGCTGGACCGCTGCGCGCTGCCCGAGGAGGCGCGGATGGCCGACGTCGGCTACGCGGCGGAGGTGGCCGCCGAGTTCGTCGACGGGCTGGCGGGCGCAGGCACGACCACCGCGCTCGTGTTCGGCGCGCATTTCGCACCCGCGGTCGACGTGCTCTTCGAGCGGGCGGCGGCGAGCGGGCTGCGGATCGCCGCCGGGCTCGTCGTGAGCGACCGGAAGCTGCGGCCCGAGCTCGCGACCACGCCCGAGCGGGCGTACGCGGAGGGGCTCGCGCTCGCCGAGCGCTGGCACGGCAAGGACCGGCTGCGCTACGCCGTGACGCCGCGGTTCTCGCTGTCGACCACGCCCGCGATGCTGGAGGCGTGCGCCGCGCTCCTCGACGCCGTCGACGGGGCGCTGTTCACCTCGCACGTCAACGAGAACCAGGCCGAGATCGAGGCCGTCGGCGACCTCTTCCCCGACCACGACCACTACGTCGACACCTACCACCGCTTCGGGCTGGTGAGGCGGCGAAGCGTGCTCGCGCACAACGTGCACCCCTCCGACGCCGAGCTCGACGTGTTCGCCGCGGCGGACGCGAGCGTCGCGCACTGCCCGTCGAGCAACTGCGCGTTGGGGAGCGGCCTGTTCCCGATGCGCCGTCACGTCGAGCGCGGCGTGCGGGTCGCGCTCGGCACCGACGTTGGGGCGGGCACGAGCTTCTCGCTGCTGCGCGAGGGGTTGCAGGCCTGCTTCATGCAGTCGCTGCTCGGCGGGGAGGGGCTTCCGCTGGGCCCGGCGCACATGCTCTACCTGGCCACCCGGGCCGGGGCGGCGGCGTTGGAGCTGGCCGACGAGGTCGGCGACCTCTCGGTCGGCAGGCAGTTCGACGCCGTGTGGGTCGCGCCGCAGCGCGAGAGCACGTTGGCCCGCGTGCTCGCGCACGCCGCCGATGCCGACGACGCGCTCGCGAAGGTCTTCGCGCTCGCCGGACCGGACGACGTCCGCCGGGTCTGGGTCGGCGGGGACCGCATCCGCTAGGCCGCCGCTCGGGGCCGCGGCCCGGGCGGGCGTCTCGGCCACTACGCACGTGACGTGGCGTCGTCGCAGATGGTGGAACGTGTGCGAGGTCGCAACAGGGTCTGCGAAGTCCGGTTGACCTTGTCGGGGAACGCTCGTACACTCCATACTACGGAAGATAAATTTCGCTATACGGAAAGGACTCCGGTGCAGTACGCCGTCAACTGCTCGATCCTGTTCACCGAGCTCCCTCTGCTGGAGCGGCCCGCGGCCGCCAAGGCGGCGGGCTTCGACGCGGTGGAGTTCTGGTGGCCGTGGCCGGTCGCGGTGCCCGGTGACGCGGAGGTCGACAGGTTCGTAGCGGCCGTCGCCGACGCCGGAGTCCAGCTCGTCGGCCTCAACTTCGCCGCCGGTGACATGCCCGGCGGGGACCGTGGGCTCGTCTCGTGGCCCGCACGCAGCGGCGAGTTCCGCGACAACGTGGACGTCGCGGTCGGCATCGGCGAGCGGCTCGGGTGCCGCGCCTTCAACGCGCTGTACGGCAACCGGGTCGAGGGCGTCGCCCCCGAGGAGCAGGACGCGCTCGCCGCCGAGAACCTCGCCATCGCGGCACGTGCCGCCAAGCGCGTCGAAGGCACGGTGCTGGTCGAGCCGGTCAGCGGCGCGCCGCGCTACCCGCTGCGCACCGCGGCCGACGCGCTCGCCGCGATCGACAGGGCGGTCGCCCACGGGTCGGTGGACAACATCCGGCTGCTCTTCGACGTCTACCACCTCGCTGTGAACGGCGACGACATCGACGCGGCGGTCGACCGCGCGGCAGGTCGGATCGGGCACGTGCAGATCGCCGACGCGCCCGGCCGCCATCAGCCCGGGACGGGCGATCTCGACCTCGAGCACTACCTCAACCGTATCTACGCCACCGGCTACGACGGCTGGGTGGCGTGCGAGTACCAGCCGAGCGGGCCCAGCGCGGAGTCGTTCGCGTGGCTGCCCCGCGAGCAGCGAGGGGGACAGCGATGACCACGCCGAAGACGGTGGCTTTCATCGGCCTGGGGATCATGGGTGCGCCGATGGCCGTGAACCTGGTCAAGGCCGGTTTCGATGTCGTCGGGTACAACCTCCACGCATCGAAGGTGCAGGACCTGGTGGACAGGGGTGGCCGCGGCGCCCCGGACGTCGCCAACGCGGTCCGGGACGCCGATGCGGTGATCACGATGGTGCCCGACTCCCCGGACGTGGAGTCCGTCACCGGCGGACCCGACGGGGTCTTCGCCAACGCCCGGAAGGGCGCGCTCTACATCGACATGAGCACGATCCGGCCGGACGTCTCCGTACGGGTGGCGGAGGCGGGTCGGGCCGCGGGTCTGCGTGCGCTCGACGCTCCGGTCAGCGGCGGCGAAGCGGGCGCGGTCGAGGCCAGTCTGTCGATCATGGTCGGCGGTGCGGCCGACGACTTCGCGGCGGCCCGTCCGGTGCTCGACGCCCTCGGTAAGACCGTCGTCCACGTCGGACCGGCGGGCTCCGGCCAGACCGTCAAGGCCGCCAACCAGCTCATCGTGGCGGGCAACATCCAGCTCGTGGCCGAGGCGATCGTGTTCCTCGAGGCCTACGGCGTGGACACCGGCTCGGCCCTGCAGGTGCTCGGAGGTGGGCTCGCGGGCAGCACCGTGCTGGCCCGCAAGGGCGAGACGATGCTCGCCCGTGAGTTCCAGCCGGGCTTCCGCCTGGCTCTGCACCACAAGGACATGGGCATCGTGACCTCCGCCGCCCGCGAGGCAGGTGTGGTCATCCCGCTCGGCGCTGTCGTCGCCCAGCTCGTGGCCGCCACGGTGGCCCGCGGCGACGGCGGACTGGACCACTCCGGCCTGCTGAAGCTCGTACTCGAGCTCTCGGGCCGAGCTGGCTGACGCACTGAGTAACCGGTCGACGTGAGGCCCGCTCCGTGACCGCGCCGAAGCATGAGCGGGCGAAGAACGGATTCAACATGGCTCGGATGTCAGCGGCCGACGCCGCGGTGGCGATCATGCTCCGCGAGGGCGTGCAACACACGTTCGGCGTGCCCGGCGCCGCGATCAACCCGCTCTACGCCGCGATGCGCCGCGCGGAGGGCATCGACCACGTGCTGGCCCGCCACGTCGAGGGCGCCTCGCACATGGCCGACGGCTACAGCCGCACGCGTCCCGGCGCGATCGGCGTGTGCATCGGCACCTCGGGGCCCGCGGGCACCGACATGATCACCGGTCTCTACGCGGCGGCGGCCGACTCGGTCCCGATCCTGGCGATCACCGGCCAGGCGCCGGTCGCGCGGCTGCACAAGGAGGACTTCCAGGCCGTCGACATCGCGTCGATCGCCGCCCCGGTGACGAAGATGGCCGTCACCGTGCTGGAGGCGGCCCAGGTGCCGGGTGTCTTCCAGAAGGCGTTCTACCTGATGCGCTCGGACAGGCCGGGCCCGGTCCTCATCGACCTGCCGTTCGACGTCCAGATGACCGAGATCGAGTTCGACCCCGACACCTACACGCCGATTCCGCCGCACCGCCCTGCGGCGAGCCGCGCGCAGGTCGAGAAGGCGCTCGACATGCTGCAGGAGGCGGCCGCGCCGCTGATCGTCGCGGGCGGCGGCATCATCAACGCCGACGCGTCCGACCTGCTCGTCGAGCTCGCCGAGGTGCTCGACGTGCCGGTCGTGCCGACCCTCATGGGCTGGGGCGCGATCCCGGACGACCACCGCCTGATGGCCGGGATGGCCGGTCTGCAGACCTCGCACCAGTACGGCAACGCGACCCTGCTGGCGTCGGACTTCGTGCTCGGCATCGGCAACCGCTGGGCCAACCGGCACACCGGGGGCCTCGAGGTGTACCGGCGGGGTCGGAAGTTCGTGCACGTCGACATCGAACCGACGCAGATCGGGCGCGTCTTCCCGCCGGACTACGGGATCGTGTCCGACGCGGGCGCCGCTCTCGCGCTGTTCGTCGAGGTCGCCCGCGAGCGTCGCGCGGCCGGACGGCTGCGCGACTACGGCGCCTGGGTGGAGGAGTGCGCCAAGCGCAAGCACTCGATGCTGCGTCGCACCCACTTCGACAACGTGCCGGTCAAGCCCCAGCGGGTCTACGAGGAGATGAACCTCGCGTTCGGCCGCGACACCCGCTACGTGAGCACGATCGGCCTCTCGCAGATCGCGGGCGGCCAGTTCCTGCACGTGTTCCGGCCGCGGCACTGGATCAACGCCGGGCAGGCGGGCCCGTTGGGCTGGACGCTGCCCGCGGCGCTCGGCGTGGCCGTCGCCGATCCGGACACGCCGGTCGTCGCGCTCTCGGGCGACTACGACTTCCAGTTCCTCATCGAGGAGATGGCCGTCGGCGCGCAGTTCCACCTGCCCTACATCCACGTCGTGGTGAACAACTCCTACCTGGGGCTCATCCGGCAGTCGCAGCGTGGCTTCGCGATGGACTACTGCGTGCAATTGGCGTTCGACAACGTCAACAGCCCCGAGCTCGGGGGCTACGGCGTCGACCACGTGAAGGTGGCCGAGGGCCTCGGGTGCAAGGCGGTGCGGGTGGAGCGGCCGGAGGAGCTACAGTCCGCGTTCGAGCAGGCGAAGAAGCTGACTGCCGAGTTCCGGGTGCCGGTGCTGGTCGAGGTGATCCTCGAGCGGGTCACCAACATCTCGATGGGCACCGAGCTCGACAACGTCGTGGAGTTCGAGGAGCTGGCGACGCTCGACCAGCATGCGCCCACGGCCATCGCGCTGCTTGACTGAGCCATGCATGTCGTCGTCGCACCGGACAAGTTCAAGGGGTCGCTGACCGCGCGGGAGGTCGCCGCGCGGGTGGCGGCGGGGATCGCCGCCGAGGCGCCCGACGTCGAGGTCGTGCAGGTGCCGGTGGCCGATGGCGGCGACGGCACCCTGGACGCCGCGTTCGCGGCGGGCTACGAGCGCGTCGCCGTCAGGGCGCAGGGGCCGACCGGGAGCCCGGTCGACACGGCGTTCGCCGCGTACGAGGGCGTCGCCGTGGTCGAGATGGCCGACGTCTCCGGCCTGCGGTTGCTGTTGCCCGACCGCCTCGACGCGCTGCGCGCGGGCTCCTACGGCACCGGCGAGGTCGTCCGGGCGGCGCTGGACCACGGCTGCCGCACGGTCGTCCTGGGCATCGGCGGCAGCGCGAGCACCGACGGCGGCGCCGGGATGCTGCAGGCGCTCGGGGCGCGGCTGCTCGACGCCGAGGGCCGTGACCTCGGCCCCGGCGGCGCGGCGCTCGGCGACCTCGAGCGGTTGGACCTGGACGGCATGCACCCGGCGCTCGCCGAGACGAAGGTGATCGTCGCCAGTGATGTCGACAACCCGCTGCTCGGCCCGAACGGCGCCGCGGCGGTGTACGGCCCACAGAAGGGCGCGTCCGAGGCGGACGTCGCCACGCTCGACGCCGCCCTCTCCCGGTGGGCCGACGTGGTCGAGGCCGCCGTCCCGCTCGGTGCGCGGGACCGTCCGGGTGCGGGCGCGGCGGGCGGGGTCGGTTTCGCGGCCATGGCAGTGCTCGCCGCCGAGCTGCAGCCGGGCATCCGCCTGGTGCTCGACCTCGTCGGGTTCGACCGCCACCTGCCCGACGCCGGATTGGTGATCACCGGAGAGGGCTCGTTGGACGCGCAGACCCTCAGCGGCAAGACGCCCGCCGGGGTCGCCGCCGCGGCCCGTGCGGCCGGCATACCGGTCGTGACCGTCTCGGGCAGGCTCGAGCTGTCGGCCGACCAGCTGCACGCCTCAGGCATCCGGCAGGCCTACGCCCTCACCGACATCGAGCCCGACCCGCAGCGGTGCATCGCCGAGGCGGGCCCACTGCTGGAGTCGCTCGCGCGCGCACTCGCCAAGGACTGGCTCATGACCACATCCGCAGGAGGGGACCGATGACCGCCGGGCCCGATGGTTCGCTCGCACGCTCGCGCACGGTGCCGCTCTTCGTCAACGGGGACGGGATGCGCGGCGGCAGGGTCCACCACACCATCGAGGCACACCCGTTCCTCGGTGCCGCGCACACCGCCCCCCGCTACCGCTTCTTCTCCGTCCGCGACGAGTTCCCGGCACTGTGGCCGGTGGCCGAGGGCGGGGCCAGCATCGAGGGCGAGCTGTACGACGTCCCCCTGGACGTCATCCGCGACCGCTTCATCCCCGCCGAGCCGCCCGAGCTGGAGCTCGGCGTGCTCGAGCTCGCCGACGGCAGCAGCGCGTTGGTCGTGCTGCTGCGCGCTTCCGTGCACGCCGCGGGCGACGGGCTGACCGACATCTCCGAACACGGGGGATGGCGGGCCTACCGAGCAGGCAAGGTCGGCTGATGGACTACGACCTCGTGATCCGCGCGCAGCGGGTCATCACGCGGGCGGGCGAGGTGGCACGGTGCGTCGCCGTGCGCGGCGGCGTCATCGTCGCGATCGAGCCTCTGGCCGCGGCTCTGGAAGGTGCCCAGACGATCGACCTCCCCGACGACGAGGTGCTGCTCCCAGGGCTCGTCGATACCCACGTCCACGTCAACGAGCCCGGCCGCACGGAGTGGGAGGGCTATGCGACGGCCACCCGCGCCGCCGCGGCCGGTGGCGTCACCACGCTGCTGGACATGCCGCTCAACAGCCTCCCGCCCACCTGCACGGTCGACGCGCTGAAGGTCAAGCAGGAGGCCGCGCACGGGCAGTGCCACGTCGACGTCGGGTTCTGGGGCGGCGCCATCCCCGGCAACATCGACGATCTGCGCGGGCTGCACGATGCGGGCGTCTTCGGGTTCAAGTGCTTCATGGCACCGTCCGGGGTCGACGAGTTCCCGCCGCTGTCGGCCGAACAGCTCGAGAAGTACCTCGCGGTGCTGCGGACCTACGGCGCCACGATGATCGTGCACGCCGAGGACGCCACCGCGATCGAGCGCGCCCCCGCCGCGCACGGGCCGCGCTACGCCGACTTCCTCGCCTCCCGTCCACGAGGGGCGGAGAACGTCGCGATCGCCCACCTCATCGAGGCCGCCCGGCACACCGGGGCCACCGTGCACCTGCTGCACCTGTCCAGCTCCGACGCCGTGCCGATGGTCCGCACGGCGCGCCGCGACGGCATCGACATCACCGTCGAGACCTGCCCGCACTACCTCGTCTTCGAGGCCCAGTCCATCGCGGCCGGGGCGACGCAGTTCAAGTGCTGCCCGCCCATCCGCGAGGCGGACAACCGCGAGGAGCTGTGGCAGGCGCTGGGCCGCGGCGACATCGACTGCATCGTCTCGGACCACTCGCCGTGCGTGCCCGAGCTGAAGGACCTCGAGCGCGGCGACTTCGGCCAGGCGTGGGGCGGCATCTCATCGCTGCAGATCGGGCTGCCCGCCATCTGGACGGAGGCCCGCTTGCGCGGCTACACGCTCGTTGACGTCGTGCGCTGGATGGCCCAGCGGCCCGCCGAGATCGCCCGCCTCACCCGCAAGGGCCAGATCGAGCGCGGCTACCACGCCGACCTCGTCACGTTCGCGCCGGACGCCGCGTTCGTCGTCGATCCGCGTCGGCTGTACCACCGCAATCCCGTCACGCCCTACGCCGACCGGCCCCTCGCCGGGGTCGTGCGGCGCACCTGGCTGCGCGGCGAGCCCGTCAGCGACGAGCCGCGTGGCCGCCTGATCAGCCGCGGAGAAGCATGAGCACCGGCTAGTGCAGCATGCGCAACAGGAGATGAATGATGGGCGAGTCGAGCTACTACACACCCACCGGCGGGCTGCCGCCGCAGACCCAGCTGCTCAGCGACCGGGCGATGTTCCGGGAGGCCTATGCGGTGATTCCACGCGGCACGAACTCCGACATCGTCACCAGCTACCTGCCACACTGGCACGGCACCAGGCTCTGGGTCCTGGCCAGGCCGCTGTCCGGCTTCGCCGAAACCTTCTCCCAGTACATGATGGAGGTCTCGCCCGGAGGTGGCAGCGATCGGCCCGAGTCCGACCCGGAGGCCGAGGGCGTTCTGTTCGTCACCGCGGGCGCGTTGCGGGTCACGTTGGGGGGCACCGACCACAAGCTCGATCCCGGTGGCTATGCGTACCTCCCGCCGGGCGCCGACTGGTCGGTGCGCAACGACGGCGGTGACCTCACGCATTTCCACTGGATCCGCAAGGCCTACCAACGGGTGGAAGGCCTCGACGCGCCCGAGGCGTTCGTGACCAACGAACGCGACGTCGAGCCCGTCTCGATGCCGGACACCGACGGACGCTGGAAGACCAGCCGCTTCGTCGACCCGCAGGATCTGCGTCACGACATGCACGTGACCATCGTGACGTTCGAGCCCGGTGCGGTGATCCCGTTTGCCGAGACCCATGTCATGGAGCACGGCTTGTACGTCCTGGAAGGCAAGGCCGTGTACCGGCTCAACGAGGACTGGGTGGAGGTCCAGGAGGGCGACTTCATGTGGCTGCGGGCGTTCTGCCCACAGGCCTGCTACGCCGGTGGCCCGGGCCGGTTCCGGTATCTGCTGTACAAGGACGTCAATCGGCACATGCGGCTGCGGTCAGGGGCGGCCGCCTGACCGAACCAGGCGGCACCTCCTGCGCGGTCGGCGGCGACGGGCCAGTATGCGCGGCGTGCCCCGAATGCGCCACGTCGTCGTGCTCCTGTTGTGCGTGCTCGTCGTCGCCGTTCTCGCAGGCGTGTCGGTGGCCGACCCGTTCCATCTCCGGCACGCGCGGTGGTTCACGTCAGGGCTGATCGCCCTCGGGCTGGTCCTGGTCACGGCCATGCTCGCGACGGCCGTACCGAAGGGCGCGCTGCGCTGGCTCATCCTGATCGTCGGGGTGGCCGCCGTGCTCGGCTGGGCCGCGCTCGTCTACGGGGCGAGCTCGCTCGCAGGCGGCGGGAAGGAGGTGGCCGAGGCCGACGGCGGAGGTCGCAGGCTGGTCACCCTGCAGCGGGACGGGGATCCGGTGTACGCGGTCGTGGTGCGCTCGGGCGGCGGCCCGTTCGAGCAGGAGTCGCTCGTCTATCAGGGCCTCGCGGGGGCACCCGCACCGACCGCGCGGTTCGTCGACGAGGCCACGGTCGAGGTCGCCGTCGGGACCTGCCGATACCGGTCGGGGGTGGAGGCGGTCACGCTCGCCGTCCAGCCCGTGCACCGGCCGCTCGTGCTCGGCTGCTGATCCACCTGACCGCCGTCCCCGCCATCGGGAGAGCCCCACGCACGGGGCGGCGCACGGCGGTGACCAGGACCGGCACGATCTCGCCCGGCTCGGCCGACCGCCGATTGCCGGTTGGGCGCCCTCCCGTGCGCTCGGACCAACCGGAGCGATTGATGATCACCAGCTTGGTGCGAGAAGGGGCCAGATCTGTCCGACTCCGCGCCGAATCGACGATCATGCGGCGGGCAGGCCGCCGCCTGTCGAGGGGCGTGGTTGGGGGCACGGCTGAGTCGCGACGGCTGGGTGGGCCGCGTGACAGGGCCGCGGACCGGCAACGAGCCGGTCGAGGGGCGGCCGAGCCGACGCGAGATCACGGGCTGAGCAGACGGCGCGGCGCCGCCTCCGCTCCGAGGGTCGGCTCCGCCTCCGCTCCGAGGGTCGGCTCCGCCTCCGCGATCGCCGTCGGCGGGACGAGGCCCGCGTCGCCGGGCTGCAGCACCACCATGACGAAACGCACCGGGACGTCGCCAAGGCACGCGTAGCGGTGCGGGGCGTGGGCCTGGAAGAGCACCGTGTCGCCGGTGTCGAGGGCCTGGTCGGACGCCCCCACCCGCAGGGCGAGCCGTCCCGCCAGCACCGAGAGCACCTCCTGCGTGCCCATGGGGTGGGCCTCACCCTCGAAGCGGTCGCCGGGCTGCAGCGTCCAGTCCCACAGCTCGACGACATCGGGCGGATCCGTGCCGATGCGGAACACCGCGCTGCTGCCTGCCGCACTCGTCCACAGCTCGGCGGCATCGGTGCCGCGCCGCACGACGACCCGCGGCTCGGCGTCCCCGTCGACCAACGACGCCACGCCCACCCGCAACGCCGCGGCCAGGCTGCACAGCGTGCCGATGGACGGGTTGCCGCGCGCGGTCTCGATCTGGATCACCGTGCCGCGGCTGATCCCCGCCGCCGCGGCGAGCGCGTCGATCGTCATCCGCCGCTGCTGACGCAACGCGCGGACGTTGCGCCCGACGGCGGTGGCGACGGCCTCCGGTGACTGCATACCGTCCAGTGTGCCGTACCTCATCGACAACTCTGCTGCACTGACGTACCGTCCAGCATGCTGTCCTGATGAGTCTAGTTCGCTGAACGGAAGACGACGATGTCGCTGTTTTTCGCCCTGCCCGGTGCTCTCGCGTACGGCATTGCCGACTTCGCAGGCGGACTGGCGACGCGACGGGCGCCGGTCGTCCTGGTGACGGCCTTCGTCCAGCTGGCCGGGTTGGTGGTGCTCCTGCCGATGGTGCCGCTCGCGGGCGGGAGCCCGTCGCCTGCGGCGTTCGCGTGGGGCGCGCTGGCCGCGGCGGGCGGCACGGTGGGCCTGCTGCTGTACCTGCGTGCGCTCGCGCTGGGGCCGATGGGGGTGGTGGCGCCGCTGTCGGCCGTGGTCGGCGCGGGCCTGCCGCTGCTGGTGGGGGTCGTGGCGGGGGAGCGGCTCGGGCCGGTGACCCTCGTGGCGATCGGCATCGCGCTCGTCGCGATCGTCCTGGCCACGGCGGGCGGCGCCGCGGGGGCAGGCGGGCGCCTCGGCCCGCTGCTGGCCCTCGGCGCGGGCGCGGGGTTCGCGCTGTTCTTCGTCGCGCTCCACGCGAGCCCGGTGGGGTCGGGCATGTGGCCGCTGCTGGTCGGCAGGCTGACCTCGGTGCCGGTGCTGTTCCTCGCGGCGCTGTTCACGTGCGGGGTGCGGCCGTCGGCGGGGTTCCCGTGGCGGCTCGCGATCCTGTCGGGTGTGGGGGACACCGCGGCCAACGTGTTCTTCCTGCTCGCGACCCGGACCGGCGATCTGGGTGTGAGCGCGGTGGTGGTCTCGCTGTACCCGGTGGTCGTGGCGTTGCTGGCCGGGACGATCCTGCATGAGCGTCTCACCCGCCTGCAGATCGGCGGCGCGGGCCTCGCGGTGGGGGCGAGCGTGCTGCTGGCGGTCGGCGGCTAGGCGCGCCAGCTCGGCAGCCAGAGCTGCGCGTCCCACATCGACTGGGTGATCGGTGCGCCGGTGAGGATCGGCCACAGCCAGATGAAGTTGGCCACGACCAGCCCCACCCACAGCCCGACGACGAGCAGACCGGTCTGTCGCCGCTCGCGCGCCACGCCGGCGCGGCCGAGCACCTCGCCCATGATCAGCACGGTGGCGAGGACGAGGAACGGCACGACCGGCGTCATGTAGAAGAAGAACATCTGGCGGTCGATGTCCATGAACCACGGCACGATCCCCGCGGCGTAGCCGACGAGCACGGCGCCGTAGCGCCAGTCGGCGCGGGTGACCAGCCGCCACAGCGAGAACCCGAGCACGGGCAGCGCGGGCCACCACAGCGCGGGCGAGCCGATGAGCATGACGGCGCTGACGCACTGCGTCTCGCCGCAGCCGGTGACGCCGTCGCCCGCGTAGTAGTAGAGCATCGGCCGCAGCCCCATCGGCCACGACCAGGGCTTGGACTCCCACGGGTGCGCACCGGCCGACTGCGTGGTGAGCCCCTCGTGGAACGCCAGCACCTTGCCCTCGAAGTAGAGCATGCTGGTGAGCGCGTTCGAGCCCGCGTAGCGGTCGGTGGCGGTCTCGCTGGCGAACCAGAGCGACCAGTCGGCGAAGTACACGGCCACCGGGACGAGCGCGAGCGCCCACACCGAGGGCAGCACGTCGCGCAGGAGCGTGCCCTTCCACGGCTGCGCGACTCCCGCCGTGCGCCGGGACGTGAGGTCCCAGATCACCGACAGCACCGCGAACGCCAGCACCCAGTAGATCCCCGACCACTTGACGGCGCAGCCGAGCCCGAGCAGCACCCCGGTGGCCAGCCGCCACCAGCGCACGCCCATCCGCGGGCCGAGCGGCGAATCCAGCACCCGGCCTTCGGCGACGACGCGGGCCATGCGGGCGCGAACGTCGTCGCGGTCGCGGACGAGCGTGGCGAACCCGGCGACGACGAAGAGCGCCGAGAACACGTCGAGCATCCCCATGCGGCCCTGGACGTGCGACAGGCCGTCGCAGATCAGGAGGACGCCCGCGATGCCGCCCAACAGCGTGGAGCGGGTGAGGCGGCGGCCGACCCGGATGATCAGCACGACGCACAGCACGCTCGCCAGCGCCGCCGAGACCCGCCAGCCGACCGCGTCGTAGCCGAACGCCCACTCGCCGAGAGCGATGAGCTGCTTGCCCAACGGCGGGTGGACCACGAGCTCGAAGCCGGGGTTGTCCTCCACGCCGCCGTTGCGCAGCATCTGCCACGCCTGCGGGACGTAGTGCTTCTCGTCGAAGACGGGCGTGCCGCCGTCGGTGGGGCTGCCCAGCCCGGTGAACCGGACGGCCGCCGCGATCAGCCCGAGGACGACCGTGACCACCCAGCCCCGCAGCCGGTCGGTGGGCGGGGGCGCGCCGAGGACGTCGGACGGCTCCGGGGGGCGCCGGTCGGGTGGTTCGCCGATCGGCTCGACGCCGGTGGCCGCGTCGTCGTCGGTGGCGGGGCGGCTGGGTCGGCTGTGGCGCGAATGCTCGACGGTCGTGGCCACGGCGCCCGATCGTAGGCTCATGGCCGTGTCCCCCCTGTCAGCTGGGCCGTCAGCCGGTCGTCTCGTGCTCGCCGCCACGCCGCTGGGCCAGGCAGCGGACGCGTCGTCGCGGCTGGTGGAGGCGTTGGGGACGGCCGACGTCGTCGCCGCGGAGGACACCCGGCGGCTGCGCGCGCTGGCCGCGGCGCTGGGCGTGAGGGTGCAGGGCCGCGTGCTCTCCCACTACGACGCGGTCGAGCTCGCCCGGCTGCCGGGTCTGCTCGACGAGGTGCGCGCGGGGCGGACCGTGCTGGTGGTGAGTGACGCGGGGATGCCTGCGGTGTCCGACCCCGGCTACCGGATCGTCGCCGCCGCGGTGGCCGAGGGGCTGCCGGTGACGTGCCTGCCGGGTCCGTCGGCCGTGACGACGGCCCTGGTGCTGTCCGGACTGCCCGCCGACCGGTTCTGCTTCGAGGGCTTCGCGCCGCGGCGGGCGGGGGAGCGACGGCGGTGGCTCGCGACGCTGCAGGCGGAGGAACGGGCGGCGGTGTTCTTCGAGTCGCCACACCGCCTGGCCGCGACGCTCGCCGACGCGGTCGCGGTGCTGGGCGGCGAACGCGCCGCGGCCGTCTGCCGGGAGCTGACGAAGACGCACGAGGAGATCCGACGGGGACCGCTGGCCGAGCTCGCGGAGTGGGCGGAGGTCGGGCCGGTGCGGGGCGAGATCACGGTCGTCCTCGCGGGGGCCGCGCCCTCGGTGGCGCCGAGTGTCGAGTCGCTGGTGGATGCGGTGCGCGAGCGCGTGGCCGACGGGGAGCGGCTCAAGGACGCCGTGAGCACGGTCGCGACGGCGGCGGGCGTCCCGAAGCGGGACCTGTACGCCGCGGCGCTGGCCCACCCGTCCGCAGGCTGACACGACGACCCGGCGATCGGTGCGCCCACGGTGGCGTGGGACGCTGCGCAGGCGCTACGGAGCAGGCTGACCGACGTCGGCGTGGCGCTGTGCCGCCGCCGACGCGAGCCGGTGCAGGCCGCACGGCCACCGGACGAGAGGTGTGCCGACGCCCGGCGTGGTGCAGCCTCGGCAGAGGCCGTGATCGTCGGGCAAATGGGCCTCGATCAGGCGTCGCGTGAGATCCGGCATCCGCGCGAGCTCGTCGACCGCCTCATGCCATCGAGCGTCATTCGACCCCATGAGCCCACTGTAGCCAACTGTCGCCCACATTAGCGACTTTACCTGAAATGTGGCGACAAAAGCGTCTAGGGGGGCTTGATACGCCGCTCAGTAACTTAGAGTGACTAGCGTGCCGAAACCGAGCCTGGTCACCACCCCCGAAGCGGCCCGTCAGCTCGGTATCTCCGCGCGGACGCTGCAGCGCTACGTCCAAGCGGGTTACATCACGCCTGATCTGCGGCTTCCGTCCGGTCGGTACCGCTGGGACGTCGGGCGGCTCCGCGATCAGATCAACTCGTTGCCGGTCGAACGCAAAGAGTAGCGATCACACGCGACGTCGCCGCGGGAAACGTGCACAGCCATCAAGAGGGGCTTGATGGTTTGCGGCGGCTGGGGCACGGCGGAAATCCGATTCCTGCCTGGGCCTACGCTTCACACCATGAGTAACCGCGTGCTGACCGCCGTGGCGTGGCCCTACGCCAACGGCCCGCGGCACATCGGCCATGTCTCCGGCTTCGGTGTGCCCTCCGACGTCTTCTCCCGGTACCGGCGGATGGCGGGCGACCAGGTGCTCATGGTCAGCGGCACGGACGAGCACGGCACCCCGATCCAGGTGCAGGCCGACGCGGAGGGTCTGAGCCCACGGAAGCTCGCCGACAAGTACAACCGGGTGATCACGCGCGACCTGCAGGGCCTCGGCCTCGCCTACGACCTCTTCACCCGCACCACCACGACCAACCACTACGAAGTGGTGCAGAACCTCTTCCTGGCCCTGCACCGCAACGGCTACGTCGTGGCCAAGTCGGCGATGGGCGCGATCAGCCCGTCCACCGGGCGCACGCTGCCCGACCGCTACGTCGAGGGCACCTGCCCGATCTGCGGCTACGAGGCCGCGCGCGGCGACCAGTGCGACAACTGCGGCAACCAGCTCGACCCCGCGGATCTCATCAACCCGCGCTCGAAGATCAACGGGGAGACCCCGGAGTTCATCGAGACCGAGCACTTCTTCCTCGACCTGCCCGCGTTCGCCGACTCCCTCGGGCACTGGCTGTCCACGCGCACCGACTGGCGTCCCAACGTGCTCAAGTTCTCCGCCAACCTGGTGGAGGACCTCAAGCCGCGTGCGATCACCCGCGATCTGGACTGGGGTGTCCCCATCCCCCTCGACGGCTGGCGCGACCAGCCGATGAAGCGGCTCTACGTCTGGTTCGACGCGGTGATCGGCTACCTGTCGGCGTCCGTGGAGTGGGCGCGCCGCGGCCCGGACCCGGACGCCTGGAAGCAGTGGTGGACCGACCCCGCCGCCCAGGGCTACTACTTCATGGGCAAGGACAACATCGTCTTCCACTCGGTGATCTGGCCCGCGCTCCTGCTGGGGCAGAACGGGGCGGGCGACCACGGCGGCACCCCGGGCGTCTTCGGCACGCTGAACCTGCCCAGCGAGATCGTCTCGTCGGAGTACCTCACGATGAGCGGCTCGAAGTTCTCGACGAGCCGCGGCACGGTGATCTACGTCGGCGACTTCCTCAAGGAGTTCGGGCCCGACGCCCTGCGCTACTTCATCGCCGTCGCGGGCCCTGAGAACCAGGACACCGACTTCACCTGGGACGAGTTCGTCCGCCGGACCAACTTCGAGCTGGCCAACGAGTGGGGCAACCTCGTCAACCGGTCGATCTCGATGGCGCACCGGAACGTCGGCGCGGTACCCAAGCCCTCCGCCCCCGTCGACGCCGACGCCGAGCTGCTCGCCGTCTCCCGCGCCGGTTTCGACACGGTCGGCGGGCTGCTCGCGCGCAACCGGTTCAAGCAGGCGGTCTCCGAGGCGATGCGGGTGGTGACGGCGGCCAACCGCTACCTGTCGGACCAGGAGCCGTGGAAGCGCGGCGACGACCCCGACCGGCGCGACACGATCCTGCACACCGCGCTGCAGGTCGTACAGGACGCCAACACGCTGCTCACGCCGTTCCTTCCGCACGCGGCGCAGCAGGTGCACGAGGCGATGGGCGGCGAGGGCGTGTGGGCGGCGCAGCCGGAGATCCGTGAGGTCGACGACCTGGGCGACGGCCCTGCGTACCCCGTCCTCACCGGCGACTACACGGTCGAGCAGGCGCGGTGGGCGTCCACGCCGATCGAGGTCGGCCGCCCGCTGGCCAAGCCGACGCCGATCTTCACCAAGCTCGACCCGAAGCTGGGGGAGACGGGCCCGGAGTGGGCGCCGATCGCCCGGGCGTGAGGCCGCTGCCCGAGCCGCCCGCGCCGCTGCCGTCGTCCACAGTGGATGCCCACACGCACCTCGACGCGTGCGGCGCCACCACGCCGGAGCTGCTGGCCGCGGCGATGGACAGGGCGGCCGCGGTCGGGGTGACGCGGGCGGTCACGGTGGCCGACGACCTCGCCTCCGCGCGCTGGGTCGTCGCCGCCTCGACGTGGGACGAGCGGGTGGCCGCCGCGGTCGCCCTGCACCCGACGCGCACGGCGGCCGTCACCGACGCCGACCTCGCCGAGATCGAGCGGCTCGCCGCGCACCCCCGCGTCGTCGCCGTGGGGGAGACCGGGCTCGACTACTACTGGGACTTCTCCCCGCCCGCGGCCCAACAGCCCGCATTCCGCTGGCACATCGCGCTCGCCAAGCGCCTCGGCAAGCCGCTGATGATCCACGACCGCGACGCGCACGCCGACGTCCTGCGGATCCTCCGCGAGGAGGGTCCGCCCGCGGCGGTCGTCTTCCACTGCTTCTCCGGCGACGCCGCCATGGCCAGGGAATGTGTCGACGCGGGCTACGTGCTCTCCTTCGCCGGGCCGGTCACGTTCAAGAACGCGCGGGAGCTGCGCGAAGCCGCCGCGCTGGTGCCCGAGGAGCAGCTCCTCGTCGAGACCGACGCCCCCTTCCTCACCCCGCATCCGCACCGCGGGCGGGCCAACGAGCCCTACTGTCTGCCGTGGACGGTGCGGGCCCTGGCGGCGGTGCGGAACGTGTCGGACGAGCGGCTCGCGTCATGCGCTCGGCGTAACGCTGAGCGGGTGTTTCGGCTCGCCGAGCTGCCGTCCGTCCCGCCAGTCGATGCGTCGGGCGCAATGGATCCTCGTTCGGCGTAGCGGGGGCGCCGTTCGGCGCTCGCGGTGTGTCGCAGCTCCAACCTCTTCCGCGCACCCCGTTACGGTTCCGTGATCGCAAAAGCCGGGGTGGGAACGCTCCCCAGCATCGCGGTCACGACGGTTCCGGGGCGCTCCCCAGAACTCCTGCCTCCGGGCCGTCGTGATCGTGACCTGTTCCCCCGCCCGGTCCGACGAGGGTCAGGATTGCTGTGGTCGACGTCTCTGCGCGTGCGCGGCGCCGTGCCGCGCGTGCCCGTGTCGGTGCGATCGTGGGCGCGACACCGGAGACCGAGCCGTACGCCGACTGGTACGGCAGCCAGAGCGTCGAGGACCCCGACCATTTCCCCGCCCCGTCGGAACGCCCGGCGATGGAGACGGTCGTCTCGTTCTCGCAGGGCGTGGTCGCCTACCCCGGCCGCGGTGCGTCGACCGAGGACGCCTCGGCCGACCCCTCGACGGGCGAGCTGCCCGTCGTCGAGCCCGCACACGTCACGGAGCTCACCTGCCGTATCCCGGTGATCTGCAGCGCCGACATGACGGGCCCGATCCCGCGCATCGCGGGCGAGCTCTTCACGCCTGCCACGCCCGTCGGATCCCCGCAGGGCGCGGCGGGCAGCTGGTCGGACCCGACGCCGCGCCCGGCCCCGCCCGCCGCCCCACTCACCCCGGCGTCCGGTTTCTGGGCCGTGACCACCCCCGCCCCGGAGACGGCGCCTCCCGTCTCGCCGAGCGGCTCCGCGACGACGTCGCCCGCTCGGCCCGCAGCCGCCGCAGCAGCGCTCCCGAGCGCTCGCCCCCAGCCGTCCCCGAAACGGCGCGACCGGTCCCCCAAAGCGGGCAGGCAGGCGCCGCTCCCGACGGCGACGCCTGCCCCGATCCCGGCCGAGCCCGACCACCCGGCCGCGAACGCCGCGGTGCCGAACCCTCTGGCCGCACTGATCAAAGATCCGGCGCCCGCCGCGCGGTCGGCCCGGGAGACGGGGCGGGTCGCCGTCCCCGACGCCGGACCGGTCACCGCTCCGATCCCGGTCGTCCCGCCTGCCGCCGACGTCCCTGTCACCGGCCCCATCGCCACCGTCGACGCCGAGCACCACACCCAGCCGATCGCCGCGGTGCAGGCCGCTGTCGCCGAGCCTGCGCTCGGCGGGCCCGCGCTGGTCGCGTCGGCCCAGCCCGGGTCGGCCCAGACCGGGTCGGCCCAGCCCGAGTCGGCCCAGCCCGGGTCCGCCCAGACCGGGTTGACACAGACCGGGTCGACACAGACCGGGTCGACACAGACCGAGTCGGCCCAGGCCCACCCCACCCGCGCCGCGCGCCGCCGCGCCACGAAGCCCGCGCCGTCCCGGGTGGCTGTGCGCGCGACCGCGCTCGCCGTGCTCATCGCCCTCACCGGCGGCGGGGCGACCGCGCTCGCGATGGACAAGACCATCACCGTGACGGTCGACGGCCAGGACCGCCTCGTGCACACGTTCGCGGGCAGTGTCGGGTCGGCGTTGCGGGCCGCGGGCATCGTCCCGGCGCCGCAGGACCGGGTGGAGCCCGCGCTGCCCACGTCGATCGACAGTGGCGACCACGTCATCTTCAGCCGCGCCCGCAAACTCGTCCTCGACGAGGGCCCCTCGCAGCGCGAGGTCTGGACCACCGCGGCCACCGTCGGCCAGGCGCTCGACGGGCTCGGCGTGCAGGCGCAGCCGATCCAGATGTCGATGTCGCCGGACACCTCGATCCCGCTCTCCGGGCTGTCACTCGAGCTCCGGGTGCCGCACAAGGTCACCCTCACCGACGGCACCGGCGCCAAGAAGCCGGTGACCACGACCGCGGGCACCGTCTCCGGCCTCCTCGCGGAGCACCACATCACGCTCGGCCCCGACGACGTGTCCATCCCCAGCGGTGACACCCCGCTCATCGACGGCACCGAGGTGCAGGTCGTGCGCAACGGCGTCGGCGAGGTCGTCGAGACCCACGCCGCCCCGCCGCCCGTCCAGAAGATCGACGACCCGACGCTGCCCCGCGGCAAGGAGGTCGTCGTCAGCCCCGGCAAGCCGGGCGAGGCCACCGCGATCATGAAGATCTTCGTGCAGAACGGCGAGGAGGTGCGGCGCGAGCAGATCGGGGCCGGTGCGATGACCGCCGCGATCCCCCGTGTGGTCAAGATCGGCACGAGCGACGAGACCGCCTCCGCGCCCGCCGTCGACGACGGCAGTGTCTGGGACCGCATCGCGCAGTGCGAGGCCACCGGCAACTGGGGGATCAGCACCGGCAACGGCTACTACGGCGGCCTCCAGTTCGACGCGGGCACATGGCGGTCCTACGGCGGCACGGCCTACGCGGGCCTGCCCAGCCAGGCCAGCCGCGAGGAGCAGATCGCGATCGCCGAGAAGGTGCGCGACGACCGCGGCGGCGGCTACGGCGCCTGGCCCGCCTGCTCACGCAAGCTCGGCCTGCCGCAGTGACCCCGTCGGGCCTGGCCCGGTGACGATCTCGGCGCCCGCCCCCCGGTGATGACATCGGGCTCCGCCCCGGCGTCGACCTTCCGGCCCCGCCCGGTGACGATCCGGGCCCGGCCCGGTGGCGACTCGGGGGGCCCCGCCCCGGTGACCTCTCCGTCGACGACGGGGTGCACGCTTCCCTCGTGACGGTGGGGGAGGCGCGGCTGCTCGGCCCGGTCGAGGTGCGGGCGCTGGCCGCGGAGCTGGGCCTGCGCCCGACGAAGCGGCTGGGGCAGAACTTCGTGCACGACCCCAACACGGTGCGCAGGATCGTGCGCTCCGCCGAACTGTCGGCCGACGACGTGGTGCTGGAGGTCGGGCCCGGCCTGGGCTCGCTGACCCTGGCGCTGCTGCCCGAGGTCGCCGCCGTGCTCGCCGTCGAGATCGACCCGGTGCTGGCCGCGCGGCTCGCGGAGACCGTCGCCGAGCGCGCACCGGCGCTGGCCGGACGACTGTCCGTGCTCGAGGCCGACGCGCTGCGCGTGCGCGCGTCGGATCTGGCGTCGCCGCCGTCAGCGCTCGTCGCGAACCTGCCCTACAACGTCGGCGTCCCGGTCGTGCTGCACCTGCTGGCCGAGCTGCCGGGGATCCGCCGCGGGCTGGTGATGGTGCAGGCCGAGGTCGCCGAGCGGCTGGCCGCGCCGCCGGGGAGCCGGGCGTACGGGGTGCCGAGCGCGAAGCTCGCGTGGTTCGCGGCGGCGCGACGGGCGGGTCCCGTGCCGCGGACGGTCTTCTGGCCGGTGCCGGGCGTCGACTCCGGTCTGCTCGCCTTCGACCGCCGCGAGCCGCCACCGGGCGACCGCGGCGCCGTCTTCGCCGTGATCGACGCCGCGTTCGCCCAGCGCCGCAAGGCGCTGCGCTCGGCGTTGGCGGGGTGGGCGGGGTCGCCCGCAGCGGCGGAAGCAGCCCTGCGCGCCGCGGGCGTCGACCCCCGCGCCCGTGCGGAGACCCTGGCCGTCGGCGACTTCGCGCGGATCGCGGCGGCCCGCTGACGGTCCGCCCGCCCGTCGACACCGGCGTTGTGGTGGCCGCACCCCCCACGCCCGTGCCGCCGCGACGCCGGGTGTGCGGGCTCGTCGCCCGGCGTCGTCGCCGCGCCCGCCCGCGATCACCCCCGTAGCCTGACGTCATGACCGAAGGCGGGCCCGACCGCAGCCCGTGGCCCGCGCTCTGGGCGGTGTGCGTGGGCTTCTTCATGATCCTCGTCGACACCACCATCGTGTCCGTCGCGACCCCGACGATCCTGTCGGCGCTGCACACCGACGTCGACGCCGTCGTCTGGGTCACCAGCGCCTACCTGCTCGCCTACGCGGTACCGCTGCTGATCACCGGACGGCTCGGCGACCGGTTCGGCCCGCGCCGCGTGTATCTCGTCGGGTTGACAGTATTCACGCTCGCGTCGTTCTTGTGCGGCCTGACGGACACGATCGGCGGCCTCATCATCGCGCGGGTCGTCCAGGGGCTCGGCGCCGCGGTGATGATGCCGCAGACCATGGCGGTGATCACCCGGACGTTCCCCGCGGCGTCGCGCGGGCGGGCGATGAGCCTGTGGGGCGCGGTGGCGGGCGTCGCGACGCTCGTCGGGCCGATCCTCGGCGGCGTGCTCGTCGACGGGCTCGGCTGGGAGTGGATCTTCTTCGTGAACGTGCCGGTCGGGGTCGTCGGCATCGCGCTGGCGCTGCGGCTCGTCCCCGAACTGCCCACCCACGTGCGCCGGTTCGACCTGCTCGGCGTCGTGCTCTCGGCCGTCGGGATGTTCCTGCTGGTGTTCGGCATCCAGGAGGGCCAGACCTACGACTGGGGCACGATCGCCGGGCCGATCTCGGTGTGGTCGCTGATCGTCGCGGGGATCGTCGTGCTGGCGCTGTTCGTGCTCTGGCAGGCGCGCAACACACGCGAGCCGCTGCTGTCGCTCCACCTGTTCTGCGACCGCAACTTCAGCCTCGCCAGCCTCGCGATCGCCGCTGTCGGGTTCGGCGTCACGGCGATGGCGTTCCCCACGATGCTGTACGCGCAGGGCGTGCTGCGGGCTGTCCCCGACGCGCGCGGCGCTGCTCTTCGTCCCCATGGCGGTGATCTCGGGGGCGCTCGCGCCCTACGTCGGACGGCTGACCGACCGCGCGCACCCGCGGTGGATCGCCGGTTTCGGGCTCGCGTGCTTCATCGTCGGCCTGGTCTGGCTCGCGGCGGTGATGGGACCCGCCACGCCCATCTGGGAGCTGCTGCTGCCGATCGCGCTGATCGGTGTGGCGAACGGGTACATGTGGGCGCCGATCTCGACGTCGGCCACGCGCAACCTGCCGATGGACCAGGCGGGCGCGGCCGCGGGCGTCTACAACACGACCCGTCAGGTCGGGGCCGTGCTGGGCAGCGCGGGCATCGCCGTCCTCATGCAGGCCCGGCTGACGGCCGAGCTACCCGGCGGCGGCCAGGTCGTGTCGGTCGACGCCGCGTTGCCGCCGTCACTGCGCGCGGGGTTCAGCGCGGCGATGGCGCAGGCGCTGCTGCTGCCCGCGGCGGTGCTGGTGTTCGGCCTGGTCGCGGCGTTGTGCTTCGCGTTGCCGCGGCACCTGGTTGCCCAACGCCGGGACGTGGAGCCTGCGCGCAGCTGATCGCGCCGTAGGGTTGCCTCGTGCTGTCCGCCGTCCCGCCGCCCGTCACGGTGCGGGTGCCCGCCAAGATCAACCTCCATCTGGCGGTGGGCGGCCTGCGCAAGGACGGCTTCCACGACCTGGTCACGGTGTTCCACGCGGTGAGCCTCTTCGACGAGGTCTCGGTGGCGGTGAGCCCGGAGCCCGCGATCGCGGTGCACGGCGAAGGGGTCACGGAGGTGCCCGCCGACGAGACCAACCTCGCCTGGCGGGCGGTCCAGCTGCTCGCCGAGCGCGCCGACCGTGAGGCCGACGTCGCGCTGGTCCTGCGCAAGGGCATCCCGGTCGCGGGCGGGATGGCAGGCGGCAGCGCCGACGCGGCAGCGGCGCTGGTGGGGCTCTCCACGCTGTGGAAGCTCGACCTCTCCCGCGACGAGCTCTCCGGCCTGGCCGCCGAGCTGGGCAGCGACGTGACGTTCGCGCTGCACGGCGGCACGGCGCTGGGCACCGGCCGCGGCGAGCAGATCGTCCCGGTGCTCGCCCGCCACCCCCAGCACTGGGTGATCGCGCTGCACCGCACCGGCCTCCCCACGCCCGCCGTCTTCCGCGAGCTGGACCGGCTCCGCGACGGCAACGAGCCCACCGCCCGACCCGTCGAGCCGGTGCTGGAGGCGGTCACGGGCGGCGACCCGCGCCAGCTCGCCCTCTCGTTGGGCAACGACCTGCAGGCCGCGGCCGTCAGCCTCGCCCCCGAGCTCCGACGCACCTTGCGGGCCGGGGTGGACGCGGGGGCCCTGGCCGGGCTCGTCTCCGGTTCCGGGCCGACGTGCGCGTTCCTCTGCTCGGGCGCCGAGGCGGCGCTGGACGTCGCGGCGGAGCTGGCCGGGCTCGGGGTGTGCCGCACGGTCCGTGTCGCGCACGGGCCGGTGCCGGGCGCGCGGATCGTCGAGGCCCCTGAGGCAGGCCCTTTCGACCCGCCCTCCTCGCCCCATTGGCCGCCGGTGCGCGCCTGATGGCCAACCTCGTCAACCTGGAGACGGTCACCGCGCACGTCCCCGGCGACGCCTCACGGGTGCTGCTCGACGGCATTTCGCTCGGCGTGGAGTCGGGCGACCGCATCGGCGTCGTCGGCCTCAACGGTGGCGGCAAGACGACGCTGCTGGACATCCTCACCGGCGCGCGGGCGCCCGACGCGGGGCGGGTGAGCCGGGTCGGCGGGCTGCGGCTCACGCATCTGGCGCAGGGCGATGACCTGCCGCGCGGCGCGCGGGTACGCGACGTCGTCCTGGACGCGTACGGGGCCGAGCACGAGTGGGCCGCCGATCCGCAGGTGCGCGACGTGCTGGACGGGCTCGGCCTCCACGACCTCGACCGGGTCGTCGACGGGCTCTCCGGCGGGGAGAAGCGCCGAGTGGCGCTGGCCCGCGCGTTGATCGGTGATCTCGACCTGGTGGTGCTGGACGAGCCCACCAACCACCTCGACGTCGAGGGCATCGGCTGGCTGGCGGAGCACCTGGTGGCGCGGCGGTGCGCGGTCGTGGTGGTCACGCACGACCGGTGGTTCCTCGACACCGTCTGCGGCCGCACGTGGGAGGTCGCGGCCGGGCGCGTCGAGAGTTACCTCGGCGGCTACGCCGACTGGGTCTTCGCCCGGGCCGAACGGGCGCGCCAGGCCGACGCCGCCGAGGCCCGCCGCCAGAACCTCGCCCGCAAGGAGCTGGCCTGGCTGCGGCGCGGGCCGCCCGCCCGGACGTCCAAGCCGCGGTTCCGGATCGAGGCGGCCGAGGCGCTGATCGCCGACGTGCCGCCGCCGCGCGACGCCGTCGAGCTGCTCGGCTTCGCCACGAACCGGCTCGGCCGCACGGTGTTGGAGCTGGAGGACGCCACGGTCAGGCTCGGCGAGCGCGTGCTGCTCGACCACGTCACCTGGCGGCTCGGGCCCGGCGACCGCGTCGGGATCGTCGGGGTCAACGGCTCGGGGAAGACGACGCTGCTGCACGCGCTGACCGGCGAGCAGCCCCTTGACGGCGGCCTGCTGGTCAGGGGCACGACCGTGCAGCTCGCGGAGCTGTCCCAGGAGCTGGTGGACCTGCCGCAGGAGATGCGCGTGCTGGAGGCCACCGAGGACGTCGCGAAGTACGTGCGGCTGGGCAGGCTCGAGCTGACGGCCTCGTCGGTGTTGGAGCGGCTCGGGTTCCCCGCCGCGCGCGCAGTGGACCCCGGTCGGACAGCTCTCGGGCGGCGAGCGGCGACGGCTGCAGCTCACCCGCCTGCTGATGGCCGAGCCCAACGTGCTGCTGTTCGACGAGCCGACGAACGACCTGGATGTCGACACGCTCGCCCGCGCTGGAGGACCTGCTCGACGGCTGGCCGGGCACGCTCGTCGTGGTCAGCCACGACCGCTACCTGGTGGAGCGGGTGTGCGACACGGTCGTCGCGCTCCTGGGCGACGGGAAGATCACCCACCTGCCCGGGGGGATCGAGGAGTACCTGGCCCGGCGGGCAGCGGCCGGCCGAGGGGAAGGCGGTTCGGCGCGGACTCCGGCGGGCGGGGGCAGCTCTCGCGGTGCCGGGTCGTCGGCGGTTGGCGGGCCAGGCGGTTCGCGACGGTCGGCGGCGGGCGCGGGTCGTCGCGGAGGGGCGGCGGCGGCGGGCGCGGGTGGTCGCGGTGGGGCGGCTCCTGCGGCGACGTCCGACGCCGCGGCGAAACGCCCCTCGGGTGCCGAGCAACGGGTGGCGCGCAAGGAGGCCACGCGCCTGGAGCGGCGCCTGGAGACGCTGGCCGCGCGGGAGAAAGCGCTGCACGAGCAGATGGTGGAGGCGGCCACCGATCCCGAGCGGCTGCTGGCGCTGGACGCCGAGCTGCGGGCCGTCGTCGTCGAGCGGGAGGCCGTCGAGATGGAGTGGCTGGAGGCCGCGGAGGCCGCCGAGTAGCGCCCTGCGCGGCCGTCAGCTCGGCCGGTGCGGGCTCAGCCCGCCAGCGCGGCGGCCAGGTCGGGCGTGCGCCCGAGGAGCGCGGCCATCGCGATCGGGTCCATGTAGTCGTCGTAGCTGACGATCTCGCCGTCGCGCACCCGGACGACCCCCAGCGCGCGGAAGCGGTACGGCCCGTCGAGCGCCTCGGAGTGGCCGTAGTGCTCGATCTCGGTGACGACGACCTCCGGGTCGTCCGTCTCGCGCACGAGCAGGTCGACCCCGTCCATCCGCAGCAGGGCGCGCCTGCCCGCCTCCGCGTTCCGCGACGCGCGGATCGCCTCGCGGCCGCGGATCTCCCGGGCCATGCCGGGCGGTGCGAACGGGAAGCGCAGCACGCCGTCGACGGCGAAGAGATCGGCGAACACCACGCCCTCACCCGCCACCATGCGCCGCACCAGCTCGGCGACCTCGCGTGGACTCCGGCTCATCGTCCCTCCTAGAATCGGAACCTCCGCCCCGCTTCGACGATACGGAACGAGCGCCCCGTTTGTCTACGCCCGAGCGTCCCTTGCGCGCCGACGCCCGCCGCAACCGCGAGCGGGTGCTCGTCGCGGCGCGGGAGGCGTTCGCCGAAGCGGGCTTCGGGGTGCCGCTCGACGTGATCGCCGCGCGCGCCGGCGGTGGGGCCGGGGACGGTCTACCGGCACTTCCCGACGAAGGAGGCGCTGTTCGAGGCGGTGACGGTCGCGCGGGTGCGCGACCTCGTCGCCCTGGCCAGGGCGGGTGCCGAGGCGCCCGACCCCGGGGCGGCCCTCGACGGCTTCCTCGCCCGCCTCGCCGAGGAGGCCGCGGCCAAGCGCGACCTGCCCGACGCACTCGGCGGCGTGGGAGAGGCGGCCGTCGCGATCGCGCGCACCGAGCTGCACGGGGCGCTGGACACGCTGCTGGCCCGCGCGCGGGCGGCCGGGGCGGTGCGGGCGGGGATCGGCGCGACCGAGCTGATCGCCCTGCTCAAGGGCCTCTTGCAGGCCGTGCAGGCGAGCGCGGATCCCGAACTGCCCGCCCGTCTGCTCGCCGTGGTGCGCGACGGTCTCCGCCCCCGGTGAGGCCCGGACCGCCGGGGGCGTAGGCGGGGCGGGCCGACTTCGCACGTCGTCGTGCGTCCTCGCACAGGTTCGACGGTGTGCGGAGACGCCGGAAGCTGCGAAGTGCGCCTTGGACTAGCGCTGGCCGCGCACGCCCAGCAGGACCTCGTCCCAGGACGGCATGACGGGCTTGCCCTTGCGGTTGCGGCGCGGAGGAGCGGGCGTTGCCGGGGTCGCCGGACCGGCCTCAGGGGCTGCCGCGGGTTCGGCCTGGCCAGGCGCGGCCTGCTCGGCGCCTGCCTGGCGCGGCGCCGGGGCCACGGCGTCGGCCGGGGAGGCCGTGGGCTCAGCCGGATCCGTCGTCGCCGCGGGCTCTGCCTGCCGGGCCGCGGCGTCGGCCTGCCGGGGGGCGGTGTTTTGGGGTTCGACCCGCCGGGGAGCGGTGGGTGGGGCGTCGGCCTGCCGGGTCGCTCCTTCGGCCTGCCGGGGGGCGGTGGGCGGGGCGTCGGCCTGCCGGGTCGCGGGCTCGGCCTGCCGGGGTTCTGACGGCGAGGCGTCCGTCTGTCGGGGTGCCTGCGGTGTGTCGTCGGCGCGCGGGGATGCCGTCGGCGGGAGTTCGGCGCGGGCGGTGGCGGTCGGCGCCGTACCGGCATCGGCCCGCCGGGGAGCGGGCGGCTCCACGGGCGCGGCCGTCGTCGCCTCGCCCGCGCGCCCGGCCGGGCCGTCGCCGGGTAGCGGCTGGTCACGGTCGGCGGACTGCCACGGCGGAACGGGCCACTCGGTGGCGGGCTCGTCGGCCCGGGCGGGCCGCGCGGAGCCGTTGTCGCCGTTGCGGTGGCCCGGCTCTTCCCAGCCGGACCGGTGCAGGGCCTCTGCGGGCTCCGTGCGGACGGACGGGGCGGACCGGCGAGGCGGCTCGGGGCGGCGCGGCTCGGGGGCGCCGCGCGACCAGTCGGGGACATCGCGGCGCGCCGCTGTGTCCGACGCCGCGGCCCGCAGCTCGCGACCTTCGTCGGGCGCGGGGGCAGGCTCGTCAGGGCGCGAGATGTCGATCACTGGTCCGACCGTGCGCAGCGGCCGCGCGGGCAGGCCTTCGACCAGGTCGTGCGCATGCTCGTCGAGCGCGGTGACCGTGCCGCCGTGCGCCCCCGGCTGGAACGTCCAGAGCGCCCGGTTGTCCGAACGGCCCGCCCGCCACGACAACGCGATGACCCAGCGCCCGTCGTCGCCCTTCCAGGAGTCCCACTCGGCGGACGGGTACTCCTGTCCGCGCAGGCCGAACGTGTGCGCGACGACGTCGCCGAGCATGCGCCCGTCGGGCCCGTCGGCGCGCATCGGGTGGGCGCGCTGGGCGACCTCGGCCGTACGCGACCGCTCCAGCAACACGGGATACGCGAACCGCTCGATCTTCTGCGGGGGCACCCCGGCGGCCGCCGCGACCTGGTCCACCGACGCCCCGGCGCGGATGCGGGCCTGGATCTCTCGTGGGCGCAACTGGCTCTCCAACTCGATCGAGATCTGGCCGAGCCGGGTGAGGTCTCCCCGGGCGGCGGCGCGCAACTGCTCGTCGGCGGGGACGGTGAACCGCTCCTGGCGGGCGGCATCCTCGAGCACGACGGAGAGCTCCCCGCCGCCCTCGGTGATCCCGACCACCCGCAGCGCCCGCATCCGCGGCCTCCCGCCCTCTTCACACTCCCCGTCAGGGTGACGGTAGATGCACAACCGCAACGCGCCGCGGAGGCGCGCCGGAGCCGGAAACGCCGCTCCGACGGGGAGAATCCTCGGTGTGCACGCAGCGTGCCAGGTTGATCGCGTTTGGTAAAGTTGAGGCGGGTGTTACGGGTGTGACTACCCTTCGTGAGCAGGCTCAGCCGAGCCGCTCGACCACCCAGTCGATGCACGCGATGAGGGCCTGCACGTCGTCGGGGTCGACCGCCGGGAACATGCCGATGCGCAGCTGGTTGCGCCCCAGCTTGCGGTAGGGCTCGGTGTCCACGATGCCGTTGGCCCGCAGCACCTTCGCGACGGCCGCGGCGTCGACCTCGTCGACGAAGTCGATCGTGCCGACGACCTGCGAGCGGTGTGCGGGCTCGGCGACGAACGGCGTGGCGAACTCCGACTTCTCCGCCCACGCGTAGAGCCTGCCCGACGAGTCCGAGGTGCGCGCCACGCAGGCGTCCAGCCCGCCCAGGCCGAGCATCCAGTCGATCTGCTCGGCCATCAGCACGAGCGTCGCGACCGCGGGTGTGTTGTAGGTCTGGTCCTTCAGGGAGTTGTCGACGGCGGTCGCGAGCGAGAGGAACGGCGGGATCCAGCGGTCGGCCGCCGCGAGCTCCGCGACCCGCTCCAGCGCGGCGGGGCTCATCAGCGCGATGTAGAGCCCGCCGTCGGACGCGAAGCCCTTCTGCGGGGCGAAGTAGTAGGCGTCGGCCTGGCGGATGTCGACCGGCAGGCCGCCGGCGCCGGACGTCGCGTCGATCACGACGAGCTGACTGCCCTTGGCGACGGGTTCCGGCCGCACGACCGGCACCGCCACTCCGGTCGACGTCTCGTTGTGGGCCCAGGCGAGCACGTCGCAGGAGGGGTCGGCCTGCGGCTCCGGCGCGGTGCCCGGAGCGGCCTTGACGACCACCGGGTCGGCGAGGAAGGGGGCGCCGCGCGTCGACTCGGCGAACTTGGCGGAGAACTCGCCGTAGGCCAGGTGCAGCGCGCGCTCGCGGACCAGGCCGAACGCGGCGGCGTCCCAGAACGCGGTGGAACCGCCGTTGCCCAGGACGACCTGGTAGCCAGGGGGTAGCGAGAACAGCTCGGCCAGGCCCGCGCGGACGCGCGCGACCAGCGACTTCACCGGCTTCTGCCGGTGCGACGTGCCCATGACGGCGCCGGAAGAAGCCAGGGTGGCAAGCTGCTCAGGGCGTACCTTGGAGGGTCCGCAGCCGAAGCGCCCGTCGACGGGCTTGAGGTCGGCGGGGATCGTGAGGTCGACGGTCGAGGAAGCTGTCACACCGTCCAGTCTCCCTCTCCGGGGTCAGGCTCGGATGGGCAGGGCGGCGAGTTGGCCGAAGGTGCCGCACGGGATCCGCGTGGCCTGTCAGGATGTCGTCGAGCGACCGAGACGGGGGAGTGCACGATGACGGAGACGCCGGACCGGCCCGGCGAGCGGGGCGGTCACGAGGACGAGCCGACCGTGCGACACGGTCACCTGCCGGGCGCAACCCCGTCGGGCGCAGGCGAGCCCGATCCCGCAGGCTCGCCGGGCTCGACACCCCCAGACTCGACCCCCCCGAGCGGCTTTCCCTCGTCGGTGGCCGATCGGGCCGAATCCGCTCCAACTGCCGGGCCCGGCCCTGCTGGTTCGAACGATGCAGGTGCGAACGGTGCCGGGTCGACCAGCGAATCCCCCGCGCCTTCGGCGTCGGGAGACCCCGGCGCGGCGCAGGAGGCCGAGTCGCGCGCGGTCACCCGGCCGGTGACCAGGCAGGCCCCGTCGGCAGAGCCGCCGATCGGCGCAGGCGAGGACCCGACGGGGGTGTTCGACATCCCCCAGCAGAACACAGGCCAGGGGTCGGCAGGCGCGTCCGAGGACGGTCAGCCGGATGGCCGCAACGCGGAGTCGCCCACCCGCGCCTACGAGCTGCCCTCCTCAACGGGTTACGGGCCCGGCGCCGCGGGCGCTTCCGGGGCGGAGCAGTCGGGCGCCTTCGGCTCGGCACCCTCCGGCGCCTACGGGCCGCCCGGCGGGTACAGCGTGGCGGGGCCCGGTTCGACCGGCGGATTCCCCGCCGCGGGCGGGGGCCCGGCGGGTGCGTCGACCGGCGGATTCCCCGCCGCGGGCGGTGGTCCGGCGGGTGCGTCGACCGGCGGGTTCCCCGCCGCGGGCGGTGGTCCGGCGGGTGCGCCGGGTCACGGGCAGACGGGCGCGGCGGGCTACGGGACGTCTGGGACGGCCTACGGGCAGATGCCCGGGTACGGGCCGCCGCCGCAGGGGCCCGGGTACGGGCCACCCCCCGGATACGGGCCCCAGGGCTACGGGGCTCAGGGCTACGGGCCACCCGGCTACGGACCGCCCCCGGGTTACGGACCGCTCCCTGGCGGCCAGCCGCCGCCCGGGTACGCGACCCAGCCCTACGGGGCGCAGCAGTACGGGCCTGGCTACGGGCCGCCCGGGTACCACACCGCCCCTCGCCCGGGGATCATCCCGCTGCGGCCGCTGAGCTTCGGCGACTTCTTCGGCGGCGCGTTCACCTACATCCGGGCCAATCCGGTGGCCACGCTGGTGCCTGCGCTGGTCGTCGCGGTGATCACCCAGCTTGTGCAGTTGCTGGGGCAGGCCGCGCTGGGCGTGAACCGCGCCCCGACCGCGGTGGATGCCCTCCCGAGCTACCTCGGCCGCACGTTCGCCGTGTCCGGGATCGTCGTCCTGGTCGGGCTGGTGCTCGGAGGCGTGCTCACCGGCATGCTGCTCACGGTGCTGCGCGGCGCGCTGATCGGCCGCCGCAGCGATCTCGGCACGGCGTGGCGGCAGGCCTGGCCGAAGGTGCCCGGCCTCATCGGGGTCGCCGTGCTCACCGGGCTCATCGTCATGGTGGTGGCCATCGTCGGACTCGGGCTTGCGGTCGGTCTCGGGGTCGGGATCGGCGGAGGCGCGGGAGTGGCGATCGGGCTGCTCCTCGGCATCGCCGCGATCGTCGTCCTGATCTACCTGTCGGTGCTGCTCTGCCTGGCGGCGCCCGCCTACGTGATGGAGGACATCGGCGTGGTCGCCGCGATCACGCGCTCGCGGGATCTCGTGCGCGGCGCGTGGTGGCAGATCTTCGCGGTGCTGCTGGTGGTGGGGCTGGCGTTCAGCGTGGTCGGAGGTGTGCTCGGCGCGATCGGAGGGGCCTTCGGCATGGCGTCGTCGGCCACGCCGGGTTCGGTCGCCCCGCCCGTGCCGGGCACCGGCTTCAGCGTCGCGGTGGCGGTGGTCGTGGTGCTGATCACCACCTTCGCCTCGCCGTTCCTCGCGGGGATCACCGGGCTGCTGTACGTCGACCAGCGCATCCGCCGCGAGCGGTTCGACCTCCAGCTGGCCACCTGGGCCTCCGCCCCGGGCTGACGCTCAGCGGGTGGCCACCCCCCGGTAGGTGCGCCGATAGATCAGCGGGGCCACGCCGATCGTCGCGTGCAGGTGCTGGCGCAGCGAGGTCGCGGGTGCCGAAGCCGGCGCGCTCGGCCACCCGGTCGACCGGCAGGTCGGTGGTCTCCAGCAGCCGCCGCGCGTGCTCGACCCGCCGGTCGGTGAGCCACCGCGCCGGGCTCACCCCGGTCTCGTCGCGGAAGCGGCGGGTGAACGTGCGCACGCTCATCCGGGCGTGTGCGGCGAGATCGGCCAGGTCAGCGGCTCGTCCAGCCGGTCGAGCGCCCACGCGCGGGTCGCGGCCGTCGCCGTCCCCGACGAACTCCGGCAGCGGCGCTCGATGAACTGCGACTGCCCACCGTCCCGCCACGGCGCCACCACGCAGCGGCGGGCCACCCGGTTGGCCACGTCGCTGCCGTGGTCGCGGCGTACGACGTGCAGGCACAGGTCGATGCCGGCGGCGTTGCCCGCCGAGGTCAGCACGTCGCCGTCGTCGACGAGCAGCACGTCGGGATCGAGTCGCACGGCCGGGAAGAGGCGCCGGAACGCCGTGGCGTGCCCAGTGCGTGGTGGCCGGGCGCCCGTCGAGCAGCCCGGCCGCGGCCAGCACGAACGCGCCGGTGCAGATCGACATCATGCGGGCGTCGAGGCCGTCGAGCGTGCGGCGAGATCGTCCTCGCAGCGCCGCCGCGCTCCACCGCCGCCCCGCGCTGCGATGCCCGGGACGACCACGGTGTCGGCGGTGCAGCAGATCGACGCGTCGTGCTCCGGCAGCGACCGTGAACCCGGCCGACGTCCGCACCGGACGCGCCGTCGGGGTCGCGACCCGCACGCGGTAGAGCGGCGTGCCCGTGTCGTCCACGGGCGCCGCCGATCAGCTTGTGCGGCACCCCGAGCTCGAACGCGACGACCGACGGCAGGGCCAACACGGCGACCTCATGACGCGTCATGGCCGGATTCTTTCACATGTTGGCCGTCGGGCCACTGGTCTGCGCAGTGATCTCATCGGTGATGCTGCGTCGCGTGACGGAACTACGCCTCCGCCCCCGGATCCACCGGGCCTGGTGGGCCGCCGCCGTGACCTTCCTCGCCATCGTCGGCGCGGCGGGCTTCCGCGCCGTCCCCGGCGTGCTGATCGATCCCCTGCACGCGGAGTTCGGCTGGTCCACCGCGACGATCTCGGCCGCCGTGTCGGTCAACCTGGTGCTCTACGGCCTGACCTCGCCCTTCGCCGCCGCGCTCATGGAGCGGTTCGGGATCCGGGCGGTGGTGACGGCCGCGCTGCTGGTCGTCGCGGCGGGCAGCGGGCTGACCGTGTTCATGACGGCGAGCTGGCAGCTCGTCCTCTGTTGGGGCGTGCTGGTCGGGCTCGGCACGGGGTCGATGGCGCTCGCGCTGGTCGCGACGGTCACCGGCCGCTGGTTCGTCACCCGCCGCGGCCTCGTCTCCGGCGTGCTGACGGCGGGCGGCGCGGCGGGCCAGCTCGTGTTCCTGCCGCTCGTCGCGGCCGTCACCCAGGCGGCGGGGTGGCGGGTGGCGTCGCTGGGGGTGGCGGTGGCCGCGCTCGCCGTCGCACCGTTCGTGGTCTGGCTGCTGCGCGACCGCCCCTCCGACGTCGGCGTCGCGCCCTACGGCGGCACGGCCGCCGACGAGCCGCCCGTCGTGCGCACCGGCGCCGCCCGAAACGCCCTGCGTGCCCTCGCCGACGCCGTCCGCACCCGCCCGTTCTGGTACCTCGCGGGTGGCATGGCGATCTGCGGGGCCACGACGTTCGGCCTGATCCAGCCGCACTTCGTGCCCGCGGCCCACGACCACGGGTTGCCGACGACGGTCGCAGCGGGCCTGCTCGCGGTCGTCGGCATCTTCGACGTCGCGGGCACGATCGGCTCCGGCTGGCTCACCGACCGCGTCGACCCGCGCCTGCTGCTCCTGGCCTACTACGTGCTGCGCGGGCTCTCGCTGATGGCGCTGCCGCTCCTGTTCGCCCCGCACGTGCAGCCCTCGCTCCTGCTGTTCATCGTGTTCTACGGCCTGGACTGGGTGGCCACGATCCCGCCGACGATGGCGCTCGTCCGCGAGCACTTCGGCGCCCGCGCACCGGTGGTGTTCGGGTGGGTGTTCGCGTCGCACCAGGTCGGCGCGGCGGCCATGGCGCTGGCCGCCGGGATCATCCGCGACCGCCTGCACACCTACGACGCGGCCTGGTACGCCGGGGGCGCGCTGTGTCTGGCGGCGGGCGTGCTGTCGCTGGCGGTCGGCAGGGCGCGCGCGCCCCGCGGGGCCGCGCTGCCCCGCTGATCGTTCGCCGCAACCGGCGCCCGAGCGCGACATGAGCGGGGTTTGGCGGCGGAGAAACCCCGCTGGTGTTCAGCTCGGCCACGCCGCCGATGACGACCGCCCCGGGCCGGAGCTCAACCCCGGGCCTACGCTGCGGTCTCCGTGAGGCGTCCCTACGTGCTGCTGTCGGTCGCGACGTCGCTCGACGGCCACATCGACGACGCGCGCCCGGAGCGGCTCGTCCTCTCCGGCGCCGAGGACCTCGACCGCGTCGACGCAGAGCGGGCAGCGGTCGACGCCATACTCGTCGGCGCGGGGACGGTCGCGGCCGACGACCCCCGCCTGCTGGTCCGCTCTCCCGCCCGTCGGGCCGAACGGGTCGCGCGCGGCGCTCCGCCGTCACCGACGAAGGTCGCGCTCACCCGCACCGGCGCGAGCCTCGACCCCGCGGCGCGGTTCTTCACCGCGGGCGACGGGGCCAAGCTCATCTACGCCGCGACGCCCGCGGTCGCCGGGCTCACCCGCCGACTCGACGGGCTCGCCACGGTCGTCGACGCGGGTGACCCACCGCACCTGCCGACGGTGCTGGCCGATCTCGTCGATCGTGGCGTCGCCCGGCTGATGGTCGAGGGCGGCACGACCATGACCACGCTGTTCCTGACGGCCGGGGTCGTCGACGAGCTGCAGGTGGTGGTCGCACCCCTGCTCGTCGGCGACCCGGCCGCCCCGAACCTGGCGGCGGCGCCGGTCGGACGGATGCCGCTGGCCGAGCTGCGCCGGGTCGGCGACTGCGCGCTGCTCGTCTACCGCCCGCTCAGCACGTAACACCCGCTCCGCGGGCTCCGCTCAGCATCGATGGTCGCTCCGCAAGCTCCGCTCAGCGCCGATGGTCGCTCCGCAAGCTCCGCTCAGCGCCGATGGTCGCTCCGCAAGCTCCGCTCAGCGTCGATGGTCGCTCCGCAAGCTCCGTTCAGCCGTGCTTGATCTCGTCCCAGCCCTCGACGTCCTCCGGCCTGCGCGGCGCCGGGCCGATGTACTGCGCCGACGGGCGCACGAGCTTGCCCTCGCGCTTCTGCTCCATGATGTGCGCGCTCCACCCCGCCGTGCGGGCTGAGGTGAACATCGCGGGCATCATGTGCGGCGGCACCTCGGCGAAATCCAGGATCACGGCCGCCCAGAACTCGACGTTCGTCTCGATCGGGTGGTCGGGCCGCCGCTCGCGCAGCTCCTTGAGCGCGGCCTGCTCCAACGCGACCGCGACCTCGTAGCGCGGCGCCTTCAGCTCCTGGCACGCGCGGCGCAGCACCCGGGCGCGCGGGTCCTCGGCCCGGTACACCCGGTGGCCGAAGCCCATGAGCTTCTCCTTGCGGTCGAGGATGGCCTTGACCAGCGCGGTCGGGTCCTCGGTCCGCTCGACCTCCTCCAGCATCGGCAGCACCCGCGCGGGCGCGCCGCCGTGCAGGGGGCCGGACATCGCCCCGATGGCGCCGGAAAGCGCTGCCGCCACGTCGGCCCCGGTGGAGGCGATCACGCGCGCGGTGAAGGTCGAGGCGTTCATGCCGTGCTCGGCCGCCGACGCCCAATAGGCGTCCACGGCCTTGACGTGCGCGGGATCCGGCTCGCCCCGCCAGCGCGTCATGAACCGCTCGGTGATCGTCGAGCACTGGTCGATGCGCGCTTGGGGAACGGCGGGGACGCCGATGCCGCGCGCCGACTGCGCGACATAGGACAGCGCCATCACCGATGCCCGCGCGAGTTGCTCCCGGGCCTCGTCGTCGGTGATGTCCAGTAGCGGGCGGTAGCCCCAGTACGGGGCGAGCATGGCCAGTGCGGCCTGGACGTCGACGCGTACGTCGCCGGTGTGCACCGGGATGGGGAACGACTCGGCGGGCGGCAGGCCCGGCCCGAACCGACCGTCGACGAGCAGCGCCCAGACGTTGCCGAAGGTCACTTTGCCGACGAGGTCCTCGATGTCGACGCCGCGGTAGCGCAGCGCACCGCCGTCCTTGTCCGGCTCGGCGATCCGGGTGCGGAACGCCACGTGGCCCTCGAGCCCTGCCTTGAAGCCGGGCGGGGGCGGGGGTACGTCCGCCTCGGCCTCGGCCGCCTGCGCAGTGGTCACTGCGGTCTCCTCACCGGGCTGCGCCGCCCGTCGGGTGCTGACCACGGCCGGGTGCGACGGCTACCGTGGTTGGCGTCACCCTGCCTCCGCCGGTGTCGGGAAGCAACGGGAAGTACGGGTGGCCTCGGTCACCGGGCGGGTACGGCAGTCGGCGGGTAGGAACGCCCTGAACGGCTCCGGCCGTCGCGCAGTAGGCCGGAGCCGTTCAGGGCGCTCCTAGGAGAGGGGACGGCGATGACGCAGCAGTTGGCCGGGATGCGGGTGGACTACGCGGGCGAAGGCCTCGATGTCGACGGTCTCGCGGGCACGTGGCACGAGCAGCTCGCCGAGTGGTTGGCCGAAGCGGAGGAGGCGGGGGTCCCCGAGGTCAACGCCATGGTGCTGGCTACGGCGGGGAACGACGGGCGGCCGTCGTCGCGCACGGTGCTCTGCAAGGGCCTCGACGAGCGCGGGGTCGTCTTCTACACCAACTACACCTCCGCGAAGAGCCACGACCTGCGCGTCACGCGCTACGCGTCGGCGACTTTTCCCTGGTACGCCCAACACCGGCAGGTGCACGTGCGCGGCCCGGTCGAGCTGGTGTCGCCCGAGGAGACGCAGGCCTACTGGGTCCAGCGGCCGCGGGGCGCGCAGCTGGGGGCCTGGGCGTCGGCGCAGTCGGTGGTGGTGCGCGACCGCCGGGTGCTCGATGACGCGCTCGCCGCCGTCACCCAGCGCTTCGCCGACGACGAGTCGGTGCCGGTGCCCGGCCATTGGGGTGGCTGGCGGCTCCGCCCCGAGCAGGTGGAGTTCTGGCAGGGCCGCAGCAACCGGATGCACGACCGGCTGCGCTTCGTGCTCGACGACCACGACCGCAGCTGGTCGGTGCGCCGCCTGGCGCCCTGATCACACCGGCGCGCGCCGCGAAGGGCAGGATGGTAAGCGTTGACAACGTGAGCGCACCCGGACCGGAACAGCCCACTCGACCGCTCGACGCCGGTCCGGCGGCGCTCACCACCCGGTTGGCGGGCCTGCGCCGGTTCAGCCGGGTGGCCAGGGGCGCGCTCGCCGATACCCGCCCGCTGCGTACGCCCGCCTACCGGCGGCTCTGGACGGCCGGGATCGTCACGGTCATCGGGGCGCAGCTCACCGTCGTCGCCGTCCCCACCCAGATCTTCGCGCTCACCGGCTCGTCGGCCTACGTCGGGCTGACCGGCCTGTTCGGGCTTGTGCCGCTCGTCGTCTTCGGGCTATGGGGCGGCGCGATCGCCGACGCGGTGGACCGGCGGCTGCTGCTCCTGGTCAGCGGGGCGGGCATCGCGGCAATGTCCCTCGCGCTGTGGGTGACCGCGGCGAGCGGCGTCGGCAACGTCTGGCTGATCCTCGTGCTGTTCGCGGTGCAGTCGGGGTTGCTGGCCGTCAACCAGCCCGCCCGCAGCGCCGTGATCCCGCGGTTGGTGTCGCCCGCGTTGCTGCCCGCCGCCAACACGCTCAACTTCACCGTCTTCACGTTCGGCGCGGTCGTGGGACCGCTGCTCGCCGGGGTGCTCATCCCGGTGATCGGGCTGCCGACGCTCTACCTGCTCGACGCCATCGCGCTGCTGGCCACGCTCTGGGCGACCTGGCGGCTGCCGTCCATGCCCCCGCCCACCGCCGAGGGGGCCAGGGCCCGGGCAGGCCTGCGCGAGGTGGTCGCAGGGTTCCGGTACGCCGCCCTGCACAAGGTGCTGCTCGTGTCGTTCCTCGCGGACGTCGTGGCGATGGCGTTCGGGATGCCGCGGATCCTGTTCCCCGAGATGGCCGAGCGGGTGTACGGCGACCCGCCGGGCGGCGGCGTCGCGCTCGGCCTGCTCTTCGCGGCGATCCCGGCGGGCACCGTCGTGGGCGGCCTGTTCTCCGGCTGGCTGTCGCGCGTCCGCCGCCAGGGCGTCGCGGTCACGGTGGCGATCTCCGTCTGGGGGCTGGGCGTCGCCCTCTTCGGGCTCACCCACACGCTCTGGCTCGCGGTGCTCCTGCTGGCGATCGCGGGGGCGGGTGACCTGGTCAGCGCGGTCTTCCGGTCGTCGATGCTGCAGACCGTCGCGACCGACGAGATGCGCGGCCGGATGCAGGGCGTGTTCACCGTCGTCGTTGCGGGCGGGCCACGGTTGGCGGACCTGTGGCATGGCTCCCTCGCCGCCCTCATCGGTCCGGGCCCCACGGCGACGCTGGGTGGCGTCGCCGTCCTCGTCGGGATCGTGGCGGTGGTGGCGTGGTTCGGCGAGTTCTGGCGCTACCGCGGTCCCGATACCTGAACGTCACAGCTCCCGATCGGGCGGAGGGCCTGCTCCGCGCACTAGCGTGGGCCCTGAACCCCTGACGACGCGAGTGTGAGGGACCCTCCACGATGACTGCTGACGACACCGCCGTACTCCACCTGCCCACCGGCGACCAGGAGATGCCGATCAAGCCCGCGACGGAGGGCGCGTCCGCATTCGACATCGGCAAGCTGCTGTCGGGCACGGGGCTGGTCACCCTGGACTCCGGCTTCGTCAACACCGCCTCGTGCAGCTCCGCGATCACCTACATCGACGGCGACGCGGGCATCCTGCGCTACCGCGGCTACCCGATCGACCAGCTCGCCGAGAAGCTCGACGCTTCCTCGAGGTCTGCTACCTGCTGATCTACGGCGAGCTGCCGACGCCGGCCGCAGCTCGACGAGTTCACCGACCGAGATCCGCCGGCACACGCTGCTGCACGAGGACCTGCAAGCGGTTCTTCGACGGCTTCCCGCGCGACGCGCACCCGATGCCGGTGCTGTCCTCGGCGGTCTCGCGCGCTGTCGACCTTCTACCAGGACAGCCTCGACCCGTTCGACGACGAGCAGGTCGAGATCTCCACGGTCCGGCTGCTGGCCAAGCTGCCGACGATCGCGGCGTACGCGTACAAGAAGTCGATCGGGCAGCCGTTCCTCTACCCGGACAACTCGCTCGGGCTACGTCGAGAACTTCCTGCGGATGACGTTCGGCGTTCCCGGCCGAGCCCTACGAGGTCGACCCGGTCATGGTCGCAAGGCGCTCGACATGCTGTTCATCCTGCACGCCGACCACGAGCAGAACTGCTCGACCTCGACGGTGCGGCTGGTCGGCTCGTCGCAGGCCAACCTGTTCGCCTCGGTCTCGGCCGGCATCAACGCGCTGTTCGGCCCGCTGCACGGCGGCGCCAACCAGGCCGTGCTGGAGATGCTGCGAGGCGATCCAGGCCGAGGGCGGCGACGTCGAGCGCGTTCGTCGAGCGGGTCAAGAACAAGGAGGACGGGCGTCCGGCTGATGGGCTTCGGCCACCGCGTCTACAAGAACTACGACCCGCGCGCGGCGATCGTGAAGCAGACCGCCGACGAGGTGCTCGACGCAGCTCGGCAGTCGCGACCCGCTGCTCGACATCGCGATGGAGCTGGAGGAGATCGCGCTCGCCGACGACTACTTCGTCGAGCGCAAGCTCTACCCGAACGTCGACTTCTACACCGGCCTGATCTACAAGGCGATGGGCTTCCCGACGAAGATGTTCACCGTGCTGTTCGCGCTCGGCCGGCTGCCCGGCTGGATCGCCCAGTGGCGCGAGATGATCGAGGACCCGGACGACCAAGATCGGCCGCCCGCGCCAGGTCTACATCGGTGAGACCGAGCGGTCCTACGTGCCCATGACCAACCGCTAGTGCGGTGGCCACGAACGTCGCCGGGTGATCGTCGTCTGGGCGCGCGAGGACCCGGTGAACGTTTGTGGCCGCGCACCAGGAGGCGCTCCTAGGATTCGGTCCGGTGCACCGGGCCGTGGGCGTGCTCGCAGTGCTCCGCGCCGACCTCCTGGTGGTCGACCTGCAGCGTCGTGTGCGTGATGTGGTCGGCGTAGAGCACCCGCTCGATGGCCACGCGGACGGCGTGGCAGTCGCCGTCGGGTCGCACCAGCACGTGCGCGGACAGGGCGGGCTCACCGGAGGTGATCTCCCAGATGTGCAGGTCGTGCACCTCGGAGACACCCTCGACGGCGGCGAGCTCGGCGCCGACCCGGTCGGGGTCGACGCCGCGCGGCGCCGCTTCCAGGAAGATCCGCCCGGACTCCCGCAGCAGAGCCCAGCCCGCCTTGATCATCAGAGCGGCGACGACGAGCGCGGCGACGGCGTCCGCCCTGACGAAGCCGGTGGTCAGCACGATGAGCCCGGCCACAGCCGTCGCGATGAACGCGAAGAGGTCGTTGAGGATGTGCTGGAACGCGCCCTCGACGTTGAGGCTCGTCCGGTTGGCCTTGCTGACGGACCATGCCGCCGCGATGTTGACCACGATGCCGACGAGCGCCGTGACCAGCACCAGTCCGCCCTCGACCGGCGGGGGCCGTGATCAGCCGTCGGATCGCCCTCGTAGCAGAACCAGGCCGCCAGCAGCAGCAGCGTGATGCCGTTGGCCTGCGCGGAGAGGATCTCGGCGCGCTTGAGCCCGTAGGTGTAGCCGCCGCTCGCCGGGCGCGCGGCCAGCCGGATGGCGACGAGGGCGAGGGCGATGGCCGCGGCGTCGGTCAGCATGTGCGCCGAGTCGGAGATCAACGCCAGCGAGCCGGAGAGCAGGCCGACGACGAGCTCCACGACCATGAACGCGACGATCAGCGCGAGCGCCGTCCCCAGCCAACGTCGGTCAGCGGCAGCGCTGACCCCGTGGCCGTGTCCATGGCCGTGTCCCATACGCCGCAACGTATGCGAACATGCGCATTAATGCAAACCGGGCGCGAAGCGCATCTGCGCGGCCATGGCCCTGGTGGCCAGCGGCTTGGGCACGAGCCGGACGGCCGAGTCGCGCACCCGGCCTGCCATGCCGCACAGCGTCAGCAGTCGGTGGGTGCTGCGGCATCGACGCTGGAGTGCGCTGGTGCGGGGGCGGCGGAGCGCGTCGTAGCGCGCGAGAGTCGCGGGCACGTCGGCTTCGAGGACGGACGCCAGCGTGACCGCGTCCTCGAACGCCTGGCACGCGCCCTGTCCGAGGTCCGGCGTCATGGCGTGGGCCGCGTCGCCCAGCAGGGCGATCCGGCCGACCGCGAACGTCGGGAGCGGACGGGCGAGCCGGGCGGTCTCGACGACGTGGACGTCCTCGGGAGGAGTGGCGGCGATCAGGGCGCCCACGCAGGGGTGCCAATCGGCGCGGCGCGCGCACAGCCACCGTTGCCGGGCGGCGGGGTCGTCGGGGGCGGGGTCACGCCAGGTGGCGTACCAGTAGACGGTCCCGTCGGCCATCGGCATGCAGCCGAACCGCTCGCCGGTGCGGTGGTCGAGCAGTTCACCGGGGGCGAGCGGAACGTCCGGACGGGGTGCGATCGCCCGCGCGGCGCACTCGCCGGAGCCGCGCAGGCCGGGGTGCTCGGGGAAGAGCGCGGCCCGCAGCCTGCTGTGGGCGCCGTCTGCCACGACGACCGCGTCGACCCGCCTCCCGTCGACCTCCACGCCGTCCGGGGTCGGCTGCACCACGGCCGCCCCGTTTTCGTGCGCCGACCAGCCCGCGGCGACCGGGCGGTTCCACCGGATCGTGTCCGCGGGAAGCGCGTCGGCGAGCAGCCTGCTGAGCCAGCGGCGGGGGATGACGACGAGCGGCGCGCCGACCGCCTCCGCGACCCGGGCCTCGTCGGTCACCAACAGGCGCCTGCCGTGCCGGTCCCGGAAGCCGCTGGGGGCGCCGACTCCGCCCGCCCGGAGCCGGACCTCGGCGCCGAGCCCGAGCGCGTCGAGCGCGAGCACGCCGTTGGGCATGATCCCGATGCCCGCGCCGGTCTCGCGCGATGCGGGCGCCCACTCGAGCACCGTCACGGCGTGCCCGGCCCGATGCAACCCGAGCGCGGCCGCCAGCCCGCCGAGTCCGGCGCCTACCACGATCACGTCCATCCGTCGCCTCCTCTACAGTTGTAGAGTGTAGCCGGCTGGACTCTGCAGAAGTAGAGGAAGATGACGGATCGACGTACCGAGATCCTCGACGCCGCACTGCGGGTGCTCGCCGAGCACGGCTTGCGGGGTCTCACCCACCGCGCGGTCGACGCCGGCGCCGGGATCGCCCCGGGGAGCACGTCGTATTACTTCCGGAGCAGGTCCGCGCTGGTCACCGGCTGTGTGGCCCGGCTGGTGGAGATCGACCTCACGGTCGAGGCCCCGGAGGTGGCGGCGGCTCCGCCGGAGGCGTTGGTCGACGCGCTCGTCGGGGTGGCCGTCGCGATGGCGACCTCGCAGCGGCACCGCACTCTCGCCCGCTACGAGCTGAGCCTCGCCGCCGCGCGCGCACCGGACCTGCGGGCGGCGCTCGTGGAGGGGGGCGACACCGTCCGGAGGCTCGCCGCCCGCACCCTCGCCGCCGCGGGCGCGTCGGACCCGGGCGGCGCGGCCGCCGAGCTCGCCGCCCTGCTCGACGGGCTGGTGTTCACGGCCATGCTCCGCGGCCCGCACGAGCCCGTGGCCCTCGCGGCGTGGGTGCGGTCACCGATCCAGCGCGCCGTCCATGCATGGACGGGCGGACGTGTGGCGTCGTAACCCACTTGATCACCGCGCGGCGGGGTTCGCGGCCCGCGACCCATGCGGCGTGGGTGCGGTCGCCGATCGGGCACGCCGTGCGCATGGGGTGTCGGGGTGGGTCGTAGCCCCGCTTGATCACCGCGCGGGGGCGCGTCGCTGCGCGCGGACCGAACCTCGCAGACTCGTCTGTCGCGTCGCAGAGCCCCGGGCCTGCGAGGCGCAGAGGGCGTCTGCGAAGTCGGGTCGGCGCGACCGACGTGGGCGATACCTGGCTGCCGCGGCGACCGGCCGCCGGTCTCGCGGGGTGCTGAGTCGATGGCGAGATGCCCGCGCCGGGGAGCCCCGCTAGCGTCGGGCTCCATGAGCGACTCGTCCGTGGTCTGGTTCCGCCGCGACCTGCGGGTGCGCGACCAGCCGACGTTCCTCGCCGCTCGGGATGCCGCGCCCTCCGCGCACGCGCTGTTCGTGCTGGACCCCGCCCTGCTCGGTCCGTCGGGGAATGCCCGGCGCACGTATCTCTATCGGTCGCTGCGCGCGCTCGACGCGTCGTTGGGCGGGCGGCTGCTCGTCGTCAGGGGCGATCCCACCGAGGAGGTGCCGCGGGTCGCCGCCGCGGTCGGGGCCGCAACGGTGCACGTCGCTGCCGACTTCGGCCCTTACGGGACGTCGCGTGACGACGTCGTCGGCAAGGCGCTGGCCGACCACGGTCACGAGCTGGTCCGCACCGGATCGCCTTACGCCGTGGCACCCGGCCGCGTGCGCAAGCAGAACGGCGACCCGTTCAAGGTGTTCACGCCCTTCCGCCGAGCGTGGGCCCAGCACGGCTGGCGCAGCCCCGCCGACTCCGACGCGGACACCCTCGAGTGGCAGAAGCCCGCCGTGCGGGGTGCGGTGGACATCCCCGAGGACGAGACGGTCGACGCCGACCTGCCGGAAGCAGGCGAGGCCGCGGCGTACGCGCGGTGGCACGAGTTTCTCTCCGACGCCGTCGCGCGCTACAACCCCGACCGTGACCGGCCCGACAAACCGGGAACGTCGCGGATGTCGGTGCACCTCAAGTACGGGGAGATCCATCCGCGGACGATGCTCGCCGATCTCGCGGGGCGCCGGTCGGAGTCCGCGGAGACCTACCGCACCGAGATCGCCTGGCGCGAGTTCTACGCCGACGTCCTCCACCAGCGTCCGGACTCCGCCCGCCGCAACTACGACCGGTCGTTCGACGCGCTCCCGGCGGCCTCCGGCGCGGCGGCGCGGCAGGCCTTCGACGCCTGGTGCGACGGCCGTACCGGCTTCCCGATCGTCGATGCCGGGATGCGGCAGCTGCGCGCGGAGGCGTGGATGCACAACCGGGTGCGGATGATCGTGGCCAGCTTCCTCGTCAAGGACCTGCATCTGCCGTGGTGGTGGGGGGCGCGGCACTTCATGCGGCTGCTCGTCGACGGCGACCTCGCCTCCAACCAGCACGGGTGGCAGTGGACGGCGGGCAGTGGCACAGACGCGTCGCCGTATTTCCGGGTGTTCAACCCGATCACCCAAGGTGAGAAGTTCGACCCGGATGGCGTCTACGTGCGCCGTCACGTCCCCGAACTGCGCGGCGTCCGCGGCAAGGCCGTGCACCAGCCGTGGAAGCTTCCCGATGGCGTGCCGGAGGGCTACCCGGAGCCGATGGTGGACCACAAGGCCGAGCGGGCCGAGGCGCTCGCGCGTTACGAGCAGGTCAAGGCCGCGCGTCGACCCTGAGGTGATCTTGTGAGGGAGGGCGCCTACCCTCGGGGCATGGCGAAGGAGAGGGCGCCCCGACGTCGGCGTCGTTGGTTCCTGCTCGCGCTGCTGGTGGGCGCGGTCACCTGGTACGTCCGTTCGCGCACAGCGGGTGAGGTGGTCGCGCCACAGCCCGCTGCCCCACCGGTTCCGCCTCCGCCACGCGTTCCAGCGCCGCCACCCGCTCCCGCGGTCCCGGCCCCGCCACCCGTTCCCTCCGGGCCCCCGGTCCCGCCGCCGTCGCCGCCCGTACCCGCCCCGCCGCCCGTCTCGGCGCAGCCGCCCGTTCCCGCCGCGCCTGCGGCCCCGCCGTCCGCTCCCGCCGCGCCGTCCGTCTCGGCGCAGCTGCCCGATCCTGCCCCTCCGCCGTCGGCGGTCACCGGGGCCGCCCCGGAGACGCCGTCTGCGCCGTCCTCTCCCGCGCAGACGTCACCCGCGCAGGCGCCGACGGCCCGGCCCGGCGAGGCTGACTCCGGCCGGACCGCTGTCCGCTGGACGTCGCCGCCCGTGGGGACGGCGCCCCGGTCACGGGTCGCGCCCGATCAGCCGCGCCGACCGGCCACCGTCGAACCTGCGGCTGTCGAGCCCACCATCGCCGAGCTGACCCCTGCGGAGTCGGCGACGCCCGAGTCGGTCCCTGCCAACGAGCCGGTTGCCGCGGCTGAGCCGGTCGCCGGGGCTGAGCAGGTCGTCCCTGAGCCGGCTACCGTCGCTGGGCCAACCGCCACCGAGCCGGTCATCCCTGGTGGGCCGGTCGTCCCTGAGTCGGTTGCCCCCGCCGAGCCAGCCCCGCCGAGCCAGCCCCGCCGAGCCAGCCCTCGCCGAGCCGATCGCCGCTGCGGAGCGGGCCCGCGCCGAGCCAGCCCCTGCCGAGCCAGCCCCCACCGAGCCGGCCCCCGGCGAGCCGATCGCCGCTGCGCAGTCGACCGCTGAGGTGGCGGCCGCGGCAACCCCGTCCCCGCGACCGCGACCGCGTCCGCGGCCCCGTCCCCGCCCGGACCGCGACGGCCCGGCCGAGCATGCGACGCCCGCCGGGGGGATCGCGCAGTCCGCCCCGTCCGCCGCGTCCCCGGCCACCGAGACCATGGCGGGCTTCGGGCCGACCTCGGCGACTTCCCCGTCCGCGCCTCCGCACGCCCTGTTCACCCCCGCGTCGACCGACGGGGTGGGTGCAGGCGCCGTGCCGGGGCCCGACGGCGAGGCGCCCGCCCCCGACTTCACGGTCAAGGGCAACGCCGAGTCCATGATCTTCCACACCCCGGACAGCCCGTACTACGAGCGCACGCGCGCCGAGGTGTGGTTCCGCACTGCGGACGAGGCGGTCGCGGCAGGCTTCACGAAGTGGCGGGCGCACCGTCGCACCGGCTGACCGATCCGCGAGAGTCACGTTTCCGGTGATCGAATCGAACCCCGCAAACTCGACTCTCGTCCGGGCTGCCCCGCCGAAACCGCACTCAGTGGCCGCGCAAGGCCTCACCGAGCTTCACCGGCGGATGGAGTTGCGGTACACCCGCCCGGCCAGCCGCACGACCGCGACGATCACCGCCAGCGCGAGCAGCGCTGACCCCACTTCTCACAGCGGCGCCGCACCCAGCGCATGACGCGCGGGCATGACCGTCTGGGAGAAGAACGGGAGAACGACAGCACCGCGGCGAGCTCGCTGTGCGGATCGCTCGCCAGCATGTTCAGGGTGAGCACGACCGGGATGATGATCACGGAGCGCGCACGGCCGTGTCGACCACCGCTTCCGGCCCGGAGTCGACGCCGTCCCGCCCGACGAGCTGCTAGGCACCCGGCGGGCCGGTGAGCACCCGTCGAGCGAGCCATCGGCGACCGCCGCCCGCCCGGCCGCATCGTCGACGGGCTGCAGCGGGACCTCCAGGCCCTGCGTCCGCGCCGCCGCCATGATCGCGGGGAGCACGCCTGCCGCCGAGGGCGCGACCCCCAGCGACTTGCGTGAGGACTGCCCCGCGACGAACGCCCCGACCGGCCCGAACACCGCAACAGCACGATCGTGACGACCATCCCGATCACGAAGCTGCGCGACCGCACCTGCGCGACGAACTCCCGCCGCGCCACCAGGATGACGGCCTGGTGCGCGGAGCGCCGTACTCATGCCGCCTCCGCGGAAAGGACTACGTCGGGGCTCACGCCGCCGCCCGGCCGACAGGACGACGTCGCGGTACAGCTCGGTGAGCGGCGGACACCAGCGCCGAAAGAGCTCGTGGAGCGGCTGTGCGACCGCGTCGGGATCATCGCGACGGGCCGCATGGTGGCGGTGGGCAGTGTCGCGGAGCTGCGGGATCAGGACGGACGGGTCGGTCGTGCGCGACGTCGACGGCTGCCTGCCGCCGGGTGGGCGGGGTGCCTGCCCGATGTGGAGGTGGTGATACCGCCCGCGTTCGAACCTCCCCGGCATCGGCCGCGAGCCCACCCAGCAGGATCCGCATGGCGGTGGTCTTGTCCGCCCCGTTGGAGCCCACGAAGCCGAAGACCTCGCCCGGCCGCACCGTGAACGACACCATCCAGCGCAGTCAACGCGCCGAAACGCTGGGAACTCGCCCGAATCGGGGGCACCTGGGCGACCCTAACCGCATGCTCCGACAGAAGGCCGGTCATGTCGTGGTGTGCGGTGTGGACGACACGGCGCTGCGCACTGTCGAGCAGCTCCGCGCGGCGGGCGCCGAGGTCGTCGTGGTGGACGCCGTCGCCGAGGTCGGCCCGGTCGCCGAGCTGCTGCTCGACCAGTGGCGGGTGCCGCTCGTGCGGGGCAGGCTGCGCGAGGCCTTGGCCGAGGCCGAGCTGCCCACCGCGGCTGCGGTGGTCTGCCTTGCCGCCGACGACCTCGCCGCGCTCGAGGCCGCGCTGCTCGTACGCAGGCTCCGCCCGGACGTGCGCCTGGTCGCCCGCATGGCCAACCCGCAGGTCGGGCACGCGTTGGCCGAGGTCGTGAGGGACGGGTGCGTGCTGGACGTCGCGGCGCTGGCCGCGCCGTCGGTGGTGGAGACCTGCCTGGGCAGGCGCACCCACGAGCTGACGCTCGCCGGACGCGACTTTCTCGTCACCGATCTCGTCGCCGATCGCGACTCGACGCTGCGCGAGCTGTACGGCGATCTGGCGCCGTTGGCCGTCGCGTCCGACGAGGCGCCGCCGGTCGTGTGCCCCGGCCGCGACCACGCCGTGCGCGCGGGCGACAAGGTGACGGCCGTGGGCACCCCCGCCCAGTTCGCCCGCTACGGCGCGGCCGAGGTCGTGGAGCGGCTGCGGCCACAAGCGCCGGTGCGCGCGGTCGGGGCGAGGATGGCGGGCGCCGCGCGGGCGGCGGAGCGCGCCGAGGAGGGCAGGCCGGGGCTGCGGACCCTGCTGCGCTCGCTCGCCGCCGAGGCCGACCGCCCGCTGCGGGTCGTCGTCAGCCTGCTCGGCGCGGTGCTGGTCGTCTCGGTGCTCGTGCTGCAGGCAGGCTACGTCAAGCCGAACGGGGCGCACATGAGCTTCGTCGACGCCGTGTACTTCACCGTCGAGACGATCGCGACCGTGGGCTACGGCGACTTCAACTTCGCCGAGCAGCAGACCTGGCTGCGCGTGTATGCCATCGGCCTCATGGCGGGCGGAGCCGTCCTCACCGCGATCCTGTTCGCGCTGGTCACGCAACTGCTGGTGAGCAGGCGCATCGAGCGGTCCTTCGGGCAGCGCCGGGTCGGCGCGATGCGCGGGCACGTCGTGGTGGTGGGCCTGGGGACGGTCGGGCTCGAGGTCGTGGAGGAGCTCGTCGCGGCGGGGCGGCGGGTGCTCGTGATCGACCGCGACGAGGCGGGCCGCCACCACGCCAGGGCCCGCGCCCTCGGAGTGCCGGTCGTGATCGGCGACGCCACCGACACCGCCGTCCTCGACGTCGCCAACCTCGGTGCCGCGGTGGCCGTGGCCGTGCTGACCAGCGACGACCTGGTCAACGTCGAGACGGGCCTGGTCGTGCGCGAGCGGCTGGGCGAGCGCTGGGGGTCGGTGCCGGTGGTGCTGCGGGTGTTCGACCGCGAGCTGGCGGGCGGGGTCGAGGAGGGTTTCGGGTTCCACAACGTGCGCTCGACGGCCGCGCTCGCCGCGCCGTGGTTCGTCGGCGCTGCCCTCGGCCTGGACGTGCTGGGCACGTTCTACGTCGACCGCACGCCGTTCCTGGTCGGCAGGATCGCGGTGGCCGCGGGCGGCGGCCTGGACGGGCTGGCGATGCGCGAGCTGTCCGAACGGGCCAGGGTGATCGCCCTGCACCGCGCGGACGGCCGTGGCCTGGAGCACCCGCCGCGCCGCGACACCACCTTCGCCGCGGGCGACGAGGCCTACCTCGTGGGGCTGCCCGACGAGGTGGTGCAGGTGCTGCGCCGCGACGCGCCCGGTCAGCCAGTGGTCGGGGTGGAGATGCCGTAGCCGCGGATCTTGCGGTAGATCGTGGCGCGGGACATGCCCAGGTGCCGGGCCGCCTCGGCCTTGTTGCCGTTGTTGTCCAGCAGCGCGTCGACGATCGCGTCGCACTCGATCGCCTCGAGCGGGGTGAGCACGCGGCGGGTGATGGCGCGGACCTCGGGCGGCAGGTCATCGGGGGCGAGCACGCCCGCACGGCGGCGGGCCACGGTCTTGCGGAGCACCTGGTAGAGCTGCTCGACGTTGCCGGGCCAGCGGTTGCGCATGAGCAGCCGCAGGGCCTCCGGCGAGCACGACAGCTCCGTGCCCCGGGTGAGCCGCGCGATGAAGTGCGGCACGAGCTCGGCCACGTCCTCGACGTGGTGGCGCAACGGCGGCACGACGACCGTGCGCGGGAAGAACTCCAGCAGGTCGACGGGGTCGTCGGGGCGGCCGAGCCCGCCGGGCCCGACGGTGGCCACGAGCCACGCCCGATCCGGATCGGTGGACTCGCGATAGGGCTCCAGCGCGTCGGCCAGCGCCTGGCGCCCGTCGTCGGAGAGCCGGTCGAGGTGGGTGAGCACGAGCGTGCCGCAGCCGGTCTCGAGCTCCTCGGCGACGTCCGCGACCCAGCCGGGCCCGTAGTCCTCGGCGTCGAGGATCCGCAGGTGGGCGGCCGGGGTGCGCAGCTGGTGGGTGGCGCGCGCGATGGTGGTCTTGCCCGTGCCCGGCTCGCCCTGCAGCACCAGCCACTCCCGGCTGTGGAAGTGCCGGTCGACGGCCTGACAGCACTTCGCCCACAGCAGCCCGCTCCCGACGGCAGCGGGGAGCGCCGTGCCCGGTCCGGGGGTGCTGGTGCGTGGCCGGGGCGCCATCTCCGGCGCGGTGAGCTGCACCTGCAGCACCCCGCCCGCGGTGCCCCGGTCGAACCAGCTGGGCCGCACCTGCACGCGCGCGACGATCCCGGACGGCAGGTCGAGCAGCAGCACTCTCCGGTCGGAGTTCATCGCCTCGATGGCGCCCGCGATCAGCGTGGCCTGATCGGCCGGATCGATCAGCTCGCGGGCCCGGTCGTTGGTCATCACGAGATCGGGGCTCACCGCGAAAACAGCCCCGTTGCTGCGCCGACAGGCGGTCAGGTAGTCGTGCAGAAGGGCGAGCTCGCGCGGGCCCGACTGGTCCATCAGCGCGTTCTCGATCTGGCGCGCGATCTGGGCGACCGCCGTGGACATGAAGCGCCCGGCGTCGTGGCGCCAACACGTCAGGTCGATGACGCCGAGCAGCTTGCCGCTCACCGGGTGCCAGACGGGCGCGCCCGAGCAGGCGAACTGCGCGAGCGGCTCGACGTAGTGCTCGTGGCCGAAGACCTCGGCGGGCCCGCGGCCCTCCAGCGCCGTGCCGATGCCGTTGGTGCCGACGAACTTCTCCGAGTAGCTGAAGCCGGGGGCCAGCCAGATCCGGTCGAGCGCCTGGGAGAGCGACGAATCGCCGGTGCGCCGCTCGAGCACCACGCCGTCGGCGTCGGTGAGGATGACGCTCACGGGCTCGCCCGCGAGCTCGTCGGTGACCTTGTCCAGCACCGGCAGGGCGGCGCGGATGAGCATCGAGTCCGAATCGGTGTCGAATGCGGACAGCTCCACGCCGTCGGCGTCGATGTTCCACTCCCGGGAGCGGTTCCACGACGCGAGGATCAGGTCGCGCACGACGCCGTCGTCGACGGGGTCCTCGACGAGGAACGACGTGCGTGCCCGTATGAGGGCGCCTTCGGGCGGGCTGTCGGGGCGGTGCGACAGCGACAGCGGGTCGGACGTACGGCCCACGCAGTTGCCCTCCTTGGCCCAACGGCGACTCCGCCTCGGTGCGGGGTCGCAACGCCATCGACGGTACCCCGGGGAAGCCGCTACTGGGCAGGTGCGCACCAGAAACCGCCGAGGTGAGGGACCCATGCGGCAACGGTGACGTCGGCTCGGGCGGGTGTTAACGGCCGACTTTCTCATATTGAGACCTCGGCGGCCGCGGTACGGCGGTGTGATTCGCGGCACGAGCCCATCGCCTCGGGGTCGACCCGCGCAGCGATGCCGGGACGACGGACTCGGGTCTCCTTCGCTGCCGGCGCCACCCGCGCAATGCACCGGCTCCAGCGGACGGGGCAGACCTCGGGAACGGCAGGCGCGCTCGCGCAGCGTCGATCGCTCCCGGTCCACCACCACGTGAGGAGATGACGTGAGTCGGCAGAGTTTGGCCAAGGCTCATCAGAAGATCCAGGAGCTCTCCTGGGAGCCGCAGTACCACGAGCCGTACATGAAGTACGGGACCGACTACACCTTCCGCAAGGCCGCCAAGAAGGACCCCCTCAAGCAGGTCCTGCGGTCCTACTTCCCCATGCAGGAGGAGAAGGACCACCGCGTCTACGGCGCGTCCGACGGCGCGATCCGCGGCAACATGTTCCGCCAGGTCCAGGAGCGTTGGCTGGAGTGGCAGAAGCTGTTCCTTTCCATCATCCCGTTGCCGGAGATTTCGGCGGCGCGCTCGATGCCCATGCTGTTCCACGTGGTTCCGAACCCGGAGCTGCACAACGGCCAGGCCATTCAGATGGTCGACGAGGTGCGCCACTCGACGATCCAGCAGAACCTGAAGCGCCTGTACATGAACAACTACATCGACCCGGCGGGCTTCAACAACAGCCTGCGGAACTTCCACAGCGACTACTGCGGCACCATCGGCCGTCAGTTCGCGGAGGGGTTCATCACCGGTGACGCGATCACCGCGGCCAGTATCTACCTGACGATCGTCGCCGAGACGGCGTTCACGAACACACTGTTCGTGGCCATGCCCGCCGAGGCCGCGGCCAACGGCGACTACCTGCTGCCCACGGTGTTCCACTCCGTGCAGTCCGACGAGTCGCGGCACATCTCCAACGGCTACGCCACCCTGCTCATGGCGTTGTCGGACGAGGACAACCGCCAGCTGCTCGAGCGCGACCTGCGCTACGCATGGTGGAACAACCACCGCGTGGTGGATGCCGCCATCGGCACGTTCATCGAGTACGGCACGAAGGACCGCCGCAAGGACCGTGAGTCCTACGCGGAGATGTGGCGTCGTTGGATCTACGACGACTACTACCGTGCCTACCTCATCCCGCTGGAGAAGTACGGCCTGGTCATCCCCCACGACCTGATCGAAGAATCGTGGAAGCAGATCTGGGAGAAGGGCTACGTCCACGAGGTCGCGCAGTTCTTCGCCACCGGTTGGCTCGCCAACTACTGGCGCATCGACGGCATGACCGACGAGGACTTCGAGTGGTTCGAGTACAAGTACCCGGGTTGGTACGACAAGTACGGCAAGTGGTGGGAGAACTACAACCGCCTCGCCGTGCCCAACGGTCACAACCCGATCGTCTTCGAAGACGTCGACTACGTGTACCCGGCCCGTTGTTGGACCTGCATGGTCCCGTGTCTGGTCCGCGAGGACATGGTCACGGCCGAAGTCGACGGCGTGCACCGCACCTACTGCCACGAGGTGTGCCGCTGGACCGATGTCGAGGCCTTCCGCGGTACCTACCAGGGTCGCGAGACCCCGAACATGGGCCGCCTGGTCGGGCACCGTGAGTGGGAGACGCTCTACCACGGCTGGAACTGGGCCGATGTGGTCAAGGACATGGGCTTCGTGCGCGACGACGGCAAGACCATGACGGCACAGCCCCACCTCGACTTGGATCCCAAGAAGATGTGGACGCTGGACCACATGCGCCGTTGCCCGCCGCTGGGCAGCCCGAACGTCCTGTTCAACGAGATGGACGACGCTGGACGCGCCGCCTTCGTTGCGGACTACAACAAGCAGGGCCCCGCCGGTCGACCGGCACCCGCGGACGCCTGAGCGCGGGTCAGGTGAGGGGGGAGGGCCGGCGGAGCCACCGCCGGCCCTCTCCCTGCCAGACCCCTTACCACCCTCCCTCCGAGAAAGGCAGCAATGGGCGAGAAGCACGTCGTCCGGTTCGAACCCGTCGGCATCGAGATCGAGGTCGACGAGGACCAGACGATCCTCCGCGCTGCGGCCGAGCAGGGCGTCCAGCTCATGCACGGCTGCAAGGAAGGCCAGTGCGCGGCGTGCAAGTCGTTCGTGCTCGAGGGCGACATGGACGACATCGACCTCGAGCGCTACTCGACGTTCGCCCTGCCGGACTACGAGAAGGAGGAGGGCCAGACGCTCCTGTGCCGGGCGCACGCCTACAGCGACCTGGTGATCGAACTTCTCCAGTACGACGAGGAGATCATCCGGAACGGTCTGCCGCTGAAGAAGGGCGTGGCCGAGGTCGTCGCCAACGACCCCGTCACCCACGACATGCGGCACCTGGTGCTCAAGCTCATCGAGCCCGACGAGATCAAGTTCTTCCCGGGGCAGTATCTGGACATCACCGTCCCGGGGACGGACGAGTCGCGGTCGTTCTCGATGGCCAACTCGCCGGGGCGCGAAGGCCGGTTCGAGTTCGTGATCAAGGTCTACCCGGACGGGCTGTTCTCCGAGTACCTGGCCACCAAGCTGGCCATCGGGGACCGGCTCGAGGTCGAGGGGCCGTTCGGCACCTTCACCTTGCGGGAGAGTCACGCTTCGCCGCTGATCTTCCTCGGCGGCGGTGCGGGAATGGCCCCGGTTCTGGGCCTGCTCCGATCGATGGCGGAGCGCGGCGTGGAACGCGAGGCGGTTTTCTACTACGGGGCCCGAGGGCAGCGGGACCTCTGCTTCGAAGAAGAGCTCCGGAGCCTGGAGAGCAAGATTCCCGGCTTCCGGTACGTCCCGGCGCTCTCCGAGCCCGCCGCGGACGACGAGTGGGCAGGCGAGGTCGGGCTCATCACCGAGGTGTTGAAGCGGTGTGAGCCGGACCTGTCGGGGAGGGACGCGTACGTGTGCGGGCCGCCGCCGATGGTTGACGCGGCGATACCGATGCTCACGACCCTCGGCGTGCCCGAGCAGAACATCTTCTACGACAAGTTCACCACCACCGGTGAACAGGGAGAGGACTGATGACCACCACCGAACGCCCAGAGCGCAGCGTCCCGAAGCCGGTATTCACCGATGCGGAGGCCGGTGCCAAGGAGTTCCCCGACTCGAGTGCGTCCGCCCGTCGTTACAACTACTTCAAGCCCGCCAAGCGCAAGCAGACCCACTACGAGGACGTGACGGTCGACGTCCAGCCCGACCCGCGGCACTACCTGTCGCAGGGCTGGATCTACGGCTTCGCCGACGGCACCGCCGGATACCCGCTGAACTGGACGAAGCTCAAGGCGTGGGGCGTCGACAAGCCCGAGCCGCAGCGCGGCCCCGGCAGCGGCGGCATGCACGTCCAGGACTGGCCCGCCCACGGTTGGCATGAGTTCCGCGATCCCAACGAGGAGTGGGAACTCACCATGTACCGGTACAACGCCAATGTTGTCCGGCAGGTGAACCAGAACATCGAGAACGCCCGCACGGCCAAGGCGTTCGACCAGTGGACCAAGAACTGGGTGCACTTCGTCGAGCGCAACGTCGGCGCGTGGATGCACATCGAGCACATCCTCGGCCTCTACGTGTTCGCCGCGTGCAACCGCTCCGGCCCGACGAACATGCACAACACCGCCATGGTGATCAACAGCGAGCACAAGATCCGGTTCGCGCAGGACCTCGCGCTCTACAACCTCACCCTCTCCGAGGAGATCGAGGGCTTCGACGGCGCGGCGCACATCGACGCCTGGAACAACGCCGCCGAGTGGCAGGGTGCCCGCAAGGTCACCGAGGCGCTGACCGCGATCGACGACGACTGGGGCGAGTCCATCTTCGCCACCAACATCGTGTTCGAGCCCCTGATCGGCGAGCTGTTCCGGAGCAACCTCGTGATGCAGGCCGCCGCGGCCAACGGCGACTACGTCACGCCCACCATCGTCGGCGCGGCCGAGTACGACTACTCGCAGCGCGATCTGCGCTGGAGCCAGGCCTGTTTCGGCCCGCTCGTCGCGGACAAGGAGTTCGCCGACCACAACAAGGAGCTCATGCAGGGTTGGCTGTCGCACTGGGTACCCCAGTGCCTGGAGGCGGCCAGGGCCATGCAGCCGATGTGGAGCCAGCCCGACAACAAGCCCCCGCGGTTCGAGGACTCCCTCGACCGGGCCAAGAGCCGGTTCGCAGGCATCGTGACCGATCTCGGACTCCAGACACCGAAGGAGCTGTCGCAGTGACCAGTTTCAAGACGGCCGAGAGCCCCTACAAGGCCAACAACACCGCGTCCGGCAAGGCGGGCGTGACGTTGATGAACAACCAGATCGGGGTCGTGGTCGCCGAGGTCATGGATCGTCAGGAGAACGTCACCGTGACGCACCTGCCGTCCATGATCCGCGTCGACTGCGTCGGCCGGATGGACTTCGTCTACGACGAGATCTCCGAGGCGCTCGGCGAGGAGCCCGGCTTCTACGACGCCGCCGAGTTCGAAGAGAACATGTCCACCCACTACGGCAAGATGATCCACATGGACGACCGGACCGTGATGTTCGGCAACCTCGAGGAAGCCGCCGAGTTCATCGGCGACATGCTCCCTCCGGAGGTCTCCAAGTAGCAGTTCCCGGGCCGGGGGTCCGCGCAATCCGGCGTGGGCCCCCGGCTCGGTTCGCGTCACCCCTCAATCGCACCCGCGCACGATCGAGACACCGTTGTCACCAGGAGGGCCGCCGTGGCCAAGGAACTGAAGTTCGGACAGGAAGCTCGTGACCTGCTCAAAGCAGGCGTCGACCAGCTCGCGGAGGCCGTGAAGTCCACGCTCGGACCCAAGGGCCGCAACGTGATCCTGGAGAAGATCACCGGTACTCCGGAGGTCACCAACGACGGCGTGACGATCGCGCGCGAGATCTATCTGCGTGACCCGTTCGAGAACATGGGCGCGCAGGTCCTCAAGGAAGCGGCGGTCAAGACCAACGACACGGTCGGCGACGGCACGACGACGGCCACCGTCATCGCGCAGGCGATCGTCCGCGAGGGCATGAAGGCGATCACCTCGGGCGGCAACCCGGTGCTGGTCAAGCGGGGCATCGACCTCGCGGTGTCCGCGATCGTCGATCACCTCGCGTCCGTCGCGCATCCCGTCGACTCGCTGGAGCACCTCTCGCGCGTCGCCGCGATCTCGGCCAACGACGACGAGTCGATCGGGCAGATCGTCGCGCAGACCCTGCACACCGTCGGCGACGACGGCGTGATCTCCGTCGACGACGGCCCCGTGCTCGGTCTCAGCGTGAACTTCGTCGAGGACTTCGAGTTCGACAACGGCTACGTGTCGCCCTACCTGGTCACCGACCCGGGCGCCATGCTCGCCGTCCTCGACGACCCGTACCTGCTGTTCACCGCCGAGAAGATCACCGACGTCCGCTCCCTGATGCCGGTGCTCGAGCGCATCATGCGCGACCCGAAGCCCTTGGTGATCGTCGCCGAGAAGGTCGAGGGCACCGCGCTGCAGATGCTGGTGCACAACCACGTCAACGGGCACCTCAAGGTCACCGCGATCCAGGCGCCCGGCTTCGGCGAGAAGCGCGTCCACCTGCTGGAGGACATGGCCGCGCTGTGCGGCGGCAGGGTGCATTCGAAGGCCTCGTCGTTCGCGTTCGAGCAGATCGGTCTCGAGCAGCTCGGGCGGGCCACGCAGGTGCGGGCCACCAACGAGCAGACCGTGATCATCGGCGGTGGTGGGACGAAGGACGCGGTCGACCAGCGGCTCGCCCAGCTGCGGGCGGAGATGGCCAGGGCGACGATCGGCACCGACGAGGACTGGCTCAACGAGCGGATCGCCCGGCTCTCCGGCAAGGCGGCCATCATCTCGGTCGGGGCGCCGACCAACGCCGAGCTCAAGGAGATCCGCCACCGCGTCGACGACTCGCTGCAGGCCACCCGCGCGGCCATGGCGGAGGGCATCGTGGCGGGCGGCGGGGCGGCGCTGCTGCACGCCGAGCCCGCGCTCGACGCACTGGAGGTGAGCGGGGACTACCGCATCGGCGTCGAGATCGTCAGGGCCGCGCTCACCGAGCCCGTGCACCTCATCGCGTCCAACGCCGGGTACGACGGCCACGACGTCGTCAAGCAGGTCACCGCGCTGGGCGTCGACGATGGCTTCGACGCGCTGGAGGGCCGCTACGGGAACATGGTCGAGATGGGCATCATCGACCCGCTGCGGGTCGTGCGCTCCGCGCTGCAGAACGGCGCTTCCGTCGCCGGGCTGATCCTCACCACCAACTCGCTGGTGGCCGAGGAACAGACGCCGTGGAACAAGGCCCTGATGACCGAGTACGGACCGCTCGACGAGGGCATCCCGCAGCCGTCGCCGGACTCCAGCACGCCGCAGTCGCTGGGGCTCGGCCCGTCGATGGGCTGAGCGGTGTTCTCCGTCGGGGGCGTGCCCTGCCCGGTGGTCGACGCCCAGGTGCACATCTGGGACGCCAGCCCCCACAACCAGGCCGCCCCCGACGGCGAGGTCTACGCGCTGGACCTGCTCCGCCGCCACCGTGAGCTGGACGGTGGCACGGTGCCGCCGCACGAGGTGGAGCGGGTCAGCGAGGCCGGGCTGAACCGGGACGTCTTTGGCGACGGCTGCGTCGACCGGGCGGTGCTGCAACCGGTGGTGCTCGGCGACCTGTTCGTGCTGGGCTTCTCCCCATTGGAGTGGCACGCGGAGATGGCCGGGGTGATGCCCGACCGGTTCGTGCTCTCCGGCGAGCTCGACCCCGACGGCGGGCAGCCGGGCGCGCGGGGGCTCACCCCGCGGGTGCGGCGGTTCGACCTGCGCGGGATCACGCTGTGCGAGCGGCGGCGCCCGGCCGGGCGGATGCGGCTGGCCGATCCATGGCTGCGGCGCACGCTCGCGCGCTGCGGCGCGGCAGGCGCCGACGTCGTCCACATCGGAGTGGGGCCGTCCACCCGGGCCGCACCGTGGGCGCGGCCCGCCGACGGCGTGCTCCCGACCCGGCCTCCGGGGCCGCCGCGACGGCTGCCGAAGGTGCCCGCGTGGGCGGAGCCGGTGCGCGCGGGGTCGGCCCAGCCCGTGCGCGCCGGGGCTGCGGCGCGCGTCGCCCCGCCCGGGTTCGACGCCCGCCAGTTCCGCGAGCTCGCGCTGGCGCTGCCGGAGATCCGGTTCGTGCTGGGGGCGGGCTGTCTGCCCACCGACCAGCTCGCTCGCCTGGCCGAGCTGTCGAACGTGCACGTCATGCTCACCGAGATCCTGCCGTGGACGGGCTCGCTGGAGTTCGCGCACGCGTTCGGATCGCTGCTGCGCGCGTACGGGCCCCAGCGGCTGCTGTTCGGCAGCGGCTACCCGATGCTGCGGCCCGGCCCGCTCGTGCGGGAGCTCGCGACCTACCGTTTCCCGGCGGAGATCGGCCGTCGCTACCCCCGGTTCGACGCCGACGCCGCCCGTGCGGTGCTGGGCGGCAACGCCGCGCGTCTCTACCGGATCGCGCTGGAACCCGCGTCGGCCGCCCAGGCCGCGGCGGGCGCGTAGGGACGCGGAGCCCCGCGCGCTCGGCGCGCCATCCACGTCGCCGCTCGGCCGGCCGGAGCACCCCATCCATCGTCGCCGATCCGCGCCCGGGCGCGGCTGAACCCGAACGCGCGCGCAAGCTGCCGCCCGTCGCCCCGCCCCGGGCAGGCCAGCCGCCGCCGTGTCGGCCCGTCAGCCGACCGCGCGCGCCTGCCAGCCGTCGGGGAGAGCGACGAGGCCCGCGCGGTCGGCCCCCCAGGCGTAGGCCCAGCAGACGGTGCCGCCCGCGACGACACGGATGCGCTCGTACTCCGGGCCCTCGTAGGCGTCGAGCACGGGGAGCAGTGTGCCCGGGTCGCGGACCGGCACGACGACGCCCGGCGTCGTGCCGGGCGCGTCCGGGATCCATCCCGGGTAGCCGCGGCCGGTGTCGAAGACCCCCCCGCGGATCGTCGCGGGTCGGGCGGGGCCGGTCGCGTGCGGGGCGACCCGCTGCCAGGAGATCTGGCCCGGCAGCAGAAGGCCGTAGGCGAACAGCGCGGCGGGCCACTCGTCGGGATGGGGTGCGCCGACGACGACGTCCGCAGCCAGGCCGTCTCCGGGTGCGGGCTCGCCGACCAGCGTCCGTGCGAGGTCCTGAGGCACGTCCGCGCAGCGCACCGGCTCGCCGTCGATCAACAGGGGACGGCGGATCGCCGCGTGGCCGAGGTAGGCCCAGGGCCGCTCGATCGGTACTCCGTCGACTGTGACCGAGCCGGTACGCAGGCGGGCGAGCCGGAACCGCACGTCGCGACCCTCGCAGCGGTCCAACGCCGCGATCTGTGCGGGGGTGGCCAGCCAGACCGCGTGGTCCTCGGCCGCGTCGGGTGCGGCGGCGAGCACCGCGGGACGGGCGCCGTCGCGGGCGCGCAGACCGGCCGCCCAGACGGCCGCGACCCCCGTCGTCCGGGCTCGCACCACCACCACCGGATCGGCCCCCAGTCCCAGCGTCCGCCGCAGCCAGGTGATCTTCGAGGGGCAGCGGTTGGAGCCGTAGGAGAGCACGGGCAGGCGGGCGGCGAGCGGCGCCCCGCCCCGGCCGCGCAGCCACACGTCCAGCGGAACGCCCTCGACGGCCCACTCCCGCACGGGGTGCGCGACCTCCGCGACGTGCACGTACGAGACCGGGGGAACAGCACCGGGGTAGGGATCGGCCGGGTGGTCGGCGTCGGGCCACACGCTCTCGCACGCTACTGCGCCGCGCCCGCCCCGTCGTCTCCCCGAGCCCCCAGCCACGCGCACCGGCCCCGATCACCGCACCCGCCGCGCGCCGGCTGCCCCGGTCGCCGCACCCGCCGCGCCGCCGGACCGCAGGCGCCGACGCCCACCCGCTCGCCCGGCAGGCGCCGACCCCGCGCCCCGTGCGCGGTTGATCGTCGCCTCGGCGCAAAGGCGGCCGGTTCTGGCCGCCCATCGCACCCAGCCGGTGATCACAGCGGCGTCCGCGCCGCCGGGCGGGTTCTAGGCTGGGGGCGTGCTGCCCCGCACGATCGACTGGGTCGACGGCCGGATCGTTCTGGTCGACCAGACCGCGCTGCCCGCGATCGGCACGGTCGTGATCGACGACGTCGACACGCTGGTCGACGCGATCCGCAGGCTCGTCGTGCGCGGCGCGCCCGCGCTGGGCGTTGCCGGGGCGTTCGGCGTGGCACTGGCCGCACGCACCCTCTCCGGGCCGCAGCTCGAGGAGGCCGCCGACCGGATCGCGACCGCCCGCCCGACCGCCGTCAACCTCGCCGTGGGTGTGCGTCGCGCGCTGGCCGCCGCACCGGCGGGCCCCGACGCCGTGCTGGCGGCCGCGCTGGCCGTGCGGGACGAGGACATCGCCGCCTGCCACGCCATCGGCGACCGCGGCGCCGCGCTCCTGGGCGAGCTCTGTGGGCCGGGGCCGCTGCGCCTGTCGACGCACTGCAACGCGGGCGCGCTGGCGTGCGTCGAGTGGGGCACGGCGCTGGGCGTCGTCCGGTCGCTGCACGCTGCGGGCCGGGTCGCGCTGGTCGTGGCCGACGAGACGCGCCCGCTGCTCCAGGGCGCACGGATCACCGCCGTCGAGATGGCGGCGCTGGGCATCGAGCATCGCGTGGTCGTCGACGGCGCCGGGCCTTCGGTGATCGCGCGCGGCCTCGTGGACGCGGTCGTCGTCGGCGCCGACCGGGTTGCGGCCAACGGCGACGTCGCCAACAAGATCGGTACCTATCCGCTGGCCCTCGCGGCGGCCAGGGCGGGCGTCCCGTTCGTCGTGGCCTGCCCGGAGTCCACAGTAGACGCCGATACCCCGGCCGGGGACGCGATCGTGATCGAGGACCGCCCCCCGGACGAGGTGCTCCCTGGCGGCCCGGCCTGGAACCCCGCCTTCGACGTGACCCCGGCCGACCTCGTGACGGCCGTCGTGACCGAGACCCGCGTGTGGCGCCCCTGCCGATGACCGCCGGGGTGGCAGACTGCCCGCGCGCTGATCAACGGCCTCGAGGGGAGCGGCATGGACATCCAGGAGACCAACCGCAGGGTGATCGCCGAGTTCCGCGCGGGCGGACCGATCGACGGCATGCAGCGCGACCGGCTGGTGCTGCTCACCACCACCGGCCGCCGCTCCGGCGAGCCCCGCACGACGCCGATGATGTTCCACCGGGACGGCGACCGCGTGCTGGTCATCGCCTCGAACATCGGCGCCCCGACGCACCCGGACTGGTACCTCAACCTCGTGGCCGACCCGCACGTCACCGTCGAGATCGGCGACGAGTCCTATCCGGCCCTCGCCGCCCCGACCGAGGGCGCCGACCGGGATCGCGTGTGGACCATGATCAAGGAGAACTACCCGTTCTTCGCCGACCACGAGAAAGCCACCGAGCGCACGATCCCGGTCGTGGCGCTCAGCCGCGCCTGACCCTCACGACCGATCAGTGGCCGCGCGCGATCCACTCCTCGAGGTGCGGGGCCTCGGCGCCGATGCTCGTCGGGTCGCCATGACCCGTGCGGACCGTCGTGTCGGCGGGAAGCGCGAGCAGCGTCGAGCGGATCGAGTCGATGATCGTGTCGAACGACGAGAACGAGCGTCCGGTCGCGCCGGGCCCACCGTTGAACAGGGTGTCGCCGCTGAACACGGTGCCCAGCTCGGGTGCGTAGAAGCAGGTCGAACCGGGGGAGTGGCCGGGGGTCACGAGCGCCCGCAGCTCGATGCCCGCCGCGCTGAGCACGGCCGGAATCTCGCCGTCGGGCTTGCGGTCGGGCCAGGTCATGTCCCACAGGGGCGCCTCGGCGGGACTGAGCAGGATCGGCGCCCCGAAGCGGTCGGCCAGCGCGGGGGCCTGGTTGACGTGGTCGTCGTGGGCGTGGGTGCATGCGATCGCCACGACGCGCCGGTCCCCGACGGCCGCGGCGATCGCATCGGCGTCGTGCGCGGCGTCGATCACGATCACCTCGCGGTCGTCGCCGACCAGCCACACGTTGTTGTCGACGTCCCAGGTGCCGCCGTCGAGGGAGAATGTGCCCGACGTGACGAGATGGTCGACACCCGGCGTTCTGGCAGTCATCAGAAGACCACGACCGAACGCAGCACCTCGCCCTTGTGCATCTTCTCGAACGCGGCCTCGACCCCGTCGAGCGGAATCGTCTCGGACACGAACTTGTCCAGCGGCAGGCGGCCCTGGAGATGCAGGTCGACGAGCATCGGGAAGTCCCGGCTGGGCAGGCAGTCGCCATACCAGGACGACTTGGTGGCACCGCCGCGGCCGAAGACGTCGATCAGCGGCAGCTCGATCTTCATGTCCGGGGTGGGGACGCCGACCAGCACGACCGTGCCCGCGAGGTCGCGGGCGTAGAAGGCCTGCTTGAACGTCTCGGGGCGCCCGACCGCGTCGACCACGACGTTGGCGCCGTTGCCGTCGGTCAGCTCCTGCACGGCCTCGACGATGTCGCGCTCGCGCGCGTTGACCGTGTGCGTGGCCCCGAACTCCTTGGCCCAGGCGAGCTTCTGGTCGTCGGTGTCGATCGCGATGATCGTCGTCGCCCCGGCGAGGCGGGCGCCCGCGATCGCACCGTCGCCGACGCCGCCGCAGCCGATGACCGCGATCGAGTCGCCGCGCCCGACCCCGCCGGTGTTGATCGCCGCACCGATGCCCGCCATGACGCCGCAGCCCAGCAGCCCCGCGACCTCCGGCGGCACCTCCGGGTTCACCTTCGTGCACTGCCCGGCGTGGACGAGCGTCTTCTCGACGAACGCGCCGATGCCGAGCGCGGGCGAGAGCTCCTGGCCCGACTCCAGGGTCATCTTCTGGGCGGCGTTGTGCGTGGAGAAGCAGTACCAGGGCTGGCCGCGGCGACAGGCCCGGCAGGTGCCGTCGACCGCGCGCCAGTTGAGGATGACGTAATCGCCCGGCGCGACATCGGTGACGCCCGCGCCGACCGCCTCGACGACCCCGGCCGCCTCGTGCCCGAGCAGGAACGGGAACTCGTCGTTGATCCCGCCCTCGCGGTAGTGCAGGTCGGTGTGGCAGACCCCGCAGGCCTGGACCTTGACGACGGCCTCGCCCGGGCCAGGGTCCGGAATGATGATCGTCTCGACCGCGACCGGCGCGCCCTTGCTGTGCGCGACGACCCCGCGGACCTGCTGCGGCATGGTGGCTCCTCCGGCTCGTCGATGAGGTTGTCCCGCAGCCTGCCATGAGACGGGCAAGTCCAAGCCCGCCAGGCCTGCTGCACGCCACGATTCCACCATGACGACGACCGACGGGCGGTTCGACCTCACACGCTGGGACGAGGAGGTCTACGACGGGCCCGGTCGGGTCGGGCACGGCCGCCGAACCGTCCGCCGTCCGCACACGCGCCACGAACGACCGCGTCGCGCCCGCGAGCGGAGGGCTCACAACGGTGATCGACCAGTCCGGTTCCAGCTCGGCCACGAGCGCGGGCCGCCGGGCAGGCCACGTGCCGCCCGGTACGCCCAGGTGCTCGGCGAACTGCCGCACCGCGTCCGGCGGATCGATCATCGAGAGCCGTGTCGGCGACCCGGAGACGGTCGCGCTGCGGGGTCGTCCATTCGGTGAGGATGTCGGAATGCGCTCCCCGTGCACATCGGAATACGGTTGGTCCATGACACAGGCGGAGCGGGTACGCGCGACAGCCCTCGACGAGCAACTGTGTTTCGCCCTTTACACCGCGTCGCGCGCCATGACGAGCTGTTACCGGCCGATGCTCGACGCGTTGGGCCTGACCTACCCGCAGTTCCTCGTCCTGCTGGTGCTGTGGGAGCGGGGGAACACGTCCGTCACCGGCGTCGGGCACGCCTTGCAGCTGGAGACGGGCACGCTGTCGCCGTTGCTGAAGCGGTTGGAGGCGACCGGTCTCATCACGCGCACCCGGCAGACCGACGACGAGCGCTCCGTGCTCGTCGGGCTGACCGCCCGCGGCCGCGCGTTGGAGGCACGGGCCGTGGACGTCCAGCACGAGATGGGCGCGGCCACCGGGATGAGCCCGGCCGAGATCGACGCCCTGCGCACCACCCTGCACGTCCTCACCGGCAGCCTGCGGGCCACCGCGGGCCACTGAGCAGCATGTCCGCAGAGGCGCTCGACCGATCGCGGCCGACGCCGCTCTGGGAGCAGCTGCTCGCGGATCTGCGCCGACGCTTGGACCAGGACGAGTTCGCCGCCGCCTTCCCCGGTGAGCTCGCGCTCGTGGCCCAATACGGGGTGAGCCGTCACACCGTCCGTGAGGCCGTCCGGCGGCTGCGCGAGGAGGGGCTGGTCATCGCGGGCCGGGGGCGTACGCCCCGGCGGGCCGAGCCGTCGCCGATCGAGCAGCCGCTCGGGGAGATCTACAGCCTGTTCACCGCGGTCGAGGCGACGGGACGGGTCCAGCGCAGCGTGGTCCGCACGCTCGACGTCCGCGCGGACGGGGTGGTGGCCGCCCGGTTGGGGCTGGAGGAGTCCACCCCGCTCGTCCACCTGGAGCGGCTGCGGCTGGCCGACGCCGAGCCGTTGGCGGTGGACCGCGTGTGGCTGCCCGAGCGGTTGGCCGCGCCGCTCCTGGACGTCGATTTCAGCCGTACCGCGCTCTACACCGTGTACGCCGAGCGGTGCGGGGTGCGCGTCACCGGGGGCAGCGAGGTGATCCGCGCGATCGTGCCCGACGCCGCGCAGCGCCTGCTGCTGGGTATCGGGCCCGGCGTGGCGGCGTTGGCGATCGACCGGTTGGGCTGCGCGGACGACGTGCCCGTCGAGTGGCGGCAGACGCTCGTGCGGGCTGACCGGTTCACCGTCACGGCCCGCTTCTCCGCGACGGGCGGCTATCGCGTCGGGGACGCCTGACCCACACGCCCGCGTCCGTCGTTGACGGACCGACCGGATGCCGGTGGTGCCTCACCCGGCCGTGCACTCGCCCCTGCTCGGATTGCGCGCCCGCGGACACGGGCCCGGCAACGAGCTTGGTTGCGCGGCCCGTGCCGCGCACAGCTGACGAAGTCGCCGTGTCGAGATGCGGGACTCACCGTGGGCAGACGGGGGACTCACCGTGCGGGAATCCGGGACTCACCGTGGCGAATCGCGGGACTCACCGTGTGGGGGGTCAGTCGAAGTTCACGTGGATGCGGACGAGGGTGCCGTCGCGGCGGCGGTGGACGCGCACGAGGTCGCACACCTGGTGGACGGTGAACAGGCCGTGCCCGACGGCGGGCGGCGCGGGCGGGCGGCGCCCAACCAGGGGATCGGCGATCCGGCCGCCGTCCTGCACCTGGCAGACGACCTGCCGCCCGGACGTCCAGATCATCAGCAGGCCGGATCCGCCCGCGTGGACGAGCGTGTTGACGACGAGCTCCTGCACCGCCGTGCGAAGATCCTTGACGCGATCCGGCGTCATGCCCACCCGGGTGGCGTAGTCGTGCACGAAGCGCCGGGCGGCGCTCGGTCCGGTGGTCGGCGCGATCACGAGCACGTCGGCCTCCGGCGGAGCGGGCGCGGGCGGCCGGTCGAACCACGCGGCGACGGCGACGGGGTCGGTGTAGGCCGGGCTGTCCCAGCGGTCGCCGCCCGCGGCCAGAGTGGGGTGGGTGCGGGTGGCATCGGTGAGCCAGTCGCGGCCGAGCCGCCGCACGTCGTACGGGCACAGGATGTAGGCGGGCGCGTCGGCCAACGCCACGTTGATCAGCGCCTCGTGCTCGGCGCAGGCCGGGTACTCGTCGTCCGTGCGCCCTGCCCAGATCGGCTCGCCGATGATCCGCACGCGACGCGGGGCGTGCTCCCGGACGAACGCGGTGAGCACCGTGCCGATGATGCGACCGGGGTTGCGGCCCGCGACCGACATGTCCCTCGTGCGGACCAGCGCGGCCTCGGCGGGCGTCAGCGCGGACCGCATCAGCCCGAGCCCGGGCTGCGGCACGGCGACCAGCACCGGCTCGTCCTGGTCCAGGCCAGTGCGCACAAACTCCAGGCATCCGGACCGGTAGCTCGCCGCATCCGTGTAGAACAACGCGTCGTGCTCGAGGGTCCCGGCGGCACTTGCCGTCATCGGCTTCCTCGCTGGGTTTGGGTCCTGCAGCCCCATCGGGCTCGGTCAGATCTGGTCAGGGCAACCGAGCGTACAACTGCGGATACGTGCGACCAATCGGCGAGGGACCGCATCCGTCGCCATCGGCGATCCCCGAGGTGGTCAGGTGGTCGGCACCGACACGCCGATGCCGCCGCGGGTCTCGGCGCCATAGCGTTCGATCTCCCGCTCGAGCTGCAGCGGCCAGGTGCCGACGCGCGGCTGCGGGTCGAGCAGGTCGGCCGGGACGAGCCAGCTCACCTCGAACTCGATGCCGTCGGGGTCCTTCGCGTAGAGCGCCTTCGTGGAACCGTGGTCCGAGGCGCCGACGAGCGCGCCGTGCTCGGCCAGGACCCCGCGGATCCGCTGGAGCTCGGCGAGGGTGTCGACCTCCCAGGCGAGATGGTAGAGGCCCACGGTCGACCGGCCCGCGGTGGAGTCGCCCGCGCGCTCGCCGATCGCGAACAGGCCCAGGTCGTGGTCGTTGGTGGAGTCGGCGGCCTGCAGGAACGCCGCCTGCCCCGGGATCGCCGTGACAACCCGGAAGCCGAGGGCCTCGGTGTAGAAGGCGACGCTCCGGTCGACCTCGCGGACATAGAGCACGGCATGGTTCAGGCGCTGGACGGGCATGGTGACCTCCGAGGTGGTGCGGACGATGACTCCGCACGTAACAGATGAAGGTTCAACTATCTTCAACCGTATGATACGCCTGTGACGGAGTCGAACGTGCGCTGGCTGACGCCGGATGAGCTGCAGACGTGGCTCGTCTACGTCGCCACGACCAGCCTCCTCGACGGAGCGCTCGACCGTCAGCTCCAGCGCGAGTCCAACATGCCGATGGCCTACTACCTCATCCTCGCCATGCTGTCCGACGTCCCCGGCCGCACGCTCCGGATGAGCGACCTCGCCGCGGTCACGCAGAGCTCGCAGAGCCGCCTCTCCCACGCCGTGAGCAGGCTGGAGCACAACGGCTGGGTTCGCCGCTCGCCGTGCCCCGACGACCGGCGCAGCACCCTCGCCCAGCTCACCGACGCCGGGTTCGCCGCGCTGGCCGAGGCCGCCCCCGGCCATGTGCGCGCCGTCCGCAGGCACGTCTTCGACCGGCTCACCGCGGAGCAGGTCCACCAGCTGCGGGAGATCCTCGGCACCGTGCTGGGCGGGCTCACCGCCACCGATGCACCCGGCGCGTGTGCGGCCGCCGCGCTGACGCCGGCAGAGTGACACCTATGGGAACCCTCGTGCTGCTGCGTCACGGCCAGAGCGTGTGGAACGCCGAGAACCGGTTCACCGGGTGGGTGGACGTCCCGTTGTCGGAGACCGGCGAGCAGGAGGCCCGCCGCGGCGGCGAGCTGCTGCGGGCCGAAGGGCTGCTCCCCGACGTCGTGCACACCTCGCTGCTGCGCCGGGCGATCTCCACCGCCAACCTCGCCCTGGACGTGTGTGACCGGCATTGGATCCCGGTCCGTCGCGACTGGCGGCTCAACGAGCGCCACTACGGCGGGCTGCAGGGCAAGAACAAGAAGCAGACCTCTGAGGCGTTCGGCGAGGAGCAGTTCATGCTGTGGCGCCGTTCGTACGACGTGCCGCCGCCGCCGATCGAGGCCGGGTCGGAGTTCTCCCAGGACGGCGACCCCCGCTACGCCGACCTGGGCGCCGCGATGCCCGCCACCGAGTGCCTCGCCGACGTCGTCGCACGCTTCCTGCCGTACTGGGAATCGGCCATCGTGCCCGACATCCGCGCGGGGGGCCTCGTGCTGCTGGCCGCGCACGGCAACTCGCTCCGCGCGCTCGTCAAGCACCTCGACGGGATCTCCGACGAGGCCATCGCGGGCCTGAACATCCCCACCGGCATCCCGTTGCGCTACGACCTCGACGACGACCTGCGCCCCACCGTCGCGGGCGGCGTCTACCTCGACCCGGACGCGGCGAAGGACGCCATCGCCGCCGTTGCCGCGCAGGGCCGCTAGCCCCGCTGGGGGAACGCCGCGTGAACGACGGCCGAACAGTGCCGTTCCGCGACGTCACGGCCGTCACGACGGGCGTGGTGAACTGGCGGAGGACATGGTCGGTCTGCCTACCATGACGCCATGACCGGTGTGGTCTGTGCGCTGATCGCGGCGCTCGCCCTCGTCGCGGGCATCGTGATCGGCCGCCGATGGCGACGCGGCGCGGTCGAGGTCGCCCCGGTGGCGGAGCCGCCTGCGCCCGGCCCGACGATCGGCGATCTCCTGGAGCGGGTGTTCTATTCCACCGGCGAGGGCCTCGTGGTCGTCGATCGCAGCGGCCAGGCCGTGCTGAGCAACGCGCGCGCCCGCGAGCTGGGCGTCGTCGAAGACGACAAGCCCGACGCACGGGCCGCCGCCGCCTGCGCCGAGGTGCGCGAGCAGGGTCTTCCCGTTGCCGTCGACCTCTCCCCGCTGGACCAGCGCGGCCGCCGCCCGGCCGCGGTGTTGGCGCACGTGCGCCCGCTCGGCGACGGCTACGCCATGGTCGAGGCGGCCGACACGTCCGACGCGGTGCGGCTGGAGGCGACGCGGCGCGACTTCGTCGCCAACGTCAGCCACGAGCTCAAGACGCCCGTCGGCGCCGTCGGGCTCCTCGCCGAGGCCGTACTCGACGCCGCCGACGACCCCGACGAGGTGCGCCGGTTCGGAACCAAGATCGTGAGCGAGGCCAACCGGCTGGGCAACCTCGTGACCGAGCTGATCGCGCTGTCCCGGCTCACCGGCGCGGAAGGGCTGCCGGAGCTGTCGGTCGTGGACGTTGACGAGGTGGTCACCGAGGCGCTGGCCCGCACGCGGCTGTCCGCCGAGGCGGCGCGGATCGAGATCGTCGTCGACCGGCCGACCGGGCTGGAGGTCGAGGGCGACCAGACGCTGCTCGTCACCGCTCTGGGCAACCTCATCGAGAACGCGATCGCCTATTCGTCCGCCGAGACGCCGGTCTCGGTCTCGCGCAGGCGGGTCGGCGACACCGTCGAGATCGCCGTGACCGACCGCGGCATCGGCATCGCCCTGGAGCATCAGCAGCGGGTGTTCGAGCGCTTCTTCCGGGTCGACCCGGCCCGCTCGCGAGCCACCGGGGGCACCGGGCTGGGGCTGGCGATCGTCAAGCACGTCCTGGCCAACCACGGCGGCGAGGTGCGGCTGTGGAGCAGGCCCGGCACGGGATCGACGTTCACCATGCGCCTGCCCCTGCTCGTCGCGCAGCCGTCCACCGACAACAGCCCGGCCCACCTCGGAGGAACGACATGACCAGGGTGCTGATCGTCGAGGACGAGGAGTCCTTCGCCGACCCGCTCGCCTTCCTGCTGCGCAAGGAGGGCTTCACCACGGCCGTTGCCGCCACCGGACAGGACGCGTTGGAGGAGTTCGACCGCAACGGCGCCGACATCGTGCTGCTCGACCTGATGCTCCCCGGCATGAGCGGCACCGACGTCTGCAGGGCGCTGCGCACCCGCTCGGCCGTCCCGGTGATCATGGTAACGGCACGGGACAGTGAGATCGACAAGGTGGTCGGGCTCGAACTGGGCGCCGACGACTACGTCACCAAGCCCTACTCGGCCCGCGAGCTCATCGCCAGGGTGCGCGCGGTGCTGCGCCGCGGCGGCGAGGGCGGCGGCGACGGCGACGGCGTGCCGGACGTGTTGGAGGCCGGGCCGGTGCGGATGGACGTGGAGCGGCACGTCGTGAGCGTCAACGGCACGGGCGTCGCGCTCCCGCTCAAGGAGTTCGACCTCCTGGAGTACCTGCTGCGCAACGTCGGCCGGGTGCTGACCCGCGGACAGCTGATCGACCGGGTGTGGGGAGCTGACTACGTCGGCGACACGAAGACGCTCGACGTGCACGTCAAGCGGCTGCGTGCCAAGGTCGAGGCCGATCCCGGCGCACCAAAGCACCTCGTGACCGTGCGCGGACTGGGCTACAAGTTCGAGGCCTGAGGGCCGTTACGCGTTCCCGTCGAAGAGGCTCGTGACCGAGCCGTCCTCGAACACCTGGTGGATGGCCTCGGCCAGCAGCGGGGCGATCGGGATCACCGACATCGCGGGGAAGCGCTTCTCGTCCGGGATCGGCAGGGTGTCGGTGAAGATCACCTCGCGGGCGCCGCACGTGGCCAGGCGCTCGCGCGCCTGCCCGGAGAGCACCCCGTGCGTCGCGGCCACCACCACGTCCTTGGCGCCCTGGGCGAGCAGCGCCTGCGCGGCCTTCGCGATGGTGCTACCGGTGTCGATCATGTCGTCGATGACGACGCACAGCCGCCCGTGGATCTCACCGACGACGCGGTTGGCGCGTGCCTCATTGGGCCTGCGCGGGTCACGGGTCTTGTGGATGAACGCGACCGGGGTGCCGCCCAGCGCCTCGGCCCACCGCTCGGCAAGGCGAACGCGTCCGGAGTCGGGGGAGACGACG